>CAZCBE010000047.1:0-21431 GCA_964496695.1 uncultured Klebsiella sp.
TCTGCCCCAACCCAGCGCGTCCCCTGCGTCGTCTTTTAATTTGAGTCAACTCGTCCCACTTTCCCCGTTCGGATTCCAGTTGAAGCCCTTTGCTCCCTGCGCTTCACTCCGCGTGGAAACTCACCGCCATGCGACTCCTTGATGCCATGCTCGACGCCAACCGGCGATTCGCCCCCGGCACCAAGGTCTTGCTCGCGCCGGAGCAGTTTGCCGAAGGCCTGCCGCTCGTGGTGCTGACGTGCATTGACGCACGGCTCAACCCGCTCGTGCCCGAGGCGCTTGGCGTGCCGGAGTCACACTTCATCTGGCTGCGCAACGCGGGCAACATCATCACCGGTCCGATGAGCAGCACCATGCGTTCGGTGGCGCTTGCCTGCGCCGTGAAGGGCGGCAAAGAGATCCTCATCCTGGGTCACACCGACTGCCTTGTGCGGAAGACCAGCACCCTGGAACTGCTCGGCAAGTTCGCGGCGCTGGGCGTCGAGCGCAGCCGGATGCCGGAGAACCTGCAGGAATATTTCGGCCTCTTCGCCAGCGAACGTCAGAACGTGCTCAAGGCCGTCGAGCACGTCCGCGCCAGCGTGCTCATCGGCCCGCGCGTGCCGGTGCATGGCGCGTTGATCGACATCGCGACGGGCCGGCTCGAACTGCTCGTCAACGGCTATCAGGTGCTGGAGACTGCGACTTCGGTCACCCGCCCCGTCACCGCCAAGCCCGTTGCTGCGATGACCATGGAGGCACCCGCCCATCCGGTGTCATCGCCCACGAATGCAAATCTGCCGCTTGGTGAGATGAAGTCTGCGGAACTGAAGATTGGCGAAGTGGTTGCCCGTGCCGAGGCCGGCTTCGCCGAACTCGCCAAGGCCACCGAGGAGAAGCTCAAACTGGCACAAGAGTCCATCGCCGCGAAGCCGCCGCCCGTCCCGACCGATGCCATCCCCAACCTCAAGCGGCTGGTGGACCTCGCGCGCCACTACCGCATCATCGGCGGCGACGGGAAGCACTACGGTCCGGTGCCCGCGAGTGTCCTGCTGCGCTGGATCACCGATGGGCGCGTGGATGCCGAGACACCCGTGCAGGTGGATGGCAGCAGCGCCTGGGTGAAGCTGCATCAACTCGGGGAGTCGCTGCGCCAGCTCAGTGGCAGGCGCAAGTAGCGGGGCAAGCGAGGACGCTTGCGGCACGGCCGGCCGGAGGCCGGCGCTACGTAGCGCCCGCGTCCTGCGGGCTGTATCGCCGGCGTCCTCGCCGGCCCCGATGGGCGAGGGCGGTCCCATGCACCCGTCCCAGCCGAACTGCGATCATCTCCCGGCTTCACTCTGGCACGTTCGGCCCTACATTCCGCCCGTGTCTCTCAGTGGCGCATGCATCTCCGTCGTCATTCCTACGCTCAACGAAGCAGTGGAACTGCCGGAGACCTTGCGTCGGCTGCGCCTGGTGCCTGAGGTGCGCGAGATCATCATCGCCGACGGCGGCAGCACGGACGAGACGCTGCGACACGCGGCCGCAGCCGGCTGCCTCACTTTCAGTTCCCCACCCGGACGTGGACGCCAACAGCGCACGGGGGCCGAACGCGCGACCGGCGAAGTCATCTTGTTCCTGCACGCAGATACCTGGGTTCCTCCGCACGCAGGCGCAGCGATGCTAGCCTGCCTGACGCAGCCGGGTGTGGTGGCCGGGGCCTGCTACAAGGTCTTCCGCGACCCGCCCAACTGGCTCGTGCGCGGTTCGCGCTTCAAGTGCTGGTGGCGGCTGCTCGTCGCGCGGCGGGTGATGGCGGATCAGGGCATCTTCCTCCGACGAGAAACCCTGGAGCAGATCGGCGGCGTGCCGGACGCGCCGCTGATGGAGGAGTTCGAGCTGTGCCAGCGATTGCGTCCACTGGGCCGGCTGGCGCTGGCGGACGCGACGGTCATCACGTCAGCGCGCAAGTTCCGCAAACTCGGCGTGCTGCGCACCTACGCGCTGATGTGGCGGGTGACGTTTGGGTATTACCGGGGCGTGCCGTTGGAGGAGTTGCGGAAGTGGTATGGATGAGAAGCTCCAAAATCCAAATCCAAAATTCCAAGGAAATCCCAATGGCCAAACTCCAAGCCGAGGGCATCGGCGGTCGTTTGAAGCTTGAGACTTGGAGCTTCTTTGGGGCTTGGGATTTGGCGATTGGAGCTTTGCCATCTTGCCTCTCGTTGTCCGGCGCGTGATGCTCGCGTCATGTTCCGGCTTGGTCCGCTCGAGCTTCAGTCCAACTTGTTCCTCTCGCCGCTGGCGGGTTACACGAACCTGCCGTTTCGGCTCGTGATCCGCGCGGTGGGGGGCGTGGACCTGTGCACGACGGACCTCGTCAACGCCCGCTCGCTGCTGGAGGAAAACCGCAAGGCGCTCAAGCTCATCGAGACGAACGAACGTGACAACCCACTGGCCGTGCAGCTCTTCGGCTCCGTGCCCGAGGAGATGCGCGACGCGGCGGTGGACCTGGAGCGGCGCGGCATTGCCAGCGTGGACATCAACATGGGCTGCCCCGTGCGCAAGGTGTGCCGCGTGGGCGGCGGTTCCGCGATGATGACCGAGCACGAGAAGACCGCCGCCCTCGTGAAGGGCATGGTGGACGCCGTGAAAATCCCCGTGACCGCCAAGATGCGTCTGGGCTGGGACGACGACAACATCACTGCGCCGGACCTGGCGCGGGCACTGGAAGACGCGGGCGTGGCGGCGATCTTCGTGCACGGCCGCACGCGTGAGCAGGGTTTCACCGGCACAGTGAATCTCGCGGGCATCCGCAAGGTGGTCGCGGCGGTGAAGCGCATTCCGGTGATCGGCAACGGTGACGTGACCACGCCGGAGGCCGCACGCATGATGTTCAACGACACGGGCTGTGCCGGCGTGAGCGTGGGGCGTGGCGCATTCTACAACCCGTGGATCTTCCAGCAGACGCGCCATCTGCTCGCGACCGGCGAACTGCTGCCGGAGCCGCGCTTCGAGGAACGCATCCGCGTGATGTGCCGGCATCTGGACCTGATGGTCGAGGTGTTTGGCGAGGAGCATGGCTGCCGGATGTTCCGCAAGGTTGCACCGTGGTATGCCAAGCGCTTCGGTCCAGTGAACGAGTTCAACAAGAAGGTCGTGAGCATCAGCACCCGGGCGGAGTTCCACGACGTGCTGGAGCGCTACCTCCGCTGGCGGCAGCAGTTCTGCGACGGCGATGGGCATCTGCTGCCGCGCTACGCCCTGCCGCCGATGGTCGCGAGCTTCATGCAGGATCCCGCCTCCGCCCAGCGCCAGAGCCTGCCTGTGCCTAAAGGGCCGGTGGAGGTTTGGTGAACTGAAGGTGAGGGCGTGGGACCGTGTCATGGCACATTCTGCGCCTCACCAGTGAATTGGCGGCCGCTCTCCCTCACCCCGGCCCTCTCCCGCTGGGAGAGGGAGCGACGCAGTCCGTTTCGGTTGGCAAGGGGCTGCATATGGACACGTTGCTGCCAAAGATTTCCCCCTCTCCCAGCGGGAGAGGGCAGGGGTGAGGGAGAACGGCTGCGACTAGCCGAAACCTCGCTTCTTAAACTCACTCGTTCGCGGGCGTCAGCCCCACCAGGCACCTTGCCCCAAAGATCCTCGGGCACGCCGAGAGCACGCCATCCAGTTTCCGCAGCGCGCCAAGCATCCCCGCCGGATACATCGCCGGCTTGCTGAAGCCGCCGCACAACACGTAGTGGAACGCTGAGAACGCCTCGCGATGGAACACGTTCCAGCCCTCCGGCCAGCCGGGCTTTTCGCAGCGGAAGAACATACGCGTCGCATTGCCTTGCGCCGCATAGTAGTCGCGCGGACGCGGCAGTTCCGTGGCGTAGTTGATCGGCGCGTTGATCGCCACCGGCTCGTGATGCAGCAAGCCATACACCGGCCAGCTCGCCAGGCTGATGAAGGGATCGAAGACGATGACCCGCCCCTGGGGATGCAGCACCCGCCGGGCCTCGCGGAAGAACGCCCCCGGCGCGCGCAGGTGATGGAACACGTCGAAGAGGATCAGGTGCGACAAGCTCCCGTCCGCGAATGGCAGCTCGTAGCCATCACACACGACGTCGAGCCAGGGATTCGGGAAGAGGTCGGTGCTGATGGCTTGCGGCAGGCGGGACTTGAGGTTCCCCACGCCCGAGCCGATCTCGACGATGCGTCCCGGCAGCGACGTGTCCATCTGCGCCAGAATGCGTTCGTAGAAGCCCGCGTAGATCTCCCGCAGCAACGGCTTCCCCTGCCAGGCCCGCAGGTTGGCCTCGATCTCAATCTGGTGCTGTTCGAGCGCGATGCTCACGCGGTGGATTAAACCACGGATGCACACGGATGCACATGGATTTGCTCCGTAGCGCAAGCCTCCGGCTTGCCGTGTCGCCGGCGTCCCCGCCGGCCCGGCCAGCCGCTACGCGCCTTCCACCTTATGCTCCGCCTTGGGCGCGGCGATGAGCCGGTCAATCCACGCCAGGATCAGCGCCGAGACGACGAAGGTGATGTGGATGAGCACCTGCCACAGGATGACCTTGTCTGTCAGCTTCTCCGCGTTGATGAAGGTCTTGAGCAGGTGGATGGAGGAGATGCCGATGAGCGCCATGGCCAGCTTCACCTTGAGGATGCCCGCGTTGACATGCGAGAGCCACTCGGGCTGGTCCGGGTGATCCTGGAGATTCAGCCGCGAGACGAAGGTCTCGTAGCCGCCCACGATCACCATGACCAGCAAGTTGGCGATCATCACCACATCAATCAGCCCCAACACCACCAGCATGATCTCGGTCTCCTGGATCGAGGTGGTCCGTAGCACCAGGTGCCACAGTTCCATCATGAAGTGATACACATACACGCCCTGCGCGACGATGAGGCCGAGGTAGAGCGGGGCCTGCAGCCAGCGGCTCAGGAAGATCAGGCTGTTGAGCGATTCGAGCGCGGGCCGGCGGGGCGGGGCGGGTGATTTGTCGTTGGGCGCAGACATGGCGCGTGACCTATGCCGTCGAAGGAGCGGGGCGTCAAGGGGAAGTCTTGGCGTGGCATTGTATGCGGGGCAGGCCCCGGTCGGGCGCATCCGCACACTGCCCCCGGAGCGCGGCACTCCGGGCCGCAGCGGCAACCCTGTAGAACGGGCTGCGGAGCTTCCCAAGCCTTTCCCTGCTGCCAGCCACTGCGGCCCAGAGGGCCGCGCGCCGCCGTCGTGCGGGGGCAGTGTCAAGATGCGCCCGCCCCGGTCCAGGGGTTGAGCAAGTGCTTGACGCGCTTCGCCAACAGGCGTATCCGCCTCTAATCGTCCCAGAAGCCTTGCTCCACTGAGTCCCATGAACACTGCCTCCTCCCGCCGTGAATTCCTCGCCGATGTCAGCCGCGCCACGGTCGCCGCTTCCGTCGGAATCAGTCTCGCCTCCGAACTCGGGATCGCCCCCGCGCTTGCCGGTGAAGCCTCGGACAAGCTCGAATTCGGCTCGCTTGAGCCCCTCGTGCGCCTGATGCAGGAGACGCCCGCGAACAAGCTGCTTCCCGCGCTCGCCGCGAAGCTCCAGTCCGGCACGGACCTCCGCCAGCTCACCGCCGCCGGCGCGCTCGCCAATGCGCGCACGTTTGGCGGCGAGGACTACATCGGTTTCCACACCATGATGGCGCTCTCGCCGGCATGGCACATGTCCCGCGAGCTGTCCGGAGCGCGGCAGGCGCTGCCGGTTTTTAAGGTGCTTTACCGGAACACCAACCGCATCCAGGAGTTCGGCGGACCCGCGAAGGAAGTGCTGCACCGCGTCAAGCCCGGCGCGGTGAGCGAGTCGCAGTCCGGCGGCGAAGCCATCCGTGACGCGGTGCGCAAGAAGGACACCGCGCGGGCGGAGCAGACCCTCGCCGCGCTGGCGCAACGCTCGCCGGAGGACGCCTTCAACAGCGTCCTGCTCGCCGTGCAGGAGCAGTCCGAGGTCCATCGCGTGGTGATGCCCTACCGCGCGTGGGACTTGCTCGACATCATCGGCCGCGAGCACGCGCACACGATGCTCCGACAGTCTATCCATTACTGCGTGCGGGCCGAGTCCTGGCGCAACGCCAATTGGGACGGCCCGACCACGCTGCTCGCCAGGCTGCTCGATCAGCACAAGCTCCTCGACCAGAAGCCCGGCACCCGCACCGCCGAGGACAAATGGGTGGACCAGCTCAGCCAGACGGTCTTCAAGTCCACGCCCGCGCAGGCCGCCGAGGCGGTTGCCGCCGCGCTGGCCGAGGGCTTCGCGCCGGCTGCCATTGGTGAAGCCATTTCTCTCGCGGCGAACCAGCTCATTCTTCGGGACCACGGCCGCCCGCCGCAGCAGGAAGTCGCCGGGAAACCGGTCGGCAGCGTCCACGGAGACAGCATTGGCGTCCATGCCTGCGACAGCGCGAACGCCTGGCGGAACATGGCGCGCGTCAGCAACACCCGGAACACCTTCGCCTGCCTCATCCTCGGCGCGCATCAGGTCGCGCACGACCGCATTGAGCGCGGCGGTGACTTCCTGAAGTGGGAGGCGCTGCCCGTGAAGTGGCATCTCGACCGCACCAAGTCCACCGACCCTGCCGTGCTGCTGCGCGAGGCGGAAGAGGCCATCCGCGGCAACCTTCAGGCGCATGCTGCGGCCATTGTCCACCGCTACGGGGAGCTTGGTCACGCCTCTCGTCCCGTGTTTGAGCTGATGCTGCGCTACGCGGTGAGCGAGGACGGCGCGCTGCACGCGGAGAAGTATTATCGCACGGCCAGCGAGGAGTTCGCCGCGACGCGCGAGGCCTTCCGCTGGCGGCAGCTCGTGGCCCTGGCGCGCGTGACGGCCAGCGAGTATGGCCGCCCAGCCCCGGGCATGGCCGAAGCCCGCGAACTGCTGAAGGCGACGTGATGGCAAGGTGCTCGGGAAGCGGAGCGCCGGTCTCCGACCCGGCGTTGACCTGCTGTCTGCCAAACCGCCGGGCCGGAGACCGGCGCTCCATACGCAGGCTGATGCCTATGGTCATGGGCACCGCTTGGCAGGAGCGATGCCACGCCAATCCCGCCCGGTGAGATTTGTTCAGAATAGGCTTTGGTTGCTGGCTGCGGGCTGATACCTTGGCGGTCCGATGCCAATCCAGCAAAAGATTCAGCCGCCCGCTATCGCCTTTGAAACCGGTCAGATCTGGGCCATGGCGGAATCCAATCTCCGCATCGGCCTGATCGGCAAGACGCTGGTCCACTACAAGCATTACCGCGGTGCCTCGCCCCGCGCTTCAGTGTCCCTCGCCAACAAGGGCGAGCTGACCCAGTTCCTCATCAAGAATAAGGCCGTCCTCCTCCCGCCGGAGACGAAGTAGTCGTCGGGTGACACCCGCGACTTGCGGGTCGTTTCCGGCGTCCCGCCGGAACTTCGTGCGCAAGACAGATCGATTTCCTTTCCTTTTCTCCCTTGGAGTTCCAGCAAGGCAGTCTCGGCGAGAAGCCGCCCCTTTCCGTCTGCCGGAAAATCAAAAGCAAGGCGGTAACCTGCCCGTGGATAACGGTTGCGGCGGCCTGCCTGATGGGCCACAAAAGTCTGTGTCGGCCTAATCGTGTTGCTCATGGATAAACTCGCACGTTTCAAATGGCCCATTCTCTTGGGTGCCCTGGCCATTGTGCTCAACATTGTGGCCTTCGGTTTCCTCGTCAGCTCGTTCAGCGAAACTGGCAAATCATTCCTCGCACCTGGTGAAACCTCAGTCACCATCACAAACTTGGGCGACTACACGCTCTGGCATGAGACCAAGACGCTGATTGATGGGCAGTTTATGACCTTCCCGGATGACCTTCCGTCAGGCACGACCGTCAAAGTTCTCAGAGTGCCGGAAGGCACGCTCGTGCCGTTGCGCAGAGGCGGAGTGAGCACCATGGAATCAGGCGGCACACGTCGGATTTCTGTTGGACAGCTTACCTTCAGCATGCCCGGCGAGTATCAGGTAGTAGTCAGTGGGCTAGCCGAGAAGCGTGCGTTCTACCTGGACGAGACGATATTCCTGAAGACTTTTCTGAGCGTGATGGTCTGCGGTCTGCTCGGGATGCTGCTATTGTTCGCTGCCATTGGGTCTGGGATTTACATTCTAACCCAAACCTCCAAGCGTCCGGCCTGACCCGCAGATATAACGAGCAGGGCTGCTTTACCGGTGGAGATCGCACCTCGGACGCAGAGGTGCTTGCCCCTGGTCGTTGTGCATGCGCACGTTGGACACCCATTCCCCTCTGCGCTACAACCGCCCCGGCCATGAACCAACTCGCCGAGCCGTTGCAACAGGTTGATCGGGTATTCGTCCGCTGGCGCGGGCGGCGGCTGGTCTATTTCGCGGGGTGTGATTATTACCGTCTGGCCAGTCATCCGCGCGTGCTTACGGCGGTGCGGCGGGGGTTGAAGGCCTTCGGCCTGAACGTGGCCTCGTCGCGCAAGACCACGGGGAACCACGCTCTCTACGAGGAACTCGAAGGCGAACTGGCGCGGTTCTTCGGCACGGAGCAGGCGGTGCTGGTGGACAACGGCTACACGACTAACCTCGCCGTGGCGCAGGCGTTCAAGGGCGAGTTCACGCATGTGCTGATGGATGCCCGTTCACACATGAGCGTGGCCGATGCGGCGGTGCTGCTGGGCGCGAAGGTGATTTCCTTCGCGCATCTCGACGTGGTGGATTTCCGGCGGCAGATGAGCGGCCTGGCCCACGGCGCACGCCCCATTGTCTTCACCGACGGAATGTTTTCCCACGACGGCTCGGTCGCGCCGCTGGCGGAGTATCTCGCGGTGTTGCCGGTCAAGGGTGCGCTGCTGGTGGACGATGCGCACGGGGCAGGCGTGCTGGGCACAGCGGGGCAGGGGACGCCCGCTCACTGCGGCGTGCGGGACGCGCGGGTGATCCAGACCGTGACGTTGAGCAAGGCCTTCGGCGCGTTCGGTGGTGCCATCATCGGCACGCGCGCGGTGGCGGAGGCGATCCTGACCAAGAGCCGGTGCTTCACTGGGGCGACACCCGTGCCGTTGCCGCTCGCAGCGGGCGCGCTGGAGTCACTGCGCCTCTTCCGTGCGAACCCCAAACTGCAAACGCGGCTCCACGCGAATGCGACGTGGCTGAAGGATCAATTGCGTGCCGGAGGCATGGCCTTGCCCGACGCCCCCGGCCCCATCGTGCCGGTGATCCCCGCGTCGGCGAAAGCAGCGGAGCAGCTCAAGCAGCGGCTGGTGCATGCAGGAATCCATCCGCCGTTCATCCGCTATCCGGGCGGGCCGGAAGGCGGCTACTTCCGGTTCGTGATCAGCAGCGAGCACACACGCGCGCAGTTGGCGAAGTTGGCGGAGGTGTTGACCGGCGCGTAGGGGCCGGCGAGGACGCCGGCGGCACGGCCCGCGAGACGCGGGCGCTACGGTAGCGCCGGCCTCCGGCCGGCCGTGCCGCAAGCGTCCTCGCTTGCCCGATTTCACGAGTGGGCAACTGCGCGATTGACGCGCCGCTTGCATACAGGGATTTTCGCCGCCTGTTTATGGCAAAGATTCAACGCGCGCTTCTCTCCGTCTCCGACAAGGCCGGTCTCGTCCCCTTCGCCCAAACCCTCGCCGCCGCCGGGGTGGAACTCATCTCCACCGGCGGCACGGCCAAAGCCCTGCGGGATGTGGGCCTGCTCGTGAAGGACATTTCCGAGCACACCGGCTTCCCCGAGATGCTCGATGGCCGCGTGAAGACGCTGCACCCGAAGGTCCACGGTGGCCTGCTCTACATCCGCGGCAATGCCGAACACGAATGGGCGGTGAAACAGCACGGCATCCCGCCAATCGATCTCGTGGTGGTGAACCTCTACCCGTTCGAGGCCACGGTCGCAAAGCCCAACGTCGCCCTGCACGACGCCATCGAGAACATAGACATCGGCGGCCCCTCCATGCTGCGCAGTGCGGCCAAGAACCACGACCACGTCACCGTCATCGTGGACCCCAAGGACTACGAGGAAGTCGCCACGCTGGTGAAGACCACGGGCGAGACCACGCTGGAGTTGCGCCGCAAACTGGCTGCCAAGGTCTTCGCCCGCACCGCCGCCTATGACGCCGCGATCGCCGCGCACCTCACGAAGGAATTCTCCGGCGGTGCCGCACTGCCGACGGGCCTTGCCATCTCCGCCCCGCTCGCACAGCCCCTGCGCTACGGGGAGAATCCGCACCAGCAGGCGGCGCTCTACGGGAAGTTCGCCGACTACTTCAAGCAGCTTCACGGCAAGGAGCTTTCCTACAACAACATTCTCGACCTCACCGCCGCCACCGCGCTCATCGCGGAGTTCACCGGCGATGCGCCGACGCTCGCGATCCTCAAGCACACCAACCCCTGCGGCGTGGGCCAGGGCGTGACGCTGCGTGAGGCGTGGGACAAGGCGTTCGCCACGGACAAGCAGGCGCCGTTCGGCGGCATCATCGCCGTAAATGAGCCGCTCGACGGCCCGTGCGCCGAGGCCATCGCGGAGATTTTCAGTGAAGTGATCGTCGCCCCGTCCTTCACCGACGAGGCGCTCGCCGTGCTGACCAAGAAGAAGAACCTGCGCCTGCTCCAGATTCTCAAGAACCCCGCGACCGCCGCGCCGTGGGATGTGCGCAGCGTTGGGGCCGAGTCCTATCTGCTCCAGCAGCGCGACCTGAAGATCACGACCGCGGCCGATCTCAAGGTGGTGACGCAACGTGCGCCGAGCGAGGCCGAATTGAAGGCCATGCTCTTTGGCTGGCGCGTGGTAAAGCACCTCAAGAGCAACGCCATCCTCTACAGCGCGGCCGACCGCACTCTCGGCGTGGGCGCGGGGCAGATGAGCCGCGTGGACAGCAGCCGCATCGCCGTGTGGAAAGCTGGCGAAGCCAAGCTCGCCCTCGCCGGCAGCGTGGTGTGCAGCGATGCGTTCTTCCCGTTCGCCGACGGTCTCATTGCCGCCGCGGAGGCAGGCGCGACTGCCGCGATTCAGCCTGGCGGTTCGATGCGTGATCCCGAAGTCATCGCCGCCGCGAACGAACGTGGCGTCGCGATGGTCTTCACTGGAGCCCGGCACTTCCGGCACTGAGCCGTGCAGCGGACACTCCTGTCCGCTGTTACGTCATTCGCGTTGCTGCTTGGTAGGGCGCGGTGTCCTCACCGCGCCGCCGAAGTCCAGCCGCATCCAAATGCTCGACGGCGGCTGAGGACAGGCCGCCCTACCCGCCGCAGATTCATCACTGCGCCCTTGCGTTGTCCCGGTCCGACACGGCAGCGTGATGGCCGACGATGCCCGCCGCCCCTCGCCCGCTCGCCCTCGCGGATTTTCACCGTGAGCCGTTCCGTCTGTTCTTTCCAGCCGCGACGTTGGCCGGTCTGGTCGGGGTGTCGTTGTGGGTGCCCTTGATGCTCGGCTGGACGGCGGAGTATCCGGGCATGGCCCACGCGCGCCTGATGGTGCAGGGGTTCTTCAGCGGCTTCATTTTTGGTTTCCTCGGCACCTCCCTGCCGCGTCTGCTGGAAGTCCCGGCCCTCGCCGCGAAGGAAGTCTTCCCGCGGTTCGCACTTTTCCTGGCCTGCCTGACGGCGCACCTCCTCGGAGCGACGAGTCTGGGCGATGCGTTGTTTGCCGCGCAACTGTTGCTCTGGCTCGCGCTGCTCAAGCGACGCTGCCACATGAAACGTGACCTTCCGCCGCCGAGCTTTGTGCTCGTGGGTTTGGCCTTCGCGTGTGGCCTGGCAGGAACCGTCCTCCATCTGGCGACGAGGCATTGGCAGTTGGGGCCGGAGTTGGAACTGCTGGCCAAGCTGTTGAGCTACCACGGTTTCGTTCTGATGTGCGTGCTCGGGGCAGGTGGATTTCTGCTGCCGCGCTTTCTCGGGCTGGGCGCGCGAACACCATTGCCGGACTCCGCAACCGAGACGCCCGAGTGGCGAACTGCGTTCCGGCTTGCCGGAGGGGTAGGGTTGTTCCTGATGGTATCCTATGGCCTGGAGGCTGCTGGCTGGCCGCGGGTGGCGGTCACGGTGCGCGCGGCACTGATCGCGGGCTACCTCTGGCGGGAACTGCCGTTGGAGCGCCTCCGCTGGTCTTGGCATGGCGTGCAATGGTATCTGCTTGTCGGCTTGGCGTGCCTGCCGCTGGGAGTGCTCGCCTCCGGCTGGCTACCCGGGTGGCGGGTGGCCTTGGGGCATGTGGAGTTGCTAGGCGGGTTCGCTCTCATTGCTCTTGGGGTGGCTACACGCGTGGTTTTCGGCCATAGCGGTGAACGGGCGCAGCTTGAGCGATTCCACGGACCGTTGACCATGGCCGCCGTTCTGATGCTGACCGGCCTCGTGAATCGGGTGACGGGGGACATGGTTCCGACCACCCTGGCATCGCACTATCTATACGGTGCGCTGTGCTGGCTGGCGGGGCTGTTGCTGTGGGCTGTGCGCGTGCTGCCCCGGGTGCTTCGGCCGGACCCGGAAGAGTGAGGTTCGGATGCTGGCAACCCGCTCAGCCACAAGGGCGTGGGGGCCGGTTGAGCGGGTTGCGGAGGGTCCCAGAGGCGGGATTCCTTGCTTGCTTGAAAGGAGGAAACCGGCATTGTTCCGACGATTATTCGGTTGGCATGACGCTGACAAACGGGACGCAGAGGCAAGCTGCCTTCCGTGGAGCAATTGCCGCCATAGATTTCCGCTGACATGAAACGCCTCATCAGTCCTTTTGTCTTTGCGCTTGCCGTGATGCTGGGCGCGCTGGCACCCAATGCCTCCGCCTCGCACTTCCGCTTTGCGAACCTCTCCTGGAAACGCGCGCCCGGCGCGAATGCGCTGGCCGTGGAGATCACGGTCACGGAAGCCTGGCGGATTCAGTCCGGCGGCATTGGTGAGATTTTCTACAACTTCGGCGACGGCTCCGGCACCTTCACGACTTCCACCGCGACCCGGATTGCCACGCTCGCGGACACGGTCGGCGAGCAATACGAAGTCTGGCGCTACACCACCACGCACACTTATCCGTCGAACGGCGTTTTCCAGGTGCGGGGCTCGTCCTGCTGCCGTATCGGCTCTCTGGTGAACGCGGCGGACGACAGCGAGACGTTGACCCTAATCGTGGACTTGCGCGATCCCACCAACACCGGCTCTCCGGTCACCACGGCTCCGGTCATCCTCCAGATGCAGGCGGGCACGAACAACTCCATCGCGCTGCCCATCGTGGACCCGGACGGCGATGCCTTCACGGTGCGGCTGGCCACCAGTGCTGAATCCTCCATTTTCACCCTCCCATCGGTCGGGGGCAATCTGATCAGCGTCTCGGCGGGCGGCGTGCTGAACTGGAACACCGTGGGCGGCCTCAGCGGACAAAAGTTTGCGCTGCAGGTCATCATCGAGGAACGGCGGGCCGGGAACACCACGGGCACCAACGGGCTGGTGCCGCTGGACTTCATCATTGAACTCGCCGGCTCGCTCACGAACCAGCCGCCCACCGTCACCGGCACCAACGGCTCCATCGTCATCGCGCCGAACCGGCTGTTCACGGCCTCATTCGTCGGCACGGATCCCAACGGCCGCCCGCTGCGGGTCAACCACCAGGGCCTGCCGCCGGGCGCGACCATCACTCCCGCCGATGGAACCACCAACGCTTCCCCGAGCAGCGTGACCTTCTCCTGGACGCCAGCCCCGGCGGACATCGGCAGTTCCTACGCCGTGCTGATCTTCTTCACGGACGATGGCGGCCTGCAGACCGCCGCTTCGTTTGCGCTCACCGTCTCCGCCTCGGCGTCGGTGCGGGATTTTGAACTCCTGAGCATCCATCTCGCGGGCACGGCCAGCGGCAGCGGGGCATCGCTGAACCCGGTCGTCAGCAGCAATGGCCAATACGTCGCCTTCGTGAGCGACGCCGGCAATCTCGTGTCCAACGACAACAACGGCACACGCGACGTGTTCTGGCGGGACCGTCTGGCCGGAACCACGCGCCTTGTGAGCCGCACGCCGGCGGGCTTCGCCGGCAACCGCGACTCGGACGCGCCGGTGCTGTCGCCGGACGGTCGCTACGTCGCCTTCCACAGCCGTGCCAGCGATCTCGTGGCGAATGACAGCAACACGAACTACGACGTCTTCATCTGGGACTCGGCTGACAACAGCGTGACGCTCGTGAGCCGCACGCCCGGCGGGATCAGCGGGGCAGGGGACTCGTTCTCGCCGCAGCTCTCGGCCAACGGTCGCGTGGTGTCGTTCGCCAGCACGGCGGCGAACCTGGTGGCGAATGACACGAACGGGACAGTGGATGCCTTCGCCCGGGACTTGAACCAGGGCGTGACCTATCTCGCCAGCATCAACCCCAACGGCTTCAGCGGCAACGGCTCCTGCGGCGTGCCGGTGCTGAGCGCGAACGGACGCTATGTCGCCTTTCTCAGCCGTGCCGGGGACCTGGTCACCAACGACTTCAATAACCTGAACGACGCCTTTGTCCACGACCTTCAGACGCGGGAGACGAAGCTCGTGAGCGTGAACGCCGCCGGCACAGCCGCCGGCAACCGGCTCTCCTTTGATCCCGTCATCAGCGCGGACGGCCGCTACATTGCCTTCGCCAGCCAGGCGACCAACCTCGTGACGATCACGGACACCAACGATTTCCCGGATGTCTTCGTGCGCGACATGCAGTTGGGCGTGACCAAGCTCGTGAGCGTGAACGGCAGCGGCACCGCCTCCGGCGGCAACACCGGCATCCCCACGATCCTGCCAGCGTCCTACACGCCATTCCTGAGCGCGGACGGGACCAAGGTGCTCTTCGTCAGCTCCGCGCAGGACCTGGTGGCGAATGATTCGAACGGCAAGCAGGATGTCTTCCTCCGCGATCACATCGGCAACACGACCACGCTCATCAGCACCAACCGGTTCGGCCTCGGGTCGGGCAACGCGGCCTCCGGCATCGGTGCCTACAGCATGAGCGCGGACCTGCGCTACATCGCTTTCTTCAGCGAGGCGGCGAACCTCGGCGCGGCCGACACGAACAACAAGACGGACGTCTTCCTGCGTGACCTGACGACCAACAGCACCAAGATCATCTCCCGCGTGAACCTTGGCGGCTTCTCCGCGAACGGCCACAGCTACCAGCCGGTCATCAGCGCCGACGGCTCGACGATCCTCTTCACCAGCGAGGCGGACAACCTGGACAACCGGGACACCAACAAGGTGAGCGATGTGTTCGCCGCCGCGACCACTCTGGGCGCGCCGAGCTTCGGTGTGGCCGACGTGGGCGTGAGCATCTCCAGCGTCACACCCCGGACAGTGGGCGGCAGCTTCACGCTGACGATCACGGTGACCAACCACAGCGCCACCCCGGCGACCGGATTGCTGATCGGCAACACCGCCCCGGAGTTTCTCCAGTTCGTCTCCGGCACGGCCTCCCAAGGAATCGTCGGCAGCAACACCTGGCTCGTGGGCGACCTTCCCGCCAACGGCCGGGCGACCGCCACCCTCACCTTGGTGGCCACCCGGCTGGGGGAGGGCAACTTGATCGCCTCGATCATCCGCCGCGACCAGCTCGACTCGAACCTAAACAACAACGCCGTGCTCTCGACCGTCACGGCCAACCAGACCGCGTCGGGCGCGCTGTTCTATCTGCCAACTGACATTGCGTATCTCAGCCGCACGAACAGCCCCTTCTTCGCGGGCATCCTTGCGGGCACGGTCACCTTGGAGACCTTTGAGAGCGGCACGTTCAACATTGCGGGGGTCACGGCTTCGTCAGGCTCCGTGTTCGCCCCTTCGGGCATCACCGACTCTGTGGATGCCGACGACGGAGCGGTGGATGGCAGCGGCATCGGCGGGCATTCGTTTTTCGTGACGGGCACCAATGCGGTGACGTTCTCGTTCAATGCGGCGATCCTCGGGCGGCTGCCCACGAAGGTCGGCATCGTGCTCACGGACGGCGATCACGAAGGCGCGGGCATCGAGGCGTTTGACACCAACGGCGTTTCGCTCGGCGTCGTCGGCCCGGCCGAGATTGGCGACCACTCCTTCTTCGGCGAGACGGCGGAGGACCGCTTCCTCGGCGTGGAGTTCGCGGGCGGCATCTCGGCGCTGCGGGTGTATTATGCGTCGCCGGGGTTTGAACTGGACCACCTCCAGTTTGACATTCCCACGACCGATCTGGCCCTGAGCCTGACCGGGTCGACGACCACCTTCTTTGGGACCAACTTCCTCCTGACTTACGCCGTCACCAACCGCGGGTCGGTGCCCGCGACGGGCGTGATTGTCACCAACGGGACTTCGGGGCCTGTCGCCGCGGCTGGCTTTAATGCATCACAGGGTTCAGTCAACGCGGGCGGCACCTGGACGGTGGGCACCCTGGCTCCGGGAGCGTTCGCGACCCTGGCGGGCATGTTCACGCCCACGGGCAGCGGCAGCCTGACGTTCGCCGCCGGGGTCAGCAGTGCGGTGGGAGATTCCGACACGGCCAACAATCTCGCCGGCCTGAGCGTCACGGTGCCCAACCAGGCGCCGAACATTCGCTTCCCTTCCAACAATCTCGTGCTGCTGGAGGATCTGCCGGTGCTGTCACTGCCGGGGTTCATGCAGGCCAGCCCGCAGGAGACGAACCAGAGCACCATCAATGTAGCCGTCTCGGTGGACAACCCGGGGCTGTTCACCGTCCAGCCGGCGATTCAAGTCAACGGCACGCTCAGCCTGACCCTCGCGGCCAATCAGGTTGGCACCACGCTGGTCACCGTGATCGCGCAGGACAACGGCGGCACGGCGAACGGCGGCGTGGACAAGACGACCAACACCTTCACGATCACGGTCACGCCGGTGAATGACCCGCCGTCCGTGACGTTCATGACCAATACCGTCGTGGCGCTGGAAGATGCCGGCGCGCAGACGGTGGCGGGTTTCGCGGCCGCGACGCTGGGCGGGGCGGACGAAGCCGGACAGAGCATCACGAGCTACACGCTGGCCAACAATGCCACGGCGTTGTTCTCCGTGCAGCCGGCCATCGCGCTGAACGGCACGCTGACCTTCACCCCGGCGGCCAACAAGAACGGCTCGGCGACGGTGACGGTCATTGCCCAGGACAATGGCGGGACGACCGATGGCGGCGTGAACCAGACGACCAACACTTTCACCATCACGCTTACGCCGGTGAATGACGCGCCTTCTTTGACCTTCGCGACCAATGTCGTGGTCGTGCTGGAGGATGCCGGGCTGCAGACGTTGCCGCTGTTTGTCGGGGCGGTCACCGGCCCGGCCGATGAGGCCCCCCAGACCATCACCAATTACACGGTGACGGCCGGAACCAGCAGTCTCTTCTCGGTGCAGCCGACCGTGGACTTCAGTGGCAAGCTGATCTTCACGACCGCGGCCAATGCGACCGGCTCGAGCACCGTGACCGTGATCGCCCAGGACGACGGCGGCACGGCCAGCGGCGGCGTGGACAAGACGACCAACACCTTCACGATCACGGTCACCCCGGTGAACGATGCGCCGACCGTGACGTTCGCGACCAACACGGTCGTGGTGCTGGAAGACGCCGGTGCGCAGACGGTGGCAGGTTTCGCGGCCGCGACCCTGGGCGGGACGGACGAGGCCGGGCAGAGCATCACGAACTACACGGTGGCCAACAATGCCACGGCGCTGTTCTCCGTGCAGCCGGCCATCGCGCTGAACGGCACGCTGACATTCACCCCGGCGGCCAGCAAGAACGGTTCGGCGACGGTGACGGTCATCGCCCAGGACAACGGCGGCACGACCGATGGCGGCGTGAACCAGACAACCAACACTTTCACCATCACCCTTACGCCGGTGAATGACGCGCCGACGGTGACGTTCGCGACCAACACGGTCGTGGTGCTCGAGGACAGCGGCAACTTCGTCGGCGGGGCGGGCTTCGCCAGTTTCTCACCCGGTCCGGCGGACGAGTCCGGTCAGACGCTGCTCGGTTACACGTTGTCTAACAACAACACCGCGCTTTTCAGCACCCAGCCGGCCATCAGCAGCAGCGGTGTGCTGACCTTCCGGCCGGCGGCGGATAAGAACGGCACGGCCACGGTGACGGTGATCACGCAGGACAGCGGCGGCACCGGCGACGGCGGCGTGGACCAGGCCACGAACACCTTCACCATCACGGTGACGCCGGTGAACGACGCGCCGTTCTTCTCGCTGGCCCGGGTTGCTTTCACCGTGCTGGAAGATTCCGGGCCGTTCACTGACTTCAGCCTGCTGGTGGGTCCGGTCCCGGGGCCGAGCAATGAAGGGTCGCAGTCCATCACCAATTACAGTCTCACGCCGATCGGAAACGCCGCCAGCCTGTTTTCGGTGCAGCCGGCGCTCGCCCTCAACGGGAGGTTCACCTTCACGCCCGCTCCCAATACGACGGGCACCGGGGTCTTTTATGTGCGGGCGTTTGACAACGGCGATTCGGACAACGGCGGCACCAACGGCTCCGGCATCATCGCCATCACCATCAACGTCACGCCGGTCAACGACGCGCCTTCCGTCACATTTGCCACCAACGTCGTGGCGGTGCTGGAGGATGCGGGCGCACAGACTGTGGCGGGCTTTGCCACGGGTGGCATCGGGCCCACGAACGAAGTGGGGCAGGCCATCACCAATTACACCGTGACGAGCAGTGTCCCTGGCCTGTTCTCGGCCGGTCCGGCCCTGGCCTTGAACGGCACGCTGACCTTCACACCTGCCGCCAATTCCAACGGCTCGGCCACGATCACGGTTATCGTTCAGGATGATGGCGGCACTGACAATGGCGGCGTGAACCTGGCCACCAACACTTTCACGGTGACCATCCTCCCGGTGAATGACCCGCCGGTGGTGACGCTGGCCTCGAACCCGGTGGTGGTGGCGGAAAATGCCGGGGCGCAGACCTTGGCGGCGTTCGCGACGGCGGTGCTGGGACCGGTGGATGAAGCCGGCCAGACCGTCACCAATTACAATGTGGCGAACAATAACTCGACGTTGTTCTCGGCCCAGCCCGCGCTCAGCCTGGCAGGCACGCTCACCTTCACCCCGGCGACCAGCGCGACCGGCTCGGCGGTCGTCACTCTGATCAGTCAGGATGATGGCGGCACGGTGGATGGCGGGGTGAACAAGACGACCAACACCTTCACCATCACGGTGAGCGCGGTGAACGACCCGCCGAGCTTCGCCTTCGGGCTCGCGGTGCAGCCGCTGGCCACGAATGTGACCTCGTGGGGCTGGAACAATGCGGGCCAGCAGCACATTCCCGCCGACTTCACCAACGCCGTGCAGATCGCGGGCGGCGGCTATCATGTCATCGGCCTGCGTTCGGACGGCACGGTCGTCGGCTGGGCGGACGCCAGCGGCGGTTCGCTTGCACCGCCGCAGGGCCTGAACAGCGTCACGGCGATTGCCTCCGGCAGCTACTTCAGCCTCGCGCTCAAGTCGGATGGCACCATGGTCGGCTGGGGCGACAACAGCTACGGCCAGTTGGATGTGCCGCCCAGCGCCACGGACATTGTTGGCATCGCAGCCGGGGACGCCCACTCGCTGGCGCTGACCCGCAGTGGCCAGGTGATCGGCTGGGGCTTCAACGATTACAGCCAGACCAACATCCCGGTGGGTCTGGCCGGCGTCACCAGCATCTCCGCGAACGGCTACCACAATCTCGCCCTCAAGAGTGATGGCACGGTGGTGGCCTGGGGCAAGAACGTGTCGGGGCAGTCAACGGTCCCTCCCGGGCTCACCAATGTGATCGCAGTGTCCGCCGGCTTCTTTCATAGCCTTGCCTTGAAGAGTGACGGCACCGTGGTGGCCTGGGGAGCGAATGACCGCAACCAGACCGACGTGCCGGCGGACCTGACCAATGCGGTCGCGATCGCGGCCGGGGTCTATCACAACCTCGCGCTGCGGGCGGACGGCACCGTGGTCGCCTGGGGCTTCAACGATGTCAACCAGGCCAGCGTGCCCGAGGGGCTGGCGGGTGTGACCCGCATCAACGCCGGCAACGCGACTTCGTTCGCCATCGGCACGAACGTCAGCTTTGGCCCGTCCATCACCGTGCTGGAGGACAGCGGTGCGTTCACCATGGCGCTGGCGGTCACGAACATCTCCCCCGGGCCGCAGAACGAATCCAGCCAGGCGGTCACCTTCCTTGTCACGAACAGCAACCCGGACCTGTTCGGCAGCCAGCCAGCCGTTGCTGCGAACGGGACGCTCACCTTCACCCCCGCACTGAACGCCTACGGGGTTGCGCGCGTGACGGTGGTGGCGCAGGACGACGGGGGCATCCTCGTCGGCGGTGTGGACAAGGCGACGAACACGTTTGTGATTGTTGTGACGCCGGTGAACGACCTGCCGTCGCTCACCTTCGCCACCACCCTGGTCGTGGTGCTGGAAGACGCAGGTGCCCAGACGGTGCCGGCCTTTGCCACGGGAGGCGGTGGGCTGGCGAATGAATCCGGCCAGCGGATCATCGGCTACCAGGTGGGCAGCGACAACACGGGGCTCTTCTCCACCCAGCCGGCCATTGCGGCGGATGGCACGCTGACCTTCACCCCCGCGACCAATGCCAACGGCTCGGCCACGGTCACGGTGATCGCGCAGGACAGCGGCGGGACGGCGAATGCCGGCGTGGACACGAAAACGAACACCTTCACCCTCACGGTCACGGCGGTGAATGACGCGCCGGCTCTGGTGCTGGCGATCAGCACCCTCGGCGTCGCCGAGGACAACACCCTGACAGTCTTCGCCAACCTCGTCAGCAGTTTCAACCCCGGGCCGGCGAATGAATCCGCCCAGACCCTGGTGCGCTATCTCGTGGACAATGACAACCCGGGCCTGTTTGCCGTCCCGCCCGCCGTGGACGTGAATGGCACGCTGACCTTCCAGGGGGCGACCAACGCCACCGGCACCATCACGGTGAGCGTTCAGGCGCAGGACAGCGGCGACAATTTGAACGGCGGCATGAACCTTTCCGCCCCGCAGACCTTCCTCATCTTCCTGCAGGAGCGGAACGATGCGCCGAGCTTTGCCTTCGCCTCAAACAACGTCATTGCGCTGGAGGATGCCGGTGCCGTCACGGTGCCGAGTTTCATCGCATTCAGCAGCGTGGGACCGGCCCAGGAGCTGGCCTCGCAGTTGATCACGAACTACGCGGTGAGCACCACGAGCAGCAGCCTGTTTTCCACGGCTCCGGCGATTGCCACGAACGGCACGCTCACCTTCACGCCGGCCCTGAACGCCTTTGGCGTGGCCACGATCACCGTAGTCGCGCAGGACGACGGCGGCACTGGCAACGGCGGCGTGGACAAGGCGACCAATACCTTCACCATCACGATCACTGCGGTGAACGATGCGCCGGCGATCAGTTTTGCCCAGCCGACGGTGACGGTGCTGGAAGACGCGACGGCGCAGACGGTCAGCTCCTTTGTAACCGCCTCGACCGGTCCCGCGAACGAGTCCGGCCAGAGCATCACCAACTACGCGGTGGCCAACAACAATACGGCGCTGTT
>CAZCBE010000047.1:21531-49864 GCA_964496695.1 uncultured Klebsiella sp.
AGTCCGGCCAGAGCATCACCAACTACGCGGTGGCCAACAACAATACGGCGCTGTTCTCGGTGCAGCCCGCGGTGGCCTTGAACGGCACGTTGACCTTCACCCCGGCGGCCAACCAGAACGGCTCGGCCACCGTGACGGTGATTGCGGAGGACGACGGCGGCACGGCCAACGTCGGCGTGAACAAGACGACCAACACCTTTACCCTGGCCATCACCGCTGTGAATGATGCCCCGGCGATCAGCTTTGCCCAGCCGGTGGTATCCGTGCCGGAGGATGAAGGCGTGCAGACCCTGGCCAGCTTTGCGACCGTGACGTCGGTGGGGGCGGTGAATGAGACCGGCCAGAGCATCACCAACTACGCGGTGGCCAACAACAATACGGCGCTGTTTTCGGTGCAGCCTGCGGTGGCCTTGGACGGCACGCTGACCTTCACCTCCGCGTTGGACGCGATTGGCTCGGCCACCGTGACGGTGGTCGCCGAGGACGACGGCGGCACGGCGAACGCCGGCGTGAACAAGACGACCAACACGTTCACCATCACCATCACCCCCGTGAATGACGCGCCCAGCTTCGCGATCCCGGCGTGGGCCAACTGGACGGCGCGGGACATCAATCGTAACTGGAGCGCGATTGCCTCGTCGGCGGACGGCACCAAACTGGTGGCGGTCGTTCTTGGCGACCTGATTTATACCTCGACGAACTCGGGGGCGACCTGGACCGATGAGAAAGGCTCCGTCATCCAGGATTGGAACGCCGTGGCTTCCTCCGCAGATGGCACCAAGCTCGTGGCGGTGGCAAACAACGGCCACATCTACACGTCTCCCGACTCCGGGGCGACCTGGGTGATGCGCGACAGCAGCCGGGAGTGGCGGTGTGTGGCGTCCTCTGCGGACGGCACCAAGCTCGTGGCCGGCGTGGAGAATGGCCAGTTGTTCACCTCGACGGACTCGGGACAGACCTGGACGCCGCGGGAGAGCACCCGTGTCTGGCTGGGCGTGGCGTCCTCGGACGATGGCACCAGGCTGGTCGCCGCCGCGATGAACGATCATGTCTATACCTCGGCCGATTCCGGCCAGACTTGGACGCCCCAGGAAAATCACCGCGCCTGGCGCTCCGTGACCTCTTCGGCGGACGGTTCCAAACTTGTCGCGGCGGAGCAGGGGGGCAAGATCTACACCTCGACGGATTATGGGGTGACGTGGACAGCGCGGGAGAATGATCGCGACTGGTATTTCCTGGCCTCCTCTTCCGATGGGACCAAGCTGGCGGGAGTGGTGAACAACGGCCTGATCTACACCTCGGCGGATTCCGGGGTGACCTGGGCCGCGCGTGAGACCACTCGCGCGTGGCTGGGCGTGGCCGCTTCCGCCGACGGGTCCAAGTTCGCGGCCGTCGCGGCGGGCGAACAGATTTACACCGCGACCGAGGCCTTGATCCTTGCGGTGCTGGAGGACAGCGGGGCTTATACCCAGCCGGGTTTCGCCACCAGCATCAGCCTCGGACCGGTGGACGAGGCCGGGCAGTCCCTGGGCTTCACAGTCACGAATGACAACAACGCGCTCTTCAGCAGCCAGCCGGCGGTGGATGCAGGGGGCACGCTGACCTTTACCCCGGTGGCGAACGTGACTGGCACGGCCACGGTCTCCATCTTTGCGCAGGACGACGGCGGCACGGCTGACCGGGGCGTGGACCAGTCGCCGGTCCAGACCTTCACGATCACCGTCGGGGCGGTGAACGACGCGCCGGGGATCACCTTTGCGCAGGCGACGGTGACGGTGTTAGAGGATGCGGCTGCGCAGACACTGCCGGGTTTCGTGACGCCCACGTTCGGACCGGCCAACGAATCCGGGCAGAGCATCACGAACTATTCCGTGGCGAACAACAACACGGCGCTGTTCTCCAGCCAGCCGGCGGTGGGCCTGAACGGGACGCTGAGCTTCACCCCGGCGGCCAGCGCCAATGGCTCCGCCACGGTGACGGTGATTGCACAGGACAATGGTGGCACGGCCAACGCCGGCGTGAACCGGACGACCAACACGTTCACCATCGCGATCACGGCGGTGAACGACGCGCCGGCGATCACCTTTGCGCAGGCGACGGTGACGGTGCTGGAGGATGCCAGTGCGCAGAGCGTCACAAGCTTTGTGACGCCCACGGTCGGGCCGGCGGACGAGTCCGGCCAAAGCATCACGAATTACTCGGTGGCGAACAACAATACTGCGCTGTTCCTCGTGCAGCCGGCAGTGGGCCTGAACGGGACGCTGAGCTTCAGCCCGGCGGCGAACGCGAATGGCTCGGCAACAGTGACGGTGATTGCGGAGGACGATGGCGGCACGGCGAACGCCGGCGTGAACAAGACGACCAACACCTTCACGATTGCAATCACGGCGGTGAATGACGCGCCGGCGATCACTTTTGCCCAGGCGACGGTGACGGTGCTGGAGGATGCCAGCGCGCAGAGCGTCACGAGCTTTGTGACGCCCACGGTCGGACCGGTCGACGAATCCGGCCAGAGCATCACGAACTACGCCGTGGCCAACGACAACACGCTGCTCTTCTCGGTCCAGCCGGCGGTGGCTTTGAACGGCACGCTGACCTTCACCCCGGCGGCCAACAAGAACGGTTCCGCCACGGTGACGGTGATCGCGGAAGAAGACGGCGGCACGGCCAACGCCGGCGTGAACAAGACGACCAACACGTTCACCATCGCGATCACGGCGGTGAACGACGCGCCGTCCCTTGGCTTCGCGCAGGCGACCGTGACGGTGCTGGAGGATGCCGCGGCGCAGTCCATGAGCGCCTTTGTGCTGGCACTGGGTGGCCAGGCGAATGAGACCGCGCAGAGCATCACGAACTTCTCCGTGGCCAACAACAACACGGCGCTCTTCTCGACCCAGCCGGCGGTGGCCCTGAACGGCACGCTGACCTTCACCCCGGCGGCGAACCAGAATGGTTCGGCGACGGTGACGGTGATTGCGGAGGACGACGGCGGCACGGCCAATGCCGGCGTGAACAAGACGACCAACACGTTCACCATCGCGATCACAGCGGTGAATGACGCGCCGGCGATCACTTTTGCCCAGGCGACAGTGACGGTGCTGGAGGATGCCAGCGCGCAGAGCGTCACGAGCTTTGTGACGCCCACGGTCGGACCGGCGGACGAGTCCGCGCAGAGCATCACGAACTATTCCGTGGCGAACAACAACACGGCGCTGTTCTCCAGCCAGCCGGCGGTGGGCTTGAACGGGACGCTGAGCTTCACCCCGGCGGCCAGCGCCAATGGCTCGGCCACCGTGACGGTGATCGCGGAGGACGACGGCGGCACGGCCAACGCCGGCGTGAACAGGACGACGAACACGTTCACCATCGCGATCACGGCGGTGAACGACGCGCCGGGGATCACCTTTGCGCAGGCGACCGTGACTGTGCTGGAGGATGCCAGCGCGCAGAGCCTCAGCGCTTTTGTGACCGGCTCGACGGGTCCGGCCAACGAATCTGGGCAGAGCATCACGAACTATTCCGTGGCGAACAACAACACGGCGCTGTTCTCGGCCCAACCGGCGGTGGCCCTGAACGGGACGCTGACCTTTACCCCGGCGGCCAACGCAAACGGTTCCGCCACGGTGACGGTGATTGCGGAAGACGACGGCGGCACGGCCAACGCCGGCGTGAACAAGACGACCAACACCTTCACGATTGCAATCACGGCGGTGAATGACGCGCCGGCGATCACTTTTGCCCAGGCGACGGTGACGGTGCTGGAGGATGCCAGCGCGCAGAGCGTCACGAGCTTTGTGACGCCCACGGTCGGACCGGTCGACGAATCCGGCCAGAGCATCACGAACTACGCCGTGGCCAACGACAACACGCTGCTCTTCTCGGTCCAGCCGGCGGTGGCTTTGAACGGCACGCTGACCTTCACCCCGGCGGCCAACAAGAACGGTTCCGCCACGGTGACGGTGATCGCGGAAGAAGACGGCGGCACGGCCAACGCCGGCGTGAACAAGACGACCAACACGTTCACCATCGCGATCACGGCGGTGAACGACGCGCCGTCCCTTGGCTTCGCGCAGGCGACCGTGACGGTGCTGGAGGATGCCGCGGCGCAGTCCATGAGCGCCTTTGTGCTGGCACTGGGTGGCCAGGCGAATGAGACCGCGCAGAGCATCACGAACTTCTCCGTGGCCAACAACAACTCAACGTTGTTCTCAGTCCAGCCGGCGGTGGCCCTGAACGGGACGCTGACCTTCACCCCGGCGGCCAATGCGAACGGCTCGGCGACGGTGACGGTGATTGCGGAGGACGATGGCGGCACAGCCAATGCCGGCGTGAACAAGACGACCAACACCTTCACGATTGCCATCACGGCGGTGAATGACGCGCCGGCGATCAGCTTTTCCCAGGCGACGGTGACGGTGCTGGAGGATGCCAGTGCGCAAAGCGTCACGAGCTTTGTGACGCCCACGGTCGGACCGGCCGACGAGTCCGGCCAGAGCATCACGAATTACACGGTCGCAAACAACAACGCGGCGCTGTTCCTGGTGCAGCCCGCGATCTCTCTGGACGGCACGCTCTCCTTCACCCCGGCCGCAAACTCGAACGGCACGGCGACGGTGACGGTGATCGCGGAGGACGACGGCGGCACGGCCAACGCCGGCGTGAACAAGACGACGAATACGTTCACCATCGCGGTCACGGCGGTGAACGATGTGCCCAGCTTCACTCTGAACGACGGCGTGATCAGCAACCTGGGTTCGCTCACCGGCAACGGTGCTTCGAGCGTGCTCCTCATCTGGGACGACATGTCCGCCGGGACGCTGGCGCTCAAGAGCGCGCTGGAGACCGCCGGCCTGACCGTCACCTTGAGCGCCACTTCGGAGACGAACTATACGGGAAGCAACCCGAGCCCAGTTGGCTTTGACGCGGTGATCCATCTGAACGGCTCCACCTTTACCGACGACATGCCCTTGGCCGGGCAGAACGCCCTGGTGAGCTACGTCCAGTCCGGCGGCACCTTCATCGGCAGCGAGTGGAATACTTATGAACTGGACAATGGCCGCATGGCGAACATGCGGGACCTGATCCTGTTCGACACGACCGCCAGCGGGATTGGGACGATCACCTACACGAACGTTCCCGCTGCGTCCGGACATCCGGTGCTGACGGGCGTGCCGGCCAGTTTCAGTGTCGCTGGTTCGCCCGCCTTCAATCGGGGGCAGGTGCATGCGTTCACTTCCAATCCGGCGACGGTTTTGATGCGCGACTTGCAGGGGAATGCGGGCGTGGCCGTCCGCTTCTTTGGGGCTGGCCGGGTCGTGAATTACAGCCACTCCGGGAACTGGATGAGCCAGCCCGTTTTGTCGGATGCCAACATCCAGCAGCTTTACGTCAATGCCGCCAAATGGAACGGAACTTATGGCGTCACGGTGCTGGAGGATTCCGGGCCGTTCACGCTGGCTCTGGCCGTGACGAACATTCTCGCCGGGCCGGCGGACGAGTCCGGCCAGGTGGTGACCTTCGTGGTGACGAACAGCAACAACGCGCTCTTCCTGGTGCAGCCGTCCTTGGACGGGTCGGCTTCGGGCACGCCGGGGACGCTGCGTTTCACGCCGGCCACCAACGCCAACGGCACGGCCATCATCGGGGTGGTCGCGCATGACAGCGGGGGCGTCCTGTCGGGCGGGGTGGATGCCAGCGGGGTGCAGTTGTTTGCGATCACCGTGACGGCGGTCAACGACGCGCCGACCATCACCTTTGCCTCCAATACGCTCTACGCGGCCATGGATGCGAACCTCCAAACGCATGCTGCGTTTGCGACCCTCACGGCCGGCGAGTCGAGCCAGACCATCACGAACACCTTCACCACAAACAGCAATCCGACGCTGTTCGATGTCCAGCCGTCCTTCACGACGGCGGGCACGCTGACCTTCACCCCGGCTGCCCGGATGCTGGGCACCGCCACCATCACCCTGGTGGTGACGGACAATGGCGGCACGGTGCGCGGGGTGAACCAGGCGACGAACACTTTCACCATCAGCGTGGTGGCGGTGAACCAGCAGCCCAATTTCAGCTTCACCAGCAGCGCGGCGACGGACGGCGTCCAGGACTGGGTGCGCAGCCTGGGCAGCTCCCCCGGCAACGTGGGCCGCAAAGTGGTCCTGGACAGCTCCGGGAACGTGATTGTGGCCGGGGAAGTGGAGGCGGGCCAGACCTCGGACATCGTGGTGGTCAAGTATGCGCCAGACGGCACCGGCCAGTGGACCAATACGTTCAATGGTCCGGGGAGCTTCTATGACACGGTGGGCGGCCTGGCCGTGGACAGCTCAGGGAACGTGTTCCTCACCGGTGCGACGACCGACTCCGACAACAACTTCGTGACCATCAAGTATGCCGCCAACGGGACTCCGGTCTGGACTAACTACTATGGGGGAATCGGCGAAGACAAGGCCGCGGCCATCGTGGTGGATCAGAGCGGCGACGTCATCGTGGCCGGCAGTTCATTCGGTGGCAGCTATACGGATTACCTGACCATCAAGTATGCTTCGGATGGCACGCCGGTCTGGACGAACCGCCACAGCTATGCAGTTGCCGGCTCGCATGATCCCAGAAGCATCGCGGTGGATTCCAACGGCGATGTGTATGTCACGGGAGAGGGCTTCAGCACTACCCCCATTGCTCTCACCTTGAAGTTCTCCGGAACGGACGGGAGCATCCTCTGGACCAACACTTTCACGATGGGCGGGAACTCCAGCGATGGCGTGGCGGTGGCGGTGGATCCGAACGGGGATATCCTCGTCGCGGCCAATTACGATGAAGGGCACGTGAAGTTTGCCGTGATCAAATACAGCGGTGCCGGCGCGCCGCTCTGGACCAACCTATATGATCGCGGCGATCCCAATGACCAGGGCCTCCGGGCCATGGCGCTGGACAGTTTGGGCAATGCGATTATCGCGGGCATAACTTGGAACGGTGCAGTTTCCGACTATACCGTGATCAAGTATCTTAACAACGGCTCGCCCGCATGGACCAACCATTACAGCAGTGGCTTCGATGACCAGCCCAACGCACTCGCCGTGAATTCCGCCGGCGCCGTGTTTGTTTCAGGGCAGTCCGGGAGCGCGGCCAATCGGCTGGACATTGTGACAGTAAAATACGCTTCGGACGGCAGCGGCGTCTGGACCAACCGTTATGACGGCGTGAACAACAGTGATGACACCGCCCGCTCGGTCGCGGTGGACACCTCCGGCAACGTGTATGTCACCGGCACGTCCGATGACGTCGTCCGCACGGTGAAATACGCCTCCGCCGCGGCGGTGACGGCCAGCAAGACGGTGTTGACGACCGCCGGGTCAGTGACGGTCACCAACTTCATCGGCAACACCACGGTGGGATCGGGCGAGTCCGGCACGCAGACGATCACCAACTTCAATGTCACCTCGGACAACAGCGCGCTCTTCTCGGTGCAGCCGGCCATTGGCACCAACGGCACGCTGACCTTCACGGTGTCCGGTTTCCTCGGCACGGCGGTCGTCAGTGTCAGCGCGCAGGACGACGGCGGCACCTTCTACCTCGGCGTGGACACCTCGCCGGTGCAGACCTTCACCATCACGGTGGTCAATCCGCCGGGAGCCACGCCGCTCAGTTACATCTGGCAGGGTGGCACCGGCAGTTGGCGCGATCCCGCCCAATGGCTGCCGGTGGGCGTGCCCGGCCCCAATGACTCCGTGACGATTGCCGGCGGCATTGTCTCGATCACCAACGGGGTGCAGGTGGCGGGCATCTCCTTCTCGGGCGGCACGATTGACGGGGCGGGCCTGCTCTCGTTGCGCACGAACTTCCAGTGGTCGGCTGGCACGCTGACCGGCTCCGGGTCCACCCTGCTGGAGAGCGGCGTGGTGCTGGGCATCAGCGGCAGCAGCAGCAAGACGCTCACGCGCCGCCTCGACAACCACGGCACGGTCACCTTCGCGGGCACCGGTTCGCTGCTCGGCAACACCACGGACACGGTGATCTACAACCACACGGACGGCGTCTTCGACATCCAGGTCGCCAACGGCACCATGCTGGGCACAACGGCAATCTTCACGAATGCCGGCACGCTGAAGAAGTCCGTGGGCAACAGCATGGTCGTCCTGGCCGCGGCGTTGCATTCCACCGGAACCGTCTATGTGCAACTGGGGAATCTCAGCCTGACGGGCGGAGGCACGCTCGCCGGCGTTTCGACCAATGTCTCCGGTCAGGTCTTTGAACTGCGAACCGGGACGTTCCAATGGTTGTCGGGCATGCAGTATGTGGGGGCTGGGGTCGGGCGGATCCTCACCGGGGCAACGGTGGACATTGCCACCAACGTCACGGTCACAATCAAAGGCGGCGGCATGCAGCATCTCGGTGGGACCTTGGGCGGGGCGGGGAACGTCGAGGTCCAGGCCTTCACGTCTTACATCTGGTCGGGTGGCAGCATCAACGGCAGCGGCATGTTCACGGTGGCGACAAATGCCACCATACTGGTGGCGGGATCGGGCGACCTTGATCTGGGCCGGCGGCTCGACAACTACGGCACGGTCTCCTGGAGCGCCGGCCGGCTGCTCGGAAACACTGGTGCGACGATCAACAACTACGCCGGGGCGCTCATCAACACCACCGTGGATGCGACCTTGTTCGAAAGCTTCGATGGCACCGTCAAGACCTTGAACAACTACGGCACCGTGCGGAAATCCACGGCCGCCGGCACCAGCACCTGGCATGGCGTGTTCAACAACAATGGCACGGTGAACGTGCAGACCGGCACGCTGAACCCGGTCGGCACGGTCACGCTGAACACCTCCACCTACAGCGGTGCGGGCCGTTTCCTCCTCGGAGACTGCACGGTGAACGGGACCTTGACCAACGCCGCCGGGTCCAATGTGGAGTTCGCCAGCGGGACGCTCTCCGGCACGGGCACGGTCATCGGCACCCTGAACTGGACGGGCGGCACGCTCGGCTCCGGCGGCACGCTGACCATCGCGACCAACGGTGTCCTGGTGGCCAGCGGCGCGACGGACAAATCCCTGAACCGGCAGTTGGACAATCGGGGCACGATTACCTGGACCGGCGGCCGGATCATCGGCGACAGCAGCCCGGTGCTCAACAATCTGGCCGGAGCTGTGTTCGACAACCAGACGGACACGACCCTGTTTCAGAGCAACGATGGCACGGTGAAGACCTTCAACAACAGCGGCACCGTGAAGAAGACGGCGGGCACGGGCACCAGCACTTGGGACGGTCTGTTCAACAACAGCGGCACGCTGAACGTGCAGACCGGCACCATTGCGCTCGCCGGCGGCGGTTCCAGCTCCGGCCTCTTTACGAACGCGACCACTGCCGTGACGGCGTTCACGGGCGGCACGCAGGTGCTGGCCAACGGCACGTTGTTCACGGGAGCGGGCACCAACCAAATCGCGGGCGGGACGGTCACCGTGGTCACCAACGGGACCGCGTCCGTGACCGGCACTTTCGAGCTGGTCAGCGGCGTGCTGGGCGGCGATGGCACGTTCCTGGTGCCCTCCGGCAGCGTGTTCAACTGGAAGGGCGGGGTGATGAGCGGCACGGGGACGACGACGAATGCCAGCGGCGGGACGCTCACGGTGAGCACAGTGGCCGACAAGTCCCTGAACCGGCGGCTGGACAACAGCGGCACGGTGACGTGGACCGCCGGGCGGATCATCGGTGACGAAACGCCGGTGCTCAACAACCACGTCGGGGCGCTCTTCGACACCCAGGTGGACGCGACGTTGTTCGAGAGCAACGACGGCACGGTGAAGACCTTCAACAACAGCGGCACGGTGCGCAAGTCGGCCGGCACCGGCACGAGCGAGTGGCTCGGCGTGTTCAACCACAGCGGCGTCGCGGACGTGCAGACCGGCACTTTGCATCCCTCCGGCACGGTGACGCTGAACACGTCCACGAACCTGGGGCCGGGGCGCTTGTATCTCACGGGTGCCACGATCAACGGGACGATCACCAACGCCGCCGGTGCCAACGTCGAGTTCGCCAGCGGGACCCTGTCGGGCACCGGCACGCTCATCGGCACGTTGAACTGGACCGGCGGAATTTTCGGGCCAGGCGGGACATTGACGATTGCCACCAACGGGACGCTGGTGGCCAGCGGCGCGACGGACAAGTCCCTGAACCGGCAGTTGGACAACCTCGGCACCATCACCTGGACAGCCGGCCGGATCATCGGCGACAGCAGCCCGGTGCTCAACAATCAGGCCGGCGCGCTGTTTGATGTCCAGACTGACGCCCGGCTGTTCGACAGCAACGATGGCACGGTGAAGACGTTCAACAACAGCGGCACCGTGCGGAAGTCGGCAGGCACCGGCACGGGCACCTGGAACGGCCTGTTCAACAATGCCAGCCTTCTGAGCGTGCAGTCGGGCGGCGTCTCGCTGGCCGGAGGCGGGGCCAGTTCGGGCGCGTTCACCGTGGCGAGCGGCACCGTGCTGAGCTTCACGAATGGCACCCAGGTGCTGGCGAACGGCGTGACCTTCAGCGGCGCGGGCGTCACCCGGATTGTTGGCGGGACGGTGGAGGTGGTCACGAATGGAACCGCCTCCGTCACCGGCACCTTCGAGCTGCTTTTCGGCGTGCTCGGCGGCGACGGCGCCTTCAACGTTCCGGCCGGCAGCCAGTTCAACTGGAACGGCGGCACGATGAGCGGGGCCGGGCGCACGACCATCGCCAGCCTCGCCGCCATGACCGTCAGCGGCGTCGCGGACAAATCACTGAACCGCCGGCTGGACAACAACGGGACGGTGTTGTGGACGGCGGGGCGGATCATCGGTGACAACACCCCTGTGCTCAACAACAACGCCGGGGCGGTGTTTGAAACCCAGGTGGACGCCACCCTGTTCGAGAGCAACGACGGCACGGTGAAGACCTTCAACAACAGCGGCACGGTGATCAAGTCCGGCGGCACGGGCACCAGCACCTGGAACGGCGTCTTCAATCAAAGCGGGACGCTGGAGATCCGGAAGGGCATCGTGTCGCTGGCCGGCGATTTCACCCCGACCGCCGGCAGTGCGGTGACGATCTACATCGGCGGGCTGCTGGCGGGCACGCAGTCCGGCCAGTTGCAGGTGGGGGGCACGGCCACCCTCACCGGCACGCTGAACGTCGTCCTGACCAACAGTTTCCTGCCGGTCGTCTTGAACATCTTCCCGGTGTTCACCAGCGCCAGCCGCTCGGGGACGTTCGCCACCATCACCGGCGACGATTTGGGCGGCAACCTGTCGCTGATTCCAAGCTACCTCCTGGGCAACCTGAACCTGGTGGCGACGCTGAGCCTCGGGCTGCCGCGGTTGACCCCCCAGGTGGTTGGCAATGACCTGATGCTCCGCTGGCCGAACGGCACCGGGGCCTACGAACTGCAGACCGCCACCGCCATCACCGGCCCGTGGACGCCCGTCACGGTTCCAGTCATCCAGGAAAATGGCGCCAGCGCGGTCCACCTCCCCGCCGAGGGCACGCGTTTCTACCGCCTCGTGCCGTCCGCGCCGCTGCGCCCCACCGACCCCCAACCCCAATAAACCAACCGCCAGTGCACGAACTCATCTTACACCTACTCGGCGACTATGTGCTCCAGACCGAGCAGATGGCCGTGCGCAAGCTGCGGAGCTGGCCGTGGGCCATCATTCACGCCCTGGTTTATTCGATGCCGTTCCTGATCTATCTGGGCATCATCAACGGCAACTTGACCCAGGGCCTGGTGGCCTGGTCGGTGATCTTTGGCACGCACGCGGTGATTGACCGCATGGCGATTGCCACCACCATCTGCCGGCTCAAGAATCTCGTCTGGATCGGCGGCGATGTGCCGGCGAAGGAGGAAAACACCGGCTATGGCGTCGAGACCCCGCCCTTCATCCGCTTCTGGCTCGTGGTGATCGTGGACAACACTCTGCACTTGATCATCAACCACATCGCTTTGAATTATCTCAACCAGTAGGCGCGGCACCAAAGGCACCTCATGACGGACAAAACCATTTTCCGGCTCAACCCGGCCAAGAATCCCTTCCTCGGCAACCTGCCCGAGGCGGCGATGGAAGACTTGATCAGCCGGGCCAAGATCCAGCAGTTGCAGGACGGCGACGTGTTCATCCGCGAGGGCGAACCGTCCGACTCCATCTACTTCATCAACTACGGCGAGGTCGTCATCCTCAAGGGCGGCGTGGTGATTGATCATCAGCGCGCCGGCGGGGTTATCGGCGAGATGGGCGTGCTGACCAACGCGCCCCGCAGCGCCACCATCAAGTGCGCCGGGGAGGTCGAGCTGCTCCGCGTCGAGGCGGAGGATTTTGTCCGCATCGTGGACAGCCAGCCGGCGATGCTGCGCAACCTGGTCATTGACCAGTTGCGCAAGGTGACCTCCTCGCAGAACGTGCGCGTGGACCAGGGCAAGCAGATCGTCGAGGCCAAGGAAGTCTTTGGCCGGCTGGTCTCGCCGGAGGTCTATGAGCGTGTCATCAGCAAACGCAAGCCGGAGGAGATGCTCAGCGGCACCCTCGAGGACGCCGCCGTGCTGTTCTTCGACATCCGCGGCTTCTCCACCGCCTCGGAGAAGATGGGGCCGCAGCCGCTCCTCAAGGCGCTCAACGACCACCTCGGCATCATCAACGCCCGCGTGGCCAAGCATCGCGGCACCATCGTAAATTTCATCGGAGACGCCGTGCTGGCCATTTTCGGCTGTCCCGTGCCGCTGCCGGATGCGGCGGCCGCCGCCGTCCGCTGCTACCTTGAAGCCCGTGAGGAGCTGGCCGCCTTCCACCAGCATCGCAAGGTGACCGGTGAGCACTGCTTCGACCTGGGCGCGGGCATCAACTTCGGCGGCCTGGTCTCCGGGGCCATCGGCTCGAAGGAGCGCATGAGCTACTCCGTGCTCGGGGATGAGGTGAACCTCGCGGCCCGGCTGGAAGGTCTCACCCGGCATTACCCCACCGAGGTGATCTTCTCCGAGTCCTGCTACGACCAGTTGCCGGAAGAGTTGAAGAAGAAGGCGCTCCTCATGGACCGTTGCACCGTGAAGGGCCGCAAATCCCCCACCGGCCTCTACTCGCTGCTGCCCATGTCCGCCGAAGACATGGCCGGGTATGACGCCGCGCTGAACAAATACCTGGCCGGGGATTTCCTCGCCGCCGAGAGCGCCTTCAACGCGATCCCCGGCCCGCTCGCCGCCTACATGCGCCGCCGCTGCGGCCAGCTCCAGGTGGAGCAGGGCAAGTTCTGGCCAGGCTATTATTCCTGGGATGTGAAGTGAGCGGCGTGGTCGTGGCTCAATAGACCCAGGGGATGAACCTGCGCGTTCGCTCCGCATAGGCGGCGTATCCGGGGAACCGTGCCCGCAGCAGGCGCTCTTCCAGCCGGGCTTTCGCCGCCAGGAAGACACCCAGGAGCACGGCCGCCGCCAGCGCCGCCGCGCTCGCCCACAGCAGCGCCCAGCCCACCGACGCCAGCATGACACTGCTGTAGAGCGGATGCCGCAGCCACCGGTAGATGCCGGACTGGACCAGTTCGACGTCCGCCTTCGGAGTGGGGCAGGGTGTCCGGTTCCGCCCCAGCGAGCGGACGCCCCAGATGCCGATGACCGCCGCCAGCGCGAAGAGGACCGCACCAATTACAAAGCCTGCCTCGTGATGCCAGCTCTCGCGATGCGTCACGCCCAGCACCACCATGGCGAGCATCAGGACGCTCTGCCCCAGCACCCATGCCCGGTCGTTGTGGTTGCTGCCCATGCCGCCTACAGCGCCGTCCCTTCCAGGAACGGTTCCCCGGTGCCCGCCCGGAGCATGTTCAGCGTGGTCACCCGCGCGATTTCTGTGAGCGCCTCGCGGGTGAGGAACGCCTGGTGCGCGGTGATGAGCACGTTGTGAAAAGTCAGCAGCCGCGACAACTCGTCGTCGTGCAGCACTTCGCCCGAATGGTCCTCGAAGAAGATGCCCTCCTCCTCTTCATACACGTCCAGCGCCACGCCGCCGAGCTGGCCGCGCTTGAGCGATTCGATGACGGCGGTCGTATCCACGAGCTTGCCCCGGCTCGTGTTGACCAGCACCGCGCCTGGCTTCATGCGCGCAATGGACGCGGCATTGATGAGATGGTGTGACTGCGCGGTCAGGGGGAGGTGCAGCGTCACCACGTCGCTGCCGGCCAGCAGCGTGTTGAAATCCGTGTAGGTCACGCCTGCTTCACGTGCCCAGTCAGGCGCGGGCATGGGATCGTAGGCGAGCACGCGCATGCCAAATCCGCGCAGAATGCCCGCAGTGATGCGGCCGATTTTCCCGGTGCCCACCACGCCCGCCGTCTTCCCGTTCAGGTCGAAACCCACGAGGCCGTTGAGCGAGAAGTTCAGTTCGCGCACGCGGTTGTAGGCGCGGTGAGTCTTTCGGTTCAGCGCCAGCAGCAGGGCCAGGGTGTGCTCCGCCACCGCGTGCGGCGAGTAGGCCGGCACGCGCGTCACCGCCAGGTCGAGTTCGCGCGCGGCGACGAGGTCCACGTTGTTGAAGCCCGCGCAGCGCAGGGCGATGTGCCGCACGCCCAGCTCCGCCAGCGTCATCAGGCACGCCTGATCCACCCGGTCGTTGACGAACACGCACACGGCCTGCGCGCCGCTGGCCGAGGTGGCGGTGGCCGCGTTGAGCCGGAAGTCGTGGAACCGCCAGGCCAGCTGGTCCGCGTGGTCGGCCCGCTGGAAATAGTCGCGGTCGTAGGGTTTGGTGTCGTAGAAGGCGACCATGCTCATGCGCCGCATGGTTGTCGAAGCGGCGGCGGTGGCTCCAGCACATTCCGGGGCGGCCAACGGGTTGTGCAATTCTTGTCCTGCTTGCGCCAAGGAAAGGAGGGCGCATTTCGGCGCCCGCGCTGAACTTGGGCTGCATAAACGAACTGGGAGCTGGCAGCGGCAAGTTCCGGGCCGGCAAACGGATTCAAACCATCACCTGCCATGAAAATCATCTTTGGAACGGACTTCAGCGCAAACGCCGGGCGGGCCGGCACGGTGGCTGCCACGCTGGCCGGGCGGCTGGGCGACACGCTTCAGGTGGTTCATGCCCATGAGGCCGCCGGCTTGGGCGCAGCTACGCCTGAGGTGCTGGATTCGCTGTTCGCGATAACGCGCACGCGGCTCGGGGACGAGGCGCAGCGGCTGCGCGCCCTCGGAGCCGACGTGAAAGGGGAGCTGTTCGCCGGCCTCGCGGACGAGGCCATGGCCAAGGTTGCGGCCAGTGGCGGAGTGCGCATGGTGGTGGTCGGTTCGTTGGGCCACCGCGCGCCGGAACGGTGGCTGATCGGCAGCGTATCGGAACGGATCGCGGAAGGCTCGCCGGTGCCGACGCTCGTGGTCCGCCAGCCGGAAGCGCTGCTCGACTGGGCAGGGACGGGCCGCCCGCTGCGCGTCCTGTGCGGGTATGACTTCACCCCCACCGCAGACGCCGCCGTGAGGCAAGCCCTCGAACTGCGCCGCCTGGGGCCGGTCGAATTGACGGTGGCGTGGATCAACTGGCCGTGGGAGGAGCGGAACCGGCTGGGCGTGGCCGCCGCCTACTTGTCCGGGGCCAACCCGCCGGAGATGCAGGCGATTCTGGAGCGTGAATTGCGCCAGCGAATGGCCGAACTGCTCGGCGAGGAACCGGCGAACCTGCGGGTGCTGCCGGGGCTGGGACGACCGGACTTCGACCTTCTGGAACTGGCGCGTGCGGAGCGGGCGAACTTGATTGTCACCGGCACGCATCAATGGCGCGGGGTGGAGCGGTTGTGGCACACCTCGGTTTCACGCGGCATCTTGCACCATGCGCCCATGAACGTGCTCGTGGTGCCGCCTGCAGCGGGAGCGGAGCCAGCCCGCCTGCCCGAGATCCGCCGCGTGCTGGTGGCAACTGATTTCTCAGCGCCGGGCAATGCGGCCATCGCCCATGGCTGCGCGGTGGTCCAGCCCGGCGGCACCGTGCGCCTGCTGCATGTGGCCGCGCCGCCGCATCCGGTGAATCCGCTGATCGCCGGGCAGTATGAAGCGCCCGCCCCGACCCGGCAGGAGCACGAACGGGAACTCCGGACGGACGAGGCCAGGCTCAGGGAGCTGGTGCCGGTCGCGGCCTTCAGCCGGGGCGTTGCCTGCGAGGTGGAAGTCGTGGCGCACGCGGAAGCGGCGGTCGCCATCTGCCAGGCGGCGGAGCGGTTTGACGCGGATGTCATCTGCCTGGCATCGCACGGTCGCACCGGGCTGATTTCGGCCGTGCTCGGCTCCGTGGCGCAGGCGGTGATGGCGCGCAGTGCACGGCCGGTCCTGGTCGTTCGCCGGCCTCACCCGGCGGATTGAGGCGATCTTCGGCGGGCGACCAGCTTGCGCACCTCCTCCACCCAGAGCACCAGGCTGCCGACGGCCCCAATGAGGAAGACGTTGAACAGCGGAATCGGAACGGTGTGGAAGATGCGGTTCATCGGTTCAGTGTAGATCACCAGAACGTGCAGGAGGTTGCCCAGCACCAGGCCGCCGAGCAGCCAGCCGTTCTTGAACAGGCTCAGGCTCAGCGCCGACTGCTGCTCGCTGCGGCAGTTGAGGACATTGAACCATTGGCACACGGCCAGCACAGTGAAGGTCTCGCTGCGCACCAGATCAATGGACGCTCCGGTGGACAGCCGCCAGATGAAGTAGCCCAGCGTGGCCGTGACCGAGGCCGTGACCATGCCCAGCATCCGCGTCACCATGCCGCGCGTGATCAGCGGTTCGTCGCGCGGAATTGGCGGGCGCTTCATCTCATCCCCTTCGGGACCTTCCATCACCAAGTTCACGGTGAGCACGCCTTCCGTGACCAGATTGATCCAGAGGATCTGCACCGCCGCGAGGGGCAGGGGATAGCCCAGAAACAGCGCGCCGAGCAGGACGACCACTTCGTCAATCGAGGTGGCGAAGAGGAAGAGAATCACCTTTTTCAGGTTGCGATACACCAGCCGTCCCTCCTCAACGGCGCTCACGATGCTGGCGAAATTGTCATCGGCGATGACGATTTTCGCCGCACCCTTGGCCACCTCGGTGCCGGTGATGCCCATGGCCACGCCCACGTCCGCGCGGGCCAGCGCGGGGGCGTCGTTCACGCCGTCGCCGGTCATGGCCACGACATTGCCCTTCGCTTGAAATGCCTCGACGATCCGGTGCTTCTGCGCGGGATGCACCCGCGCGAACACTGAGATACGGTCCAGGTCATGCCGCAGATCCTGTTCAGGCATGGCCTCGAGTTCGCGGCCGTCCACGGCCAGATCGCCTTCTCTGGCAATGCCCAAGGAACGGGCGACGGCCAGCCCGGTTGCCTTGTGATCGCCCGTGACCATCACGGGGCGGATGCCCGCCTGCCGGCACTCCTCGACGGCGGCTTTCACTTCTTCACGCGGCGGATCCATCTGCCCGATGAGCCCCAGGAACGTGGCGTGGCCTTGGAACTGGTCAAAGCCGGAACGCTCATCCAGCGCCGCTTCCGGCACTTCGGCCATCACGAGCAGCCGCAAGGCGCGGCCTGCCAGGTCGGCGGACACGGTTTCAAAGGCCCGCCGGCACGGCTCGTCCAGCGGCACCAGTTCATTGCCCCGGCGCGTGAACGCGCACAGGCCCAGCACGATTTCCGGTGCGCCCTTGAGGCAGACACGACCACGGGCCGAGTGGCCATGCTGCGTGGCCATCATTTTGGTGGCGGAGTCGAAGGGGATTTCAGCCCGCCGCAGATACTGTTGCCGGAGCGCGGCGGGGTCAACGCAGCCTTTCATCGCCAGGGTGAGCAGGGCCGCCTCCGTGGGGTCGCCCAAGGGACGCCAGCGTGGGTCGGCGGCGTCGGGGGGGACGAGTTGCGCGTCATTGCACAAGACCCCGGCTTCCAACAGGGCCAGCAGGGCGGGGTCCGCCGCTGCGGAAAGCTCTTTGCCGTCGGTCAGCAACTTGCCCTCCGGGGCATAGCCCGCGCCGGTGATCTCCACGGTGCGCCCGTCCGGGAGCCACAGCGTGGTGACGGTCATTTCGTTGCGCGTGAGCGTGCCAGTCTTGTCGCTGCAGATGACGCTGGTGGAGCCGAGCGTTTCCACGGCGGCGAGCCGGCGCACCATGGCCTTCCGCCCCGCCATGCGCTGCATGCCCACTGCGAGCGCGATGGTCATCGCCACAGGCAACCCCTCCGGCACCATCGAGACCATCTGGCTGATGGCGACCATCAGAATCTCGATGAACGGCAGCCCGCGCATCAGCCCGACGGCGATGACCAGCACGAAGAGTCCGATGGCCGCGCCGACCAGGTAGCGGCCGAACTGCGCAATGCGCTGCTCCAGCGGAGTCTTGGGCTCCTCGGCGGACTCGGTCAGGCTCGCGATCCGCCCGACCTCGGTGTCCACGCCGGTGGCCACCACCAGCGCCTTGCCCCGGCCGGCGGCAATGTGGGTGCCGGAGAAAAGCATGTTGCGCCGGTCGGCGAGCGCGGTGTCTGAGGGCAGCGGTTCAGGATGCTTGGCCACGGGCAGTGATTCCCCGGTGAGCGCGGCCTCGGCCGCCTCCAGGGCGGTCCCCTCGATCAGGCGCGCATCTGCGGCCATCGCGTCCCCGGCGGCCAGCAGCACCACGTCCCCGGGCACTAGGTCGCGTGCTTCGACGAGGGATTCCTTCCCGCCTCGGAGCACGCGCACGCGCACAGCCGAGAGTTTGCGCAGCGCCTCCATGGAACGCTCGGCCCGGCCCTCCTGAAAGGTGCCGATCAGGGCATTGACCACGACCACGAGCAGAATGACGAACGCGTCGCCCCGGTGCCCCACCGCAAAGGACACAGCGGCAGCGATGAAGAGGATGTAGATCAGCGGGCTGACGAACTGGCGGAGCAGGACGAGGAACAAGGAACGGCGCTTGGTCTCGGGCAGCGTGTTGGGTCCTTGAGCAGCCAGCCGACGCGCTGTCTCCTCTGGGGGCAGTCCGTCCGCCGTGGAACTCAGCGCGTGAAACACCGCCTCGCTGGGCTGGTCATGCCAGGTGGCGGGCGAGGTGTTTGGTTTGGGCGGGGCCATGGGCATCAAGGACGCGCTGACAAGGGAGCATAGGCAACGGCTGAATGCGAGGGCTCACTTGGCGAAAGTCGGCTGTATCTTGTGCTTGGGTCTGGCCAAGGCCCGGGAAGGCTCAATGGCAGCACGCTGAACCTGCCGCCGGACTGAGGTAGGGAATGCCCAGCGCGAGGCCGCGCAGCACCAGCAGCACCCCGACGATCACGAGGCTTGCGGGAATTAATCGATGGAGCCGGAAGCGCAGCAGAGTGTGCAGACGCGGGCCGGCGAGGGAGAAGCCCAGCATCATCGGCACGGTGCCCAGGCCGAAGGTGAGCATGGCCAGCGCGCCGCCGAGGAAGCTGCCGGTGGCCGTGGCCCCGGCGACGGCGGCGTAGACGAGGCCGCAGGGCAGGAGCCCGTTCAGCAAGCCAAGCAGGAAGACAGACGCGAGCGAGCGCTGCTGCAGCAGCTTGCTGAAGCTGGATTTCAACCACCCAACGGCGGTGATCGCCGGCAGGCCGAGGGCAAAGCGGGATGACGCCAGGAGGCCGATCAATATGGCCGCGCCTGCCGCGAGGGAAATCCACCGCTGGAACCCGGCGAAGGCGAAGCTCTGGCCGAGCAGGCCGAACAGCGCGCCGAGCGTGGCGTAAGTGACGAGTCGGCCGAGATTATAGAGCACGCGCCCGGCTAGGAATGTGGCGCGCGTATTGCCCGTCGCCGGCAAGGCCAGCGCGAGCGGACCACACATCCCGGCGCAGTGGGCGCTGCCCACTAGGCCAAGCAGAAATGCGGTCCAGAGTTCCATGGTGGCGAGTTACGAGCGGGTGGCGGAAGCGGCGGGAGCGCGGCCTTCAGGCCGCAGAAACGCACGGATCTCAACGCCTGTTTGGAAGCCCAACTCCGCCCCACCTTTCTGCGGCGTGAACGCCGCGCTCCTCGCCGCAGAAATGACCACGGTCTGGTCGAAGTAGAACTCCTCGGTGCCCGCGGTCCATTGCACTCGGACCTTCCAAAGTCCGGGCTGGAGCGATTTTGTGTCGAGCGTCTGCTGGCCGGCGGCGTTCACGGTGAGCTTCACCTCGCGGTCGAGCTTGGCGTTGGATGGACGGTAGAAGTTGATCTTGCCCCGGGCTTGTGCGGCGTGGGCCGCTGGCAATGCGATGCGGATATGCTGCTGCGCGGCATCATAGGCCACTTGCACCCTGGTGCCGAGCGGTTGGGTGCGGGCCTGCCGGTCAATCTGCTGCTGGTAACGAATCTCGTGCTCGTAGTAATCGGCCCGGACGAGGTCCAGGTTTTGCCGGACCGCGACCACGATCCACGCGGCCATGGCCGAACCAAAAACAACAAACCATCCGACGATGGCGTAGGGCCAGAGACTGCGCTCGCGGGGAGGTTCAACGGCGTTCAGGTTTGCGTTCATGCTTTTCATGCGCTTCGTGGTGGTTTGCTCCGCGTGGGCCGACGAAACCGGTATGGACGGTCTCCAGCAGTTTGCCTTGTGAATACACCCCAACTGTCAGCTTGGTGCTGGCTCCGTCGAGATGCTTGGGCTCCAATTCGATGAGGACGGAAGTCTGCGCCAGCTTCGCAGCGGGCACGGTGAAGTCGGTGCTGCCCATGACGCGCACCGTGCCCGGCGTGCCTTCCAGGCGCAGTTCCAGCGGGATGTCGTGCATGGTCTTGTTCACGACTTTCATGGTGTAGAGATTCTCAACCTTGCCTTGAGCGGTGACCATGAACAGCGAGCCTGGGGCGCGGAGCAGGGTGGTTTCCACGTCGCAGCGGGTGAAGACGAGAAAGAGAAACAGTGAGATCAGGCCTGTCAACACGACTGAGTAGAGGGCCATGCGCGGCGTGAAGCGCTGCATGGTCCCGTGGGCGATGTTGTTCAGCGAGGCGAAGCGGATGAGCCCGCGCGGCTGGCCGACCTTGTCCATGATGGTGTCACAGGCATCAATGCACGCCGTGCAGTTTACGCACTCCATCTGCACGCCGTTGCGGATGTCTATGCCCGTGGGGCAGACCGCCACGCAGGCGCGGCAGTTCACGCAGTCGCCTTTGCCTTCGGTCTTGCGTTGCACAAAAGTCTCGTCGCGATGCAGCGGAGCGCGGGTTTCGCCGCGCTGGTTGTCGTAGGCAACCAGCAAAGTGTTTTCGTCCAGCAGCGCGGACTGGAAGCGGCCGTAGGGGCAGATGAACGTGCAGGCCTGTTCCCGGAAGCGCGCGAAGATGGCGTAGAAAAGCAGCGAGAACAGCGTCATGAAGGTGAGGCCGACGACGTGATTGCGCGGGTCGTCGAGCTGGATGTGGAGCAACTGTTCGCTGCCAATGAGGTAGGCAAGAAGCGTGTTGCCCACGATGAAGGACGCACCGAAGAAGACGAGATGCTTGAATGCCTTCTTGGTGAACTTTCTCGCCGTCCAGGGCGCGGCATCCAATGCCCGCTGCTCGGCGCTGTCGCCTTCGATCAGGTATTCCAGTTTGCGGAAGACCATCTCCATCATCACGGTCTGTGGGCAGGTCCAGCCGCACCAGAGCCGGCCGAATGCGGTGGTGAAGATCATGATGCCGGCGAAGAAGACGAGCATCGCGACGGCGAAGATGAGCGTGTCCTGCGGCCAAAAGATCTGCCCAAGGATGGAGAAGCGGCGCTCGACGATGTTGATAAGCAGGAGCGGGTTGCCGTTGATGCGAATCCACGGCCCCGCGAACATGATGGCGATGAGCAGCCAGCTCAGATGCGTGCGATGCTCATACCAGAATCCCGAAGGCTTCTTCGGGTAAAGCCAGCGCCGATGCCCCTGCTGGTCCGCCGTGGTGAGGTGGTCACGGTAGTCCCCCCAGTTGATGTCCTGGGCGACGCCGTGGTCGTCGGGAGCGGCGGGTTTGGGGTTGTCTTCCATTGCAGCAGGCATGGCGTGGTTTGAGTTCGGCACGAGCAATCCGGCTACTCAAACGGACTTGGCCCGGTTTGCTTCGGTGCCTGGTCTTCGCGTGGTTTTGGATTCGGCGGCTTGGTTCCGCGAAACTGGTAGATGTAGCTCGCGACCGAGTGGACTTCGCCGGGCTTGAGGATGCCGCGCCAGGTCAACATGCCCTTGTCGGGCACGCCGTTGATGATGATTTTCACGGTGTCGACGTAGTTGGAGCCGTGAATCCAGTAATCGTCGCAGAGGTTCGGGCCGACCAGTCCGCCGGCGTCCGGGCGATGGCAGGGGGCACAATAGGTCATGAAGACCTGCTGTCCCTGGCCCAGAATCACCTTGTCCGTCGCGGGTGCGAGGGTGGCAATCGTGGCCTCGAACTTGAGCAGCGCCGCGGACTTGAGCGCCTCGCCGGCCTTCCACTCGGCATCGTATTCGGCGGCCTGGAGCGGGCCGGACTTGAGCACATGGTAATAGACCATGTAGGCCACCGAGTAGGCGATGCAGCCGTAGAACAGCCACACCCACCAGCGCGGCAGGAGGTTGTCGAGTTCCCGGATGCCGTCGGCGTCGTGTTCGAGCAGCTTGGGTTCGTGCGGATGGTCATTCATGGGAAGCTCCTTTCGCGGGGTTCTCGCCGTCGTCGAGCGGCAGGGCGCTCATCCGGTCGGCAAAAGCCTTTTTCATGCGGACCGTGAGGAACAGCGCGCCGATGAACACGGCGAAGAACAGGCAGATCGAAATCACGCCGTAGAGGCCGACGCCTCCGATGTCAGTGAGCACATTCTTGATCATGGCAGTTTTCTTAGTTAAGCGCTTGGATGGGAGCGTTCAGTTGGGCGGTCTTGGGTGCGGGAGGCGCCGCTGGAGCCGGCGCTGGAGGAACGGGTGCGACCGGGGCGGCGGGCTTGACCTTGATGTCCGTGCCGAGCCGTTGCAGGTAGGCCACCAGCGCGATGATTTCGCGGTCAGGCGGAGCGTTGGTGATTGCGCCTTGCTTGAGGTTCTCAACGATCTTGACCGCCTGCGCCTGGAGGTTCGTCTGCGCGGTGGCCTCGAACCCATCGGGGTAGGGGACGCCCACCTTGCGGAGCGCGCCAATACGCGCGAGCAGGGAGTTCGTCTCCAGCTTTTGCGTCAGCAGCCACGGATAGCGCGGCATGATCGAACCGGGTGAAACCAGCCCCGGGTCGTCCATGTGGTTGTAATGCCATGCATCGGGATACTTGCCGCCGATGCGGTGCAGGTCCGGGCCGGTGCGCTTAGAACCCCAGAGGAATGGATGATCGTAAACGAATTCACCCGCCTTCGAGTATTCGCCGTAGCGTTCGGTCTCGCTCCGGAACGGGCGGATCATCTGCGAGTGACAGCCCACGCAGCCCTCGCGGATGTAGATGTCGCGCCCCAACACTTCCAGCGGCGTGTAGGGCTTCACGCTGGCGATGGTCGGGATGTTCTCCTTGATGATCCACATGGGGATGACCTCGACGAGGCCGCCGATGGCCACAGCCACCAGCGCGAAGACGGTCATCACCATGGGCTTGGATTCGATCCAGCGATGACCCCATGGATGCTTTTCCTCGGGATGCTCCGGCTGCGACTGCAAGGCCGGGGCCTGCACTTCGACGTCGGGCACGAACACGCCGGACTTCGCCGTCTTGTAGAGGTTGTAGGCCATCAGGCAGGCGCCGAGGATGTAGAACGTGCCGCCAATCGCGCGGAGCTTATACATCGGGATGAGCTGCAGCACGGTCTCCAGGAAGTTCGGATACTGCATGAAGCCCTCGCTGGTGAACTGCTTCCACATCAGCCCTTGCGTGATGCCGCTCCAATACATCGGGATGACGTAAAACATCATGCCCAGCAGCCCGAGCCAAAAGTGCCAGTCGGCGAGCTTCACGGAGTAAAGCTTGGTGTTGTAGAGGCGCGGGAAGAGCCAGTAGAGCACGCTGAAGGTGAGAAAGCCGTTCCAGCCCAGCGCGCCGGTGTGGACATGGGCGATGGTCCAGTCGGTGTAGTGCGAGAGGGAATTGACGCTCTTGATGGCGAGCATGGGACCTTCGAGCGTCGCCATGCCGTAAGCGGTCACGGCCACGACCATGAACTTGAGCATGGGCTCCTCGCGGACCTTGTTCCACGCGCCGCGCAAGGTGAGCAGGCCGTTCAACATGCCGCCCCAGCTTGGCGCGATGAGCATCAGCGAGAACACCATGCCGAGTGATTGCGCCCAGTCCGGCAGCGCCGTGTAGAGCAGGTGGTGCGGTCCAGCCCAGATATAGATGAAGATGAGCGCCCAGAAATGGATGATGGAGAGCCGGTAGCTGAAGACGGGACGCTCCGCCGCCTTCGGCAGGAAGTAATACATCAGGCCGAGGTAGGGCGTGGTGAGGAAGAACGCGACGGCGTTGTGCCCATACCACCACTGCACCAGCGCGTCCTGCACGCCGGCGTAGATGGAGTAGCTCTTGAACCAGCCCGCCGGAATCGCCAGCGAGTTGACGATGTGCAGCATCGCCACGGTGACGGCGGTGGCGATGTAGAACCAGATGGCGACGTAGAGATGCTTCTCGCGGCGCTTGAGGATGGTGCCGAAAAGGTTGATGGAGAACGCGACCCAGATCACCGCGATGGCAATGTCAATGGGCCATTCCAGCTCCGCGTATTCCTTGCTCGTGGTGATGCCGAGGGGGAGCGTCACCGCCGCACTGACGATGATGAGCTGCCAGCCCCAGAAGTTCAGCCAGCTCAACTTGTCGCTGAACATGCGCGCCTTGCAGAGCCGCTGGAGCGAGTAGTAGATGCCCATGAACATGCCGTTGCCCACGAAGGCGAAGATGACGGCGTTGGTGTGCAAGGGGCGCAGCCGCCCGAAGGTGGTGTATTGCAGGTTCAGGTTCAGGTCCGGCCAGAAGAGCTGGCAGGCGATGAGCAGCCCGGCGCTGAAGCCCACGAGGCCCCAGATGACGGTGGCAATCGCGAACGCGCGGACGATGCGGTTGTCGTATTTGAACGTTTCGATGTTCGGGTTCATTTCAGTTTCGGCTTGGGAGAGTTGTCGGGCACTGAATCGGGCTTGGCGGCGGTCTTCTCGTCGAGGAGGAGGCGCATCGAAGGGGTGGTCGTGTCCTCGTATTGCCCGGAGCGCACGGACCAGACGAAGGCGAACAAGAACGCCACGGCGAAGAGGATGCTGAGCGGGATGAGGAGGAAGATGATGCTCATGCCACACCTCCGGTGGGTTGAGAGTTGAAAGTTGAGAGTTGAGTGGCCGCTTCGTTCGACCTCTCAACCCTCAACTCCTCAACGCTCAACTGCCTCCCCAGCCACGCCGTCATGCCGCAGGCGAAGGCGACGACGGACACGGAACTCAAGGGCATCAGAATCGCGCAGACGACCGGGGAGAGATTGCCGCTGGCGGCGATGCTTACGCCGACGACGTTGTAAACCGTGGAAATCAGGAAGGCCGCGCGCACTGTCGCCACGGATTGCTTCGCGTAGCGCAGCACCTCCGCGAGCTGCGGCACCATCTGCGCCGAGGCGATGATGTCACTCGCGGGGGAGAACGCGCTGACGCTTTCCACGACCGCCACACCCACGTCCGCCTGCTTGAGCGCCCCGGCATCGTTCAAGCCATCGCCGACCATCATCACGGTCTTGCCTTCGCGCTGGAGGCGCTTGATGTAGCCGAGCTTGTCCAGCGGAGTTTGATTGAACCGAAGCTGGGCAGCAGGACCGAACAACGCACGGAACTGCGCCAGCTCGTTCTCGTTGTCGCCGCTCAGCAGGGCCAGTTGGTGGCTGGCAGAAAGGTTGGCGATGAGCTGGCCAGCATCGGCCCGCAGGGCGCTCGCGAGGAGGTAGCAGCCGCGGTAGCCGCCATTGACTGCAACGTGGACGGTGCTGCCCGGAGCGCGGCCTTCAGGCCGCTTCAGCGTGGATTCCGCTACACCGCTGGGATTATCCGAGAGCTTCGTGCCATGCGCACCCTGAAGCGGCGTGAACGCCGCGGTCCTCACGCCTCTCGATTCCAGCCACGCCGCTGAACCGAGCCAAATCTCCTGCCCGGCCACGCTGCCTTCGATGCCGCAGCCCGTCGTCTCAAGGAACGACCGGACCACTTCAGGGAAATGCCGCCGGGCAATCGCCTCCCCGACGCGCACGGCGAGGGGGTGCGTTGAGTGGCGGGTCATCGAGTAGAGCCAGCGCTCCTCCATCTCACTTAACCCAGCGCCTTGCCACACCACCGAACCGGCCCCGGCCGCCGTGAGCGTGCCAGTTTTGTCGAACACGATGGCATCCACCTTCGCCAGCGTCTCGAGCACGAAGGGGTTTTTCAGAAAGACCTTCCGTCGCCCGAGCACGCGCTGTGCAGTGCCCAGCGCAAACGGGGCAGCCAGCGCCAGCGCGCACGGACAGGCCACGATGAGGACGGCGGTGAAGGCATTGAGCGCCTTGGCCGGATTGACGACGGCCCAGAACACCGCCGCACCAAGTGCGATGGCGATGATGATCTTGGTGAAACGCTGGCTGTAGGCGTTGGTGAGCGCGTTGAGCGTGCCCTGCTTTTCCTTGTGGAACGCGTCCTGATTCCACAGCGAAGTCAGGTAGCTCTGCGAAACCGCCTTGACCATTTCCAACTCAATGGCCCCGCCCATCTGGCGTCCGCCGGCGTAGAGATAGTCGCCGGGCTGCTTCGTCACCGGTTCGGACTCGCCGGTGACGAAGCTGTAGTCAATCAACGCGGGGCCGGAGAGCAGCTTGGCATCGGCGGGGATGAGTTCGCCGTTGCGGAGGAGGAGGAGGTCGCCGACGGCGAGTTGCGAGAGAGAAACGCGTGATTCAGGCGGAGCGCCGGTCTCCGACCCGGCGCGAAGATGCGGCTGCGGAAGTTCACGCCGGGTCGGAGACCGGCGCTCCAGGCGCGTCACGGACAACGGAAAAAACGACTTGTAGTCACGGTCGAACGCCAGGCGGTCGTAGGTCTTCTGCTGAAACAGCTTCCCGCAGAGCAGGAAGAAGATCAGGCCGCAGAGTGAGTCGAAGTAGCCTTCACCACGCCCGCTGGCCACTTCCCACACGCTCTGCACGAAGATGGCCGCGATGCCTGCGGCGATGGGCACGTCAATGTTCAGCAGCCGCTGCCGCAGGCTGGCCCAGGCCGAGCGGTAATAGTCCACCGCGCTGAAGGTCACGACTGGCACGGCGAGCAGCAGGTTCAGCCAGCCGATGAAGACCTTGAGCTGCGGGCCGGTGAAGGCATCGAGGCCAAAGTAGCCCGTGATGGCGAAGAACATCGCGTTGCCGAACGCGAAACCAGCAACGCCAAGCTGCAGCCAGAGCCGGCGCGCAATCGGAGTCGCGGGCATTTTGTCGAGGTCGGCGAGGTTTAGTTCCGGTTCATAGCCCAGTGACGCGAGCAGCGCGGCGACTTCGCTGAGCTTCACCCGGCTCGGATCAAAGGCGATGGCGGCCTCCTTACGGGCGAAGTTGACCTGGGACTGGCCAATCCCGGGCTTCAAACGAAAGAGGTTCTCCAGCAGCCAGACACAGGCGATGCAGTGGATCGCCGGAAGCAGGAGGGTCACGCGGGTGAGCGAAGCGTCTGAGAAGTCCACCAGCCGGGCGCGCACTGCCGGGTCATCCAGAAAGCCGAACCGACCCGCGTCAGCCGACTGCGGGACGCGCACGCCGGGGTTGGTGCTCAGTTGGTAGAAGGCAGTCAGGCCATTCTCGGTGAGGAGTTCAAAGACGGTCAGGCAACCGGCACAGCAGAAGTTCTGGTCTGCGCGCATCAGCGGGGTCGCGCCGCATTGGCTGCCACAGTGGGCACAACTTGCCATCCGGCAGGTGCCGGGGATGGTTGGGTTTTCAATTGGTGCGAGTGCACTCACGATTGAGGGCCGTCGTCGGGGTCTCGGGGGGATTTCCCTTACCAAGGCAAGCGTGGGGCAGGGGAGCGCGCCGGGCTTTTCGGTTATTGCCCAAGCCCACTCCGTTTTTGGCCTGTGGCGTGCAACGGGGGGCGCAGCCCCGAGCCTCGGGGTGGCCCCTAGGTGAGTATCGGGTCGCCAGCCGGATACCGCGCCCCGCGCCCGCGCGTAATCTGGGGCCATGAAAACGAACACGTTCACAGCCACGAACGAAGGAAAAGTCGCGAAAGCCATCCGCGTGCAGTTCGCGCCGGAGGCCGCCGTGCGCATCGAGGTGCGCCAGCAGCCGCTGATCGCCTGGGTGCCCCGCCGCCCGGCGGCTGCGTCCATCGCGGCGCGCCCTTCAGTGGCCTGCTTGCTGGCCGTGCTGATGGCGATCCTCATCGGCGCACCGGTGAAGCCCGCGCAGGCCGCGCTCACGAATGCCTCGACCGACCT
>CAZCBE010000048.1:0-49479 GCA_964496695.1 uncultured Klebsiella sp.
CGCGCAGCGTCTGGAACTGAGCCGCGTTCCGCCGGCTGAAGCCGGGACTCCGTGCGCGGTTCATGGGGAACGAGAGCGGCCTCGAAGTGCAATGCCCAGGCATCAATCTCTTGGCGTTCGCAGGCCATCCCCATTCGTGTCTCTTCGTGTCCATTCGTGGTTAAAAATCAGCTCAGCTCAATCTGCGAGGCCCCCTTGCCCAGTGCGAAGCACACCACCGTCGCTTCGCCGTCACGGCACCAGGTGCCTGGCTGGAGCTTGAGCGGGGCCGTGACCTCGGTAAGCGGTTTCGCCTCCGCACCAGCACGGAGCACCGGCGGCTTCTGCGTGCGTGCCGCGATGCGCAGCGTGAAGTCCGGGCAGGCGTAGGGCGCGCGGAGCTTCACCGTGTTCCCAGCGCGTTCCACGCGCGTCAGTTCTTTCGCGGCCCAGTAGCGGGCGACTTCGCTGTTCTTCATCCAGACCAGGTTGTCGAAGCGGGCTTGGAGCCGCTTCACCACGTCTTGGAGAATCTTGAAGCCGACCTCGTAGCCGTTGAAGTAGATGCCGGTCCAGTGGCCGAACATCAGTGCCGGCTCGCCGCTTTGGATGACCTCGACCATGCGCCCGCTCTTGCCGTCCGCGGTGATGAACTTGTCCGCGCCACCGGGGTTCGTGCAGTCCCAGCCAGCCGTCCAGTCGCCCGTGCAGCCGGGCACATACACCACGCAGCGCGGGTCGGGACCGTCGAGGCCGGAGGCGTTTTGCACGACGGGCGCAACGCTGCGGCCCGGCTCGGTGAAGAGGTCGGTGAAGTAGTGCGGAATCTCCGTGCCGCACACGTCGCGGCACGCCTGCAGCGTCGCCAGCGCCATCTGCGGGCGCGCCTTCTTGCCGAAGCCGCCGGGTGTGGTGATGCCATCTGCGGGCAGGCCGGCGTTCTTCAGGATTTGCAGCGCGTGGGCCAGGTAGGCGGCGATTTCGTCGGCGCTCTTGCCCGTGGTCCACTCCCAGTTCTCCATGAACTTCGGCGTGATGTCCGGATACGGATGGCCGGTCTTCAAATCAATCACGCGCGTGTGCGTGACCATCTCAGGTGTGAGGTCCCAGATCGGCGCCATCTCCTCGCGCACCAGCTTGAGGCTGTCGGCCAGCTCGCGGCGCGTCCAGCCGGGCAGCTCGCGGTCGAGGCGGCCCACACACGCGGGGAACGGCACGATGCTGAACTTGCCGCGCACGCCGGCGCCGATGGCCCAGTCGTTGAAGGCGCGGAGAAACTTGTCGGGAATCTCCACCGGCCAGTCGCGCCAGTTGCGGTGATAAACCTTGTTCGCGCCCAGGTGCGCCTCGTCGAACTGCGGCATCGCGAAGCGGTTCAGGTTCACGAGGCACGTCGAGTCATCAATGATGAGGCCGACCGGCACGCGGCTGCGCGGGTTGAGCACCGTGACGCCCTCCGCGCGCGGCGGACGCTCCCCCGCGACCTGCGCCAAGGTGTTCAAAGCCGGAGCCGCCAGCGCCGCCCCGGCCGCCGCCGCCGCCCCGCGCTGCAGGAAATGACGACGGGTATGTGCCGGGCGCGCGGACGCGAATCGAGGTGTCATGTCGCCGACTCTACCCAGCCCGCCGCCCGTTGCACACGGCAGAAATGCAGCACCGGGAGCGCGGCTGTGTCCCGCTTGGCGCGGGATCAGCCGCAGCAACGTCCGAGTGCCGAGCTGTTTCGGAATTCCGAACGCCTCCGCATCGGGCAACTGCGGCTCGTTTCCGCGACACACCCGCGCTCCTCTCTGTCCGGCCCCAATCTTTGGGCGTTTCCGCCACCAAATCATGATCCACAAAATCATTCCTCCCCCATGATTCTGTGCATCATGATTCTGTGAACCTCCGCCACTCCCCATCTGTGGTCGCCTTGAATCTGCGGGAAACCCTCTGCCTGCCCTTCCTCACTTTTCTAACCCCATCTTTCTGACCCCTTCCGGTCGGGTTCTCGAAGCAAGGTTTGGATCAAGATTACGAGCGGGAGCCGCCGCGTCTTCCTGCTCGTAATCCTAATCCTGATCCTGATCATCCCAAGGCTCCCGGTTCATGCGGAGGGAGCGCGCCTACTTCACCTTCGCCGTCAGCATCTCGCGCACCTCAAGCCACTCATTAAACCGGTCCAGCCAGGCCGCGTGCGGTCCTTTGTTGGCGGGACGATAGCCAAAGCCGTGGCCCGCGTTGGAATACATGTGCAGCTCCGCCGGCACCTTCGCCTGCTTGAAGCGCAGATACACCTCGGCCAGGCCTTCGGAAATGTCCTGCCGATCACCATAACCAGCGCAGAGGAACACGGGCGGAACTTCTTTGGTGGGCAGGATGGTCGCGGAGCGGCCCGGATAGATCAGCGCCTGAAACGCCGGACGGCAGCCCTGCCGGTCCACCGCGTCCTTCGCGTCGGCGAGGCCGTTGTCATTCTTCGCGCTGACGAGCCAAGCCAGTTCCCCGCCGGCGGAGAAGCCCATCACGCCGAGGCGCGCCGGGTCCACATTCCACTCGCCTGCACGGCTGCGGATCAGCCGCATCGCGCGCTGCGTGTCGGCCAGCGACTCGACCTCGATCTGGTAGGTCGAGTTCGTCTCCCGCGCCAGCCGGTGCTTGAGCACGAAGGCCGCGATCCCATGGTCGCGCAGCCACTCACCCACGTTGTAGCCCTCATGCGCGATGGCCAGCACGCGATGCCCGCCGCCCGGGATCACCAGCACCGCCGCACCGTTCGCCTTGTCCTTCGCGGGCAGGTAGGGCGTGAGGCTGGGGTTGTGAATGCGCGAGACGCTGGTGACATCGCCGGTGGCATTCTTCACCTGAAGCTCCTTTTCCGTCTTCCCCTCGGAGCCGGGTGCGCCCTTGGGCCAGAGCGGAATCTCCGTAGGTAATTCAGCGGCGAAAAGTTGGAAAGAACCGAAGGCCAAGGCGAGCAGCAGCGCGAATCGTTTCATGATTGGTGGCGGGATTGGAACGCCGCCCGGTGCAATCAGGCGAGCAGAAAAGACGGAGCAATCACGGCGCTCGCACCTGGCAACCGCGAGGGCGCACCCGCTCCATTCGTCGCCTCGGGCAAGCGAAGACGCTTGCGGCACGGCCGGCCGGAGGCCGGCGCTACGTAGCGCCCGCGTCCCGCGGGCCGTGTCGCCGGCATCCTCGCCGGCCCCGGCTTCGCGCGGTGAGGCCGCGATCCTTGCCGCTGCCTCAGCTCAAAGCCTCCCCACCGTCGCCCTCGCCGTGTAAGCCCAGAACGCCGGCACTTCGCGCAGCACCGAGGCCGGGGCCAGCGCCCGCGTGAGCGTCGTAGGCTGCGCCGGCACCGTAAAGACCTCTACTCCCACGCTCCGGTAGGCCAGCTTGATGCGGGGCAGGTGGTAAAACTCGCTCACGACAATCACTTTGCGCCCGGCCAAATCCGCCCGCGTGTTATGCACCGTCGCCGCCGTGTTCAATCCGTGAAGATCGGTGCTGATCGCGCTGGCGGGCACGCCCAGGCCCACCGCCATGCGGGTCATTGCCGCCGTCTCGTGGACACTGCCATCACCGGGCCCGCCGGAGAAGACGAGCCGCTTCACGGTGCCCTGTTGATACAGCCGGCATGCCGTGCGGACGCGGTCAGCCAAGGCGTGCGAAGGCCGTCCGTCCGCATACGCCCGCGCGCCGAAGACGACCGCCACCTCCGCCGAACGCCGGTAATCCGTCTTCCCAAACGCGACGCATTGCAGCATCGGAAACGCCATCGCGCAGAGCCCGAAGGCCGTCGCCGTCGGGAGCCACTGGGTCCGGCTGGGCATCTCATTTCGCACGTCCGCCATCACCGCCACCAGCCCGGCAAAGAAGGCCAGTGAAAGCGGCACCAGCCAGCCGCTCGAAATGCTGCCTTCGCCCGCGAGCCGCCAGAAGCCCAGCGCGTTGACCAGCGTCACCGCCGCGAAGAACCCTGCGACTGCAAGCGTGGCCTGCCGACGCCACGCCCGCGCCCGGGGCACCGCCACGAACGCCACCAGCAACCCCGCCAGCGCCAGCAGGCAGGCGGTCTCCAGCCCGCGCGGCAGCCAGCGCAGATCCACCCACCACCCATTCAGGTTCAGCCCCGGATCACGCACGCTGGCGATCAACCCCAGCAGCGTGAACCCGGCCAGGAACAATGCGAAGCCGCGCGTGGCGGACTGAAGGCGGGCGGGGTTCATGCTCATGGGAATATGGGTTCAGCCAGCCGGAGTCGTGTATTTGTGAAAGCTCACCATCGTCTGCGCCGCCGCCGTCTCCGCATCCGGCAGCGGCAGGATTTCCGCCGAGAGGTAACCCGCGTAGCCAATGTCCTTCAAGGCGGCGGCGATGGGCGCGACGTCCGTGTGCCCGAGGCCGATGGCGCGGCGGTTCGAGTCGGCGAAGTGGACATGGCCCACCAGCGCACCGGTCTGCCGCAGCGACTCCGCGAGGTTCTGCTCCTCGATGTTCATGTGGTAGAGATCGCAGAGCAGCCGCACGTGCTTCAGCCCGTGCTGCGTGACGAAATCGGCCGCATCGGCGTTGCGGTTGAGCAGGTTGGTTTCGTAGCGGTTGAGCGGCTCGTAGAGCAGCACCTGCCCGTGCGCGGCGGAGCGCTCCGAGAGCGCCTGCAACTCCTCCGCCAGCCACGCCAGCGCCTGCTCGCGCGACACCGCGCCCTCCCAGCGGCCCTGCATCGAGCCGATGATCGTGGGCGCGCCGAGATAGCCGGCGAGGTTGATGATGCCGTAGATGAACTCGCGGGCCTTCGCGCGCACGGCGGGGTCGGGATCGGTCAGGCGGAGCTTGTGCTTCACCCAGCCTGCGCCCGTGCCCACGGCGGCGATCTTGAGCGAATGCTTCTCCATCAGCTCGCGCGCCGTGCCAACGGAGACCGCGTTGGCCGTCGGAGGAAAAATCTCCACCGCATCAAACCCATGCCGCGCGGCGGCGGCGAACCCGGCCGGCAGATCGTCCCAATACACGAACGGACCACCACGGGCTTCGTTGACCAGAGAGAGGGTGATGGCACTTTTCATCGGCGAAGAGTTTGGCATGTGGCAGCTCAAGGACGCTGGATTGTCCGCAGCGTGAACGAAGGCACTCAAGCGGAATCACCGCCGTTTGCCAATCCATTCCCGGCAGCGGCCGCGAAACAGTAGGCGCATCCGATTGGCAAGATCTCATTAGCACCCGGCTTCAGCCGGGTGGAGGTGGTCGTGAGACAGGCAAACCGTTTTAACGGGTTGCCCCTGATACCATCGGCTGAGAAGCGGAAAGCCGTTGAAACGGCTGGGGACACGCAGACATGACGCGAACACCCGGCTCAAGCCGGGTGCTAATGAGAAGCACGCACCACGTCACCCCGCCTTTCAATGCGAACTCCGAATTGAAACCGCGGATTTCGCGAATGACACGGATGGAAAAGGCCTTTCTCCTTTCCGCTGAGAGCCCAGTCCACCCGGTGGCTTGCGTGCGCAATGTCTTCCCGATCTGCATCATCCGCGAAATCCGCGGTTCCAATTTCGGAGTTTCCCCCGCCGACAACTCCTTGCGGCCCGTGGTCGGTGCTTTTACCTTGTCGCCGCATGCAATTGCGCCTTCGCACCACTTCCAGCCTGTGAGTGTCATCGTCATCGCGTCAGTCGGTGGCGTGGTCCTGCTGGGCGGGCTCATCTGGATGTCCCAACGGCAGCGCGCCGAATCGGATGCAGCCGGGCAGTCCGGTTCCCCGTCCGCACCTTCCGCTGGCGAGAGCGCAACCAGCGCCAAATCCGAACCTGCCACGAAGCCCCACAAGCACAGCTCTGGCGCGACCAGCATTGACCCCGCGCGACTGCTCATCCCCGCCGATCCCTCCCAAGACTGGGTCGCGAAGCGGGTGCTCGTCCTGTTGGCGACCAAAAACGCCGTCCCGTCCTTCTCCGTCGCCGCGCTCAAGCTCTCCTCGATGACGCAGAACGCCGACGTTTCCCTCGGCGAGCTGGAGGCCGTCATCGCGCTCGATCCCGGGCTCGCCACCCGCTGCCTCCGCGCTTCCAGCACCGTGGCCCAAGGCGGCCCGCCCGTGGCCACCCTGCAGGAGGCGCTGCTCCGGCTCGGCCAGCGGGAACTCCGGCGCATTGCCCTCTCCGCCGGCGTGGTGGATGCGTTTTCCAAGGCCCCGGAAAAGGTGGACTGGCGGGCGTTCTGGGTGCACAGCATCCTCGTCGCGCGCGTCACGGAGCGGCTCGCCTCCGCCTTTCAGGAGCCCACGGGCGTGGAGTATCTCGCCGGCCTGCTGCACGACTGCGGCAAGCTCTTCATCCAGCAGCATTTCCCCGGACCGTTCGACCAGATCATCGAGCAGGCACGCCGGCAGCAGTCCGGCCACGCGCCGGCCGAGCGCGAAGTCCTCGGCCTGGACCACGCCCAGATCGGCGCGGCCATCTGCGCCTGTCTGAACCTGCACCCGCAGATCGTCGGCGCGATCTGCTTCCACCACGACCCCGGCAACCCCCGGCACCTCGACGACCCCGACGGCGACAACGGCTTCCTCGCCGCCTGCCTCGCGGTGGCCGACAACGTGGCCCATCACGTCAAGACCAGCCTGGGCGGCGAAGTCAACCTGGACTGCGCCATCGAGGAACTGCCCGGCTGGCAGAACCTCGCCCGCTTCCCCCGCGTCCGCTCCCTCGACCTGGACGTGCGCGCCGAACTCGCCGCCGCCGAAGCCGACTTCAAGAACCTGTTCGCGAAGGGCTGACGGGGCAGGGCGGATACGTGCCTGCGAAACACGCGAAAGGCCGCGAAAGCCAGCCTCCGCCGGTCGGTAGCAGGCGGTTGTCCTTGGTGAAGGGGTTTGCCCCATTTTCGCCTGTTTCGCGTCTTTAGCGGGCACCTCCGCGCAGGATTTACAGCGCGCCTCCGCTTGCCTACCATCTCCGCCTCATGCTCCGCCCCCGTAAAAAATACACGGTTTACGAACTGCAGCAGCTCAAGGGCAAACGCTGCCTCACCCACATCCACGTCAAATCCCCGCAGGAAGCCGCCGCGGCGGAACAGGCCGGCGTGGACCTGATGAGCTGCAGCTTCGACAGCCCGGAGGCGCAGTCCCGCCTGCCCGCCCTCGTCGCCGCCGCACCGAACAGCTTCCTCTCCTGCGCCACCCCGCACGGGCTGGCCTCGCCAGAGGAGGCGATCCGCGTCGCGTTCCGTGCCCTGGAGATCGGGGCCAGCAGCGTCTATTGCTCGGCCAGCCCCTTCATCATTGAGGCCATGGCGCGCGAGGGCATCCCGGTCGTCGGACATCTCGGCCTGGTCCCGCGCCACGTCACCTGGACCGGCTACCGGGCCATCGGCCGCACCGTCGCGGAAGCGAAGGAACTTCACCGCCGCATGAAGGAGCTGGAGAGCGCGGGCGCCTACGCCGCCGAACTCGAAGTGGTGCCGCACAACCTCGCGCGCTTCCTCTCCTCGCAGACCAGGATGCTCCTCATGTCCCTCGGCTCCGGCAGCGGCTGCGACACCCAGTTCCTCTTCTCCGACGACATCCTCGGCGACTACGACGAACGCCCGCCACGCCACGCCAAAGCCTACCGCAACTTCGCCGCCGAGCACGCCCGCCTCCAGCAGGAACGCCTCGCCGCCTTTCGCGAATACATCGCCGACGTCCACGAAGGCCGCTTCCCTGAGCGCAGCCACCTGGTGGAGATGGACGCGCCGCTGCTGGAGGAGGTGGTGAAGTCGCTGGGTGGCAAATGACCAGCAAGCTGTCTCCCGTCGATTAAGCCCCAATGATGTCTTTGGAGCGTCGGCTTTCCCGTCGGCTTACAGCACTGCTCAAGCTCGCCCCGCGCCGCGCTCACTTGCCCCGCTTCACCGTGATCGCTCCTCCACCCGGCAACGCGTTGTATTGCACCCCACCATCCCGCACCGGCACGGTTACGGAGTTCGTGCCTTGCGTGACCACACCGTTCTTCCAGCCGGCGGGAACCCTGGTCAAGAGGGTCAGCGGCAGGTCGTAGAGCGCGGGGTCGGCTTTGCACGTCAGCTCCAGCCGGATGGTGCCGGAGTCGGCCGACAGCTTCTTGATCTCGGCGGTGCGGCGCTCGGTGAGATACTGGTGCCAGGAGACGACATCGGTGGTCCAGACCTCGTCGCGGTTGGCTTCCAGCTTGTCGAGCAGGGCCGTGAACCATTCCACCGGCGTCACCAGCCAGTCGCCGCCCACGCCGTGAAAATCCATGTGGCCCATGTCGCCCTTCTTGAGGGCGGCATCCACGGCGGCGACCATCTCCGCCGCGGACTTGTAATGCATCGGCGGGCCAAAGAAGGGCGGACGATCAATGAGGTGGTGCTTGTCCAGTGCGGCCTGCTGTTCCTCCTTGCTGACGGTCCACGGAACTCCGCCCGGCCTGCCAAAGCCGACTAGGCGCGGCTTTTTTCGCTCTGGGTGCATCGCGTAAATGACTTCGTTGCCCTTTCCCAGCTCCTGGTCGAGGTTCGCGACATTGGTCGCGCCCTTGTGCGTGAAGGTGTGGTTGGCAATCGCCACGTAGGGGCTCTTGGCCGCCGCCTCCCACTTCGGCCGCAGATTGAGATACAGCCCATTGCCCGTGACCAGGTAGAACGTCCCGACCAGTTTCCGCTTCTCCAGCTCGGGCACGACGTTCCTCAACTGGGTCGGCGCGCTGTCATCGAAGGCGAGCAGGAACACCGCCTTCTTCCCGTCTTTCCATTTGAGCACCTGCGTCCCGGTGTCCGCACCGGCGGCGGCTTCCGCCGCGTGCGTCGCGAGGCCGCAAACGCACAACGCCGCCGTCGCCAGCATCCAAGTCACCGATTGCAAAGCCAGTTTCATGGCCCCGGAACTAGCAGTTCCCCGGCGAATTGCAACCCGTGGACCGCGACGTTTACGTCGCTTCAATGTCCGCCAGCTCAAGGGCCAACGATTTCACCACCGTGCGCTCGGACGCTGAAGCGGCGTGAACGCCGCGCGCCGAGGATGGGGAAATTTGCATTGCCCCCTCGCCGACCTGCCAATATCAGTTCCTTGCAGCGCCCACTCATCCGCCATCTCATGAAACTGCTTCTCCTCTTGCTCCTCGCGCTCGGCACCGCCGCCTTGGCTGCCGGCCCCGAAACCCCATCGCCCGGCCTGCGCTATTACTATCCCGTCCCCCCGGCCAACCCGCCCCAGGTGATCGAAGCGGACATCTGCGTCTATGGCGGCACGCCCGGCGGGGTCTCGGCGGCGGTGCAATCGGCCCGCATGGGGAAAAAGGCGGTGCTCGTGGTCATGCGCCGCCACGTCGGCGGGATGACCTCGGGCGGGTTGACCGCCACGGACATTGGCAAACGCGGAGCCATCGGCGGGTTCGCCAACGAGGTGTATGCGAAGATTGGCCAGACCTCCGGGTTCAAGCCCTCCAAAGCCGAGGACGCATTCCAGGGTTTGCTGAAAGAGGCCGGGGTGACAATCTACTACGAGCACCGTTTGAAGGACGTCGTGAAGGAGGGCACGCGCATCCAATCCATCCGCTTCGAAAACGGCAACACGGTGCGCGCGAAGATGTTCGTGGATGCCACCTACGAGGGGGATCTGATGGCCGCGGCGGGCGTGTCCTTTCACGTCGGTCGCGAGAGCAACGCGACCTATGGCGAGACGATCAACGGCGTGCAGTTCCGCAAGACCCACAACTTCACCGTGCCGATTGATCCCTACCGCGAGCCGGGCAACCCCGCCAGCGGCCTGCTCCCGACCATTTCCGCCGAACCGCCGGGCAAGGCGGGCGAGGGCGACAAGAAGGTGCAGGCCTACAACTTCCGCATGTGGCTGGCGAGTGCGGCGGATCGCACGCCGTTTCCGAAACCCGCCGGCTACGACCGCAACCGCTACGCGCTGCTCGAACGCTATTTGAAGGCCACGCCGCTGCAGCCCGTCCCGCTGCACAACGGCGACTGCAACAACAACGGCGGCTTCTCCACCGACCACATCGGTGCGAACTACGCCTGGCCCGAGGCCGACTACGCCACGCGCGAGAAGATTTTCCAGGACCACGTAAACTACCAGCAGGGCCTCATGTGGTTCTGCCAGCACGATCCCGCGGTGCCCGAAGCCATCCGCACCAAGACGGCGGCCTATGGCCTGGCAGCGGGCGAGTTCCCTGAGACCGGCGGCTGGCCGCACGAACTCTACGTGCGCGAAGGCCGGCGGATGATCTCGGATTACGTGATGACCGAGGCCGAGTGCACGAGCCGCAAGACAGTCGAGGACCCCGTCGGCCTCGCCAGCTACACGATGGATTCGCACAACTGCCAGCGGGTCGTCATTGACGGCGTGGTGCGCAACGAAGGCGACGTGCAGACCGGCGTGCCGCGTCCCTATCCCGTGAGCTACCGCAGCCTCGTGCCGAAGGAGAGCCAGTGCGCGAACCTCTTCGTCACCGTGTGCCTGTCCGCCTCGCACATGGCCTACGGCTCGATCCGCATGGAGCCGGTCTTCATGATCCTCGGCCAGTCCGCCGGCACCGCCGCCGCCATGGCCATTGATGGAAAGACATCCGTGCAGAAAGTGGACTACGCCAAGCTGCGCGAGCGCCTCCTCGCCGACAAACAAGTCCTCGTTTGGGACGGCCCACCGGTTCTTGCCGCCGATCCCGGGCCGAAAGGTGGCGTCCAGGTCGAGCAGACGGCGGCCAAGGCCACCGGCAAATGGATCGCCTCCACCGCCGGCTCTCACCTCCACGACGGCGACACCGACAAGGGCACCAAGACCATCACCTACACGCCCGACCTCCCGTCCGAGGGCACCTACGACGTGTATCTCAAATGGACCCAGCATGCCAACCGCGCCACGAACGTGCCGGTGGAGATCACCGGCGCGGACGGCAAGCAAACCGTCAAAGTGAACATGCGCGCCAAGGGCGGCTGGGTGAAGATCGCCAGCGGCAAATTCGCGGCCGGCAAGACCAGCAGCCTCACAATCTCCAATGCCGGCACCGACGGCCACGTCATCGCGGATGCGGTGCGCTGGGTGCCGGCGGGGAAGTGAGCGGGCCGTGGTGCCGCTTCATTTCATCGGCTTCGCTCGACGTTTGGGACTTGGGTGCGCCTTCTTCGACAAGCGTGCTCGTGCCAGCCGCACCGCGTCGTGCAGCTTCTGCTGCAACTGATCCCGCGGCAGCACGTCCGTCCAGTAGGACGACACGCGGATGCCGGATTTCTCCAAGTCGAGCAGTTCCACCGTTTCGCGTCGCAGGCCCGCACACAGGATTAGCCCGATGGGCGCTTTCTCGCCCGGCTTGCGCTCGTGGCGGTTGAGCCAGCGCAGGTAAAGTTCCATCTGGCCTTTGTCGCCGGGCTTGAACTCCTCCAGCTTGAGGTCAATCGCCACGAGCCGCCTCAGGTGGCGATGGTAGAACAGCAGATCGAGATAATGATCTTCGCCACCCACCGTGATCCGCTTCTGCCGTTCAAGAAACGCGAAGCCGACACCGAGTTCGAGGATCACCGCCTCCATCTCGCGCAGGATGGCCGCTTCGAGATCCTTCTCCGCATAGGTGTCGCGCAGCCCGAGAAAATCCAGCACGTAAGGATCGCGGAACACGAGATCGGGCGTGAGCTTGTCCTCCTCGCGCAGGGCCGCCAGTTCCTGCCGGATGAGCTGGTCCGGTTTCTTGGACAGCGCGGTGCGCTCGTAAAGCATCCCGCCAATCTTCTTCGCGAGCACCCGCGTGCTCCACTTTTCAATGCGGCACATCTCGGCGTAGAAGTCGCGTTTCAGTTCGTCGTCGAGGTAGATGATGGACTTGAAATGCGTCCATCCCAATTGTCTCCGCAGTGCGGAGACAATTTGCTCGTCGGGAAAAGCTTCGGCGAACTTGAGCATGTGACGAAGTGACTTCTCGCTGAACCCGCGCCCGAACTCCGTCGCCAATTGTCTCCCCAGTGCGGAGACAATCTCCGCGCCATACTCTGCGCGCCTTTCCTTGAGGATGCTCTGATGCACACGACGGCCAATGTGCCAGTAGAGCGTGACCAGCCCGGAATCCACCGCGCGTGCCACCTGCTCTCGCGCCGTGAGGATGAGCCCGCGCACATCCGCCAGCAGCGGTGTGGAACCATGTGTGGACTTGGCAGCAACTTTGGCGATCGGAAGCTTCTTGGCCATATTGACCTCAACTGGTTTTACCCCACGAACAGCGGCTTCAAATGCCGGTCGTAGAGATTCTCCGTCACGTTCTTCGCCACGATGGCTTCGTTCGCCTTGAGCAGGTCGGTGTAGCGGGTGCCGGCCTTGGCGGCGAGCTTGAAGGAGACGTGGAGGAGCTGGCGGATGTTCGCGTTGAAGCCAGGGTGGGTCGGGATATGCCGGATGGCGCTGGCGAGCTGCGGGCCGGTCCAGGCGTTCACCACTTCCGAACCGGGGAGCAGCGCGCGGTTGATGTCAATGACGCTGGCATAGGGGGCGCAGAGTTCGTCCACGTGCGCGAGGGCGTAGGCGTAAATCTCCTTCGCGAGCGCAAGGCCGTCGCCGCCCGCCTCGGCCAGGCCGATGAGTTCCTCGAGCCAGGTGGTGCCCGCGGTCTTGAGGTGGACGCCTGCGCCGGTGCGCTGGAGGGCGCGGCGGATGATCGGGTAGAGGCTGAACTTGTCGCTGCCGCTGTGGACGCTGAGCTTGAGATTCGCAGGCAGGCCGTAGCGGGCGACCGCGTGGGCGATGACGGCGAGGTCGTCGTTGAACTCGCGCTCGAACTGCACGAGATCGCCGACGTAGTCCACGCCTTTGTTGAAACGCCCGGTGAACTTCGGCGCGATGGTCTGCGCGCGGACCTTTTCATCCGCCAGCGCGGCGAGAATGATGAGCAGCTCGGGCGGCGTCTGCGGGGCGTCGGTCTCGTCCATGGAGACTTCGGCGATGAGGTTGCCCTCGCCCTTCTGGGCGACGATGTGGCGGTAGATCTTCCCGGCGTCCTGCACGGCGAGCAGATACTTGCCCGCCACGCCCTCGACGTCCGCGCGCGTGGTGGTGAAGGGCGCACCGACGCCCGCGATGGTCACGGTGCCGACGAGTTCAGGATGGCGGTCCACGAAAGCAGCGACGTCCGCCGGGGCGGCGGGCTTGCCGATGCTGTCGGCGACATCAATGGTGAAGAAGTCCGAGCAGGCGAGGAACTTGTCCACGGTTTCGAGGCGGATGTGGTCGGCGTCCACATGCCACCCGCCGGTCCAGCCGAGGGCCTTGACGGCGGTCTGCGCGGCGTCGAAGACACTCTGCGGGTGCGAGCCGATGAAGGTGTGCTCGCGGTTGGACTTGTTCCAGACCGGCACGACGGCTACGCCCTGCGCGGCGGCAAGCTGGAAGGCGTGGAGCTGGGATTTGGCCTGGTGCGCGAAGCGATCGCCCACGCCGATGGTGAATTTTTCGAGAGTCAGCATGGAGATGAGTGTGCGGGGGAGGCGGTGGGCGATGAAGCTCAAAAAGTGGGTGGAGTGAGTCCGGCCAGTGGACGTCGCGGAACACCCTCACCCCGGCCCTCTCCCCTCATCCGATGAGGGGAGAGGGAGGAGCACGGCACGGACTGATGGTGCAGGGGGCAAGTTGCGTCCTGGGCGGCAACTGGCTGATTGAATCCTCCCCCTTCCGCGTTATCCTCGCCCCAGCGCGTGAAACCAGTGTCGCGGCGGCCGTTGCCGAAGTTGATTCGCCGCCGCGTATTTTATCCAACGTCACCATGCTCAAAACCCAGCTTCTCCACCCGGACATCCTCCGCATCTGCGCGCAGGCGGGCCACCACGCGAAGATCCTCATCGCCGACGGCAACTACCCGGCCTCGACCAAGAAGGGACCGAACGCCGAGCTGGTCTGCCTGAATCTCGCGCCCGGCTGTGTGACGGTGGCGCAGGCGCTCCGCGCGCTGCTGAGCGCCGTGCCGGTGGACTTCGTGAACACGATGGGCATTCCCGCTGATGACTCTTACGCGCAGCAGGGCGAGCCGCCGGTGTGGAACGAGTTTCGCGCGGTGCTCACCGAGGCCGGTTCGCCGGTGAAGCTGGAGCCGATTCTGAAGTGGGATTTCTACCAGCATGTTGAGTCGCCCGACCATGTGCTCACGATCCAGACCGGCGACCAGGCCCTGTGGGCGAACGTGCTGCTCACGCTGGGCTGCCGCACGCATTGACGCCGCGCACGGGTGTTGCCTGCAGCGCTAGAGTTTTCACCTGAGTCGCGAACGCTTGCCAGCCGGACCGCCCGTGCTAGCCTGTGACCGTGCGCCGCTTCTTCACACCGTTGTGTCTGAGGCTTTACGCGTTCCTCGCGTTGTTCCTGCTCGCGTTTTACGCCTGGCCGCATGCCATGCGGAGCGAGTGGAACCGGGACCGGCTCTACCGGCAGCTCCTCAGCGGGAATGACAAGGAACGCATCGCCGCCGCCGAGCAGCTGGTCGCCTACGGCGGGCGTGAGCAGCTCCTGCAGGCGCTTCGTTCCGATTCGGCCTCCGTCCGCACCGTGGCCATCAGCGCGCTCTTCGACATCTGGGTGGCAGCGGAGGGCGAGGAAGCGGCTTTTCTCCTCCAGGTGGCGAACGGCTCGATCGAGCGCAAGAACATCCAGGGCGCGCTCAACCACCTCACGCGGCTCACCCGCACTTATCCGTTCTTCGCCGAGGGCTGGAACCGCCGCGCGACCCTGCTGTGGCAGCTTGGCCAGATCGAACAATCGCTGGCCGACTGCCGGAAAGCCGTGCTGCTGAACCCCGAGCACTTCGCCGCGTGGCAGGGCATGGGGCTGTGCCAGGTGCGGATGGGCGATCTCCCGGCCGCGATCAAGTCCTTCCAGCAGGCCATCAAGCTCATCCCCCATGACCGCCAGACCCAGCGCTACCTCCGCTGGGCCGAGGAGACGTTGAAACGGGAGCAGCAGATGCGGCCCAAGCCGGCCGAGCCGCCCGGCGAACTGGTCTGAGCCGACGGAGTGCGAACCGTCCCGGTTCGCAGTGGCCTCAGCTTGGGCCGATGACTCCGTCCGCGCGCCGGAGCAGCGCTCCAACGGCTTCAGTGTGGAACTCGCCGCCATTTTCTCCTTACCCGCACGGTGGCGACCCGTTACCGTCCGCCCTCTGAAATGAAGAAGCCGTCGCTGCTGGTGATTTTTTTGACCGTGTTTCTGGACCTCATCGGGTTCGGGATCGTGCTGCCGTTGCTGCCGGTTTACAGCGAGAACTTTGGTGCGAGCGGCCTGCTCGTCGGTGTCATCATGGCGTCGTTCTCGGCGATGCAGTTCCTTTTTGCTCCGCTCTGGGGCCGCTGGTCGGACAAGGTGGGCCGTCGGCCCGTGCTGCTCATCAGCAACTTTGGGTCGGCGGTGTCCTATGCGATCTTCGCCGTGGCCTCCGGGATGAAGGGCGAGACCGCGCTCTGGATGCTGCTGGCCTCGCGCGTCTTTGCCGGCATCTGCGGCGCGAACATCTCCGTGGCGCAGGCCTACATCGCGGACATCACGCCGCCGGAGGACCGCTCGAAACGCATGGGCCTGATCGGCATGGCGTTTGGGCTGGGGTTCGTGCTCGGGCCGGCTCTGAGTGGACTCAGCCTCGCGGGCTTCAGTTTGTTCGGGCTGAAGTTCAACGGCTTCGGCAATACCGGTCCGGGCTGGGTTGCGGCCGCCATGTGCTTCGGCAACTTCCTGCTCACGCTCGCCATCCTGCCGGAGAGCCGTCAGCCAAGTTCGGAGCACGCCGCCGAACGCCCGCGCCTGGCCCTTTGGTCGCATACGCTCAGCCGACCGCAGGTCGGCCTGCTGGTGTGGTTGTTCTTCCTCGCGACCTTTGCCTTCTCCTGCTTCGAGACCACGCTCGGCCTGCTGGTGATCCGCAACTTCAACCTCGACATCCACAAGGCCGACGACGCGAAGCTCATCAGCTACCTCTTCGCCTACTGCGGCATTGTCGGCGCCTGCGTGCAGGGCGGGGCCATCGGGCGCGCGGTGAAGAAGCTGGGTGAGCCGAAGCTGATCGCGGTGAGCCTGCTCTTCACGGCGGCGAGCCTCGCGCCGCTGCCGTTCGTGCGGAGCTGGGGCGCGCTGCTCGGGGTGCTGGCGCTGCTGGCGATTGGCTCCAGCCTCGCCCGCGCGCCCATCTTCGGCCTGCTCTCCATCCTCACGCCTGCGAACGAGCAGGGCGAAACCATCGGCGTGGCGCAGAGCTTCGGCAGCTTGGCGCGCATCGCGGGACCGATCTTCGCCGGCTCGCTGTTCCACCTGCACCCCTCATGGCCGTATCTGGCCTGTGCGGGCGTGTCCCTGGCGGCGGGGCTGCTGGCGTGGGGGAAGCTGCACCACGCGGTGGGCAAGGCGCAGTGAGGGGCGCCGAACGCTGTCACTGCTTCAACGATCGGGACCATGAAGCCCGGCCTTGCGCGCCTGCATAATCGCCTTCTTCGTGCCTTGATGAAATTTCTTGGCGAGTCCCTCGGTAAATTCCCGCGAGCCGTAATCAGGCTGGCGAGTGATGGCTTCCTCAGATTTGTCGGACGGCAGCAGCGTGAACGCGCCGACCTTGGCGACGTGAAAGGCGGCGGTCATCTCCCGTGCAAATCGTTTACTCCGAAAGCGCGCTGCCCGACATCGCTGTGAGGGAGAGGACAGGTCTCGCTTGGTGGCCCTGCCGGGCTTTCGTGTTGAACTGCGGACGCTCATGTGGCGGAAGCTGCGATGAAGGTTCTCCTACGGCAGCCGCTCCCCGCGCGCCGCTTCCAGCAGCCGATACCACTCCTCCCGCGTCAGCTCGACGCGTGGCGCGTTCGCGCCCTCACGGAGCTTCTCCGGCTTGGTCGAGCCGACGATGGGCACGATGCCGGACGGGTGCTTGAGCAGCCACGCCAGCGCGATGGTGCCCCGCGTGCTGCCGCGCACCCGGGCCAAGGCATCCAGCTCCAGCACCACGCGCTCGACCCGGTAGCTCCCCTGCGAGGGCAGCAACCGCCGCGCGCCCTCGGCCAGCAGGCCGCCCGCCAGCGGACTCCACGCCATGGGCGTGACCTGCTCGGCGAGGCACTGGTCGAGTGTGCCGTCGTTGAACGTGCTGAGGTTCGCCAGGCTGATCTCCACCTGGTTCACGATCAGCGGGAAATTCAGCGCGCGCTGCAAGGCGGTGAGCTGCGCGGGACGAAAGTTGCTCACGCCAAACTCCCGCACCTTGCCCTGCTGCCGGAGCTGGCTGAACGCCACCGCCACCTCGTCCGGGTTCATCAGCCAGTCGGGCCGGTGGAGCTGGTAGAGGTCAATCGTCTCCACGCCCAGCCGCCGCAGGGACTGCTCGCAGCTCCATACAATGTGCGCCGCCGAGAAATCATAGCGGAACGGCGCTTCCGCCACCGGGTCGCCGGCCAGCCGGATGCCGCATTTGGTGGCGATGAACACCTGCGGACGCATCCCGGCGACCTCCCGCAGCACGTCGCCGAAGGCCTTTTCCGCCCGTCCGCCGCAGTAGATGTCCGCGTGGTCGAAGAGCGTGTAGCCCGCCTCGTAGGCCGCGATGACCGCCGCGCGGCCGACGGTGCGGCCAAGTTCTTCCGTGTCCGCGATGCGCCAGCAGCCGTAGGCCAGCCGGCTGGTGCGCAGGGAGCTTTTGCCGAGGAGAATGGTGTTCATGTTGGCTGGGCGACCGGAGCGAACCACGTTCAGGCCACCGCCTGCTGGTCCCAATCCCAGTTCGCTTTACTGCGTGGCAGCGTAAGCACGCGGCCAAAGCGCGGAAAGTTAAAAGGCGGCCTCAACTGTTCCGGAGCACCCGGTGCATCGTCTCCCCCAGGCTGCGCAAATCGTAAGGTTTGGGCAGCAGCGCTCCAAAGCCCATCTCCCGGGCCACCTCCTCGGTCAGCGTGGCGTTGAACCCCGTGGTCAGGATCAGCCGCATTTCCGGCCGGATGGCCCGCAGTTTCTGGGCGAGCGCGGCACCGCTCATCCCGGGCATGTTGAGGTCGGTCATCATCACGTCAAACTGGTCGGGCTGGCGGCTGAACAGGTCGAAGGCTTCCGCCGGGTCGTTCATGGGCGTCACCCGGTAGCCCAACCGCTCCAAGGCCGCCTTGCCCGCGGCAGTCAGCGGCTCCTCGTCGTCCACGAACAGGACGCGTTCACCCTGGCCCGACGGCACCGGCTCCGTCACCGCCGGGGGCACCCCGACTTCTTCATCGAAGACCGGGAAGTAAAGGTGGAAGGCGGTGCCTTCGCCCAGCCGGCTTTCGACCACCACGCCGCCGTCGTGGTTCTTCATCACGCCATGCACCACGGCGAGTCCCAGCCCGGTGCCTTCGCCCACCGGCTTGGTGGTGAAGAAGGGCTCGAAGATCCGTGCGAGCGTGGCGCGGTCCATGCCACAGCCGTTGTCCTCCACTCTCAAGCGCACGTAGCGTCCGGCCCGGAGATCGGGGTGCGCCCGCGCCAGCGCGGCATCCACCTCCGTGTTGGCGAGTTCGACCTTGAGCACCCCGGCGCGGTTCCGCATCGCATGCCCGGCGTTGGTGCAGAGATTCATGGTCACCTGATGAATCTCGGATGCATCTGCCAGCACGGTCCAGGTCTGGGCCAGCTCCGCGCGGAATTCGATGCTGGCCGGGAGCGAGGCCCGGAGCAGTGCCAGCGCCTCCTTCACCACTTTCTCCAGCCGCAACGGCCGGCGGCGCGCCTCCTGACACCGGCTGAAGAGGAGAATCTGCCGCACCAGATCCGCCGCGCGCCGGCTGGCGTCCCGGATGGTGTTCAGGTGCTGGGTGATTTCCGGATCGGCCGGTGGCGGGTGCAGGGCCAGTTCCACGTTGCCGAGGATGGCCCCGAGGATGTTGTTGAAATCATGGGCGATGCCGCCGGCCAACTGGCCGATGGCCTCCATCTTCTGGGCGTTGCGCAACTGGTCCTCCAGTTGTTTCCGGTCCGTGATGTCCTGCACCACTCCGGTCATCCGCAACGGCTTCCCGCCCTCGTCCCGCTCCACATCGGCGACGCCATGCACCCAGCGCACATGCCCGTCGCGATGCCGGATGCGGTATTCGAAGTCGAACGGTCGTCCGCTGGCCAGGGCGGTGCGCGAGGCGCCCATCACGATCTCCCGGTCCTCGGGATGGACCAGGCTGAAAAAGGTGTCCAGCCGGCCGTCGAATTCATCCGGCCCCAGACCGTAGATCCGGCAGGTCTCCGCCGACCAGATCACCTTGCCGGTGGCCTTGCCATCGTCCGCCAGTTGATACACCCAGCTCCCGATGTGGCCGATCTGCTGGGCTTTTTCGAGGAGCTGCCGGCTCTCGTCCCGCACGGCCTCGGCCTGCTTGAGCGCGGTGACGTTCATGTGCATGGCCACCGCGCCGGCCAGCCGGCTTTCGACCAGCGGCACAACGACAAGCCGGAACCACCGCACCTCATCGGGACCAGGGCTGGAATACTCCTGGACAAACTCAGCCGTCTGCCCGCGCAGCACCGCGCGGATTCCCTCGGCCGCACCGGGCAGTTCGCCCGCCGGGCCCCCCAGCACGCGGCCGCAGATTTCAACGTAGTTCAGGCCCACTCCGAACTGCGGGCCAAGCTTGGCCTGCACCCCGGGGGCGCGCCGCCACATCTGGTTGGCGGCCACGATGGTTCCGTCCGGGCTGAGCAGGACCACCTGGGCCGGGAGGGCATCGAGGATGGACTGGGTTTCCGCCAGTTGCCGGCGTCGTTCCTCGCTTTCCCGCATGACCGACGCGATGCGCCGGCGTTCGACTTGCCGGCGCTGGAGCAGCCAGCCGGTCGGCACCATCAGGATCAGTCCGAGGGGCACCACATACTTCAGCACGTCGCGGAGGCCGACCGGCCTGACCTCATACACCCCAAACCACTTCTCATACAACGCGTCATAGGCCCCGCCGCTCTTCACCAGGGCCAGCCCTTCGTTGAGCCGGGCCAGCAGGTCCGCCTCGCCCTTGCGCACGGCGAAGGAAAATTTCTGGGAGAACCCCGCCTTGGCCGGGAGCGGCTTGACGTTGCGGATGCCCAGCTTGAGCAGCGTCTGCATCCCGGCGAGCTGGCTCATCACCATGGCATCGTGCTGCCCTGCGGCGAGCAGCTTGAGCCCGTCCGCTGCCGTCGTGACCGGCGCCAGCCGCGCCTGCCACCCTTTGGCGATGGCGTAGTCGTGGGCCAGGTCGGCGTTGATCACGATGATGGACTTGCCTTCGAGATCGGCCTCGGTGCGGATGCGGTCCTCGCCTGAGCGCACGAAGACGCCGCCGTGCAGGGTCACGTGCGGCACTGTGAAGTCCGCAAATTCCCGCCGGGCATCCGACTGCGCCAGGTTGATCATCACGTCCACCCGGCCTTCCTTGAACTCCTGGAGCAGGTCGCTGAAGGAACGCACCTGGATGGTGTGCTTCAGGCCCTGCTCCTTGGCCACCAGCCGCCACAGTTCGACGGTGAACCCGTCCGCCGTCGCGTCCGTCTGGCCCAGGGCAAACGGCGGAAAGTCCTGCTCGCTGCCCACTACCAGCACCCGCTCGGGTGCCGCCGCCGCCAGCAGGACGAGGCCCGCCAGCCAGAACGCCAGGCCCAGGGCCCTGAACAACCGGCCTCGCAGGCCTACGTAAATCCGCCCATGGGACGGAAGACTGCAAATCATGTGCGCGCAGCCTATTACTTCAGCAGAAGATTTGTCACGAATCTGGTTTTAGGTGACATGCAGATCGGTCGGCTCGCTGCGCCGGGCGCGCTTCGCATCCCGGTTCAGAAGCACTCCCGGAACTGCGCCAGCATCGGCGACTCCTCGCTGCGCCGCCACACGAGCATCGTCTGGACCGGGGGGAGTCCCGGTGGCAGCGGGCGGAACACCAGTCCCGGCCGGCGCACTTCCTCGAAGGTCGCCACGGTGGGGGCGATGCCAAAGCCGGCGGAGATGAGCCAGAGCTTCGTCTGAATGTCGTTCGTGTATTGGGCCACCGTCGGCTTCGCCCCGGCCCGTTCGCAGGCGGCGAAGAAGGTGTCGTAGAAGCCGTGCTGCATGCGCGGATGGCCGAGCACGAGTTCCTCATTGTGAAAGTCCGCCCAGGCGAGCCCGCGCTTCCGGGCGAGCCGGTGCCCGGCTGGCAGGGCGAGCACCAGCCCGGACTCGGCGACCAGCTTGCTGGCCAGTTCCGGGAAGCCCACGGGCGGCCGCAGCAGGCCTGCGTCCAGTTCACCCGACCGCAGCCGTTCGATCTGTTCCGGGGTGGTGAGGTCGAACAGGGAAAGCTGCACGCCGGGAAACCGCTGGTGGAACTTGCGGAGTATGCCTGCCAGCCAGGCGTTGGCATTCGGGGCGATGACGCCAAGGCGCAGCGTGCCGACCAGCCCCTGGCTCGCCTTCTTCACCCGCTGTTCCGCCAGGCTGGCCGCCGCCAGCACGCCGCGCGCCTCGTCCAGGAACACCCGGCCCGCGTGCGTGGGCTTGACCGACCGGGTGGTGCGCTCGAACAACTGCACCCCAAGATCCTGCTCCAGCGCCTTGATCTGCGTGCTGAGCGCGGGCTGCGCCATGTGCAGCCGTTCGGCCGCGCGGCGAAAGCTCAATTCCTCGGTCACGGCGATGAAGGCCCGCAGGTGGCGCAGTTCCATGCCATTGATAATGAATTCATATCAATCCATGCGCAAACTACTATTGGGCGGATAGGTGCATCTCGGCCAGTGTAGCCATCCCACGCCATGGCGTGGACAATTTATGTGGATCGTCCGGCTTGCCTTGCGCCGCCCCTACACCTTCGTCGTGGGGGCCATGGTGCTGCTCATGCTCACGCCCTATGTGCTGCTGCGCACGCCCACGGACATCTTTCCGGCCATCAACATCCCGGTCATCAGCGTCATCTGGCAATACGCGGGGCTGGATGCCGTGGAGGTCGAGCAGCGCCTCAATTACATGCACGAGCGCGCGCTCAGCGCGACGGTCAACGACATCGAGCACATCGAGTCCACCGCCTTCAACGGCATCGGCGTCATCAAGGTCTTCCTCCGCGAGGGCGCGTCCGTGGATGGCGGCGTCGCCCAGGTCACGGCCATTGCTCAGACCATCTTGCGCCAGATGCCCCCGGGGCAGACGCCCCCGCTCGTCATCCGCTACAACGCCTCCACCGTCCCCATCATCCAATACGCCATCAGCAGCCGCAAACTCAGCGAGCAGGACCTCTACGACCTCGCGCAAAACCAGATCCGCATCGGTCTGTCCACCGTCCAAGGGGCCGCCATCCCGTGGCCGTATGGCGGCAAGACCCGCATTGTCTCCGTGGACCTCGACCTGCCGGCGTTGCAGGCCAAGAACCTCTCCTCGCAGGATGTCGTCAACGCGATCAACGCGCAGAACCTCATTCTCCCCAGCGGCACGGCGAAGATCGGTGCGACGGAATATGACGTGGCCCTCAACACCAGTCCCAAGGTTCTCGACGAACTGAACGACCTGCCCATCAAGACGGTCAACGGCGCGACCATCCGCGTCCGGGACGTGGCGCAGGTGCGGGACGGCTACCAACCGCAGCAAAACGTCGTCCGCCAGGACGGCGTGCGGGGCACCCTGCTCACCGTCCTGCGCAGCGGTTCGGCCTCCACGCTCGACGTCATCGCGCGCATCAAGGCCGCCTTGCCCCGCGTCCTTGCCGGAGCACCGCCCGACCTCGAGGTGCGGGAATTCGCAGATCAATCCATCTTCGTGCGCGCGGCGGTCAGCGGGGTGGTGAAGGAAGCCGTGGTCGCCGCCGCGCTGACCGCGCTGATGATCCTGCTCTTCATCGGTTCGTGGCGCAGCACGGTGATCATCGCGCTGTCCATTCCGCTCTCGGTGCTCAGTTCGCTGGCCGTGCTGAGCGCGCTGGGTGAGACGATCAATCTGATGACCCTCGGCGGCCTCGCGCTTGCGGTCGGCATCCTCGTGGATGATGCGACCGTGGAGATCGAGAACGTCCACCGGCAGATGGGCCTGGGCAAACCGCTGGAGCAGGCCATCCTCGACGGCGCGCAGGAGATCGCCCTGCCCGCGCTCGTCTCCACGCTGTGCATCTGCATCGTGTTCGTGCCGATGTTCTTCCTCACCGGCGTGGCGCGCCACCTGTTCGTGCCGCTGGCCGAGGCGGTTGTGTTTGCGATGCTCGCCAGCTACCTCCTCTCGCGCACGCTGATCCCGACGCTGGTGATGTGGTTCTACCGCAACGTCTATCACCGCTTCGTGCAGGAGCACTTCAAAGGCAACGAGGATGACGTGGAATTCAGCGGCACCATGTTCCGCAAGCGCGAGGTGCCGGCCGAGCGTCCGCTGCTGCTGCGTCCGTTCGGGATGATCCAGCAGTGGTTCGAGCGGGGCTTCACACGGTTCCGCGAGGGCTACCGGTATCTGCTGGAGGCCATCCTCGCGCGGCGGGCCGTGTTTGCGCTGCTCTTCCTCACCTTCTGTGCCGGCTCGTGGCTGCTCCTGCCCCACCTCGGGCAGGACTTCTTCCCGTCGGTGGATGCCGGCCAGATCCGCCTGCACCTGCGCGCGCGCAGCGGCACGCGCATCGAGGAGACCGCCCGCCTCGTGGACGAGGTCGAGACGGCCATCCGCCGCGAGATTCCGGCCGCCGAACTCGCGGGCATCCTCGACAACATCGGCATCCCCACCTCCGGCATCGCGCTCAGCTACAGCAACAGCGGCCTGATCGGCACGGGCGACGCGGACATCATGATCTCACTGAAGCCCGGCCACGCGCCCACGCCGGGCTATGTGCGGAAGCTCCGCACGCGCCTCAATCGGGAGTTTCCCGGCACCATGTTCTACTTCCTGCCCGCGGACATCGTCAGCCAGACCCTGAATTTCGGCCTGCCCGCGCCCTTCGACATCCAGATCGTCGGCCGCGACCAGGTGAAGAACCGCCAGATTGCCGCCCGCTTGGCGGACCAGATCCGCCGGATTGACGGCGCGGTGGATGTCCGCGTGCAGCAGCCCGCCGACCTGCCCAAGCTGAACTTCACCATTGACCGTGCCAAGGCCGTCGAACTCGGGCTGGCCGAACGTGATGTGGCCAACGCCATGCTCCTGGGCCTCAGCGGCAGCGGCCAGGTGCAGCCCGGCTACTGGCTCAACCCGCGCATCGGCATCCAATACCTGATCAACGTGCGCGCCCCCGAGCATGTGATGGACTCCCTCACGGCCCTGAACTCGCTGCCCATCTCCGCCGGCGATCCCGCCCGGGGCAACGCGCAAATCCTCGCCAACCTGGCCACGTTCGAGCGCAGCAGCGGCCCGACCGTCATTTCCCACTACAACGTCCAGCCCGTGATTGATGTGTTCGGCGGTGTGGACGGACGCGACCTGGGCAGCGTGCTGCGCGAAATCCAGCCCCTGGTCAAGCAGGCCGAGCAGGAACTCCCGCGCGGCAGCTACATTGTCATGCGCGGCCAGGCGGAGACGATGCGGTCCAGCTACCTCGGCCTGGGCCTCGGACTTATCGTCGCCATCGCGCTGATCTATCTGCTGCTGGTGGTGAACTTCCAGAGCTGGTTGGACCCTTTCATCATCATCACCGCTCTGCCCGGCGCGCTGGCCGGCGTCATGTGGGCGCTCTTCCTGACCTTCACCACCCTGAGCGTGCCAGCCCTGATGGGCGCGATCATGAGCCTCGGCGTTGCCACCTCGAACTCCGTGCTGGTCGTCAGCTTCGCCCGCACGAGCTTCCGCACGGGCCGCTCGCCCTCGGAAGCCGCGCTCGAAGCCGGCACCACCCGGTTCCGCGCCGTGCTCATGACCGCGCTGGCGATGATCATCGGCATGCTGCCGCTCTCGCTGGGCCTGGGCGAAGGCGGCGAGCAGAACGCGCCGCTCGGGCGCGCGGTGATCGGCGGCCTGGTCTTTGCCACGGTGGCGACGCTCTTCTTTGTGCCCGTCGTGTTCAGCCTGCTGCACAAGCGCCGCCAGCCCAGCGCCGCCTCGGAGCATCCTGAACTGGCCCGGTTTTCTGATTCCTTCGCATGAACTCGCTTGAACCCATCCCGGTCCGGAACGCGCCGGCGGGGAATGCGTCGCCCGCCACCCCGGCCGCGCCCGCTGCGCCCAAGGTGCATCTGTTTCTGTGGGCCGTCGTGTTCTTCAGCCTGGCCGGCCTGGCCTTCGTCGCCGGTCTGCTGCCGCGCCGGGCGCAGCACGCCGAACTGGCACGGGACACGAAGGAACTGGCGGTGTCCAGCGTCACCGTGGTGTCGGCCCGTCCAGCGAACGCACCGGCGACCCTGGCCTTGTCCGGTGAGATCCGTCCGCTCACCGAGGCCCCCATCCATGCGCGCGCCAGCGGCTACCTGAAGCGCTGGCTGGTGGACCTGGGCGCCAAAGTCGAGGCCGGGCAGCTCCTTGCGGAGATTGACACCCCGGAGCTGCTCCAGGAACTCGCGCAGTCCCGCGCACAGCTTGCGCAGACCCAGGCCGCGCTCGACCTGTCGAAGATCACCGCCGCCCGCTGGGCCGAGCTGCTCAAGACCGCCAGCGTGAGCGAGCAGGAAGCCGCCGAGAAGCAGGGCGACCTCGCCTTGAAGCAGGCGACCGTCGAGGCGGCGCGGGCGAGCGTCCGCCGGCTCGAAGAGCTGCAGACGTTTGCCCGGGTCGTCGCGCCGTTCGCCGGCGTCATCACCGCGCGCCGTGTGGACACCGGCGACCTGATCAAGGCGGACAGCGGCACCGAACTCTTCCGGCTCGCCGAGACCCGGAAGCTGCGCGTGTTCGTTCGGGTGCCCCAGGGGGCCGCCGTCCGGATGACGCCCGGGGTGGCGGCGGAACTGCACCTCGCCGAACTGCCCGGCCGCATCTTCCCCGCGCAGGTCGCCCGCACCGCCGGGATGCTCGCCGCCGACTCCCGGACGCTGCTCACCGAACTGGAGGTGGACAACTCGCGGGGCGAAATCCTGCCCGGCAGCTACGCGCAGGTGGTCTTTCCCGACGACAAGCCCGCCGCCGCGCTCACGCTGCTGGCCAACACGCTCCTGTTTCATGCCGAGGGCACCATGGTGGGCGTGGTGCGCGCGGACAACACGGTCGAGCTGCGCCGGGTGAAGCTGGGCCGGGACTTCGGGGCCGTGGTGGAAATCGCCTCGGGCATCAGCGCCACCGACCGCGTGATCTTGAACCCGTCAGATTCGCTCGTCGCCGGCGCCACCGTGCGCGTGCTCGAACCCGCCGCGCCCGCTGCCAAGTGAGTCTTCATCGCTCCCATCTCGTCGTGCTGCTCGCCACTGGCTGGTGCGCCGGCTGCGCCGTCACGACGGACTACCACCGCCCGGCTCCCGTCAGCACCGGCCCGATGCCCTTGGCGTTCTCCGAAACCGCCAGCACGACGAACACCGGCGCGTGGAAACCCGCCGAGCCCGCCGCCCACCTGCCGCGCGAAGCGTGGTGGAACCTGTTCAATGACCCGGAACTCAACCGCCTGCAGTCGCTCGCGGCCACCAACAACCAGGCGCTGGCCGAGACCTTTGCCCGCTTCCGTCAGGCCCGTGCGTTGCTGGATGTCTCGCGTTCCGATCTGTATCCGCACCTCGGCGTAAATCCGTCCGCCAACCGCCAGCGCACGAGCGCGAACGCCTTTGAGCGGAACGCCGTCCCCGCCTCGTTCACCTACAACACCTTCACCCTCCCGCTCGACGCCGCGTGGGAACTGGACCTGTGGGGCCGCGTGCGCCGGCAGGTCGAGGGTGCGCAGGCCCGGCTCAACGCCGCAGCAGACGACGTCGAGTCCGCGCGGCTGGCCGTGCTGGCGGAGATCGCCACGGATTACTTCACGCTGCGTTCGCTCGATGCGGAACATGCTCTGTTGGAGCAGACCATCACCGCTTACCGTCGCTCGCTGGAACTGACCCGGAACCGCCGGCAGGGTGGCATCGCCACGGACCTGGATGTCGCGCAGGCCCAAACGCAGCTCAAGAGTGCCGAGGCCGAGCGTCCCGCCATCGAACTCAAGCGCGCGAAACTGCGCCACGCGCTCGCGCTGCTCTGCGGCCAGCCCGCGACCGGTTTCACCGTGGCCCCGGCGAAGGAACTGACGACGGCAGCGCCGTCCGTGCCCCTCACCGTCCCCAGCGAACTGCTCGAACGCCGGCCCGACATCTCCGCCGCCGAGCGGCGCATGGCGGCTGCGAACGCAGACATCGGCGTGGCGAAGACGGCGTTTTACCCGCGCGTCACCCTCATGGGCACGGCGGGCCTGCAATCGGCCAGCCTGAGTTCGCTCTTTGACTGGCCGAGCCGCCTGTGGGCCATCGGCCCGAGCGTGGCCGTGCCGATCTTCCCCCTCAACCGCCTGCGCGGGCAGCAGGCGGCGATCGTGGCGGGCTATGACGCGACCGTGGCCGCCTACCGGCAGGCCGTGCTCACCGCGTTTCAGGAAGTCGAGGACCAGCTCGCCGCGCAACGCCAGCTTGCGGCCCAGATCGAATCCACCCAAGCCGCCCTCACCGCCGCGCGCCGCACCCTCGAGATTGCGAACAACCGCTACCAGGCCGGCCTCGTCACCTACCTCGAAGTCGCCACCGCCCAAAACGCGGCCCTTGCCTTGGAACGCGGCCTCGTGCGTCTCCGCGCCGAGGTCCAGGTGGCCAGCGTGGCGCTGATCAAGGCCACCGGCGGCGGCACGGCAGTGGGAAATGCCGGTCCCGGGCTGAGAAGTGCCGACGGCAGGTGAGGCAGTTTGAAGTCCAAGCAGCGCCTGGGGCCCAAGTTTCCATGCATCGAAACGAGGAGTGGTGGCTGGGGCCGGAATTGAACCGGCGACACGATTCCGACCCTTTCCAAGTGAAATTCCTTCGTATTTAGGCCATTACTGGACACTATTGACATAGGTGGATGTTAGCAGTAGCGTTAGCAGCGTTATGGCATCTGTTCACCGTCGCCCTGGCTCTCCCTACTACCACGGCGCATTTCGTGGCCCTGACGGGCGGCTCATTCTCCGGTCCACCAAGCAGACAAACCGCGCGAAAGCCGAGACGACCGCAATGGAATGGGAACGGGCGGCGCGGCTGGCGCGGGGCGGGCTGCTGGTCGAAGATCAAGCCCGCAAGGTCGTGGCGGCCATCATGGAGCGCGTAGGCACGGGCGAAACCTTGCGCAATCCGAATGCGGCGGACTACCTCCGCGAGTGGATGAACGGCAAGGAACTAAACCAGCGGCCCCGGACAGCGGCCCGCTACAAACCCGTCATTGAAGGCTTCATCACTAGCCTTGGGGTTCGTGCGACGCGCCCGCTGGTGGCCATAACCCCGGAAGACGTGCAACGCTATGTGGATGCCCGGCGCAAAAATGGTTCTGCCCCCGGAACGGTGCAAGTGGACGGCAAAATCCTCCGCACCGCATTCAACCGCGCCCGGCGCATGGGCTTGATTGCAAACAACCCCGTCGAAGCCGTGGAGCTTCCGGCGCGGAACAGCGTGGAGCGCGGCACCTTCACCGGCCCGCAGGTGCGGATGCTCGTGGATGCCGCGCAAGGCGAATGGAAGACCCTAATCCTGCTTGGCTACTACACCGGGCAACGGCTCATGGACTGTGCGCGCTTGGAATGGGCAGCCGTGGACTTCACAGCCGGAAAGCTGGCCTTCACGCAGGAGAAGACCACCACGGCGCTGGTCGTGCCCATGCACGATGAACTGCGCGAGCATTTGGAATCCCTCGCGTCCACGGACAAGCCGGAGCAGTTCGTCATGCCCGGCATGGCCCAGCAGCCCGGCAGCGGTCGCAACGGCCTCAGCTCGGCTTTCAAGCGCATCGCCGGAAATGCCGGAGTGGACATTCAGACCGTCCAAGGGGGCGGCACTCGGATGATTTCCCGGCGCACCTTTCATGCCCTCCGCCACTCCTTCACAAGCGCGCTGGCGAACGCGGGCGTTGCGTCGGAACTGCGGATGAAACTCACCGGCCACAAAAGCGAGAGCGTCCACGCCGGTTACACGCATCACGAGCTTGAAACCCTCCGCGCCGCCGTCGCCAAGCTGCCAAGACTCGCGGCCTAGTCACTGCTTGAATCCTCTCCTGTCCCGCTCTCCCCGTGCAAGATCGCGTTCAACTAAGCGACGCCAGCCTCGGCGCTTTGCCTTCAAAACCGGCGGCACTTCCGCGAATTCGGGACGGGGGCGGAATTGCCCGGTCTGGACAGGAGGGCTGTCCGCTGCCTCGGCGTATTGTCTGCGAGCAACTTCGCGAGCTGGATTCTGACCACGGCGCGCCCCCGTCTGATTTTCAACGCACCGCCAACAAACACTTCCCGAACCATGCCTGCGAAGCATCCAAGAGTGCGAAGCACAAATCGCTTTATCACCGACCAACTCCCAACCCCGTTTGAGTTGGCGCAAATTGCGGCTCTGCTCTCCAAGTCGAGTGACAAGGACAACGCGGAGCTGGTCGAGCAAGCTTTTGGACTTTGGGAGGCAAGTGTTGCGCACCTGAATGGCGAACTGCTGAGGGAAGCGATGCAACAGCCAGGACTTGTTGTGAAATCAGTCTCTGAAGTGCCGAAGTCCTTCGATGCGGCGCTGAAGGAGTGGATGCCAAAACTGAGAACAAAAGGCGACCGATATGCTGTGTTCAGACAGTTTCTCAATGACCTGATTGCCCACCGCAAGGAGCAAGAACCATCCGATTCAACCAGTTCTGGAACATCTTCGGCGGACAATACCGCTGCTCTTTCCAAGCTCAGAGTCATGTGCGCGGACAAAGCATTTGGTGAGGCAAAGCGACTTGGATTTGGATTCGGGACTTGCGCCGAATATCTAAATTGGCGAAACGGATTCTCCGTTTGGTTCGAGAATTTCAAGTTCAAGAAAGCATCCCAGCAACGATCAGTGGCTGCAAAAGCGAGATGGAGCAGGCCCGTGGTTTTGTCAAAAGGTGAGCAGAAAGCTCATTGACACGGGTTTTCGCACCGAAAAACTCCCCGCCGCATCCTTTTCTTGGCCGGTCGCATTATCGCGTCTGCGCCTCGCATAGTTCGCCCTGCATACCGCATTTGCTTTGCTGCCTATCGCATCACTGACTGAACGATAGCCGTGGAAACCGGGCGGGTAATGTCAGGTTGCATGGCACATACGTCACCTGACACTGGCAGCCGCTCGCCAACTAAGAGCGCCCCGGAAGCGACCCCGGCAGTTCGTCGCAAAATCTCCACCACCGCCGCCGAACTCATGGCGGAGCGCCAAGGGCAGTTGCCCGTCTGGATTCGCTCTCCGAAGTTCGGCACGGAGCATTTCACTGGATTCACGCGCTCGTATTTATACTTGCTCGCATCAGAGGGGAAAATTCGCAGCGTGAGTATCCGCGCACCGGGGCAAGTGAAGGGGGTTCGTCTCTTCAATCTGCAAAGTCTCTTGGATTTCGTGGCCCGGTGCGAAGCCAGCGCGAACGCCGAAACGGAGGGCGGGAAGTGAACCTCGCCGAAGCCAAGCAACGGCTCACCGTTCACGACCTCTGGCGGCATTTCGGATTCGAGGGCGAGCCGACTAAGTCCTGCCGCTGCCCTTTCCATGAAGATCGCAGCAAATCCTTTTCTGTCTTCCGGGGAACTGACGGCTTGGACGCATGGAATTGTTTCGCCGGTTGCGGGGGCGGCGACGCGGTGGACTTCTTCGCCTTTGTCGGTCGCCTCCCGCACGCCGAAGCCTGCCGCGCGTTCATTGCCCTTGCCGGTGGTTCGTCAGTGGCCTTCGCTCCACGCCCCCCGCGACCGAAGCCCGCCGAGGTTGACACGGACAAGGCGGAGCAACGCCAGACCTGGCCCTGCTTTGAAGACCCGCTCGCCGGTTCTGTGAATGCCGCCATGCGCGCAGCATTAGAGGAACTCCGCGCCGTGTCTTTTGAGGGCGTGCGGCTCATGGCAGAGCGCGGCCTGCTTCACTTCGCCGAATGGAAACACTCACCCGCGTGGATCGTGACCGATGGCGAGCGGGTTAACGCCCAAGCCCGGCGGATGGACGGCAAGCGGTGGCCCGGCATTGACGCGAAGGCACAAACCCTGCCCGGCTCCCGCGCTGCATGGCCGATAGGCGCGCGGGAAAGCCTGCCTTTGCCCTATGTCCTGCTCTGCGAAGGTGGCCCGGACTTGCTCGCCGCTCACCATTTCATTCACGCCCACAGGCGCGAGGCGGACACCGCCGCCGTAGCCATGCTGGGGGCGGGCAACACGATTCCCGCCGATGCCCTGCCGCTCTTTACCGGCAGGCGTGTCCGCATCCTGACCCACGCCGACGAAGCCGGGCGCACAGCCGCACAGAAATGGGCGGAGCAACTCGCCAGCGTCGGCGCTGACGTGGACGCGGCAGACTTCTCCGGCCTGCTCATGGCCGACGGCTCGCCCGTGAAGGACTTGAATGATTGCACCCGCCTTGACCCAAAACAAACCAGCGAACTCGACACCTTGATTCCCAATGAAAAGTTACAACCCGCTTGAAAGAAAAAGCGCGGGTGGCCCGACAGCCACACCGCGCGAGAAACCGAATGTTGACAGCGCAACAATAGCCACACACGCCACTCCGGCGCAAGCAGACAATGACCCGGAAGACTTGGAACCCGGCGAGTTTCCCCTTCACGCGCTCAGTCCCGCCATGCGAGCCATTGCGGAAGACTTGGCCAGCGTCCACCGTGTCCCGGTGCAGCTCCCGGCCATGTGCGCCGTGGGCATTGTCAGTGGTGCGCTGGGCAACGCCTATACGCTCACTGGAGCTGTGGACGGCAAGGACTGCTACGGGAACCTCTACGTGATTCCCGCCGCTCCGAAGTCCTCCGGCAAGGGCAGTGTGGCAAACGCGCTTGTGCGCCCCTTGCTCGAAGCCTCCGCTGAACTCGAAGCTGCCTTCAAACAGCACCAGCTCCCCGGCTTGAAGACGGACAAGGCCATCCTCGAAAAGCGCGTGGGCATGTTGGTGAACGAACTTGCCACGGGCCAGACCGGCAGGGGCAGGGATAAGAAGACGATGGGCGAACCGGAGAAGGCGGAAACCCGCCGTGAACTGGAACAAGCTCACGAGCGGCTCGCGGAGATTGAACCGCTGCTGTCCGACCTGCCGACGTATTACGTGGGCAACGCCACGAGTGAAGCGATGGCCGCGCAGTTCAAACGGAACAACCTCGGCTTGTTTTGCTATTCGGCAGAGGCGGGTGAAACCGTCCGTGTCCTCATGGGCAAGTATCGCGGCGACGGGAAGGCGGATTACGACCTGGCTTTGAGTGGCTACAGCGTGGAGCCATGGCGGAGCGACCGCATCGGGCGGGGCGTCTGCCAGATAACGCCTTGCCTCGCCATGCTCCTGCTGGTGCAACCGTGCATCCTCCGCGAACTCATTGGCGATGAAGAAGCTTTCGAGCGCGGCATGACGGCCCGCACGCTCACATTCATCGTGGAGGCAGAACCGCAGGAAGACGACGGAATTGCCCGGCGCGTGGGCGAACAAGCGGAAGCGGCTTGGAACCAACTCATTCGCGGCATCCTTGCACGACGGGAAGCTCCTGCTGGAAAACCGCAACGCATCGTTTGCACGACCGAAGCCCGCGAACTGTTCCGTCAGTTCCACAACGAAGGAGTGCGGCTCAGGCTAGGGGAGTTCCGGGATGTTGAAGCGGAGCTTGGCCGCTGGCGGGAGAACGCCATTCGCCTCGCAATCGGGCTATGCGTGGCCGACAACCTTGAAGCGCAGGAACTCACCGGCGAGCAAGCCGCGCGTGCGGTGGACCTCTTGCGCTGGTGCGCCCGCTCCTCTCTGCAAATCACCAATGCGGCCCGGATGCAGAAGCGAACCAAGCGCGCGGAGGAACTCCAAACCCTGCTCGCCAGCAAGACGCGTGGGGAGGAGACACTGCGCAACCTCGACAAGAGCCACGGGTTCGCGCACGAGGAAGTCCAAGCCCTTGCCGGGCAATTCCCGGAACGGTTCGCTGTCGAACGGCGAGAAAGCACCGGAGGACGGCCAAGCCCGGTTCTCCGGCTCGCGCAACTCGCGCGCAGCTAAGTTTGCTCGGACAAAACCCCCAGAACCCCCAGAAGCTCTCTTTTGGGGGTATCGGGGCTTTTGCGAAGGAATAGCTTCCAAGCCCCGCCACGTCATCGCGTGCGCGCTCGTGCGGCGGGGAAATTGAAACTCTGGCCGGAAACCGCTCGCTTGCTAACGCGAGCAGCGGAGGCAATGCTCAAAGGAAGATCATGAAAAGGATGTCCGGTAATCTTTGGTGCTTTCTGATTACGCTGCTCTTGTCGGCTGCGTCGGCGGACAGCCAGGTCATCAATTCTTTTTCCCCGCTCTTTGCCAGCCCCGGCGAGATTGTCGTCCTACAAGGCTCCGGTTTTACCGGGGTTTCCTCTGTTCAGTTCTCCAACGGCAAGAACGCCGTCTTCACCGTTACTGCGGACACACAAATCTCCGCCACCGTCCCAAGCGGAACGGTTTCTGGCCCCGTCGCCGTCCTGAAGTCCGGCAACTTGGTTTTCAGCGTCCAGTCGTTCACCGCGATTGGCCCCGGCCCCTACGTGGACTCATTCACTCCAGTCACCGGCAACCAAGGCGTCCAAGTCACCTTCACGGGTGTTCATTTTACAGGTGTGACCAGTGTGAGATTTAACGGCGTGACGGCATCTTCTTTTTCCGTCACCGCCGACACTCAACTCCGCGCCACAGTCCCGGCTGGGGCCACCAGCGGTTCCATCACCGTCACCTCAGCAGCCGGCAGTTGGACCACCGGCACGCCGTTTTACCTGCCGCCGTCCATCTCCAGCTTTTCTCCCGCCAGCGGTCCAGTGGGAACGTCCGTGACCATCACCGGTGCAAATTACCTCAACGTCTCCGCCGTCCGGTTCAACGGCGTCTCCGCGCCGTTCACGGTGGACACGGCCTCACGCATCACCGCAACTGTCCCCGCCGGAGCCTCTTCCGGGACCATCAGTGTAACCGCCCCCGCTGGCGGAGGGTCCAGTTCCGGCTCTTTCACTGTCAGCGTGCCGATCAATGTGCCCCCCACGATTACTGCTCACCCGCAGCCGCAAACCACGTCCGTCGGCCAGACGGTGACGTTTGTCGTAACGGCCAGCGGGACACAGCCACTCGCTTACCGATGGCGCAAGAACGGGAGTTTCATTTCCGGGGCCACGTCTAGCAGCTACAGCGTCGTGAATGTGCAGGTTTCAAGCGTCGGCAATTACGACGCGGAAGTCAGCAACGTGGCGGGAACGGCTTTCAGCCAGTCGGCAAGCTTGACGCTGAATACTCCGCCGAGCATCTCCGTGCAGCCGACCAGTAAGACAGCATTCGTAGGCCAGAGCGCTTCGTTTTCCGTCTCGGCCTCGGGTAATCCTTCACCCACTTTTCAATGGCGCAAGAACGGGACGAACATTAACGGTGCAGTTTCGCAAAGTTACTTCATCCCCAATGTGCAGGCATCGCAGGCAGGCGGCTACAGTGTGGTTCTGAGCAATCCCTTCGGCTCCGTCACCAGCGACACGGCTACGCTCACGGTTTCCCTCGCCGTGGCTCCGAACTTTACCAGCCAGCCACAAAGTCGGCAGGTGAATATCGGCCAAAGCGTCACCTTTTCTATCTCCGCCACGGGCAGCCCTTCGCCCACCTTCCAATGGCGGAAGAACGGGACTGCCATTCCGGGGGCGACCGCCCCTTCCTACACTATCGGAAGCGTGCAACAGAGCCACGCAGGCACCTACGACGTGGTTGCCAGCAACATCGCCGGAACTGCGGCCAGTTCGCCCGCACTTTTGACGGTGGGGAACGCGCCACTCATAACCGCGCAACCGACTAATCAAACCGTCAACGCAGGCACTACGGTGGCTCTTTCCGTCACCGCAAGCGGAACAGCACCGCTCTCGTATCAGTGGCGGCGGGATGGAGCGAACATCGCCGGGGCGAACAGCGGAACACTCGTTCTGAATTCAGCGCAGCCGGGTGACAGCGGCTATTACTCTGTTGTCGTGACGAACTCACTAGGCGTGGCGGTCAGTTCCGCCGCCGCCATCAACATCCTGCCACCGGGCGGCTTGCCTAATCGAGTGCTCAGCTTCGACGGGGAAAAGGATTTCGTTAGCATTCAAGATGCCCCCGACTTGCAACCTTCAACCGCGTTCACCATCGAAGGCTGGTTTTTTCCCGTGGAAAATCCCACGAATCACAACGCGCATTTTATCAACAAGGGCGATGGTGGGGACGGGCGCAGCGCACGGAGCTACGAGTTAAGTTGGGATGCCAACAGCGGTTTGATTTTCTCTATCTTCCTCACCCCGGTTAACGAAGTGGACCCGGACTATATCGGAATTGCCGTGGCCGCACCCCCTCGGATTTGGGTTCACTTGGCTGCAACTTTCGATTCCCAAGCGCGGCTATTCCAAGTTTTCACGAACGGAATCCCGGCGGCTTCCATTGCACTTAGTCCAGGGAAGGAATTGCGGCAGTGCTCTTTCCCGCTGATATTCGGCAGCATGGCATTGTTCACTGGAACCGATGCTACTGGCCAGATGGACGAAATCAGGATTTGGAACCGCGTCCGCACAGCCGAAGAGATTGCGGGTGCAATGTTTTGCCGCTTGGCAGGCACCGAGCCGGGACTGACTGGCTATTGGAGTTTTGATGACGGAACGGCTCGCGACAACACCGGCCACGGTCACGACGGAGTTTTCAGCGGCGACGCGAGCGCGGCAGCGTTGCTTGGCTCCGACCCTTTGCACTCGACCAGCAAGGCACCTTGCATCACGACGCAAACACGGCCCCAGACAGCCGTAACCGGTTCAAGCGTCAGTTGGCTTGTGACCGCCGTGGGCGAAGCGCCCCTCGCCTATCAGTGGCAGCGCAATGGCCTGAGCTTGGCGGACGCAACCAATTCCTCACTGACACTCACCAACTTGGGCCGCCAGCAAGACGCCGGGACTTATTCGGTGATCGTGTCAAACGCCCAAGGCACCGCCATGAGCGTCAGCGCGCCTCTAAACGTGCTGGTGTCTCAGCGCATGGAACAACCGGAACTGTTGCCGGACGGGCGCTTCCGTCTTCTTTTCGGGGACTTCGACAACGGCTTGCTCGCGGACGCCGAGAAGGACCGCTTCCTTGTCCAGTGGTCAACTAATCTGTCCGCTTGGATAGACCTCACGAACGCGACTCGCATCATTGCCGACGGCAAAGTCAGCTTGGAAGACTCCCCGCTCCCGCCCACCGTATCGCGCCGCTACTATCGCGTCATCACGAGGTAGCCGACGCTGGGGACACCGCAGCGTCCTCTCGCCGCCGCTCCATCCTCGCAAGGCAGTCCCGCAAGTCCGGCTGTAGGGCAGCCAGAACGCTATCCAGCGGCTCCTTGGGGAAATCACCGGGCCGGAAGAACGCCCGCTCCACCAGTTGCACCGCCCGGCGCGCAGGAGCGCAGGGCTTTCGTTGCCCGGTTTCCCACCGCCTGAGCGTGTGCGGACTCACCGCCAGGAGCGCCGCCACCTGCCCCCGCGACAATCTGTGATCGCTACGCAGCCGCAGCAAGGTCCGGCGCGTCTGTGAGGCGTCAGGGAGTGCTAGGCTCGCCAGCAGTGCAAGGCCGTGGCCCGGCATTGTATCCGTCAGCCCGGCAACCGTCAGCGTCAGCGGTCGGTGCGGACACCGGGGAATGATGGGTTCCGGCATGGGGCCACCGTGCCACATTGACGCTCAAAGTGCATCCGAAAGGTTGGGACGCGTCCTAAAGCGCCCTTGGCAGCCGAAACAAACGGCGCACACTGAGCGCGTGCTACTCACTCAGACGTGGCGCGGATGAAATTGCCCTCAACGACGCAGGCGAGGATTTGAGCGCGCTTCTTGTTGGCGGAGACGTTCGTGGGTTGCCTATGCTTGAGCGGTCAATGTCAAGCAGTGTCAAAACAAATTGTGAAAGGGCCGCCGTAGCCATGCGGCTACGGCGGCTTGATCTGCGTTAGAACCGAAACCACTTCTGACTGCACTTGCCGTCAGGGTGGATTGGCCATGCCCGGCATCCGATGGGCGGTCGCTTCCGGTTTTTCGTTACGGGGTCTTTGACCCACGCGCGGAAAATGATCGGAGCTCCGCACTTAAAGCAGGTTTTCACGAGCTTCTAAGGCACCAACAAGCGACTTATGGTTGACGCCGGGCGGGTCGTTGGTTAGCCTTCCTTTGCACAGAGGGCGGCTAACCCCGCTCGCACATCAAGCCCCAGCCCGGTCGAACGGACGGGGGAAAATGTGACCACCTCGCTCCAGGAGAGAGTGTCCCTGATAAAGACTGCTCTCCTGGACTTTGGTCTTCGCCGAACCGCCGATGGTCAAAACGGTTCGACTCATAGCCCTCCTGGTCATAGCGCATCCTTTCACTTGATCTACTCCCCTCCCTTTTCAGCGGCTTCCTCAGCCGCCAAATTATCTAACCGCTTTTCACGGTTCTCCTGAACTTGAGCGGAACCGACCTCCGTCTCATCGCCGTCCTCTTCCGCTTCCTCCGTGGCCGCATTTGTGGAGACCTTCTTCTTAGCGTTGGGATACCATTCGGCGAGTCCCCACTTTTTGTTGGGAAGCGTGTAGAAGACGTAGTTCTTCCGCATTGAGTTGCTCAGGCTGATCTTGGAGATGTCATCGGACTTCGTATTGAACTCGTAGCCGCCTTCGGTGAGCGCCTCGAAGATTTCGGCAGTCGTAGCCGGCCCAATATCCGCAGCGCGTCGCAGATCGAGATACTCCCGAACAACGGTCGCGAGCGGCCGCCCGTGGAACTGATCACTTCGGATTTGGAACGAACGCGGCCCTGAGGATTGGGAGACGTTCGCGTATTTTAGCGGAATGCCCGCCATCGAACACAATTCGTTGATCGTGGTCTTGAGGCGAACCGCGTTGGACTCGTAATCCTCCACCCGCTTCTGGAGGTCGCTGATGGTCTTGATGATATGGTCGCTCATAAATCCCTCGTCCGAGGTGCGGTGACCATAACCCAATTGCCGTGTCCGTCAATGGTCAAGATAACTTAAAGCGCAAGAAAGCGCATACCAGTTACAAATCACTAGTTGTTAACTGTCTGTTGTTACGCTTCTTAGGTGGTTTTGTGACCAACTGTAGCGGGCGGCTAAAAAGTTTATGAATTCTTTTTTCACCTAGCTGGGCGGCTAATTTTGCAACCTTCGACCGCTGCTTCGCCGTCATTGAAGCGGCCCTCGCCTTCCCGCCCTTCAACCCGCCCAGCCTGCCCAGCGCGACCGCTGCCGGGTTCTTCTCTGGCTTAGGCTCCGGCTTGGCCTGCCCGGTGGCTTGCTGCATGACGGAGAACGCGGTTTCGTTGAGGTCTTTACTTGAGCGCTTAGGCATGGGCTACCGATGCCGCAGAGTCGCGCCGATGAAAAGGGCGAAACACAGTTTTGGATTTCAAACCAATACTACCCAAGCACACTCAATATCACCACAACCGCTCCACCTTCACCGTCTCCATCCTGTCCTGAACCTCTTTCGGCAGCTCCGGGTAAAAATCCAAGCCGGTTTCCCGTTCGATCTCCCGCACAGTCGTAAGGAATTGAGCCAGCGGCTCGTGCCCCGTCACCGTCTGCGGAGTCAGGAAGGCCAGCACGCGAGGCTGTCCGTTCTCCTCGTCCAGGATGATGCGGAAGCAGGCCGTTGGAACATCCACACCACCGCGCAACTTCTTCGGCTCCCCGGAGAACACCGGACCGGTCAGCACCCAAACCCGCTCCAAGCGCATGGCTAAATCATTGGCTTCCTTCTCCTCAAGCAGCCGCCACCAAATGCGGTTCAAGTTTGGCGACTGCGGGATGATGTTGCTCAGCAGGAAGGTTTCCCGTTGCGCCTCTGCCCCGTAGCGAGTGGCAATGGCGTAATTCGGGGCCATGTGCCCCCGGTCGTAACCGCTGCCTGTGTAGTCATCGTGGCTTACGCGGCTGGCGGTGCGCGTATCGGTGCTGAACCTGCTGGGCCGCTTGGCGGACGGGCCGACGGTGATGCTGCTGACGCTGTAGGCCACCCAAGCCGGATTCCGATGCGCTTCACAGTAGCCGCTCAGATAGCCGGTGTTTGTCAGGACGATGACGGGGTGGCCGTAGTGCGCTGCATTGGGCAAGCCGCCGTATATGCGGTGTTCCGGTCCACCCGTCGAAAGAAGGCGGGAACCGGTTGGCCGAAGCACCAGTATCCAGACCAGCGCCGTAATGAGCGCGGCCAAGAGCAAGGTGCCAACACTGGCGGCAAGAATGGTTCGCGCGCGTTGCGTCACTCGCCCATTACGCCCGGCCAAGGCTCGCTGGCAAAGGCAATTGGTTCGCGGCTAGCCCGCCACGAATCACTTTTCGTGGAAATCCTAGCCGAAAGAGAAAACCCACCCATGCCTTGCCACGGCGCGACCGCCGCCACCCCCAAGAAGTGCCCGGTGGCCTCCCCGTGAAAACCTTTCGTATCGCCCCCGCTACTGCTCCGCCGGACATTCTCCCCGCCACACACCGGCGCGGGCTGACTAGCGGGCCACCATCTCGGCGGCATCACGCGTCCTTGTGCCCGCCTCACGCCACTGGTGCGCGGGAGGGGAGGAAAGGACTGCCACCGCGTCAGGACGCCGCCAAGGGGCCACACGGCCCGCCACGGGCCGTTTCCAAGCCAAGTCTGCCCGGCAACTGTCCAGTTGCCCGCGTCCGCCCAGACGCGCCGCCAGCTTCCCTACCGCCGCCGGGTGCCGGTGCCGTGCCGAGACACGCGGCCAGCCCGCCAGTGGAAAGCCGCGCCTTGAAGCATTGCACGACTCCGAAATAGATGCCTCCGCCCCCGGCGGGAAACATCCCTGACACGGGTGGAAGTGTTAGCAGTAGGCGTTAGCAGTGGAGCCTTTTTGAAACCCTTGAAACGCTCAAAACCCTTGATTCTATTGGCTAGAATGAGGAGTGGTGGCTGGGGCCGGAATTGAACCGGCGACACGCGGATTTTCAGTCCGCTGCTCTACCAACTGAGCTACCCAGCCAAACCCTCCGTATGGCCTGCGCGGTTGGTTCCACCGGGTTACTGACACCCCGCAGCGCGACGGCTCACGAGGGACACATTACGCGGCGTCAAAATAGCCCGACAAGCAATTTCGCCGCGTTTGGCGACGGAATCCGCCGCCTTGGCGAAGCGGCCAGGGCCAAGTCCGGCTCAGCCCGAACTCTGAAACTGAAGCCGCCGATTCCGCGGCTCTCCCCTCGAAGCTCACATCATCCCCGCCCGTTTGCGCAGGCTCCACTCCAGCGCCAGCAGCGCGATCACCGCCCCAAACCACCACCAGCTCTGCCACAGCAAGGTCTCCGTCTCCACGATCCGGCCCTGGCTCAGCGGCTTCAGGCGGTCGAGGAGCGCGCCGAGTTCCTCCTCGCGGTAGTAGCGGCCTCCCGAGGTGGTGGCCAGTTCGCGGAGCAGCGGTTCGTTGCAGTTCAGTTCGGCCAGTTCACCCGTCGCGAGCCGCCGGACAGCGAAGCCCGTGCGCGCCTTCATCTCCGTGTCGGGCAGGCCCTCCACGCGCACACGGACTTCGTAATCGCCGTCCGCGAGGGGCGCGGTGCGGCCCCGGTAGATGCCGGTGTCATTCTCATCAGCGGCCAGTGCGATGGTGGCGAACTTGCGACCCTCGCGCAGCAGCCAGGCCTCGGCCTTGGCGCGCGGCAGCGAGCGGCCCTGGGCATCCAGGATGCGGGTGCGGATCTCGGCGGTTGCGCCCGGCTCGTAGCTCAGCGCGCCGCTGTCGAGCGAGACGAACTTGTCCTGCACGGCGAAGGGCGACTCCATCACGAACTTCGCCGCCTGGTTCCAAAACTTCTGGTGGTAGAGGTCGCCAACCTTGTAGCGCCAGCGCCACGACTCATCGAACGCCAGGTAAAGCGCCTTGCCCGCGCCGTAGCGGCGGAAGACCACCGCAGGGCTGCGCGTCTCGGCGGTCACCGCCTCCAGCCAGACCTCTGCGCCGGGCAGGGCGCGGGCCGGGGCCAGCCAGTGCGGAGACGGCAGGAACCACCAGATCTGCGCGTTCTCAAACGGATCGCTCGTGAGGGTGAGCGGCGTGAGCGAGCTGCCGGTGGCCTTGAGCTGAAAGTTCATCGGCACGCCGTCGAGCGGGCGGCCCTCGAAGCTGACGGGGAACAAGGGGGCGAGCGCGGAAGCCTGCAGGGTGGCGAGCCGCTCCTGCCGGCCATCCACGAAGATCACGCCACCGCCGCGCTGGCCGGCGAAATCACGGATCCATTCGAGTTCGTTCGCGCGGAGCTGGTTTGCCGGCAGGTCGCCGAAGATGACGAGGTGATAGGTGAAGAGCGTCTCGCGGTCGCCGGGGAACTGGCCGGGCAGCTTCCCGCGCGGCCAGAACTTCTGCTCGCCGCCCGCGCCGGCGAGCAGGGCGTTGACCTCCCACCGGTCGTCGCGCTCCAGCAGGTTGCGCAGGTAGCGGTATTCCCAGCGCGGCCGGCCGTCGAGCACCAGCACCTTGGGCCGCTGCGTGGTCGCGTTCACCCAGAGCGCCGCCTCGTTGTTCGACTTGTCCTTCTCGCCGTCCAGCACGGTCACGCTGGCGGCAAAGCGCAGCGGCAGGCTGGCGAAACGCAGGTCCTTGTCCTGCCGCTTGAGTTCCTCGGCCACCAGGTCCTTCACCGGGAAGTCAAACTCCACCGTGCGCAGGTGCCGGGCCTCGGTGCTGAGTTCGCGCTCCCAGAGCACGCGGCTGCCGTGCGCGATGCGCAAGGTGAAGGACGTCCCGGCGGGCATGTCGTCCTTCAGCTCCACCGCGCCGCGCACGCGGCCGTCGGCGGCCACGGTGTCGGGGCCGTTCACCGCGAGCACCGCAAGGTCCGGCGGGGGCTGCCGCATGCCGATGCCGACTGGGAACACCGGCACGCCCCGGGCGCCGAGCAGCCGTGCCAGCTCGGCGGGCGGCTCGCCGGCGTTGTGCTGGCCGTCGCTGAGCAGAATCACCGCGGTGCGCTCGCCCTCGCGGAGCGACAGCGCGCGGGCCTTCACCGGGGCGGCTAGGTCGGTGTTCAGGTTCGTCGCCGCGAGCGGGAAGGTCGTGGGCGGCTTGGGCGGGTCGCCGCGTTTGCGTTCGCCGGGCAGCCACACGGGTTCTGCTGTGCGGCTCGCGAGGGCGAAAACTTCCAGATTGTGCTGGGCCGCCAGTTTCTTGGCCATGCCCTCCGAACCGCCGAGCAAGGCCGCTTCCAGCCGTTGCCAGCGCGTCTGGGTGTCGAACTTCTGGAGCGCGGCGAGCGTGTCCGCCTCGCGCTTCTCGGCGACGGCGAGGACGTGGTTGGTGAAGGCCGTGCGAAGCTCCGCCTCGAACCGTGCGGCGATGCCGGTGAGCCGGGCCAGCTCGCGTTCGGTGACGTTGGGATCGCGGCCCACGGCGGCTTCGGCCAGTTTCCGCGCGGGCACGGCCAGTTCGGTGCTGAGCTTGCCGACTTGTCCGGCGATCTGCGGCCACGTCGTCGCAGTGACCTTGCCGAGTGACTCCGTGGCGTTCGCGGTGTTCGTGGCGAAGCCGCGCACGAACTCGTGGAACTGCGGCGCGGGGAGATTCGGCTTGGCGCGGGCGGCGGTTTCCTGCGCGTTGGCGAGCGCGGTGGCGGCCGCGCGCAGGTCAGGGTCGAACTTGTTCGTCGCGAGCCAGCCGAGCTGCTGGGCGATGAAGAGCTTGCGCGGCAGTTCCATCTCCTGGTCGGTGATGCTCATGCTCGCCGAGGCGTCCACGAACAGCAGGATGCGGGCGACCTCGCCGATGATGTTGCGGTGATGCAGCACCGGCCCCGTAAGCATCAGCACGAGCAGCAGGACGGCCAGCGCCCGCAAGGTGGGCAGCAGCCAGCGCACGGCCCCGCTCCGCGTGCGCGTCTCCCGCCAGTAGAGCAGCCACGCCACCAAGGCCAGCGCAAGGCCGACCGCGAGGCCGCCCCACAACCGCCAGTCCCCGATGAAGCGCAGGTCAGTCACACAGTTTTAGCCGCGAAAGGGCGCAGAGAACGCAAAGAGGGAGGATAGAAAGGCAAAGGCTTGGGGGAGGAATCGGGATTTTGGTGGGTTGCGGGACTCACTCAGGATGAACTTACGGATCTGAAACCGGGCGGAGCCAAAGTTGATGAGGAGGCCATGCTCCTGACTGGAGGCGCGCATGTAGCCGAGGACTTGTGCTACATGCTCGTCGGCCAGCGTGCGAACTGCTTTCAACTCCACGATGAGCCGGCCATCTATCAGCAGGTCGGCGACGAATTCTCCAATGACCGTGCCGTCTTCATCCCGCACGATGAGTGGCACCTGCTGTTTCACGTCGAGACCGAGTTTGCGAAGCCGGTGGGCCAGTGCGTTCTCATACACTTTCTCGACATGTCCATGTCCGTGATAGACATGAATGTCATAGCTGGTCTGGCGCACGATGTCGGAGAGCTGCATGATGTCCGGTTGCATGGTGGTTCCTTTCATTGATGGGCCGCGAGGGGGTGCAAAGGACACACGGTATTCCTTGCCCTGCCTTCTTTGTGCTCTCTGCGCCCTCTCGCGGCAAAATCATTTCTTCCCCCTTCCAAACCACTGCACCAGCAGCAGTTCGCTGAAGCAGAGGGCGAGCACGGCCCAGAGCAGCGGCTGCCAGGCTTCGCGGCCGAAGCGGCGGTCCTTGTCCATCTGCTGATAGTCGGCCACGGAGCCGAGCAGCGTGGCCTGCAGGGAGCCGGCCAGGGTCTTGCGCTCCGGTTCGGTGAGCTGGCGGAGGTCGGACTCTAGGCGCGCGGTGCTCACCACGAACGGCGTGGCCTCGCCGTCGGGCAGGGTGAGGTGGTAGGTGCCCGGGCGGCCGGTCCGGGTGAACTCGACGTGGCCCAGCGCGCCGCGCCCCGTGATTGCCAGCTCGTGCCGCGCGCCGTCCGGCGCAGTGAAGAGCGCCTTGCGACCGACCTGCGACTGCGACACGAACGCCGCGAGCGGCTTGCCGACCTCGACATTGCGGGCCGGCTGGGACTGCGAGGCGAGGTAGGTGACCAGCCGCTGCATCAGCGGCACGAAGACCGGACGCACCGGGAGGTTGCTCCAGTCGGCGTCGCAGGGGATCGCACATTGCAGCACGCGGCCTTCGCCAAGCTTCTTTTCCACCAGGAAAGGATCGGCGGTGCTGAACTGCGCAATGACGGCGAGCCCGGGGTCGGCCTGCTCCTGGCGCGTGCCGAGCTGGAACCACAGCTTCACCTCGGCGTCGGCCAGATTGCCGTTGCGCGCGTCGTTGAAGAGTTCCAAGGCCGGATGGGTGAAGGGCTGGACCACGATCTTCGCACGCGGCTTGCCATCTTCCAGCCCGCCGGCGAGCGCGGTGAAGGGCAGCGGGAGCAGGCCGGCGGCGCGGAGGGAGCGTTGATACCAGTCGGTGTTGATGCGGTTGCCGGGGAAGACCATCAGGCCGCCGCCGCTGGCCACGAAGCCCGCCAGCGCGCGGAGCTGCGCGTCGGAGAGCTGCCGCACATTCGCCAGCACCACGACCCGGGAACGGAAAATGGCCTCCGGCGTCAGCTCCCCCGGCTGAACGACGCGCGGGAGGATGAGATCCGTGCCGCTGCCGCCGGCCTTCAGCGCGGGCGAGAGCGCGATGTCGAGATAATCAGTCTCCCCCTTGAGCACTTCGGGGCTGGGATCGCCGTTCACGAGCAGGGCCGGAAGCTTCTCCCAGGCCGTGACGACGGCGGCGAGCGAGTTGTCGGTCTTGAGCGAGTCGGCGTCCGTCTGCACTTCGAGAGTGTGGAAGCCGGCGGTGTCAAACGTGTGGGTGAAGAGCACCTGGCGCTGCTCGCCGGGGGCGAGGGCCACCTGCTGCGCGCCACGCTCGCGCCCGTCCGCGCGGAAGTAAACGCGCAGGTCCGGCCAGGCGCGCTCGCCGAAGTTGCGGAGGGTGGCGCGGACCTGGAGCGGCTGGTGGACGCCGAGGGCGAGCTTGGGCAGGTCGAGCGACTCGACGGCGACATTGTCACGCGACTCGGTGCCGACATGCAGGAAGGTGAGGCGCGGCGGCACCGGCAGACGTTTCAAGGTCTGCAGGGCGCGCCCGCGCGCCGGGGCCTCGCCGTCGCTGAAGCTGGCCTTCTGGAAATCGCTGATGACGACGAATTCCTTCAGCCCGTGCTGCATCTGCGCCGCGACATTGGCGGCGAGTTCGAGTGACTCGGGAAAGTTGGCCGCGCCGAAGTTCGCCTCCACCTGGCCCAGCGCCTTGGTGACGCGAACGGCATCCAGCGTCGGGGCTTCAAGAAGCTGGCGCGGCGTCCCGCCCATGAGCACGACGGCCACATCGGAGCCGGAACCGGCCTGCTCGATGAGCTTCGCCGCCGCCTCGCGGGCCTGGGTGAAGTTCGACGTCGCGCCCGCCCCCGCGGACATGGAGTAGGAATCGTCGAGCAGGATGACGAGCGAGGTCTTCGCGCCCCCGAGCAGCGCGTGCATGCCGGTGAGGACGGGCCGGGCCATGCACAGCGCGAGCAGCACGGGGATGAGGCAGCGGACCAGGAGCAGGAGGAACTGCTCAAACTTGAGCCGGCGCGTGTGGGTCTTGAAGGCCGCATCCAGCAGGTGCATGGCCCCCCACGGCACGACGCGCGGGCGCGAGCGGTTGAAGAAGTGGAGGAGGACCGGAATCGCCGCCGCCGCCATGCCGCCGAGCAGGAGGATGTTGAGAAACGTCATGAACGGCGGAACTTTCCCTCACCGTGCGTGCCCGGAGGGGTTTTGACAAGATTGCAGCCGGTGGCGCGGGGCGGTGCAAAGTTTGAGCGAAGAGTGGGAGGTCGCTACGCTTCTCACGATGAACAGGGCAACGAAAGGAGCAGGATTAAGATCAGGATCAGGATTACGAGCTGAAGCAACGCGGCTCGGTCCTTCCTCCTGCTCGTAATCCTGATCCTAATCCTGCTCCCCCCAGCCGAAATCAGGCCCTCACACCGGCGGCCGGTCCAGGACCTTGCTCAGCACTTCGCCTTCGTGCAGGCGGGTCTTCAAGGTCTGGCCGGGCTGCGTCTCTCCCGCCTTCCGAATCACCCGGCCAGTGGCGGCTTCCGTGGTGATGGAGTAGCCGCGGGCGAGGACATTCTCGGGCGAGAGCAGGCGCAGGCGGTCGGTCAGCGCGGCGTGCCGCTGACGGAGGCGGTCGAGGCGGTGGCGCACCTGCTCCTGCAGCCGGTGGCGCAAGGGGGTTAGTTGTTCGCGGCGCAGGGCCAGCAGCGCGGCGGGCTTGAGGCGGAGCAGACCGATGCTGGCCTGCTGGAGCCGCTGCCGCTGCTCGCGGAGGCGCGTCTTGGTCTCGCGGCCCAGGGCGATGCCCGCGTCATCCAGCCGCTGGGCCCACTCCTGCAAACGCCGGCGCGGATGCGCGAGCGCGAGCCGGTGCTGGACCTGCGCAAAGCTTTCTTCCGCCGCCTCCACGTGCTGCCGGGCCAGTTGCCGCAACCGGTCTGAAGCGTCCGCCACGAACTCCCGGCTGGCGAACGCGCCCTCGGTGATCAGTTCCGCCGCCGCGCTGGGCGTCGCCGCGCGCAAATCCGCGACGAAGTCCGCGATGGTGAAATCAATCTCATGCCCGACCGCCGAGACGACGGGCACCGCCGACTCGAAGATGGCGCGGGCGACGACCTCCTCGTTGAAGGCCCACAAGTCCTCGAGCGAACCACCGCCGCGGGTGATGAGGATGAGGTCAAGCTTGGTTGAAGGGTTGAAGGGTTGAAGGGTTGAAGGGGCGGACTCTTCAACCCTTAAATTTTTCAACCCTTCAACTCCTCCCGCCCATTGATTGAGCATCCTCACCGCCCTTGCCACCTCCCCCGCCGCTCCGTCCCCCTGCACCCGGCACGGGACGAAGATGATTTCCAAGCCCGGCTGGCGGCGCTGGATGACGTGCAGCACGTCGCGGATGGCCGCACCGGTGGGCGAGGTGACGAGGCCGATGCGCTGCGGGTAGCGCGGGAGCTTGCGCTTGCGCTCCAGCTTGAAGAGGCCTTCCGCCGCGAGCTTTTCCTTGAGCCGCTCGAAGGCCGCCTGCAATGCACCCACGCCCTGCAATTCCGCGCTGCTGACGATGAGCTGATACTGTCCGCGCGCCTCATAGACCGTCACGTCGCCGGTGAGCAGCACCTTCTGGCCGTCCTGAAGAAGCGAGCGGTGCGGGACCGAGGTGTTGCGGAAGAGCACGCACGCGAGCTGCGCGCCTGCGTCCTTGAGCGTGAAGTAAACGTGCCCCGACGCCTGCGCGCGGAAGTTGGTGATCTCGCCGGAGACCGCGACCTGCCCGACCTGCTTCTCCAGCAGCCGCTTGATGTTCCCGGTCAGCTCCGAGACGGACAACACCTTGCGCACGGCCTCGGTCGGGAAGAGTTCGCCGAAGTCCCACTGAGATTTGGAGGGCTTAGCCATCGGAGCAACCCTTCGACGCAAAGGCGCAAAGACGCAAAGATGTGAACTTGTCTCTGCCTTTGCGCCTTTGCGCCTTTGCGTTGAAATCAATGTTCATTCTGATTCTTGTTGGTCGGCCATGAATTTCGGGAATTTGTCTTGAAACAACAAACAGTGCGGCACAGACATGCTCTTGGTTTCCCACGCTTGTCTTTTAACTCCGATGAAGTCGGTAGCAATGTTCAGCGGCTGTCCTCGAACCGGTTGCTTGGTGCTTTTCAGCCGGTAGGAATAGCCGCCCACACTCTGTTGGATTCCACCAGGTTCATACCACTCGCGAAGCTCCTTAAGCTTGTGGACCGATTCGAAATGGTATGGCACCACCGTAAGCCCACTCTGCCAGTAATAGACTCGCCCAAAGTATGCTGCATGGAGCCATCGCTCCAAAGCTCGAGGCCGATACAAATCCGAGTCAAGCTCAGGCTTCCATTGAGCGAGCCAGAGCAAGTAAATCCCCTTCCTCGCATACTCTTCGGTTCGATGAACGACTGTCTCTGCGGAAAGAGCACTGATTTGCACTTCGATGGCGACGTGGAATTCTCCGATTCGAGCACTGATGTCTGGCCGAACTGATATGAGGTCTCGCTCCAGCTTGGCCTTTGTCACATGCGACTGAGTCAGCAAAGCCTCATAAATTGCCACTTTGCATTGCCGATGGAGTTCCGTCTCCCCCTCGCCGTGTGAGCAGGTCGTCGGTGGCTTGTGTGCGAAGTGGTGAACCTTGAGCCGGCCTTTGTGCAGAATGACTTCGGCCTCGCATTCGGGACAGGCAAACGGTCCGTTTGCCTTTTCTTCGTTGTAAGCGATTACTGTTGAGCCATCAGAGATTCGTGTGCCGCACAACATGGTTTTCTGAATCTTGCCAAGGTTTATTCGGTATTATCCGTCAACGCCTCCGACACCCGCTGGATCGCCGTGGCCTTCCCCGTCTGGTCATCCAGTTCAATAATCACGCCTTGCAGAAGCACGCGGTCGCGGGCGACGGAGAAGCGGCGGGGCTGGCTGGTGATGAAGCGCTCGATGATGGGCTGGATGTCGCGGCCCAGGCAGCTTTCGTGCGGGCCGGTGAAGCCCGCGTCGCACAGGAAGGCCGTGCCGCCGGGAAAGATTTGCTCGTCCGCCGTCTGCACATGCGTGTGCGTGCCCACCACCGCGCTGACCTGGCCGTCGAGCATCCGCGCGATGGCGATTTTCTCCGAGGTCGCCTCGGCGTGCATGTCCACAAAGATGAAGGGCGTGTGCTGGCGGAGCTGCGCCACCTCGGGGCGCACGCGGATGAACGGGTTGTCCAGTGGCGGCATGAAGGTGCGGCCCTGTAGGTTGATCACGGCCAGCAGGCGCCCGTCCGACAGGCGATGCGTGGTGCTGCCCTGGCCGGGGGAGCCGGGCGGATAGTTCAGCGGGCGCACGAAGCGCGGCTCATCGGTGAGCAGCACGGAGACTTCCTTCTGGTCCCAGAGATGGTCGCCGCTGGTGATGACATCCACGCCGCCGGCGAAGAGGTCCGCCGCCGTATCAGGCGTGATGCCGGAGCCGCCGGCGGAGTTCTCGCCATTGGCGATGACGACATCGAGGCGATGCCGCGCGCGGAGCCCGGGCACCAGCTCAGTCACAGCCTTGCGGCCCGGCGAGCCGACGACATCGCCAATGAAGAGGATTTTCACGCGGCGAGACTAGTCGGCGCGGGCAGGCAGGCAAGCCTGCCCATCAAACCCACGTAGGAGAGGGCGCATCTCGACACTGCCCCCGACAGCCGATGGAGCGCGGGTCTGTGACCCGCAGCAACGTCCGATCACCCGTCCCGCTGGACTACACGAACCGCAAGGGACTAGCGCGGCCGCTGCGGGTCGCAGACCCGCGCTCCGGGGGCTGTGCCGAGATGCGCCCCGTAGGAGACGACGTGAGGAGTCTCTGATTTTGAAACCGTCCCTGTGGCCTTTGGAACCCGTTCGTCTGCGATGGCCCGACCACGGCGCGCTTCTTCTCCCTCTCCCCTCAACGGGGAGAGGGCCGGGGTGGGCACGGGGCATAGACATGGGTGACAATGAGGGCATA
>CAZCBE010000049.1:0-49244 GCA_964496695.1 uncultured Klebsiella sp.
CAATTTTCTTCGCCATGCCGGCTATGCGACAACTTAAACAGAAAGTGCTCTAGCATCCCAAGCAGCAATCGTCTGGCCCATTCCTTGAGAAAGATTAGTCCTATGCAACCCGCAACGCACGCAACACATGACGCCAAGATGACGACGTCGCTTGTCTCAACGACAATGCCCAATCCCATCAAAGTGAAAACCCACAAGGCTGTCCTGCCGACAAAATCGACCAAGGCAAAGAGTGCGAGCCCTTGGACCCAGTATCGCAGCTTTGCCATGTCGGGCGTCTCGCCGCCTAGCGCCGCCTACTTCATCTGCGAGAGCAGTTCCTCGTTCGTCTTGAACTTCTTCAAGGCGTTCAGGAGCGTCTCCATGGCCTCGACCGGGTTCAGGTCCACCATCATGCGGCGGAGCTTGCGGATGGCGTCGAGGTGCTTCACGGGGAAGAGCTTTTCCTCTTTGCGCGTGCCGGACTTCGGAATGTCAATGGCCGGGTAGAGGCGGCGGTCGGAGAGCTTGCGGTCCAGGACCAGCTCCATGTTGCCGGTGCCCTTGAACTCCTGGAAGATGAGTTCGTCCATGCGGCTGCCGGTATCCACCAGCGCCGTGGCGATGATGGTGAGGGAGCCGCCACCTTCGATCTTGCGGGCGGAGGCGAACATCTTGCGGGGGATCTCCAGCGCGCGGGCATCCACGCCGCCGGTCATCGTCCGGCCGGAGCCACCATGCACAGAGTTATAGGCGCGGGCCACGCGGGTGAGGGAGTCCAGCAGGACGACGACATCCTTGCCGCCTTCGACCATGCGGCGGCAGCGCTCAATCATGAAGCGGCTGAGGCGCACATGGGTTTCCAAGTCCATGTCGTTCGAGCTGGCCACCACTTCGGCGGTGACGCTGCGCTGAAAGTCGGTGACTTCCTCGGGGCGCTCGTCAATGAGCAGCACCATCACGAAGACCTCGGGGTGATTCGTGGTGATGGCGTTGGCCATCTGCTTCATCACCGTGGTTTTGCCGGTGCGGGGCGGGGCGACGATGATGCCGCGGGTGCCGCGTCCGATGGGAGTGACCAGGTCAATGACCCGCGTTTCCAGCACGTCCGAGGTGGTCTCGAGGCGGAACTTGTCAATGGGATCAATCGAAGTGAGGTTCTCGAAGCGGGACTGCTTGGTATAATCGTTGAAGGGCAGGCCGTTGACGTTGATGACCTCGCGGAGCTGCGGGCTGCTGCCCCGGTGGGGCGGCTGGAGCCGGCCTTCCACGAGAACGCCCTCGCGGAGGAAGTTCTTCTTGATGCAGTCCGGCGTGACGAAGACGTCGGTGGGCTTGGGCTGGAACTTGTTCTCGATGGACCGGAGGAAACCAAAGCCCTTTTCGGCGATTTCGAGGAAGCCGGAACCAATTTCCGGGGTCTTCTGGTGCTGCTGCGGCTGGTGTTGTTGATGCGGCTGATGCTGCTGGTCTGGTCGGCTCATATAAGAGGTTGTGGTGGCAATCCAATCCTTGAAACCGGACAACTACAGGTGTGCCTAAACCTAGGCTCTGGTGAACCGGAAGACTTATCAAGTCTGCTCTCAGGAAAACCGCGCCCGGCGTGAATGCCGAAGTTTGGCGCTAGTTGGTTGCGACGCAGCCAGTAGATACCGCTTCCCCCGCCGGAAGCAACTTTTATTTTGCCATTATAGCCAGTTTGGGCGCATTTGCGCCCTGCCCCGAAGCGCGGCTGTGTCCCGCTCGGCGCGGGATCAGCCGCAGCAACTTTCGGACGAAGTGCGGAGCCGGAACTTCCGAATGCGCGACTCTGGCGCGCTCCAATCAAGCCCAGCCAGGTTCTCACCGCCGCCCGTCATACCAGATCGGGCAGGCGTCACGCTTGCCCAGCGAGCGGCCCAGGCTGAAGGCCGTCTTCGCCATGAAGCGGAGATGCTCCCACGGGGTATAGAGCTGCGCCTTGCGACCGGACGTGAGCAAGGGGTGGCGCGTCAAGATGATGAGCGGCAGGAGTCCGCGCTGGCGTGCGAGCCGGTTGAGGCGCTGGCTCAGGTCCAGTTCCTCCGAAGCATAGAGCGCCTGATTGAAGCCCCCGATGGTCCGGAACGCCTCCGCACTGACGAAGATGAACGAACCAGCGGCCCAATGCTTGAGCCGGCTCGCCACCGTCCAGGCATGCACGAAGAACATGGTCCACCACGGCGCATGGTCCAGTCGCACCGTGCTGCCGCCTGCAAGATACTTGCCAGCTTGGATGGCCGCCGCCGCGTCCGCCAGCAGCTCTCGGCTCGGGTGCGAATCCGCGTCCACGAAGACGAGCCAGTCGCCTGTCGCTCCCGCAGCACCCGTGTTCCGGGCGCGGGCGATCTGGTTCACCGGCTCGAAAACCACCTTGGCCCCGGCGGCCCGGGCAAGTTCTCCAGTGCGGTCAGTAGAGTTGTTGTCGCAGACCACGACTTCACTCTCCCAACCCAACGCGGTAAAGGCCTCCCGCGCCACATGAACCGCCTGCAACGTCGCCCCGATGAGCTTCTCCTCGTTGTAGGCCGGGAGGACGATGGAGATGCGCATGAGGGGAGTATGACTCGATCCGGAACGAAGGGAAGCCGTGGGAATGAAAACTCCAAATTCCAAATCCCAAGTTCCAAAGAAGCTCCAAATTTCAAATCAATCGCAGGCCCATAGGTGGACATGGGCCGAGGGCGAATTGGAGCTTGGAACTTGGAGCTTCTTTGGGATTTGGGGCTTGGAATTTAGAGCTTCACTAGCTCCGCATTCCTGCACCAAGAACTTCTTCCCCCCGGCTACTTCCCCCCAAACAGCGCCTCGGCGAACTGCTTCGCGTCGAACGGCTGGAGATCGTCCGGCTGCTCACCCACGCCGATGAACTTGATCGGCAGGCCCAGTTCCTTCTGAATGGCCACCACCATCCCGCCCTTGCTGGTGCCGTCCAGCTTGGTGATGACCAGGCCGGTGAGCGTGACCGCCTTGTGAAACTCACGCGCCTGCTGGAGGGCGTTCATGCCGGTGGTGGCATCAAGGACGAGCAGGACTTCATGCGGCGCGCCGGGAAGCTGCTTGCCCATCACGCGATGCACCTTCTGCAGTTCCTTCATCAAGTTGCTCTTGGTGTGCAGGCGGCCGGCGGTGTCCACGAGGAGATAGCTCGCACCGCGTGCCTTCGCCGCCGTGATGGCATCGTGCGCCACGGCGGCGGGGTCGGCGTTGTAGGCCCCGGCGATGACCTCGACCTTCAGGCGCGTGCCCCAGAGCTTGAGCTGCTCGATGGCGGCGGCGCGGAACGTATCGCATGCGGCCAACACGACCGGCTTCCCCTGCCCTTGCAGCAGGTGCGCGAGCTTGGCGGAGGTCGTGGTCTTGCCGGTGCCGTTCACTCCGACGACGGACACAACCGTCAGGCCCTCGGGCTGGCGCAACAACGCGGCGTTCGTCGAGGACAGGCTGCGCTCCACCTCCTGCGTGGCAATGGCAAAGACGTCCAGCCCCGCGCCGCCCTGCGACTCGTAGGCCTTCTTCACCGCGGCGAGAATCTGCTGGGTCATCGCCATGCCCAGATCGGCGCCCAGCAACGCGTGCTCCAGCTCCTCCAGCGTCTTGCCGGTCAGCTTGGGCGAGCCGGTGACGATGCGCTTGAGTTCGTGGCCCAGCTTGGCGGCGGTCTTTTGCAGACCCTCTTTGATTTTGGAGAACAGTCCCATGGGAACGTGGTGCGTGGTGCGTGAAGGGGTCGCGGGGCAGGCGTGCCGGCGGCGGGTTAGTTCGCCGCAGCCGCGGCCGGGGTCTTCTCCCGGACGGCGCGGGCGCGGGCTTCGAGCTGGCGGACGTAGATCATCGGGAGCTTGATGCCGCCCATGAGCGGACGGCCCTTGTTCATGCCGTGACAGTCGGAGCCGCCGGTGATGGCGAGGCCGTAATGCTCCGCCATCAGGATGTAATGCTGGCTGGCCGCCGTGGAGTGGCGCGTGTGGAAGCACTCGATGCCATCCACCCCGGCCTCGACGAGCAACGGGATGATCTCATCGCTCTTGTTCAGCGCGGGATGCGCAATCACCGCGACGCCGCCCGCGTGGTGGATCAACCCGATGGCCTCATGGGCGGAAATCTTGAACTTCGGCACCCACGCCGGGCGATGCTTCTTCAGAAAGCGGTCAAATGCCTCGTCCATCGAGCTGCACAAGCCCGCCTGCACCAGCGCCCGCGCGACATGCGGCCGGCCGGGAGACTCGCATTTGGCGATGGCGAAGACGGCCTCGGCCTTGAGCGGGATGCCCTGCGCCTGCAACCGCGCCGCCATCTCGTGAATCCGCTGCTGCCGGGCATGCTGGAACTTCACCAGGTTCGCGAGGAAATGCGCGTCGTTTGGATCCAGAAAGTAGCCGAGGATATGCACTTCGACATCGTCAATCTCCCCGGTCAGCTCGGTGGCCTGGATGAACTCGATCCCCAGCCGCTCACACTCCGCTCCCATGCGCGCACAGCCAGCCACGGTGTCGTGATCGGTCAGGGCCACGCAGGAGAGCTGATGCCGATGCGCCGCCTGCGCCATCTCTTCCGGGGAAAAAGTCCCGTCCGAGAAGGTCGTGTGCATGTGGAGATCGGCGAACATGGCGCGAGGTCAGACGGATTTGCCCATGGGACTGCGGGCGGGGCGCAGCACCTCTCCGCGCACCTTGTCCAGGATGCCGTTGACGAACTTGCCGCTGTCATCGGTGGAGAATTTCTTCGCGATGTCCACGGCCTCGTTGATGCTCACCACCGGCGGGATGTCATCCCGGTGGAGCATCTCGAAGATGGCGAGCCGGAGGATGTTCCGGTCCACTGCGGCCATGCGGGCGATGTCCCAGTTCTTGGCGTGCCGCTGGATCACCACGTCCACCTCGGCGCGGTGCTGGAGCGTGCCCTTGATGAGCGGATCGGCGAACAGCCGGAGCGAGGCATCCGCCGTGGTGGGCGGCGGCAGTTCAATCTGCTCGCCCCACGTGGCCTTGCCGTCCGATGCCTGGGCCAGCGCGGCCCGGCGTTGTGAATCCCAAAAATGATCCAGCGCCTCGTCCAGTTGGTCCGGGGCGTTCAAATCGCATTGAAAGAGGAACTGAACCGCGCGTTCCCGCGCCTCACGTCGCATTCCCATGCGGTGAGCATAGTCTGGGAACGGCAGGGCGGAAGCCTTTTTTCCTGTCAGGGGTGCGGAGGGGCGCATCTTGGCACTGCCCCCGCGCTCCGGGGGCAGTGCGCGGATGCGCCCGTGCGGAGGGGCGCAGCTTGACTGCCCCCGAGAAACGAAATCCCCAGGAGCGCGGCTGTGTCGCGGCGACCAGCCGCAGCGGCTGCGCCGGGCAGGAAGCGTTGAGGCGTTCTGCCACCGCTGGGCGCCTCCCCGCTGCTGCGACTGATCCCGCGCCGAGCGGGACACAGCCGCGCTCCGGGGGGCAGTGTCGAGATGGGCTCTCCCAGTTCCCCCACAGTGTCCCGCTGAGTTGACGGTGGAAACCCTCATCCTTACTGTTCGCGAACCCTGCGACTTCCGGGTCGCCGTTGCGGCCCTGATTCGCCCTCCATGAAATTCGCCTCGCTCATCCTTGCCGCCACCATTGCCGTCCTCCTCCCGGGCTGGACCTGCGCTACGAATGCCGCCCCGGCGGAAGACAGCTATCTGACCCCGTTTGGCATCGGCGGCTGCCATGCGAACAACTACTCAGCCCAAGCGAACGCGCGGTGGATTCCGCAGATGGTCGCCATTGGGATCACCACGCATCGCTGCTGCCACACCGGCTGGTCAGCGGTCGAGCCCGAGGAGGGAAAGTGGACGTGGGACGCGCTGGACAAACAGATGAGCTATCTGGAAAGCCAGCGCATCACGTTCGGCGGCATCTTCAACGGCACCCCGAAGTGGAACACGAAAGACCAAAGGAACACGCTGCCGGTCAACAACCTGCCCGCCTGGTCACGCTATGTCTCCGAGGTGGTGAAACACACCAAGGGCCGGATCAAGTATTGGGAGGTGTGGAACGAGCCGCCCAACGGCACCGGCCGCAACCAGACCCCGGCGGACTATGCGAAGATCGTCATCGCGGCCTACGACGCAGCGAAGGCTGCCAACCCCGAGTGCCTCATCGGCATCGCGGCGAAGTCCGTGCATGTGAACTATCTGGAGCAGGCGATCAAGGCCGGCGCGAAGGATCATTTCGATTACATCACGCTGCATCCTTACGAGGTGCTCAACGGCATCGCCGACAACGCGGGCACAGAGGCCGTTTACCTGCGCATCGTTCCCACTGTGCGCAAGATGCTGACAGCACAAAACCCCGCCAAGGTGAACGTGCCGATCATCTTCACCGAGCTGGGTTCCGACGCGAAGAAGGGCGTGGACAACCAGGCGCACGCCTTGGTGAAGGCCTACACCATGGGCATCGCGCAGGGCGTCGCCAGCATCCAATGGTTCGAGGGCATGGACGGCGACAGCGGCCCGATGGGGCTGCTCGATGCGAAGGCCAAGCCCCGCCCGGCCTACACGGCGATGGCGCAACTGATCCAACACCTCGGCCAACGCCCCGGCTATCTGGGCTGGGTGCTGCTGAATGACCGGAGCTATGGTTTCGCCTTCCAAGGAGCCAAAGCCCCCGTGCTGGTCGCCTGGGCACGACGCGGCGCGGCTGATCAATTGGACTTCGGTCAATCCGTGCAACTCGTGGACCCGCTGACCGGCAATGCCACGAACACGGCGACCTTTGCCCTGACCACCGCTCCGATCCTCGTGGTGGGAATGCCTGCGGGATTGGTGGCGAAAGCCCAGAGCAACAAACCCAAGCCCCTCCCATGGGGCGGTGATTTCGCAAACGCGAAATCCGTTTCCGTGACGATGGGCGAGCGGAACGTGGAGCAGGGCTTGCACACCCTGTCCGGCGATGCCGTGGCGCAGGCGGTCGTCGCCTACGGCGGTTCGGCCCGGGCGGGCAACGTGCCCGGCGGCAATCTGTTCATCGTGGACCCTGATTTCCTGTCTTACACGACGACGCCGATTGAAATCACCGCCGTGGTCCGCCGCAACGAGGCCAATGACAATGCGGGGTTCAAGCTCGTCTATGAATCCACCAACGGCTTCAGGACCGCCGGCACCTGGTTCACCGTGCCTGACAACAAGGGCTGGCACACGGCGCGCTGGAAGATCAACGACGCGCAGTTCGTCAACTACTGGGGCTTCAACTTCTCGCTCGAATCCGACGGCACCAAGTTCAACAAGTATTACCTCCAGAGCGTGACGGTGACAAAGCTCGCCAAATAGGCGGTAGAAGCCCGCACCGCGTCACGCTCGGGCCAGGCAGTGGCCGCGTGGCGCAAGTCAGTTACGAGCCACATGTGCTTGGTGGTTTGCGTCCTTGCAGCAAGGGGTGGCCGCTCTCCCTCACCCCAGCCCTCTCCCGCTGGAAGAGGGGGAAGCTTTGACCGCCCTCGTCCAATCGTTGCCACGCATCACGGTCCGCCTCAGCGATTCCACCGATCGTCATGGGAGATTGCCACCGGCTTGGGGAAGCCGCCTCAGAGGATGCCCCTCGAAAACACGATGGCGCACTCGCGAGGGCATGGAGCTGACGGCATGCCCTGGCTTTCACAGGCCGATTGGGGTCATGGTAAAAAAGTGGGTTTGTGGCCCCCCGTCGCGAAACCGGCAAAATCCAGACTTTGTTTTCCAGCAGCATGAACTACTGTTTTTCCAGAATAAGAACGCGGCCATGATCCAAGACACCATCTCCAAGATTGAGGCCCGCATCGGGCATTCCGCCGTGAAGGACGAGTCCAAGGCCGAGCTGCTCACGCTGCTGGGCACGCTCAAGTCCGAAGTCGCCGAGCTGTCCAAGACCCACGACGAGGCGGCGCAGAGCATCGCGGGCTTCACCCAGGTCTCCACCCACGAGGCCACCCGCGAAGCGCCCAACCCCGAACTGGTGAAGCATTCTCTGGACGGGCTGTCCGCCTCGGTGGACGGCTTCGAGAAATCCCATCCCAACCTCGTGGCCATCGTGAACCGCATCTGCACGACGCTGTCGAACCTCGGGATTTGAGGGAACGGAGTGGTGGCGTAAAGGAGCATTGGAGTGATGCACCGAAGCTCCGTGCCCATTCCCACCGCTCCAATTCTCCACCACTCCATCACTCCGTTCCCCTTCCCCCAGCACCGGTGACGACTGTCAAAGTCCACGATGCGGTAGTGGTGTGAAAGGCCGGCGGGCGCGAGGACGCGCCACCACCGGATCGAACCAAGAAAAGGTCAGCATTGCCCAAGGCTCGCGTAGGCACCTCGACCGGGTCATGACAGATTGACCACGACAAAGTTCGATATGAACGCCGCGACGATCAGGATCCAAAAAACGCCCAACCAGCGCCCGGCGGGGCTGGCAGCCAGCCCGCCGTTCGCGAGGCAGGAAGGAGCGCGTGAAATCTCTGCTGCATGAAGGGGTGCCGGGCACGAACACCCGCTCGAACTCATCGTCGGTCGCGGCCAGTGCGCCCGGTCTGGCCAGACCGGCCGCCCCGTCCAGCACCGTTTTCGGCCGCCCACACGACTTCCTCGGCAACCGCTTTGTTTATGCCGTCATCTCGTCCTGCGCGCGCGGACTGGCCGTGGGCGTGGACCTGGACCCGCCGGCCAGCTCCGACCAGGCCGGGCGGGAGGCGCGGCTCGACGTGGCAGTCATGATCCTGGAACTGGAACGGACGCTGATCCTGGTGCACTCCGGCGGCCTGGGCAAACTGCCGCAATATCAACGGGTGCCGCCCAAGCTGCTGGAATTGCGCCAGGTGACGTTGAGTGGCCACGGGGAACCGACGCTTGGTCCCGAGTTCGTGGAGGCAGTTGAAGCGGTCGTGCATCTGCGGGCGCGCGGGCGATTCCCCTTCTTCAAGCTCGTGCTCATCACCAACGGCAGCGGCCTCGACCAGCCGGCCGTCACGGAGGCCTTGGGACTGTTCACGCTGCGCGATGAAGTCTGGGTCAGACTGAATCCCGGCGCGGAGGACCGCCCAGTCCAAGGTGGCCGACCCGCTCCGCCGCTCGAAACGGTGATGGCAGGCATCCTGCAACTGGCCCGCCGCCGACCGGTGGTCATCCAAAGCTGCTTCCCGTCTGTTCAAGGCGAGGTGCCGCCGAAGGCCGAAATCGAAGCGTATCTCCAGCGGCTCCGTGAACTGAAGGAGGCGGGCGCACAGATCCCGCTCGTGCAGATCTGCTCCCCCCGCCCGACCGCGCTGCCGGAGCAGGGCCACCTCCCGCTGCGAACGCTGTCCGACATCGCCCTGCAGGTGCGGGAGGCCAGCGGATTGAAGGCCGAGGTGTTCTGAACCCGGACGCCGGAGCAGGGATGGGCAGCCGGTGCCACCGGACGGTCAGGAAGCCTGGGACTCCACCCAGCGGACGGCGTAGTGGACCAGTTCGGGGCTGGTCGCCAGCTTGAGCTTGGCCTTGATGTTCACCCGGTGGACCTCGACGGTCTTCACACTGAGGTGCAGTTGCGCCGCGATTTCCTTCGTGCTCCGGCCCCGGCCGACGAGCTGGAAGACCTCAAATTCACGGTCGGAGAGATTGCCGACCGAGCCGGCCGCCTCGGTGCCGCGCCGGCCGGTGAAGGCATCCATGATGCGCGCGGACAGCTTCTCGCTGACAAAGACCCGGCCCGCCAGCACGGCGCGGATGCCGTCCATGATGCGCTTGCCGCCCTCCTGCTTCATCACGTAGCCGCGGGCGCCGGCCCGCAGCACGCGCTCGGCGTAGAGCGATTCATCGTGCATGGACAGCACCAGCATCGCCAGACCCGGCGCGAGCGCCTGAAGGTCTTTGATAGCTTCCAGACCGCTCTTGCCGGGGAGGGAAATGTCCATGAGCACGAGGTCGGGCCGAAGCTTTTCAACGGCCTGGAGGGCTTCGCGGGCGTCGGCAGCCTGGCCGCAGACGGCGAGGTCGGGCTGGGCGGTGATGAGCGCGGCCAGACCGTCCCGCATCATCGGGTGGTCGTCCACGATGAGGATGTTCTTCCGCGCGGGCGGGGCAGACGGCTTCGGCTTGGTCTTCATGGGGTGGCGGGCGGGGACTTGGCCGGCGGGTTTAGATGCACCGAGCACGCGACCGTAGTGCCGCCCGCCTCGCCGCGCTGCACGATGAGGGAGCCGCCGATCACGCCCGCCCGGTAGTTCATGATGCGCAGGCCCGCGCCGGTGCGGGGCGGGGCGGGCGGGATGCCGCCACCATCGTCCTTCACGGCGAGAAAAACGCGGTTCTCACCGGCCGAAAGCCCGATCTCGATGTTCCGCGCCTTGCCGTGCTTGAGGGCGTTGCTCACCGCCTCCTGCGCGATGCGGTAGAGGTGGGTGGCGGTGACATGGTCGTGGACCTGCACGGGATGCTCGCAACGGAAGACGCAGTGCATCCGAAACATTCTGCCCGTCGCGAGCGCCAGTTCTTGCAGCGCGGACATCAGGCCCTCCGACTCCAGCACCACGGGACACAGGCCATGCGCCAGCATCCGGGTCTGGCTGATGGTCTCCCGCACATGCGCGGCGATCTGGCCGGCCTGGGTGGAATGCTTTTTGGAAGTGCGGGCCAGCGATTGTTCCAGCACCTGGCTCATCAGCTCGATGCCGGCAAGCTGCTGGCAGATGCCATCGTGCAAGTCCTGACCGATGCGCCGCTGCTCCTGCTCGCTGATGGTGAGCACCTCCTGCTCCATCCGGCGGAGCGACGCCTCTGCGGCGGCCAGCCGACGGTCGCGGTCAAGCTGCGCCAGCGCCCGCTGGACGATGGTGGGGACGAGTTCCAAGAATTGCGCATCTTTGACGACGTAGTCGAGTGCGCCGCGTTTCATCATGTCCACGGCCACCCGCTCGTCGCCCTGGCCGGTGATCACGATGAAGGGGACGGAGCGCTCCAGCGCGGCGAGCTGGCTGATCACTTCGCGGCCCTCGGTGTCCTGCAGCTTGAGGTCGAGCAGCAGGAGATCCGGCCGGTGCTCCTTCAACCAGAGAATGGCGTCCGAGCCGGAAACTGCTGAAGCGGTGGTGTAGCCGGCGCGCCGGAGCACGCGCTCCAGGAGCCGGGCCAGCCCCAGGTCGTCATCCACCACGAAGATGGTGGCGGCGGGCGGTTTGGGCAGACGCTCAGGCACGCGAAATACTTAACCACCCGGGTTGGGATTTGGTAGCACTTACTCGCCCCGGCGGGGTGGCCATGACATGCGCGCGTCCCGGGGCGGAAGATTTCAGCCGGCTGGCCGGTCCACCAAGCTTGAGCCAGGAACTGCCAATTCTGGTGGAGCCCCTCACGCAGGCGTAAGCGAGTCTGCCACTGGAAGCGCTCCGACAAACCGGGGGCGCACGGGAACAGAAAATGAAACCTACCGAAAGGAGCCGCCTATGAATGCCACAGCACTTAATACTGACAAGCTGGTCACGGATCTCAAACGCATCGTCACCGACTCTGAGGAGCTGCTGCACGACTCGAAAGACGTCGCCGGCGCAAAGGCGCAGGAAGTGCGCGAGCGCCTCCAGGACGCGATGGAATCAGCCAAACGCACCTGCCGCCGCCTGGAGGAGAAAGCGGTCGAAGGCGCGAAGGCCGCCGACCGGACGATTCGCGAGCACCCGTATCAATCCATCGGCGTCGCGTTTGGCCTGGGCCTGCTCATCGGCGTGCTCGTCACGAGAAAGTGAACGCCCATGAGTGACGCCGCTGAAACCAACCCGGGCGTCTGGGCCTCGCTCAAGCGCGGCCTCGACGCCCTCCTGGCGACCACCCACAACCGCGTCCAGCTCTTCGCCGTGGAACTGCAGGAGGAGAAGTGCCGGCTGGTGGAGGCCATCCTATGCGCTGCCGCCGTGGTCTCGTTCGGCCTCATGGCGCTCTCGCTGGTGACGATCACGGTGATTGTGCTCTGCTGGGAGAAGGGGCTCGTGCCGGCGCTCGCCGGCCTGAGCACCTTGTATCTCCTTGGCACCGGGCTGGCCTGGCGCGCCCTGCAAGCGCGCTTGAAGGCACGAAGCGCCTTTGCCAGCACGCTCGACGAACTCAAGAAGGACCGCTCATGTTTGGAAACCGAGAACTAGCCGCGTGCCAGGCGCGCAAGGCCGCCTTGCTCCAGCAAAGCGACGCAAACCGAGAGGTGCTCGCCGAGGTGGCGCGCGCGCTGAGGCCGGTCGCCGCGTGGGTGGATGTGGGGGTCACGGTCGCCCGCCGGGCGCGCACGGTGTTCAGCGCGCTGGCCCCGTGGCTGTCGTTGTGGCGCAGCGGAAAGGAGCAAGGTTCCGGCTTCATCGGGAAGTTCGCCGAGGCCATGGCCCTCGGACGCTCGTTGTCCGGGCTTTGGAAACGCTGGCGGGAAGACGCCCGGCCCTGACCACGCAGCCGGCGGCCCCGGGGCAAACACGCGGAGGACGGGGTCACGGATGCTCGTTGAGTTCCGGCACCTGCACGAGGGAAACGAACAGGCCGAGCTGCTTGATGGCCTCGGAGAACTTGTCGTAGTCCACCGGCTTGACGATGTAATTGTTGCAGCCGAGTTCGTGGCAGCGGCTCACCTCGCGCGGGTCCTCGGTGGTGGTGAGCATGATGGTGGGGAGCCGGCGGAGCGAGGCGTCAGCCTTGATCTGGCGCAATACTTCCACGCCGTCCACCTTGGGCATGCGGATGTCGAGCAGCAGGAGATAGGGCGTGTCGGAACGGCGCTGCGCGCCGGCGCTCCGCCGGAACAGGAAATCGAGGATTTCCTGCCCGTTCTCGAAGCGCAGGATGGGGTTATGCAGGCCCACGCGTTTGAGATTCTTCTCGATGAGCACGGCATGCCCGGCGTCATCCTCCGCGATGAGAACCACAACTTCTTTGGTCACAGGCATGGTATAAGTGCCTTGGAACTGGCTGGCAACCTCCATATCGGCCCGCGCAGTGGCAGGGGCGCAGCTCAGTTTCTGGCAAGGCGTCTCCGACCAAGAGGAGAAACCCGGAGGGTTTCAAGGTGAACAGCCGTGGTGAAACCCACGGCTATTCAGGTGACACCCCCTCCGGGGTGATTGCAGTCCGCGCCGGCAACCCGGCAAGAAACTGAGGTGCGCGGCTGGGTGCGGGGACCGCCGCAGCGGCTGCGCTTGGCCGGAGGCTGGTGCTCCGTGGTGCCGGCGTCCTCGTCGGCTCGGCTTCGGGGCAGGGTCAAGCGGCGCCTCCGGCAGCCCTTACTCGTTGATGCCGCAGTGCGAGTAATCCGGCCGGATCTCCAGCAGGGAGAGGAACACCTCGTTGGCCTCGAGCGCTCCGCGCAACTCCGTGCGGTTGGCCGGCCGCACGCTGCGCGAGACCTGGCGTTCGGGCCCCCAGCCGTTCTGGGAGTCAGCCGTGGAGGAAATGGTGGCAGCGGATTCGTTCATGGGAGCGGGGGTTAGTTTTGGGCGGACGGGAGTTGAGTTGGGCATGGGGGCTGGAGCCGGCGGTCTTCCTGGAACCAGCCGCCCACGCCCAGAGAGTGCGGCCGACGCGGCCGCCAATCTCGCTCATCGGTCGCGGTGGCGTTGCACCCGGCAGGAGGTGGAAAGACGGAGACCCTGCCGTGCCGGGCCAGACCTTGGAAGAACCGTCCGCTTCCGCTCAAGGCCGGAGGGCTGTCGGTCGTTTCACCCAGCACGACCAGGGCGCAATGGTGCCGACCTTTCATCTCCACCCAGCGTTGAAACCAGGCCTGGACCAGAGCCGGAGGCTCCGCCTCGCCCCGGGGGCAGAGGATGATGAGATCGGCCTCGGCCGCCTGACTGGCGCTGAGTTCCGCCAGCCGGCTTACGCCGAGCAGGGCGAACTTCCACACGTTGAGGCTGAATTCGCGGTCCTCGCCCAGTTCGGCCACGAGCCGCCGATACAGGGCCAGTCCGCGCAGGGCGCTAGCCTGATCCTCATACACGAGGACGACATTGAAGAGTTCGCTGGCGTTCAAGCCAAAGCCGTCCCTTTTTGCCTGGTTCCACGTTGCGCTCATGACAGTGACTCTAGCGGGCGGGAGGCGCGGCCGACTATTAGGAGCCGCCCTAAACTGTTTTAGTTGTTACGCCTAGGGAGCTAAGGGGGATGCCTACGGCCGCAGTGGTGACTGCCCCGGGCGCTGAGCAGAAACACCTGCTTCCGAGCGATACTGCTTGGCCCGAAGTTTAAGCCACTCTTCCGAGGGACAAGCAAAACTGTCGCGTCGGGCAAGCGGGGGCGCATCTCGACACTGCCCCCGAAGAACGAACCCCCCGGAGCGCGGCTGTGTCGCGGCGACCCGCCGCAGCGGCTGCGCTTGGCAGAACGCGTTAGGGCGTTCCGCCACCGCTCGACACTCGGACCTTGCTGCGGCTGATCCCGCGCCGAGCGGGACACAGCCGCGCTCCGGGACAAGGTCAAGATGCGCCCGGCAAGCGGTCAACGCCGGGGCCGCCCATTCGACTGGGTGAATGAGCATCCTATTTGCGCCACGCAATAGCGGGCGACCGACGGGAGATTAGTGTCAGCGGGATGGAGCAGATTCGGTTCGGAGTTGGGAGTTGGGGCCGCGCGGTGGCCGAACGGAACGCGGCAGCTCGCGGGGTGGAGGACGGCAATCTCAGATGCCAGATTTCAAATACCAGGGAGACCGGGAAGGCGGACCGCGAATGAACACCACGGGACACGCAAGGCCGAGGCTGCGAATGGGAAGGATGGGGAGGTCGAGCCGAGGTGCATTTTACGGTTTTCCGCTGTTTTCAGTAGAATGGGTGGGGGCGAAGCTCCAAAGCCCAAGTTCCAAATGCCAGATAAACTCCAGACTCCAAATCTCGAAGGAAAGCGTCGCTCGGCACTGGCCGGGCCAGCCGACCGAACCAGCCCTTGGGCCAGGGTCCGAATCAGGGCGGAAGTGCTGGCGGGGTGCCACGCTCAACAAATGGAATTTGGGACTTGGAGTTTCTTTGGAACTTGGGGTCTTGGAGCTTGTAATTTCCCGGCCCGCCTCCCAGTGCCACCGAAGTCAGCGAAGCGCCCATTTTACCAAACGAAGCCATTGGGAACGCCGCAGCCGGCGGTGGCCCGTCGTTTGCCGAGTTGCACAACCCATTGTCACGAGGAGCGATGCAGCGAAGTTCTCGCGCGTCGCCCCCGGCGGTGCCCGGTGCGGATGGTGGTGATGTTTCGCAAAACGAAGCCATTAGGGCGCGCCAGCCGCCGAGCTGCGGCGGGCCAACTCCTCCTCCCAACGCGGGGAAGGGAGCACGGGGCAAACTGCCATCGGGCGGCGGTGGACGTGGTGCGGAGCAGCGGTGTTTTTGCGAAACGAAGCCAATGGGAAACCAAGAATGTGGACCGGAGCGAACTCGAATCGGGCAGGGAAGCGGCACGCAGGGGCGCGACGGGCGACGGGATGGATGGGATTCTGCGAAACGAAGCCATTAGCAGGCAGCACTGGCTGAAGCGCCCAAAGAATCAGGAAGGACAACCATGCGAGCGAGGGATTTTACCAAACGAACCCATTGGGAGGGGGCCAGCGTTTCGGTCGCGGCGTTCGGGAAGGCCCGGCGAGGGAGGGGCAATTTCACATTCGCGATTTCAAATCTCAGAGGAACTAGAAGGGAGAACCACGAATGAACACGAAGGGACACGAAGTCCGGCGGCTACCCGGCCGACGCGGCGGGCAGCGAGACGTAGAAGCTGCTGCCCTGGCCCGGCTCGGATTTGACCCAGATCTTGCCGTTCTGCCGCTCCAGGATGCGCTGGGCGATGGTCAGCCCCAGGCCTTCACCGGTGCCGTGCGACGGGTCGAGGCGGTGGAAGATCTCAAACACCTTGTGCTGGTGCTCGGGGGCGATGCCGATGCCATTGTCCGTGACGGCATAGACGGCGCGGCCAGCTTCGAGGTGGCCGGTGACGCGCAGATGCCCGGGCCGGCGGGGGTCGAGATACTTGAGCGCGTTGTCGAGCAGGTTGGAAAAGACCTGATTGATCTGCGTGGCGTCGCCCTGGCTGTCGGGCAGTTCACCGATGTCCAGCCTGGCGCCGGCTTGCTGAAGCTGAAACTCCATCGCCTGGGCGATCTGCTGCAGCATCGCGCCCATCTGGAGCGGCTCAAGCCGCAACGCGGCGCGGCCGAGCCGGGAGAACCGGAGAAAGCCCGACAACAACGCATCAATCTTGGTCACGCCCGCCTGGATGAAGGCGATGGCTTCCGGGATGTCCTCGGCCAGGGCCAGTTGCAATTCGCTCTTGGGAATGGACTGGCCGGGCGTCTCCACGAGTTTGGTGCGCAGGCCGGCGCACGAACGCGCGAGTTCCTTGCTGAAACCCTGGATGTTGACGAGCGGCGAGCGGAGGTCGTGGGAGGCGACGTAAACGATGGCTTCGAGTTCCTTGTTCTTCTCCTCCAACGAGCCGGCCAGCTCGGCCAGCCGCTCTTCGTCGCGCTTGCGCTGGGTGATGTCGGTGCGGATGGCGATGTATTGCTGCGGGTGGCCGGCGGCGTCCACGAACGGGAAGATCGTCGTGTCCACCCAGTAGATGCTGCCATCCTTGGCCCGGTTGCGGATTTCGCCCTTCCACACCTGCCCGCGCCCGATGGTCTGCCAGAGCTGGTGGAAGAACTCCTTCGGGTGGTGGCGGGAGTTGATGATGCGGTGGTCCTGCCCCAGCAGTTCGTCACGGCCGTATTTGGAAATCTCGCAGAACTTGTCGTTGACGTAGGTGATGACGCCGCGCGCGTCGGTGATGGCGACGATGGAATGGGCATCCAGGGCAGCCTTCAGATCCTGCAGTTCCTTGATCGAGGTGTCGGCGCGAAGCCGCTGGCGGGAAAGCTCTCCGCCCGCCGCGCCGGCGGCGCCGGCAGTTCCCATCCGGCTTTCCAATTCGGTGAGGCGCTCCACGAGTTCGACGCGGTTCATCTGGGAGTAGTCGGCCATGGGCGCAGGATACGGCTGCGCACCGGCCTGGCACGTCTAAAACACCCGGTTGTCCGGCTCGCGTTGCGGAGCGCCACGGCGACGTGCCGGGGCGACCTTCCGGGAGGCCTGAGCGAGGCGGGCCTCCGCCTGCAGCCAGTGGTCAAGCGCGCGGCCCTGGGGCCGGCCTTCCGCCTCCCAGATGGACAGGGCGCAAAGCGCGATCGCGTCGTGCGTCGGCCGGGGCGAGGCCGCGATGCGGCGGGCCGCCGTATGTTTCCTGGTCTTGGCGCTCATGTTTGTTTCCAAGGACTGGGTGGTTCCGGACAAGCGCCTCAGGCCTCCGGCAGATGCGTGCGATATTGGGTGGGCGACTGGCCAGCCAGCTTCTTGAAGATGCGGTTGAAGTGCGTGAGCGACTGGAACCCGACCTCGTAGGCGATCTCGCTGATGCGCAGGTTGGGGTTGAGGAGGAGGTTCTTCGCCTTCTCGATGCGGATGCGGGACAGGTAGTCGGTGAAGTTGATGCCGGTGGACTTCTTGAACATCTTGCAGAAGTAGAAGGTGCTCGTGTTGACGGCCTTGGCGACCATGCCGAGCGACATGTCCTCCTTGTGGTGCTCCTCGATGAACTGCTTGGCGCGCGTGATCATCGGCGGCTCGGCGTTGGCGTTCCGCACCATGATCTGGTTGCTCACCATGCCGAGGTGGTCGGCGAAGATATGGAGCAGGTTCACCGCCGCCTCATGGCGCTTCGCCGGGAGCACGGGGGTGTTGAAGTAAGCCTCATGCAGTTCCTCGCGGGTGGCGGTGATGCCGCCGTCCTGGGCGATCTTGGCCGTGCGCTCAAACTGGGCCTCGGTGGGCCGGCGGCGGAAGACCTGGCCGGTCTGGAGGTAGCCGATGGTCTTGTCGCCGGTGCGGACGGGCACGGCGGAATCACTCAGCCCGAACTGGCAGGTGACGGTGGCCGGGCAGGTCTTGGCGGCCTCGTTGAGCTGCTGCTGGGTTTGCAGGCACGCGGCGCAGGTGCGGCTGCGCCCGGCCATCATCGCGCAGAAGGGGTTTTCATTGCGGCGGCCGTGGTGCGGGAGCTGCCAGCTCTCGACCGGGCGGAGATTGACGGGCAGGCCGGTCATTTCGTTGAAGGCGCGCTCGTAGTCCTGATAGACCTGTGAATGAGCGAGGGTGCCGACGATGTGGTGGTTGTCTTCGTGGGTGTTCATAGGGAGGCAGGCGTAAGTTGAACCGAGCAAGGCGAGGCGGCAGACCGCGCGTATCTTGTCGCGCGGCTGACCTTATCTTGGCGGGCCGATCTTGCTTTCACGTCGCCAAGTTAGGGGCGGCGCAGGCGGGCAACAATGAGGGCGGCCCCCAGACCGGAGCGGTGGGAGACGATTAGATGACTAAGGGAAACGCTTAGTCCGGCAGCGGAAGCGCGGGATGCCACGACCACCCAATGCCGTGAGGTGGAGATGCAATCGGCTGAGACTCGGAACCCGAGGGACGCGCCGAAACCATCCACCAAGCAAAGCGCCAATCTCAATCGCCGATGATCTTCACCAGCACGCGCTTGCGGCGTCCGCCGTCAAACTCGCCGTAGAAGATTTGCTCCCACGGGCCGAAGTCCAGTTTCCCGTTCGTGATGGCCACGACCACTTCCCGCCCCATGATCTGGCGCTTCAAGTGCGCGTCCGCATTGTCCTCCCCGGTGCGGTTGTGGTGATACTGGGTCGTGGGGGCGTGCGGAGCCAGTTTCTCCAGCCAGACTTCGTAGTCGTGGTGGAGGCCGGACTCCTCGTCGTTGATGAACACCAAGGCGGTTACGTGCGTTGCCATTTTGCCACCTGCAAATCAAGGCCTTACGTAGCCCCCATCCCCATCGCTGGATATGCACGCGGGCTCTGCCGACCGAGCCGAAGACCATCGGCGAGCACATCAAACGACGTCGGTTACAGCTCCATGTGATGCAGGCTGACCTCGCCCAGCGAATCGGCGTCCATGTCCAATCCATCGGAAACTGGGAACGCGGCGTGCATCCCCCTACCATCCGCCAGTTGCCCAAGGTCATTGAGTTCTTGGGCTACGACCCGGTGTCGATACCCGATACGCTGCCGGACCAAATCAGCCATGCCCGGCGCGTCCTTGGCCTCACTCAGGAAGAGCTTGCCCGCGCTCTCGCGGTTGACCTGTCGAGTGTGTTAAGGTGGGAAGCCGGAGATACCCCCTCCTCACTGAACCTTACCCGGCTACAGGCTCTGATTGGCGAGCGGTTCACCCTAGCCAATCCCAATGGCCACCATCTCCGGGCACCGGCCCTAAATTCACTTCGGTGAGCGCTCGCTCAGTGGTGTCACCGGTCACTCAACGCCAGCCGCTATGAGTTTGCTCGCAGCTTCTTCGGATGGATTCTAAAATGACACCGTTGGAGGCGGGACACCGTTCACACTCCCACCTGCGGCCAATCCACCCGGACGGCCAAAAGCTTACTTCTCGATGACCCGGTAGGTGCGGCGGGAGACGGAGACGCTGGTCTGGTCTTCGTAGACGAAGCGGCCCTGGTTGGCGGTGATGCCGCCGACGTTGGTGACCCAGACCGTGCTTGGCCCGCTCGGGTTCAGCGTGTGGTGGACTTCGAACCGGCCGGGAGCGGAGGAAAGCGTTCCATCGGGGTCGCTGAAAGAAAACTGCACCCGGCCGTCGGGGAGCCGTTGCGGGGCGAGCAACTGTTGTGGCACCTGGACCCAGACATCCGCGTTGCTGGAGGTGATGCTGCCGAAGTCATTGGTGATCGTCACCGAATAGAGGCCGCTGTTGGTGCGGCTCAGCGGCCCCAAGGTGTAGCTGGCATTGGTCGCCCCCAGGATCGGACTGCCTTTGAAGCGCCACTGGTATTGGAACAGCGAGGCTGCACCCGAAACGCTCACCCCAACGGCAAACGTGCTGTTGGTGACGTGGACCGGACTTGGACTGCGGGGCTGGACCGCGATGCGGGGTGGCGGCGGCGGCTGGGTGATCGTGAGCAAGACACTGCCCGCGTTGTTGTTGGTCTTGGGCGCGTCCACGGCGATCTGGTATTCCTGTCCGGCCACGGCGGTGAACAGGACCCGGCTGGCGTAGCTGACGTCGAGCACCATGTCGTCGTTCTCGGCGATCAACGTGAGGCTGCCAAGCGCGGTGCCGGTATAGACGCCGAGCAACGTGTCGAACGAACTGCCGTCGGTGTGGATCTCCACGAGCCCGTTTGCTGGCGCAGTCCACTTCCACCAGACGGACCGGCCACCAACATCGCCACCGTGATGCGGCTCGCTGGCTTCCTTGCCGGCACCAAGGATGGACCCGCTCACGACGTTGGAAGCCCCGGCGACCACCATGCGGCTGGCGAAGTCATCGTTGAAGGCCGCGCCGAACACCGTGAGTTCGGCCCCGGCACTGCTGGCCATGCCAAAGGCGTTGCTGATCACCACCTGATAGGTCCCGGCCTCCAGGCTCGTGACGTTGGTCACGATGAGCACGTTGCTGGTCGCGCCCGGCAGGTTGGTGCCACTGTGCAGCCACTGATAAGCCAGCGGCAGCGAGCCGGTGGCGACGACGCGGAAGGTCACGTTAGTGCCGCCCCCTGCCCCGCCAACGAAGCGCGTCTGGTCGGCCGGAGCCTGCTGGATTTGCGGCACCGCCGGGACATTGGGCCCGGGTGAAACCATCAGGGTGATAAATCCAATTTCCTCCGCATAGCCGTCCACGGCGATGTTGTAGGTGGTGCCGGCAGTTGCCTGGAACGTCACGCGGCTTTGCTCGTTGCCAGGATCAACGTCATCGTTCTCCGCGACGAGCACCAGCGTGGCTACGCTGCTGCCGGTGTAAACGCTCAGGATGGTGTCGAACTGGCTGTTGGTGGTGGAGATCGTCACCGGACCATCGTTCGGAGCGGTCCAGGTCCACCAGACTGAATGGCCTTGGAGGGCAGAAGCATGGGTCGGTTCACCAGGTTGCCGGGTGGCCCCGATGTTGTTGCCAAGCACCGTCAGGAAGGGTTCGGCGACGGGCGAGACGTTCTCAAAATCATCATTTGCATGGAGCGCACCTGGAGCATGCTGGCGCAGGCCCAGCACCACCCGGCCGGCAGCGGCCCCGGTGCCGTCATTGAAGCCGTCCACGGCGATCTGGTATTCCACGCCTTGCACGGCGTTGAACGTGACCACGCTCTTGCCGTTGCCCGCGCTGCGCGTGTCGGCTGCCATCAGTGTCAGCGCATTCACGCCTGTGCCAACATACACGCCAAGCAGCGTATCGAAACTGCTGGCCAGTGTATCCAGCGTGACCGGGCCCGAGGCGGGCGCGACCCAGAACCACCAGATGGACCGGCCACCGTCGTTGCCATCGTGGTTGGGCTCGCCCAGTTCCTCCGTGGCATTGGTGTTGAACCCGACCACGAGGTTGGTCTGGCCCTTGATGGCAAAGCGGTTCACAAACAAGTCGTTGCCACCCGGGACCGGCGGGGTGGGCTGGAGGACACTCAACTGGACGGTGCCGGCGGCGACGCTCCCGTCGCTGAACCGGTAGCCATCCACCGCGATTTGATAGGTCTGCCCAGCCACGCCCGCAAACAACACGACGCTGCCAGCAGCCGGGTCCGCCGGGTTGGCATCATCGTTCTCGGCCACCAGAGCGAGTGACGCCAGTGTGGTGCCGGTATAGACCGCCAGCGCCGTATCGAAAGTGCTGTTGCGCGTGCTCACCAGCACCGGTCCGGTGAGGTGTGCCGTCCAAGTCCACCAGACCGAGCGGCCACCGGCGTTGCCACCGTGGTTGGGCTCGCCGGGTTCCTTCGTGGCCCCGAGGTTGGAGGCGGTCACTTGATTCGTCTGGCCCGCCAGTGACACGCGCTCGGCGAAATCATCATTCAGAATCTGGGTGGGATTCAGATTCAGGAGAATATCACCGGCCGAGACACCGTTCGTGCCAGCGAAACCATCCACCGCAAATTGATACGTGGTGCCGCCAGCGGCGAAAAACTTGACCGCCGAAGCCCCGCCGTCGCTCCGGTTATCGTCCTCGCCGACGAGGCTCAAAGTGTTGATCGCCGAGCCCGTGTAAACCGCTAGCACGGTATCCACCCGGCTGCCCACGGTGTCCAGCACGTAGGTGCCATTGCTCGGGGCGACCCAGGCCCACCACACGGACTTCCCGCCGGGATTGCCCGCATGGTCCGGCTCACCGGGTTCCTCGGTGGCCCCCACATTGTTGTCGTAAACTTTCGTTGCAAAAGAAGCGAAGACGAGGGCGTTGGTGAAGTAGTCGTTGTTCGGAGCCTGCGCAAGATTGAGCGCGACAAGGCCCCTGGCCGGGGCACCATTCAGGTCCAGCACTCCCGCCACGGCGAACTGATAGGTCACACCCGCCGCTGCCCGGAAGAACACCTTGCTGGAGACGAACGCGCCGTCATCGTTGTTGGCGGACACTGGGGTCAGCGCGTTCAAGGCCGTGCCCACATATACCGCGAGCAACGTGTCCAGCACCGCGCCCGCAGCATTGGTGCTGCCCATCGTGTCCAGTTGGACGAGGCCGCTTTGCGGCGCGGTCCATGACCACCAGATTGAGGCCCCGTTGGGCACCCCGGCGTGGACCGGCTCGCCCGGTTCCGTGGTCGCGCCGAAGTTGTGCCCCGTCACCGTATTGGTCTGGCCCGTGAACGTGACGCGGCCGGCGAATGCATCCTGCCCCGGCACCGCCAGCACGTTGAGCACGGCCACCGAGCTGGTGATGCTGCCTGAGGCGTTCGTGATGACGACACGGTAATCACCCGCCTTGGCGAACGTGGTGTTGGTGACGGTGTAGCTGTCGTTGGTGCCGCCGGGGAGCGTCACCCCGCCCTTCTGCCATTCGAACACGAGCGGGAAACTGCCGGTGGCGGTCACGCTGAAGGTGACGTTGCTGCCAGCGTTGTCCGGCACCGTCTGGGCGGCTGGCTGGGTCGTGATGTCCGGAGCGGAAGGGGTGACGGGCAGGCGCAATCTCAGTTGCACGTTGCCGGTGGTGCCTTCGTAGCCATCCACCGCGATCCGGTAGGTGGTTCCCCGGACCGCAGGGAACGCCAGTGAGCTGGTGGAGAGGCCCGGCGCATCGTCATTGGCCGCCACCAAGGTCAGCGCGTTCACGGCGTTGCCGGTATAGACGGCCAGCACGGTGTCGAAGCTGCTGCCCAGCGTGTCCACGACCACGATGCCGTTGTCCGGCGCCACCCAGGTCCACCAGACCGAGGCGGTGGCCAGGTTGCCCGCATGACTGGGCTCGCCCAGTTCGCTGGTCGCCGCCACGTTGCTGTCCGTGACGATGTTGGTGCTGCCGGTGAAGGACAACGCACTGGCGAAAGCGTCATTCCCTGGCACCTGCGCCAGCACCGGCTGAACGTTCAGCACCGCAAGCCCCAGCCAGAGGAACCAGCGCGGGGAGGGAAGGAATGTGGTCATTGAAACAGGGTTCAGGGAATTTGGGTGCCTGCCAGGAGGGCTGGCTCCCAGCGGGTGCCGTCCGGGTAAACGTGCCGGGCCAGCACCTCGCCGTGGTTCATCCGCGCCTCGGCCTTGAGCGAGCCGTCGGGATACCAGGCGCGGGAGAGGCCGTGCGGTTTGCCAGTCGCAAACTCGGCCTCCACCGCCAGCTTGCCGTTCTCGTGCCACTGGCGATACACGCCCTGCTGCTGCCCGGCTACGAGCCGGCCTTCGGAGCGCGGCTGCCCGTTCGGATGCCAGGTGGTGCGCAGGCCATGTGGAAGCCCGCGTTGGAAATGCTCGCGCAGTTCCGGCACGCCGTTCGTGAACCAGCCGGTGGACTCGCCCTGCAACTTTCCGGCGACCATCCCCGACCGCAGTTTCAACGTCCCCCCGGTGAAATGATCGGTGACCCACCCGGTGAAGGGAACCGCGCTGCCGACGCGAAACCAGCTGCCCGCGCGGTTCTCCAGCCGGAACCGGGCCACAGAACCAGGCCCAGGGGCCGTGGCCTCCGCCTGCTCCAGCTCCTGCGTGGACAACTGGACTACTACGACCGCCACCGCAGCCAGGGCCAGCCACCCAAACAGCGGGCGAGCCCGGACCGCCGTCGGCAAAGTTGAAGATGCGCTCATCGCGATGGCCTATTGCAGCATCAGCCGGAAGTAAGTCGGCGGCGGTTCAGCAGCCGGGCTGGCGACCTCCATCTGCACGGTCTTGACGGAGTCCGCCTGGAACAGCGCACGAGCCGCCGCATTGGTGCCTTCAGCGGGAACGCGAAACGTCACCGGGCTCCACGTCTTCAAATCACGCGAACCGAGCAACGTGTAAGTGCGTCCGTTGACGGCCAGAAATTCCAGCAGCGGCGCGCCTTTGTTGAAGCTCAGGATGCTCAGGGCGAAACCGTTCTTCGGGTCCACCGCATAGGTGCCGGCATAGTAGGTCTGCAGGTAGGTCAGCCCGTTCCCGGCATCACCACCGGGCTTGACCTTCGAGAGGTCGGGATTGATGAGCCGCTGCCAGGCATCCGGCAGGCCATCGCCATTGGCGTCCTCACCCAAGGTGAGATTGAGCCGCGTCCGCTGGCCCGGCTGGCCGAGGTTGGCATAGTCGCCCGCCATCTCGATGGGCAGGTAAATGGCCGTCCCGATGCGCACCTTGATGCGGAACGGCACGAAGGGCCGCAGCGCCGTGGGCTGATAGGGCGTCGACAACAGCCCGGCGTCCATGGGCACTTCCAGCCGGTAGTTCGCCGCCGTCTCGATGCCCGGATTGATCGTGGTCTTGATCTGCACGCCACTGGAGGTCTCCAGGATCACCTCGGCTCCCGTGATGCTGATCGGCGTGCCATATTCGTCCCGCAGCATGCCGTAGAAGAGATGGAACGGTGCGGGCGGATAGGCCTGTAGCGGGCGCTGGGAGCCAGCCGCTCCCAGGAAGACGACCAAGAGGAGCCACTGGCTGAGCCGGGTGGCGAGGGGTTGGAAATTCATGGGGTTCCCTGTTTCGCGCTAGTTGCCCGAGTAGGAGTAGGTCGTGAAGTTGAGCTTGATGTCGGTCACTGTTTGAATGAACCGGCTCAGACCTTCCTTCGAATCTGACAGCAGCGAATCCGCCGGGATCACCAGCTTCCATTGCGTGTTCCAGACCGAACGCCCCACGAGCCGACGATTGGTGAACTGCGAGAACTGCAGCGAGGTCCCCAGATACGGGTTGGTCGAGAACTGCCCGGCCGAGTCCACCGGACGGAAGGCCTGATGCTTCCGGACTGTGAACAGCGGCTCGGTCAACGAGTCTGCAGACTGGTAGAAGTTTTTCCCCGAGAAACCCGATGCACCAATGTTGAACGGCAGCGGAATCGCCACGTCATCCACCGACCACGTGCGCAACTGGCTGGTGTCACCCAGCGGCGGGCTGCGCATCGTGTCCACGCCCACTGGAATGAGATAGACGTATGCCGTGGCCATGAGCGCCTGCGGGTCCAGGTAGGACAGGTTGGGATCACTCGTATAGTTTTCCCCGGGCAGGTTCATGCCCTTGTAGCCCTCAAAGGCCACGCCCACGGCATTCAGCTTCGTAGCGAAGGAACTGCGGTGGAAGGCGACATCGCCCGCCGCAGAAACCTGGCCGAACAAATTCTGCCCGGGATTGATGGCCGTGCTGAAGGTGATGATAATTCCCGGCACCGGCAGACCATCGCCCCGATCCGCCTGCTGGCAGTAGCGGCGCACGTCCGAGTCATCCAAAATGTTCTCCACCGTGCTGCGCTGGAGATAATCCTGCCAGACGGAGAGTCCGTTGGTGTCGGGCAGAATCCGCAGGTTCCCGGTCCGCAGCGAGGCCAGCGTGGTGTAAACATCCGGCGAGTTGAACCCAAGCCGGCCTTTCAGCACATCGAAGTCCGTCTTCATCTCCGCGAGCGCACTTGAGATGCCGGGATCGCCGGTGTTGCTGCCGGCAAATTGCGGCTCGCCGTTCCGGACCACACCGAGGGCGCGGCTGTTGATGATCCGGCTGATGAAGGCCTTGCCCTGGTCCGTGCCCAGCAGACCGGTCTCGTAGTCGTAGGAATTGGCGGCAAGCAGGCCGTAGCGCGAGGCGAGATCGAAGAGCGTCTTGTAGCGCTCCAGCTTCTCACTGCGGAAGAGGCGGAAGGCCGCATCCCGGGTGCTGAATCCGCCAATCACCGCCGCCGTGCGCTTCCGCGCGATCTCGCGGGTTTGCTGGATTCGGTTGCCCTGGGCGATGAGCGCGGTGACCTTGCGCTGGGCATCGTCAAAGTTTTGCAGGGCTTGATTGATGCTGTAGGCGCATTTCTGCACTTCGATCAGCGCCTGCTCCAGCTCGTTAATCGCCGCCCGGTTGTCCTCCGTCTGTTCAATCGGTTTGATCTGGCCATACTGGACGCCGAGGGCATCCGCCTGGCTCTGCGCCGAGCGGGCAGCCGCCACCGTCTTGCGCGCGATGTCAATCGCCGTCGTGCTGTTCTCCACTGCCACCGTGGCAGCTTTGAAAAGTCCCCGGCCCACCGAGGTCAAGTCTCCGCCAGCCGACAACCCCGCGATCAACGAGGTGGGCAGCGAGGTCGAAGCGGCATCCGCAGCCAGCTTGTAGGCTTCCGAGATGCCATTCTGCACCATCCCGAAGATCTCCGCCGCTTTCTCGATCTTGTCGATGATCTGATCGGCTTCATCCAAACCCTGCGTCAAGGAGTCCGTTTGTGCCACCGCCTGCACCAGCGCCTGACGCATGCGGATCATGCCGTCCAAGGATTGCTTGGCCCGGATGCTGTTGTCCAAGGTCTGGAGCAGCGCCGCCCGCGCATTGATCGACCCCGAGATGGCCTGCTGAAGCTGACCGGGACTCAGACGCTTGCCGGTCCAGGTCGACGGCTTCCCGAAATAACCATGCGAGTTCAGTGTGTATTCCACGTAGTCCGTGGAACCCCGCGTGTCGTTGCCGCTGCCATCATCATTGAGTTTGAGGAAGTCGAAACTCTCCGCCTTGGCCTGCAAGCCCGAGACCCAGCCCGCCGGGAAGTTCTGCACGTCCAGACGATAGGTTTTGGTGCTGGCGGGTTCGAGGATGCCGGGGAACGTCAGCTCGGGCGTCTCCACATACATGTAATGGAAGAGGTCCGGTCCGGCATAGTCCTGGATGTAGGTCTTGCCGGGTCCGAGATCATCGGGGTAAGGCGTGCCATAGAGCTCGATCAGCGCGTTGGTAAACGCCAGTTCCTGCTGTGAGTTTTGTGCCTGCACGTCCGCCAGCGAATCGCCCTCGGACCGCATCAGGCGCGTGATGTCCTTCGCGTCGTCGAAGGCCGCCACCGCATTGTTCAGCGCCAGCTTGGTGCGCTCATAGACCTGCTCGAAGTGTGTCTTCGGGTCGCTGCCGATCAACTGTGCCGGATTAAGATCGAAGGCGATGCTGCCCTGCGTGATGCCCAGCGGAGACAGCCGGCCTTCGGCATTGTCCAGCGCCGCCTGCAGATCCGTGGCCGTGGCGACCAGTTCGTTGAGTTCCGGCACCGTGGTGCGGTCCACCTTCTGGATGCCCTCGTGGCTCGGGTCGGGGTCCACGTCCGGCAGGAGTGCGTTGCCGACCACCCAGTTGACCAGCGCCCCCTGCAACGTGCGCGACGCCCATTGGTCAACGCCCCACTCGCGGACGATGCTCACCACGTTCGTGCCCTCCGTCACCGTGCGGGTGGAGACCCGGTTGGTGGCGAAGGAGTCCCAGCTCGTCGCCGGGCCCGGCACGTAGTATTTACGCCAGGTGAGATCAAATATCTTCCGGCCCGTGCTGGCTACGCCAGCCGCAGCGGCGGCGAACTTGCGCTCGTCCATGTAGCCCACGGTCACCGGCAGGCCCAGCACGGTGACGGCCTGCACACGGGGCACCCAGTCGAAATTCGGGTTCATCAACAACGAGTGATACCCCTTCAAGGATGAGAGGTAATGACCATAGGCGTCCCCGTGGCCCTGAGGATACAGAATGGCGGCGTCAGCGGCGTTTGCGCTGCCATCGGAGTTCTGGTCCAGGATGTTGTAGTTCAGCGCGTAGATGACCTCGCCGGAATCAATCCCGCCGGTGTAGTTCCAGACCAGCCGGTTATACACGGGAGCCGACTGCACGCCGGGCAGCGCCACGTCATCGCGGCCCTGAAGCAGCGCCAGCTCCTCTTCGAGCAACGTCGGCACCTGGCCCTTGAAGGAGAACAGCGCGGTGGCGATGTCGCCGTAGGTATGGTCCTTCGTGCCAATGCCGATGGTCGGGTTGTCGGCGTCGTCCGCCGCCTCGTCGCCCAGGATCTTGTAGAGGTCGCTGATGTAGCCCGCCGCCAGCAGCAGCGAGTCGTTCGCCGGACCATAGTTGATGCCCGCATTGATGCTCAGGTTGCGCGCGCGGTTCAGGACGGTCTCATAGATCTCGATCAGCCCATAGCTGTTCAGCGCGTCCTGGTTGAGCGCAATGTCACCTTCGTAGCGCTTCCCCGCCTGCGTGAGCATGCTTGCGCCAGTGTTCACGGCATTGTTCGCCAGATCAGACGTGCGCTGGTTGAACGGATTGATGCCGTCCAGCACGCGCTTGACGTAGCCCCCCGCGAACTGCGGTGCCGTCCAGTCCGACCAACCGCGGTAAAGGTAAAGGGGGTGGTTCGTGTTCGTGGGCCGATAGCGCATGACCAGCCAGTTGTCCGACAGGATAAGGATGCCGCTTGCGCCCAGGGTGTAGCGCTTGATGTCCGTGCCGTTCGTCAGCGGCTGATAAAGGCTCATGGATGCGTCGGTCACCGGCGGGAAGCCATCCACCGGCGGGGCGATCTTCCACTCATATTCGTATTCCGCCGTCTTGCCGGCGAGGTCCGCCGTGTGCTCGAACGTGATCAGCTCACTGAGCGGGTTGTCCGAAGGAATCACCTTCACCTCGCCGGGATACAGTTCGCCGGCCACGCGCAGCACATACATCGAAACGGGTTCCGAGGGCGGCGTGAAGGCGTCGCCGTTGCCCACGATGACCGTGAAGTAGCCCTGCCCCGGTCCTGCCGCGCTCAACGCGTAGCTGTCCACCGGGGTGTTCTTGTTGGTGATGGCCACCAGATCCGCCGCTCCCCGCGACACAGTCCAGGCGAGGTTGACGATGAACTGTCCCGGGATCGTTGGGTTCTCGTAGAAGGTGTCCACGCTCACCGCCAGCGCCGCCACGGCGTTGTTCCACTTCGTGCTGTCCGGGTCCGTGGCGGGACAGAGGTTCTTGACCGTGGTTAGATCGGAACCGGTCAGGAGGTTGAGTTGCAGGTATTTCTCGCCAGTCGGCTCGTCCTTGAATTCCCCCTTAAACACCAGGCTGCCTTTGGCGGACAGGTTCGGGTCGTAGAAGAAACGGTTGGCCAGATGCGGCGGGAGATTTGGGAAGTAGGTCTTCCCCTGATAACCCCGTGCATAGACTCCTGCCGGCAGTTGGGCGAGCCCGTCGTTCGCATTGGTCTTCAAGGCGAAGGTCTTCTGCCGGGTCGGATCGTGCAGGGTCACCGCCGGGTTGGTCCCCCGCATCGAATTGGTCGCAATGGCCTGCTGGTAGATCACCAGCGCACTGCTCTGGCCCCGGATGGCGGGAAGGCCGTCCTTCGCCACAGTAAGGGTCTGGCCAAACGCCATGGAGAGCGGCGTGCCCGGCCAGACCGGCCGATACACGATGGGCAGCGCCTCCGACGCCGGGGAATCGCCCAAATTGGAACCGGAGTTCGCGGGGGGGCGCAAGTAGGGGACAATTGTGCCATTGGTCGGGGGTGTCGGGTGACCCGGCCAGGCGAACCCGTCCTGCGTCTTGTAATAGAACCGCATCGCAAAGGTGTTCGTATTCGTCGCGGGCTGGCTTAGATGGGGTGGCCGTCCGGTGAACGTGTTGGTCGTGCCGGTATAGGTGTTCGTGCTGTCGATCGACAACCGCCCCTGCGCGTTCTTCCCGCTGATGAAAGTGAAGGTAACCCCGGCCTGCGAGCCATCCCCATCCGTAATGCTGAGCTGGTAAGCGCTGCTGCTGTTGGCGGTCCAGGCACCGTAAACGGCCAGCCCGTCCGGGAGTGCGCCAAAGGTGATCCCGGCGGGCAGCGCCGGGGAAACATTGAACACCAGCGATTCAATCCGCCGCGAAGTGTGAATGTAATTGGTGGAGGGCGTGTGCAGCGAGCCGCTGCCCACCACGCTGTTCGTGAAGCCATCGCTGTTTGTGACACTCGCTGAGTAAGTGCCCGCTCGAAGTGCGGGCAGACCCGCGTGAGCGCCACGCATCACCCAGAAACCGTTCTTGCGGTCGCGATAGGTGAACGAGGCGTAGTTGCAGAACTGGCCGTTCGTTTCGCTGCTGGTCCAGCCGGCCGGCAAATCGCCGCCGCTACCCGAGGTCTCGGAGTTGTAGTTGGTGACGTAGATGTTGGTGCTCGTGGCCGTGAGGTTCGTGAGCGTGGCCAGTGGCAGCGGGATGATGGGCAGCGGCATCGGGGCCTGCACCTGTTTGCCCGCCTCGACCACGTAATCGAACACCAGCGTCGCGGTCTCGCGCAGCACCTTGAACGGGCGCAACGCTGGGCGGCCATCGGACTCGGTATAATCCAGCAACACGTAGGACCGGGAAGAGAAGGTGGCGCTCACGCCCGAGAGCACGGCCGGAACGGTGCCTGCCGTCAGATTCAGATCATCGCGCAAGGCATAGGCCTGGCCACCAATCATGAGGGCGTGCTCCTCGTTCGGGTTGTAGCCCACCTGCGTCGGATCGTTCTGTGTGTAGATGGTCCCCTTTGCCTGGAGGCTGGCCAGCCCGCCACTGCCAGCATTGCCCGCCAACACGATCTGAGTCGCGTTGTCCGGCCAGACGAGGGAGTAGCGGCCAATGACCGAGGGCCAGTAAATCGGGTCGAAGCCATTGACCGGGTTCTTCACCGTGTTGGTCGCATTCTGCCGGAACCACCACACCTCCAGCGTGTTGGTCCCCGGAATGGCATTCACCGGGATGATCGCCCCGACGTTGGCCTTGGTAAAACCATTGGCGAAGGGGTCAATATACGCGCCCGGGTGGAAGGAGGTCCCGCTGCTCTGCAGGAGGTAGCCGGCCGCGTAACTCCCGGTGCTGCCCAGTTCCCCGGACGGCGCATTGATCCGGTCACCCACATAGGCGGTGGCCTGCACGTATCGAGGATAGGCAGGCTGGCTGACCGGCGTAGCGGCTCCGGGAGTGCCCGTGACCACCGAGCCAGACGGCAGCGAGACCAGATCCCGGTTCAGCTTGCCGCTCGAGTCGTAGGCGAAGGCGCTCGCTTCGTTGAAACCGTATTGCAGTTCCAGCCCGGTCGTGCCGGCGGGATAGTGGACGGTCAGCCCTTCCAAAACCTGGCTGACCGAGCGAGCCACCGACCAGAGGCGGAACTCATCCAACGCCAAACCGGCGGAACCAATCGTGCCCGTGGTCATCGTCCCGCTAACGGCAGTGGTCGCCGGCAATTGTCCCACTGACACGCCGTTAAGATAGAGCGCGCTTCCCGTGGCATCGCCGGCGATCGCCACATGCGCCCACTGGTTCAACGGCACCGCCACGCCGGGCGTTCCGGCGGGCCTGGCCCGCGAGCCGCCCGCGATGGCAAACCCGGTCAGGGTGGCGTTGTTCTGCGGGTTGTTGGACACGAAGTTCACGAAGTTGTTCGCATAGCCACCGTTGCCTTTGGTGAAGGTGTAAATCGGAGTGGCGGCATCGTTCGCGTAAACCTCGATCTTGGTGACGCCGACGCCGTCGAAGGGATTGCCGTCAGTGGGATCGCTGCAGACGATGTCAATGTGTCCATTGGTCCGGGAGGTGGGCGACCAGTTACCGGGGCTGGGGCTGCTTTGGTCCACACTTCCATCAAAGGCCTGGACTCCGCCGCTTTTACGGAACAGAACGCCAAAATGCTCGCCCCCGGAGTTGACGCTCACGCTCTTGTTGCCCGACGACATGCCCAGATCCACAGCCGTCCAATTGTCCGAATTGTCTGGATTGCTCTCAAAATCAAAGCTGATGACCACGCCGCCCTTGGACAAGGTGCCGCTGAAATTCTGGTCCACGACCTTGACCGACTCTTTGGGCAGCGAGATTCTCGTTGTGCTGTTGGTCAGCGGCACTGGCCCATCGCCCTGGGCGGTGAGGGTCAGGGAACTGGGCTGGCCGCCGACATCAAAGGCAAACAACTGCGCGAAGTTCGTGCGCAAATACACCCAGGACTCCACGGTGAAGGACTGGTTGTTGAACGAAAGCGCGGCGGGCAGCGCAACCGCGCCGCTCGTCAGGTTGAGGAACGCGCCGCGGCCAGGCACCGGGCCCGGCACGCTAAAGTCCAGCGCACCGGTCACCACGTTCAGCGGCTTGAGCTGGGAATCGAGCACGGAGAACACGCGCTCAAAGGCAACGGTCGTGCCCGAACTGAAGCGCAGCAGCGTGCGATGGGTAGGCTGGCTTACATCCAAGAAGGTGTAGAAGCGCGCGCTCTCGTCCAGCGTGGCCCGCGGAAAATCCAGGGCATCCTGGAATTGGATCGTAGGCGAGTTGTTGGCCGAGAGCTGGACGGCCGTCAACGAGGCGTTGGTGGCCGAGGTCACCAGCGGACGCACATAATGGCTGTATTTGGCCGGATCCTCCGGCCAGACCTGCTTGTAGCGATTGAAGACCAGGGGCCAGCGCAAGCCCACGACGCCCGCTTCCAGCCAGTGCACCAGCACATCATTCGGGTTCTGGGTCAAGGCGGCCGAATAGTATTCGGTGCGGCCACTGTTCCCGGAGGTGTCCTGATATAGGAGGGCGGTGTTCAATGTGGCCTGCAACGGGGAAGGCAGCAGGGCGGTGTCCGACTGGCCATTGGCATAGGCCATGAGCTTCTCCCCCAGTTCGTTGGTGAGCGACTGGGCGGCCGGCTGCCGGAACACGTCCACAATCTCGTAGCCCAGGAACTCACGCGCGCCGGAAGGGGTGGTGTCCCCGAGCAGCTCCATGAACACCCGGCCCTCCGCGTTGTAGGCGAGGATGAGGCCCTGGCCGGGGTCATACCAGACCGTGCGCAGTTCCTGGAGGGTGGCGTTGGTGGTGCCCGCCCCCGCCGTGGAATACCCGTCATTAAATTCGGCTGCCACGGTCTGCGGCAGCGCCGGATTGTAAACGAAATTGACCACACCCACGCTGGCCGCCGGCACGGACACGGACTTGCCCGTCCCAGCAAAGGATTTTTCGGTCCAATACAGCTTGCGTGGCGTCTTCACAGCCGAGCCGGACACAACATAGGCCGCGTTGGTCAAGGCGTAGTCCAGCCCGCCGATGGTCACTTTGTTGGTGATGGTCGTGCCGGAATCCGCCTTGCGCCAGGTCACCTGAATCGGGCCCGGCACGGTGGCGAAGACCTGCCGGGCATTCGGGCTGTAGTAATACCCGGCGCTCGTGATCACGCTATTGGTGTAAGGTTCAGGATTCCAGTATTGGGCCGGGGTGGTGTTGGTCAGCAGTGAGCCATATTCGTCGGTGCCCGGCGGGGCAATGATGGAACCAAAGTAGAAGGAGACGGTTTGCGAGAAGGTGGGGGCGCCCGCTTGGAACGAACGAAGCACCAGGGTGGTGGTGCCGCCCGTCGTCACCCGCGGCAGGTTCAGGCTGACGGCATTTTGCTCGAAGCTCTTGCCCACCTGCAGCGCTGCGTTGGTGTTGGGGACAACTATGGCCCCGTAGGACACCACGCCCTGAAACTGACCGGAAGTGCCCCCGGATGGAGCGCGGCCATCGGTGGCGGGTGGGGAGTTGGTCGAGGCTTTACCGGGTGCGCCGCGGGCCGAACTGTAGTTGACGCCGCGCTGGTAGTTCGTCGCGTAGAGCACCGCGTTCTGGTCCAACTGCACAAGGTCCGCAGCGGCGGGCAGGGCCCAGCACGCCAAGGCAACGGTCAGCAGGCGGTGGAGCCATTTCATAGGTCGAGAGAAAGGAGACATGGGGGCATGCACACCAGACCAGCAGCAGCTTCAACGCCCGGCACCGGCTTTGAGTTCACTTGCCGCACCTTGGGCGGCGGGCACTCCGTCCTTGCGGGGCTCGGCCAAGCGGGCCAGCAGCTTCTTCATCTCGGCGAGTTCGCCCACCAAGGCGGCCAGCTTGGTGACTTTTTGCTCCAGGTCGGCGACGCGCGCCTCACTGCGATGCAACGCCTCGGTCTGCAGTTGCGCCTGCCGCGCCACTTCCTGAATCGCGCCGATTCCCACGGTAAAGACCCGGTCGTAATCTACCGCGAGAAAATCATTCACCTGCTTGCCGTAAACGAACAGTTTGGCGGTCTGGTTGGTCGCCCCCACGACGAAGTTGGTGGGGCTGGCAACCGCCAGCACCTTGACTTCGTTCTGGCCCTTTTCATCGAACAGCTTGACCACGTCACCCGCCTTGAAACCGTGCGCGTTGGTCATCGTCACCTGGAGCGTCTGATTGGTCGCGATGAAGGCCAACTTGGCAGCATAGGCATAGACATCCGGAACGAAATCGCGGCGGGAGTGCACGGCCTCCGGCATGACGGTTTGAACTTCCTGCGCAATCAGCCCGGTGCGCACCCCACGACCATGCTGCCCAGGGTCCACCATCCGGTAGTCGGACACTTGCAGTTGATTGATCCTTTTGAGTGCTCCGGCCGGGTCCACGCGGGTGATGCTGTTCTTGATGCGGCGATCCGAATAGTAAACCGCGCCGAGCATTTCCACATACCCCTCAGACCGGATGCTGACATTGAGGCCGCCGGTAGGCGTGCCATCGTGCTGGCCGTTGTTCTTGTCCGCATAATCTCCGGAGTCGGTGGTGCCATTCTTAAAGTCATTCTGCGATCGCGCAACGCTTCCGCGAACGTCCAGTTTAACTACCGGCGTGGTCGTTCCCATGCCCACATAGCCATTGTTGGCAATAAAAATGTCGGTTCTAGTTCCGGCGTAGTTTTGGAAAAAGGTGGCTCCACCAGAGGACGGCCGGGTTGCAATATTCCCGCCATCGTCGCCGTAGAATCCCTGCTGCACGAATCCGATGCCGGTGCTGCCGGCAAAGTAGCTGTTGCCGGAGCCGTCGCGGGCCACGATGGTGTTCACCGTGTTCGCACTGGTGGCCGTGGTGGCTGAATTCGGGATGCCGGTCAGGCCGCTGCCACTGCCGCTGAAGCTGGTGGCTTTGGCATTCCCGTTCACGTCCAACTTGGAGCCGGGTGTCGTCGTGCCGATGCCTACATTGCCGTTGACATACAGGGCGTCGCTACTGCCATAGATTGGAACATTCCCATAACCAATCGACACTCCGCCAGCACCGACATTGAACTGCTTGAGGCTCCCATCAGTCACGGCAGCTTGAGTGGATATATACCTGAAGTTGTTAAAAATATCAGGCAACCCCCACGAGGTTGTTGTCATCTTTAAAGTTACCAGGGGCGGAGAGTTGTATTCGCCATCAATTTCCAGTTTCGCGCCCGGAGTCGTCGTGCCGATGCCCACATAGCCACCGGCGGTGATGTTGCCAGTGGCAACGATTTTGCCACCGGCAGTGATGTTGCCACTGGCACCTAGGTTGATTATGTTGACGTTGTTGCCATTGATGGTGCCCCCGACCGTGAGATTGCCACCACTGATCGAAAGGGAGTTAGTGCCATAAACGGGGTCCAGCAGCTCCGTGGCGCTCTTGGCGAGCATCGCGTATGGAGCGGGCAAAAACCGCAGGCGCGGCGCGATGGTCGCGCCATCGGCGTTCAGTTCCAAATAGCGATCCGAGGCGCCCGGCCCCGTGAAGACGGCACTAAGATCGGCGGTGAACGGATCGCTTCCCACGGCGTTGCCCTGGCCGAGCAGCGCGCTGAAGTAGCCCTTGTCCACGGTGACGATCTGCTGCGAACTCCACTTGAGCGTCCCCCCGGTCAGCGCGTCGTAAATCCGAAGGATGAGGGTTTTGTTCACCGGAACCGTGTTGCCCACCGGCACGCCGCTGCCATCGGTGAGAAAGCCCTGGTAGGTGAGTTGCGTGGGTGGCTTGCCACTGGACTGCGCCAGTGCGTGGCTCGCGGCGAGCAGCAGGAGCCCGGTGCCGAGCAGACCAAGGAGGACAGAGGAGTTTCGTTTCATAACTGGAGCGGTGGCCACTGAGTTTGAGTGGCGGAAAGCATTCATGGGGTCGTGAGGGTGGCGATCGGGCTGATGAGCTGCAGCGTGAAGGTTCCGCTGAGGTAGAAATTCCGGCTCGCGCTGCCCTGTGCGCCGAGGGTCATGGTCTCCGCATATAGGCCGGTCCGGCTCTGGGCGGAACTGGTGAGGGAGTTGAAGTCGGTGCCCGGAGTCGTGAAGGTAAGCTGGATCGTCCGCTTGATGTCGTAGGACTCCACCCCGCGCGGCTGCACCGTTTTGAATTTGGCATCCAGATTGTCGTGGTCGGGATGAAAGGTGTGCAGGAACGGATTGCTCATCTGGTCATTGTAGAGCTCGTTCACGGTGAAGCTCAGCACGTAGCCGGGGCTGAAGAAGCCGGTCACGCCCCAGGGCGCGTTGGTCCGGGAGAAGGGCAGATGCGCGGCGGTGATGCGGCGAGCCGAGGCAAGCTGCGCAGGATCCAGCAGGCTCTCGCGGCTGGCGATCACGGTGTTCGTGCTGTTGAGGCCCTTCCCGATAAAGACATGCTGGAGCAGGCTGGCCCGGTTCGTGGCGGAGAGGTGCAGGATGAGCCGCAGCGGGAAGTTGCTGGCCACCTTGGCCAGGTTGGTGTTCACGCCGGTGGTCAGGTAGAAACCGCTCTGGGAGATCACCAGGCCGGAGGCCTGATCCACCGTGTAGCTGGCGAAGGTGCGGCTCAGGGTGTAGATGGCCCCGCCCTTCACCACGGCCACCAGCCGCGTGCCATCGCCCGAGGAGGCGATGTCATCCCAGTCGCGGGTCTGATCCCGCGCGGCCCAGGTCGCCCCCGCATCATCGGAAGTATAAAGCTTGCCGCCCAGGACCGTGGCGGCGAGGTGCTTCCCATCCGCAGAAGTGGCCACCGAGTTCCAGTTGTTGGTGGTCGCCCGCGCCGTCCAGCTCGCCCCGGCGTTAGTGGAAGTGTAGAGCAAGCCGGGATTGACTGCGGCGATCAGGTTGGTGCCACTGGCCGAAGAGGCTACGGCGGACCACTTGGCGGAAAAGGCCTGGGTGCGCCACGTCCCTCCGCCATCGGAGGACAAGTAGATCTGACCAGGATTGACGGACGCGACCAAATTGGTGCCATCCATCGACATCGCCACGCTGCTCCAGTTGAGGGGGCCTGTATTGGTGCGTGCCAGCCAGTTCGCTCCCCGATTCACCGAGGTGTAGAGCGCACCGCTCGCGACCGCCGCCAGGATGGTGCCATCCGCCGAGAGAGCCAGCCCGACCCAGCCATTAGTGCCACTGGCCGTGGCGGCCCAGTTGGAGCCGTAATTCGAGGAGAGGTAGATCGCGCCATTGAAGACCGTTGCCGCCATCACGCTGCCATCGGCAGAACAAACCAGCTCCGCCCAGCTCCGGTTGGTATCGCGCACGGTCCAGTTCGTCCCGTAATCCTGTGAAACATAAAGTGCCCCGTTGGTGGCCGCGGCGGCCACCAGCGTGCGACCATCTGCCGAGGACGCGACGGCAGAATAGACCCGGGAGACGTTGGTCTCATGAGCCACAAAGACGGCCCCGGGCGTTTCCACGCCGTTAGGGGGGAGGCCGGCGGCGGCGGCGGCGGTGTTGATTTGAGTTGTCTGGTCGGTCTGCGTCGTGTCCACCTTCGCGTAGGTCTTCAGATACTCGCCCACCTTGTTGACGGTGGCCGAACCCACCCACAGGCCGGAGGCGCTGGGCACTGTGGCCGAAACGGGGATGTCGGTCTGCTGCAGACCGCCGGTGTCCGTGATCCGGAGGATCCCTGCGTAGAGCGACCCCGCAGCCCCGGTCATCAGGGTGCGGTTCAAGCCCAGCACGACCTGCAGTTCCGACCCGGCCTGGCCCTGCGGCGCGAGGGTGAACTGCTGCCCCGCCAGCACGGCGTAGTCGTAGTTCAACGTCGTCGTGCTGAGTTCACCACGCACCAGCAACTGCGGCATGGCCACGATAAGTGTCTGGTTGGTTGGAGGCGTATCCGATGCGACCAAGCTGAGCGTGACGGTGCGGCTGCTGGCAGTGACGTTCTTGAGCCGGAGGCCATAGGTTCCCAGGGTGTCTCGATATTGGATGCCCGCAGTGTTCTGGAGCGACACCTCCACCGGGCCGTAATAGTGGTTGTAGTAATTGGTGCTGCCCCGGACCCAGAAGGCCTGGCCGCGCGTTACTGGCGTGGTGGAAGCGGTGAACGAGACCACCTCGACGGGGTTGGTCGGGCCCAGATTGCCACCCCCGTAACGGAAAGCATGGGCCTGATTCTGGAGAGTTTTCGACAAGTCCAGACTGGGGGCTGGCGTCAGATAGGTCGAGAAGCTCGGGGCCGCGTTGCTGGGCGTGGGGAACCCCAGAAAGTTCAAACCGGTCGTGGTCCATTGATAGGTCGGCGGCACCGGTCGCCCCATCACGGACCAGACAAAATCATTCGTATTCCGGTTGTTGACCAGATAAGCGCCGTTGCCGACCAGGGCCGTCAGCGTGTCCGTATCGCCCCGGACGCTGGTCCAGACCGCCCATTGACTGCTGGCCGTCGCGTTGGTGTAGGGCGTGGTCACGAACTGGATTGTGGAAAACGTCGGCTTCCACAGCCAGATCTCGGCCACGGCACCGGCCTCCGGCACCAGCGAGTCCAGGGTCACATAGGAAGCGTCGACATGGGTGAAGATCGCGTTCCAGCCCGGCTTGAGCGTGAAGGTCTGCTTGAGCCATTGTGCCTGCAAGCCGGTGGCGGAGAGCAGGAGCAACAGGAACGACCCGATCATTCCGTTGCGCGCCGAGAACCAGCCGTGCGCGACCATGGTCACCAGCTTGCTCGAAGGAGCCGGGCAGGAGTCGGGCAGGCTGGTGGTCATGGATTGCGAGGGCAAAATGGGAAGTTACCGGGGACGCGGCAGTGATTCATGAGTGTGCCCTCACTGCCCGGGAAAGGGCGACGGCTGGACTGGTGATCGAATCTGACATCAAAAACGCGGCGAGTTTTCCACCGAGTATCAGCGCCTCATTGAATGCCAGATCCCATCCACTGGGAATGCGCCGAAACACCTAATCTCGGCCATCATCCATTGCGCGCGCTCCGAAAGCGCTGGCTACTTCGCCCCCAGCGGTTAGGTTGAATGCGGCAGATGAAGGCATTCCTCACCAACACCGCCGGGAAAAGGTTTCCGGTGACTGGCACCATGATCATTGGGAGGACTGCGGACTGCACCGTCCGGCTGAAGGGACGCCAAGTCTCCCACCAGCATTGCTCGATCGTGCGCTCGCCCGGGGCTGGCGATCTCCTCGTGGATCTGAACAGCTCCGAAGGCACCGAACTCAATCAGGCGCGGATGCTCACCCCCACGCTGCTGAAAGCCGGTGACGCCATCCGCGTCGGACGGCACCAGTTCAAGTATCACGACGAGGCCGACGGGGCTCCGCTCACCGCCCTGGCCGCTGCCGCGCAGCCGGCACCAGCCCAACTCACCGCCACCGGAGTCATCGCGTTCAGCTCCGATGGGCTGAAAATCCTATGGGCCAGCGAGCAGGCGAGAGTCTGGCTGCCCAAATACTTTCCCGCCGGGCCGAAGAAGGAAGTTCAGCCCGCGATCACGGACTGGCTCGCCAAGATCGCCTGCCAAATCAAACCGGAGGCGCTCCGGTGCCGCCAGGAAGTGCGGCAAATGGTATTGCGGCTGGCCGAACGTGTGGAGGCGCATTGCCTGGTCGTCACGAGCGAGGAAGAGGTGGTGGACGCCGTGGGAATCGCCCGGCTGCTGCATCTCAGTGACCGGGAGGGCGACGTGCTTTACTGGCTGGTCTCGGGCCAGGACCGGAGTGACATCGGGAAAGCTCTCTTCATCAGCAAGCGCACGGTGGACAAGCACTGCGAAAACCTGTTCCTCAAACTGGGCGTCACCAACCGCACCGCCGCCATCCGCCTCGTCGCTGCCCTGCCCGGCTTCGCACTGCTGTGAAGGGCTCGGCGCACGCCGTTTCTGCTCGGTCACTCGCCGATAATCTTCACGAGGACACGTTTCCGGCGGCCGCCATCGAACTCGCCGTAGAAGATTTGCTCCCACGGGCCGAAATCCAGTTTCCCGTTCGTGATGGCCACGACCACTTCCCGCCCCATGATCTGGCGCTTCAAGTGCGCGTCCGCATTGTCCTCCCCGGTGCGGTTGTGGTGATACTGGGTCGTGGGGGCGTGCGGAGCCAGTTTCTCCAGCCAGACTTCGTAGTCGTGGTGGAGGCCGGACTCCTCGTCGTTGATGAACACCGAGGCGGTAATATGCATGGCGTTCACGAGGCACAGGCCCTCGTTGACCCCGCTGCGCAGCACCAGTTCCTCGACGGTGGGCGTGATGTTCACAAAGCCGCGCCGGCCCGGCACTTCAAACCAGAGGTGTTCGGTCAGTGATTTCATGCCCCCACCCTAACGGTTCTTTCCTGCCAAGGGTAGCCGTTACGAACTTGGTGTTGGGCGCCCCCCGAACCGTGGGCGCATCCGCGCACTGCCCCCTGGTCTCGCGCCGCCGGGCAAGCGAGGACGCTTGCGGCACAGCCGGCCGGAGGCCGGCGCTACGTAGCGACCGCGTCCTCGTCGGCTCGGCTTCGGGGGCAGTGGCGAGATGCGCCCCCGAACTGCGGGCGAGGTAAATTCACCTTGCCCCCGCACTCCTGAAGGGCTACCTAGACGGTGTTGAAACTCGCCCGGTCAATGGTTGGTCTCCTGCTCCTGCTCATCTGGCTGCCATGCACCGTGCATTGCCAGGCGGAGGCGCTGGGCTGGCTGGGCTCCGATCCCGCCTGTTGCCATCAAGGCCACGCGGACCATGCTCCGGCACCTGATTGTTCGGATTGCGCCACCTGCAGTTCCATTGAGTCCGGCGGCTATTCGCTCCCCTCGAAGGTTTCCTTCGTCCATGCCCTGCTGACCGTCGTCGTGTTTAACACGCCTGACTTGCTCTCCCCCGACCACGAACCGGTCGCGCGGTTCTTCCCGGCACCGGACAGCTCGCCGCAATGGCTCCGCCAGAGCTGGAGCTTCCACTGCCGGACCGCGCCCGCGCCACGCGCGCCTTCCCTCCTCGCCTAGGCAAACCCTCCCGGTTTGCCCTTCTCCTGGCCCCGTCGTGCCCTGACACGACGGAATGGGTCCCTGTTTTCATTCCTGAACTGCAATTTTATGAAATCCCTTTGCCTTGTCCTGCTGTCCGTCTTGCTGGTGCCAAACCTGAACGCCGCCGAGCCCAAGCCCGGCGGTCCCAACACCCCCGCCCCGCTCGCGCTCGAAGCGCTGGTGGCCGAGGTGCTGGAGAAGAATCCTGAACTCGCCTTTTACCGCGCGGAGATTGCCGCCGCGAAGGGCGAGCAGCGCAATGCCACCGTGCTGGCCAATCCCGAACTCGCCACCACCATCGGGGCCAAGCGCGCCAAGGACGCCGCCGGGAATGTCCTCGGCGAAGGCATGGCCTGGTCCGTCGCGCTGCAACAGCCTTTCGAGTGGCCGGGCCGGCTCGCCCTCCGCAAGGCCATCGCCAGCCGGCAGGTCGCACTGGCGGAACTGGGCCTCGACAACTTCCGCAACGCCCTCGCCGCCCGCACGCGCACGCTGGCCTTCGGCGTGTTCGTCGCGCAGCAGCAGGCGGATGCCGCTGTGGAAGTCTCCGAACGCCTGCAGGCGCTCGCGGAGGTCGTCGTGCAGCGCGATCCCGCCGGCGTCACCCCCCGGCTGGAACAACGCATCGTCGAGGCCGGCGCAATCGTGGCCCAGAAGCGCGCCGCCGATGCCGTGGTCGCCGCGCGCGGGGTGTTGATTGAACTCAACCAGCTTCGCGGCCAGCCGCTCGCCAGCCCGCTCCGCATCGCCGACACCCCGCTCAAATTCGCCGTGCCGCCGGACCCCGAGGCCCTCCTCGCCGCCGCCCGCACCAACAATTTCGAACTGCGCCAGCGCGTCGCCGAACTGGAGCAGCAGGGCTTCAAAGTGGATCTGGCGAAGAACGAGCGTTACCCCGCCGTGACGGTCGGGCCGTTCATCTCCGGCGAGCGCGCGGGCGACCGCGAGCGCACCGTGGGCCTGGGGGTCTCCTTCCCGTTGCCACTGTGGAACCGCAACGCCGGGAACATCGAGGTGGCGCAGGCCCGGCGCGACCAGGCCCAGACCTCGCTGAACGTGGCGCAACGCGAAATCGAGCGAAAGGTCAGCGAAACCTACCTCACCTATGCCGCCCGCCTCCACGAGATGTCCCGCATCCGACCCGACGCCGCGCAGGATTTCCGTGAGACCGCCGACCTTGCCGACCGGCATTACCGGCTCGGGGCCGTCCCGCTGACCACCTACATCGAGATGCAGAAGCAATACCTCGAAGCCCTCGAAGCCCTGCTCCAGACCAAGCAGGGCGCGCTCGAAGCCAGCGAGCAACTGCACCTGCTCACCGGCCGCAGCCTCAACTCGCTCACCGAACCCAAGCCCATGAAAGACTGAGATGAGCGCGCTGCGAATCTTCCCGGTTGCCTGTGCCCTCCTGACTGCCACCGCCCTGTTTTCGGGCTGCGGCCACAAGGAAGGCGACGGCCACGACCATGGCCAGGAGAAGGCCGGTGGCGGCGGGCACGGGCACGACCACGGTGCAGAATCGCCCTCCGGTGCATCCTACAAGGCCGGTCAGGGCGTGAGCGTGACCGACGAGACGAAGAAGATTCTCGATCTGAAAGTGGCGGACGTTGCCGAGGAAAAACTGTCCCACCAGATTCAGTTCACCGCCCAGGTCTATGACGCGCTGCCGAACCGCCTCACCCAAGTCACCAACCGCTCCACCCGGACGTTGCTGGCCTCGGGGCTGGTGACGCCCGCACAGGCCGCACTCGTTCGCGCCGGCATGGCGGTCCAGTTCACCGCCCCCTCGGGAGCCACGGCCATGGGCACCATCAAGGAGGTTCACGCCACGTTCGCGTCAGGGGACGCCGAGATTGACGCCCTCCTGCCCGGCTCCGACGCGTTCCAGCCCGGCGACTTTGTGCGCGGCACCTTGACGTTGCCGCGCGCGAACGCGGTGACGGTCATCCCGCTTTCCGCTCTGCTCCGCACCCCCGAGGGCACGTTCGTCTATGCTGTCAACGGGCGTGCCTACCTCCGCACCGCCGTCAAGGTGGGCACAGTGGGAGCCGACCGCGTGGAAATCACCGACGGCCTGCTCACGGGCGACCAAGTCGTGACCACGCCCGTGCAAACCCTCTGGCTAATTGAACTGCGCGCCGTCAAGGGCGGCGGACATTGCCACTGATGACAACTCCTCGAAAGCTTACGCGCCCTTCGGTTCTGGCACGGACAGGTTCCGGCAGATTTTCCGCGAAAGTAATTTGCCTATCTCCACATGGCGTGGGACGGGTTCCACTTTTCCCGTGGCGGGGTTCTGCCACAAGGAGTGTTTGCCGCCTTCCCGCACGGCTTGACAACCGTGGGCTTGAAGATGCTGGAGCAATTCTCGGCGCTTCATGGTCAGACCAGAATCGCAGTCTGCTCCACTCCCCGATCCGCCTTGTTCATCGCCTCGTCGCGCTTGTAATCCAGCACCAGTTCGATGGCCGCCGCAAGGCTCTCCAAGGCTTCCGCACGGGTCTTTCCCTGCCCGTTGGCTTCGGGCACTTCCGGGCAAAGCGCGATGAACCATTTGCCGTCGCGCTGAACCAGGGCGGTGTAGCGGTTTCTCATGGCTGGAAGCTAACTGCGGCATTTGAACCGGGCAAATCATTCTTCCAACCCCACTGAACAAGATGCTTGCCCGCCTCCTTGAATTCTCCGTCCGCCAGCGCGTGTTCGTGCTGCTCGCCACGGGTGTCCTCATCGGCATCGGTGTTTGGTCCGCGTTGCGGCTGCCAATTGATGCCGTCCCCGACATCACGAACATCCAGGTCCAGATCAACACCGCCGTCCCGGCCTACGCGCCGGAGGAGATTGAGCAGCTCGTCACCTTCCCCATCGAGAACGAGATGGCCGGCATCCCCGGTCTCACCGAGCTGCGGTCGCTCTCCAAGTTTGGCCTCTCGCAGATCACGCTCTTGTTCGAGGAAGGCACAGACATCTACCGCTCGCGCCAGTTGGTGAGCGAACGGCTGCAGACGGTGCTGGAGGAGCTGCCACCCGGCCTCACGCCCAAGCTCGCGCCCATCTCCACGGGCCTGGGCGAGATCTATTACTACGTCGTGGACTATACGCCCGGCGCGACGAACAAGCCCGCCACGCGCGACGCGCAGCTCATGGAGCTTAAGCTCATCCACGACTTCATCATCAAGCCGCGCCTGCGTTCCACGCCGGGAATCGCGGAAGTCAACACCAGCGGCGGCTTCGAAAAGCAAATCGTCATCCAGCCCGACCCGGAGAAGCTCAAGAGCGTCGGCCTCTCGTTCAGCGAGATCGCGGCGGTCGTGGGTGAGAACGTGGAGAACGCGGGCGGCAGCGTGATTCAATTGGGGGGCGAGCAGGTCGTCGTGCGCGCGGCGGGGCGCGTCCAGACGATGCAGGAAATCGAGAACCTGCCGCTTAAGTTCGGTGCGCGCGTCACCCCGCTGCGCGTGAAGGACGTCGCCACCGTGGGCATCGGCAAGGCCGTCCGCACGGGAGCCTCCACCCACAACGGCGAGGAGGCTGTGCTCGGCTCGGCGCTCATGCTCGCGGGCGAAAACAGCCGGCTCGTGGCCAAGGCCGTCACCGCCAAGCTCAAGGAAATCCAGCCCAAGCTGCCCGCCGGCGTCGAGACCATCACCGTCTATGACCGCACGGTGCTGGTGGACCGCACCATTCGCACCGTCGAGACCAGCTTGTTCGAGGGGGCCATCCTCGTGGTCGTGGTATTGCTTGTCATGCTGGGCAACTGGCGCGCGGCCTTCATCGTGGCCCTCGCCATCCCGCTGTCGCTGCTCTTTGCGATGACCGGCATGGTGCAGGGAAAAATCTCCGGCAACCTGATGAGCCTGGGAGCGATTGACTTCGGCCTCATCGTGGATGGCGCGGTCGTGATGGTGGAGAACATCATCCGCCATCTGGCCGAGAAACAGCACAAGCTCGGCCGCAAACTTACCGCCATGGAGCGCGCCCATGAGGTGCTCGTCTCCGCGAAAGAAGTCGCCAGTCCGATGTTTTTCGGCGTGCTCATCATCACGGTGGTCTATGTCCCGATCCTCGCGCTCACCGGCATCGAGGGGAAGATGTTCAAGCCAATGGCCATCACCGTCATCTTTGCGCTCGTCGGCTCGATGGCCCTGGCCCTCACGCTCATGCCGGCGCTCTGCTCGTGGCTGCTCGGCGGGAACATCAGGGAGCAGGACAGCTTCCTCGTGAGTTTCGCAAAACGGATTTACGCCCCGGTCCTGCGCTTCTCGCTGCGCTTCCGCTGGCTGGTGGTGGGCACGGCGGTGGCGGTCTTTGCACTGGCGGTGTTGGTCTTTAACCGTCTCGGCGCGGAGTTTGTGCCCCAACTGGATGAAGGCTCCTTCGCGACGCACATGATTCGCACCACCAGCATCGGCATAGATGCCAGCATCGAGATGCAGAAGCGGGGCGAGAAGCTGCTGCTGGAAAAGTTTCCCGAGGTGTCCTACGTCTTCTGCCGGCTGGGCACGGCCGAGGTCGCCACCGACCCGATGGGCGTGAACGTCGCGGACACCTACATCATGTTCACCCCGCTGGACAAGTGGCGGAAGGTGAACGGCAGCCCCATCAGCAAGGAAGCCCTCGCCACCCTGATGACGGAGGAACTCGGCAAGCACCTCCCCGGCGAGGGCCATCTCTTCAGCCAGCCCATCGAGATGCGCTTCAACGAAATCCTCGAAGGCACCCGGGCTGACATTGCGGTGAAGGTCTTCGGCGACGACTTTGCCGTCCTTGAGAAAATCGCCCTTGCTGCCCGCGACGTGCTGGCAAAAATCCCCGGAGCGGCGGACGTGGAGTTCGACGCGCTCGGCAAGTCACCCCTGCTCGAAATTGTCCCCAACCGCGAGGCGATGGGCAAATACAACCTCCACGCGGCGGAAATCAACCGCGTCGTCCATGCCGCGCTGGCCGGCCAGGAAGTCGGGAAGCTCGTCGAGGGCAACCGCCGCTTCGACATCGTCATCCGCCTGGCTGAATCCCAGCGCGAGCAGATCGAGGAACTCAAGCGCCTGCCCGTGCGCGTGGACGGCGGCGGCTTGCTCACGCTCGGCAAGGTCGCCGACTTCCGCACCGTCGAGACCGTCGCAGCCATCTCCCGCGAATACAGCCAGCGCCGCGCCGCCATCATGATCAACCTGCGCGGGCGCGACGTGGAGAGCTTCGTCCTGGAGGCGCAGAAGAAAGTCGCCGAGCAGGTCAAGCTCCCCGAGGGTTATACCATCGAGTTTGGCGGGCAGTTCAAGAACCTCGTGGAAGCCCGGCAGCGGCTCACCATCGTGGTGCCCGTCGCGCTGGCACTCATCTTCATCCTGATCTTCGTGGCGCTGGGCAGCCTGCGGCAGACGCTGCTGGTGTTCCTCGCCGTGCCGCTGGCCGTGACCGGCGGCGTGTTCGCGCTGTGGGCGCGCGGGCTGCCCTTCAGCATCAGCGCGGGCGTCGGCTTCATCGCCTTGAGCGGCATCGCAGTGCTGAACGGATTGATGATCATCACCTTCTTCAACCAGCTCCGCGAAGCCGGTGCGGACCTGCGCACCGCCGTGTGGGACGGCTCCCTGCTGCGCCTCCGGCCCAAGCTGATGACCGCCCTCGTCGCCAGCCTCGGCTTTGTGCCCATGGCCATTGCCAGCGGCGCGGGCGCGGAAGTGCAGAAGCCGCTCGCCACCGTCGTCATCGGCGGCATCCTTTCCTCGACCTTCCTCACCCTCGTCTTGCTCCCAACGCTCTACGAGTGGATGGAGAAACGCTTTGTGTCCGTCGCCGAAAACGGCACGGCCCAACCGGGACCCACCGGCACTCCCGCAAACCCCAAGCCGCCAGAAACGAACCCCTCGAACCCATCATCATGAAACTGCTCCCCCTCGCCATCGCGCTCCTCGCCGCTGCCGCCCTGACCGCCTGTAAAAAGGACGAACACGCCGGCCACGATCACGGCCCCGGCGGCCATGACCACGGCAAACCCAAGGCTGCCAAGCCCATCGCCGGCCCCAAGGGCGGCAAGCTGCTCGAGAACGCCGCCCCGCGCGCCGAGTTCCTGATCGGCGCGGACCGCCGCGTCACCGTCAGCTTCTACGATGCCCAGCTCAAACCCGTCTCCGCCAGCGGCCAGGTCGTCGCCGTCACCGCCGAACCGAAGTCCGGCAAGGTGGCCTTGACCATGGAGGCCAAGGACGGCGCGTTCGTCTCCAAGGAACCGCTGCCGGAAGGCGAAAGCTACACCATCATCGCCCAGGTGAAGGCCAGCGCCGACGCCACCCCGCAAAATTTCCGCATCAAGCTGGACCTCACCGACTGCGGCGGCTGCAAGCTCAAGGAATACGCCTGCACCTGCGACCATTGAATCGGAGCCATGCCGTTGGCCAACGAAACTATTCCACTGAAACGCAGAGGCGCAGAGGACGCAAAGTTACACCGAGTAGGCAGCCATCTGGGACACCAAAGGTGAACGCTGTTGGGCGGGGCAGTTCTCTGCGTTCCTCTGCGCGCTTTGCGTCTCCGCGTTGAGATGAAGGGGCCTGCTGCATCGCTCGGTTGAGCAGAGGTGTTTAGACCTGACCCGAGACTTCGGGACCAGCTTTGACTTTACATATCGTAATAGTCCGATATGTTTGTCCCGACGTTGAACCAACTGCTCCTGACCGCCAAGGCCCTCGCCGACCCCACCCGGGTGCGGCTCCTCGTGGCCCTGCGCGGGCGGGAGCTATGTGTGTGCGAGCTGTGCGATGCGCTGGAGATCACCCAGTCCACCATCTCCACCCATCTGCGGCTCATCCGCGAGGCCGGACTGGTCCGCACGCGGAAGGCGGGCAAATGGATTTACTACGCCCCCGAGCCGGCCAGGCAGGCGTTGTTGGAAAGTGTCTTCCAGTGCTTCGCCACGGAACTGCAATCGCAAGCCGTGCTCCGCCGTGATGCCGGGCGGCTGGCCCGCCGCCTCGCCGAACGCGAGGACGGCGCGTGCTGCCGGGGCTTTGAAAACACCTGCTGCCCGCCCAAGACCAGACGCAAACACCGCCCCTGAGCCCCTGAGCCCGTCACCCGACCGACCGCCTGAACGCCCCATGAAACTCGCCGAACTCAAAACCCACCTTGCCGCCCATCCCGACCTCGGTCTGCGCTTCCTTCTGCCGGACGGCGCTTCCGTCCCAGCCCATGCCCACGTCACCGAAGTGGCCCGCGTGGACAAGCGGTTCATGGACTGCGGCGGCACGCTGCGTAATGACGCCGCCTGCCGCCTGCAGACCTGGGTGGCCGAAGACACCGATCATCGCCTCACCGCCGGGAAGCTGCTCCGCATTCTCGACAAGGCCGCCCCGGTGTTGCAGGCCGACGATCTCGAATTGGAAGTCGAACACGAGGCTCCCGTCCTCACTCAATTCTCCGTCGCGTCCATCGAGGCCGACACCAGTGCCGTCGTCCTGCGCCTAGGCAGCAAGCGCACCGCCTGTCTCGCAGAGGACCAATGCAAGCGCCCCGCCCCCCTGTCACAGTTCCTCAATCTCAAACCCTTCGCCCTGCTCCGATGAATCCTGACGCCACGCCCCTCGTGCTGGTGCTATGCACCGGCAACTCCTGCCGCAGCCACCTCGCCGAAGGTTTTCTGCGCGCCGCCGCCCAAGGCCGCTTCCGAGTGGCCAGTGCGGGCAGCAAGCCCGCCGGCTACGTCCATCCTCTCGCCATTCAGGTCATGGCCGAGGTCGGCGTGGACCTTGCGGGACACACGTCGAAGCACCTTAGCGAATTCCTCCACCAGCCGGTGGAAACGGTCATTACCGTTTGCGGCAACGCCGACCAGGCCTGCCCCATTTTCCCCGGCCAGGTGAACCGCCACCATTGGCCCTTCCTCGACCCCGCTCACGCCACGGGGACTGAAGCCGAAAAGCTTCAGGTCTTCCGATCGGTCCGCGACGAGATTCGCCGCGTCTTCGAGGCTTATGCTCAAGGCCGCCTGGATGCCGGACCACGCTGAGGCGCAAATCAGGTTTTAAGTTCCTCTCATTAGAGCACTTTCTGTTTAAGTTGTCGCAAGGTCCGGTCGAAGGTAAGGTTGCC
>CAZCBE010000050.1:0-47074 GCA_964496695.1 uncultured Klebsiella sp.
CTTCCCAGATCGTGCCGGGCCGCTCCCGGTCACCAGCTCCTATTCGAGCATTCCTGACGGAAGCCCATGCCGACCGTGGCGGCAGGCATCCTGCCTGCCGTAGAGGGCGGCGTCCCGCCGCCCGGGAAAAACGCCACTGCACGCCGTTGAGCCGAAGCGTCCGTAACCTGCCCGCCCACGCCGCCCCTGATCCGTCGGGCGGGACGCCCGGCTCCACGGCAGGCAGGACGCCTGCCGCCACCGGCAAGACCTGCCGCGCGGCCGGCGTGGGCTTGCCAGTGGCGGCGGTTGCGGTTGTAATGATGGCGTGATGCGGAGTGGGTTGTGTATTCATGCGACGCAGCGTTTGCCGCTTCGGCCCGCGCCGCGCAACCCTGCCTGGCTCCAACCCCGGCCATCGCACTCCAGTTGCAATCCTCGCCGCTACCGCGCCGCGTCGTCAGGCGCGGACCTTTTTATAAGCCACCATCCCATGAAGCACCTTAACCTCGTGCGCATCACCAGCCTGCTGATCCTGTCGCTCCTCGCACCAGCGGCCTCCGCAGACGACCCCTTGCCCAAGACCGCCGAGAAGTTCGAGGTCAACGGCCACCCGGCCTACCTTTACGCCGCGCCGAAACCGGCGAAGGGGAAGCCGTGGCTCTGGTTCCACCCGACGTTGAAGGGCTTCTCGTTCGCGGGAAAAAGGGTGTATTTCGAGGGCTTCCTGCGCGCGGGCGTCAGCCTCGCCGGGGTGGATCTCGGGGAAGTTCGCGGCGCGCCCGCCAGCACGAAGCAGTTCACTCTCTTCTACGACGAGATGGTCCGGCGCGGCTTCTCGCCCAAGCCGATCCTCCTCGGCCAGAGCCGCGGCGGCCTGATGGCGCTGGCCTGGGCCATACGGCATCCTGACCAGACGCAGGCGGTCGTGGGCATTTATCCCGTCTGCAATCTGGCCACCTGGGGCATGAAGAACTTGCCCGTCACGCTCGCGGATTACCAACTGACCGAAGCCGAACTTCGCGCGCGGTTGCCCGAGTTTAATCCCCTGGACAATCTGAAGCCGCTGATCGAGAAAAAGGTGCCGATGTTCATCGTGCAGGGCGATGTGGACAAAGCCGTGCCGCATCAGGAAAACGCGCTCCTCCTCAAGCAACGCTACGAAGCCGGCGGCGCCCCGATCACCCTGAAGCTCATCGCCGGAGAAGGCCACCAGGGAACCCCGTCGTTTTTCGAGAGCAAGGAGTTGATCGAATTCGTGTTGCAACAGGCGGGAACCAAGGCCCCCTAGCCGACAACATCCCCTCGGGCTCGCTGCACTCTGGCCAAACGAACCCAAGGTCCCCAACCCTGCGCTTCACGGAACCCGGCATGATCGTCGCGGGCGTAAAGCCGGACCCCGCCCCGTCGCTGGGTTGCCATCGTGGCGTCCGGGCCTGTCCCGCCACCGCGCTGGGCGAAAGCGGATGGTAAGCGATGGAGGCATGGTTCATCCTGCTCGCCAGCAACATCTCACCCACATGGACCGAGTCGCCTTCATCACCACGCAAACCGGAGCCGATCTGCTGCTGTCCTTCGCCGTGCTGCGGCCGGACGATCCGTCAGAGATCGAAAGCCTGACGCTCCTTCGAACCCCGAAGTATGAGTTCATCCTCGAGGAGCACGAGCGCGGGGTAAAGGTGTCCTTCGAGCGGCACCCAAACCACCATGACGAATTCCTGCAAGCCTTGGATTACGCCGCCACCGACGCCGTGGTCCGCATCCGCACCGCCTCCCACCACTACAAGCTGGATGTCCGGAAAACCGAGGCCGACGATCTGGAGCAGATGCGCGCAGTCCTGAAGCTGATGAATTTCGACCGGAAACTTCTGTTAACCGGCGTGTAAGAGGGCGTCACGCAGAAGCGGGCGGGGACATGGTTGCAGATGTGGTTGGGCGCATCTCGGCACTGCCCCCGGAGCGCGGGTCTGCGACCCGCAGCGGCCACGCTAGTCCCTTGCGGTTCGTGTAGTCCAGCGGGACGGGGGATCGGACGTTGCTGCGGGTCACAGACCCGCGCTCCGTCGGCTTTCGGGGGGCAGTGTCAAGATGCGCCCGATGTGGTTCGGAGCATTGCGAGTTCATGTCCGGAGCGCTGGGAGACAGCCGCCATGAACTTCAAGCTGGAGGAGGTTGTGCGAGTTGAAAATCACGACGAGTGTTTGTTTTCAATATAACTCGGCCACGGCTTCCCTTCGTGTTCATTCGTGTCTATTCGTGGTTCTGCCCTTAGCCTCCTTGCATGACCACCCCGCTCATCCACCCGCAAGTCTCCCTCGGCCATGTGCATCTCAAGGTCGCCGACCTTGAGCGCGCCCTGCGCTTCTACTGTGGCGTGCTGGGCTTCCAGCTCACCCAGCGCTACGGGACCGCCGCCGCCTTCATCTCGGCGGGCGGCTACCACCACCACATCGGCCTGAACACCTGGGAGAGCCTCGGTGGTTCGCCGCCGCCACCCGGTGCCACCGGCCTCTTCCATCTTGCCGTTCTCTACCCGACCCGCGCCACCCTCGCGGACGCCCTCCACCGCCTCATGGCCGCCGGCATCCCCCTCGACGGCGCGAGCGACCACGGCGTGAGCGAAGCCCTCTACCTCCGCGACCCCGATCAAAACGGCGTGGAACTCTACTGGGACCGTCCCCCCGCCGACTGGCCCCGCACCCCGGACGGCCAGCTCGCCATGTTCACCCGCCCCCTCAACCTCAAAACCTTGCTCGCCCAAACCACCTAAACCGTAGCTCGACATTCCAATGTCGAGAACCACGCTCACTGAAGACGTTTCTACTCTCGAAGCCCACGGTAGGGCTTCGACCAGAGTATCTCTTGGTTGCCACCACCAGTCCCAGCTATTAATCGCTGGGGTATTCTCTTTGCCCGGGCCGAACCCAAGGCCATTCCACCGGAACAGCAAAGTGCCAGATTGACCAGTCCGGCCTCTCTGGCGGAAAGCCATAAAAGCAGCAAGGCAAGGCACCCCTTCAAACCAGGCAGCGAACAGAAAGGAAGTTCGCAACCCGGTTTTTAGGAGCGCCTTGCCCCCTGCTGCTTAACCCACGGGCGGCCTGGAAACCCAAAACCCGACCGTCCGTGAAATTCGTTACTTCTTCTTCGCCGCTTCGATCTTCTCGGCGGTGACCTCAAACTTGTCGCCGACCTTCTTGCAGGTGCCGGTGACCGTGATGTCCTTGACCGTCTCGCAAATCTGGCTGTGGAAGCCCTTGCTCACGTCGTTCTGCACGAGATAATACTTCGTCTTCTTCCCGTCCTTCTCGACGGTCAGCACGTTCTGGCAGGCGTCGGCTTCCTTCAGACAGCACTTGGCGCAGCAGCCCTTGCCGGCCAGCGTGATGGTCTTGCCCTTGCTCTCCGCCGCAGCGTTGAAGGCCAGGGCGGTGATGAGGGCGGCGGCGGCGAACGTGGAGGTCAGAAGCTTTTTCATGGTTTCGTAGTGCGTTGCAATTTCTGGCGTCAATAGACCCATTTCCCGCCTGCACCGCTCCCCCTTTATTGGCGAAAAATTGCCGCCGTTTGCCCGCGCAGGCGCTACTACAGGCTGGAATGAAGCTGGCCTTTGGCCCTCAAACTACGCCCGCCAGCAACGCTCCGACTCCGATTGGAATTTGAACCTTGGAGCTTCTTTGGAACTTGGAGCTTGGGATTTGGAATTTCTCCACTCCGCGTCTTCGCGCCCTTGCGTCAAAAACCCCGCCCCGCCTCAGTGATTGAACGCAAACTCCTTCGTGTTCATCAGCGCCCAGAAGAGATCGGCGAAGAACGCCTCGCGCGGATCGGCAGCGCTTTGTTGACGGGCCAGGGCCTCGCGCTCGGCGGCGGTGGGTTTGCGGCCCAGCGTGGTGAGGTAGAGCTGCTCCGTGAGCTTCACGTCATCGGGAAATTCCTTCAGCCACTTGGCCAGGCGGGCGTCGGGCGACTTGATCTTCTTCACCAGGTCCTCGCCGTTGTTGAGGTGCAGAAGCTGCGGGAGCGTCACGTCGCCGCTGCGCTCGCAGGCGCAGGCCGTCACGCGGTCGCTGCGGCCAAAGAGCGTGAGGAAATAGCTGTTCACCGTCGGGTCCGGGAGCTGCACCGCGCGCAGGCCGACCGGATAGCCGGGGAAGGTTTCCGGCACGCCCGTAGCGTCGCCCACGGCATCCAGCAGCACCTCGGCCGGCAGGCGGCGCGCGTAGAAGTGCGAGTGGAAACGCTGGTCGGCGGCATTCGCTTTCGTGGTGTCCGCACTGAGCTGATAGGTGCGCGAGGTGACGATCAGGCGCATGAGCTTCCGCAGGTCATACCCGCTGGCGAACTCCCGCTTCAGCAGCGCCCACAGCTCGGGGTTCGACGGCGGATTGCTGTCGCGCAGATCGTCCACCGGCTCCACGAGGCCCACGCCCATGAAGTGCCGCCACACGCGGTTCACCATCGCACTGGCGAAGAACGGGTTCTCCGGCGCGGTCAGCCAGTCCGTGAAGGCCTCGCGCGGGTCCGCGCCCTCGGGCATCACCAGCGCGCGACGGTCCAGCGGCTGGGCGGCCATCATCTGGCGCGTGCGCGGCTGCTGCACGGACGGCGGCTTCGCGCGGGCGGACTTGATCTGCTGCGCCAGCTCGGTGACGCGCTTCTCGGTGGCCACGACTTCCTTCGCGCGCTTCTCCGCTTCCTTCAGGTCGAGGTTTGGCGCGGCGGCGGCTTCCTTCGCCTTCACGACCTTCTCCTCCGCCTGCGTCAGTTGCTTCGCGAGTTGCAGCTCGTTCTGCGTGCCAAGCTGCAATGCGGTGAACCCATCCACCGGTTCCTTGCGGTCCAGCGACACGCGGGCGAAGAACGCCGCGAAGTGGTAAAAGTCATCCTGCGTGTAGCGCTCCAGCGGATGGTTGTGGCACCGCGCGCAGCCGATGCGCGTGCCGAGGAACGCCTGCGCCACCGAGTCCGGCAGGTCGGACTGCTCCGGCTGGCGCTTCTCGCCGACGTTGTAGATGAAGTAGCCTACCGCCGGCGTCTCGGCGGCGGACCCGCGCGCCGTCAGCACATCGCGGGCGAGCGCGTCCCACGGGCGGTTCACGGCCACCTGCGCGCGCAGCCAGCTCTGCAAGGCCCGCACGCCCTTTGCCCCGCGCACGTCATGGTCGCGCTCCTTGCGGTTCTGGAGCAGGTCGGCGAGCTGGAGCGTCCAGTAGTCCACGAAGCGCGGGCTGCCGATGAGCTGGTCCGCCAGCTTCGCGCGCTTGTCAGGAGAAGTGTCCTTCGCAAATGCCGCCGCCATCTCCGCCGTCGGCAGCGTGCCGGTGAGGTCGAGATGCACGCGCCGGCAATACGTCGCGTCATCGCCCAGCGGCGCGGGCGGGAGCCGCAGCGCCTGGAGCTTCTTGAAGACCGCGTCATCAATCGCGTTGTTCCGCGCCGTGTAGTCCGCCGCGTTGACCTTGTTGTCGTAGGGCATCGTGAACGACACCACCTCCACCAGCCCCTGGAAATGCACGCGCACCGACGCCTCGCCCGCGCGCAAGGCCGTCGCCACGCCCTCGGGCGTCACCTTCACCGTGGACTCGTCGTTCGAGAAGAACTGCGCGAGCCACGTCACGTCCCGCTCCCGGCCGTCCGTGTAGGTGGCGCGGGCGGTGACGGGCAGCGTGTCGCCGGGCTTGAGCGGGCGGGTGCTGGCGGCGAGCGTGAGCCTGGCCACGCGTGCCTCGTTCGTGGTCGGCCCGGGCGCGCCCGCGAGAATCCAGTCGCGCAGCAACTGATGCCCCGGCGACCCCGGCGCGAACCGCGCGCCGCCCTCATGCGGCTCCGTGGCGAGCGCCTTGGTGAGCAGCAGGCTGGCCTCCGGCTGGGCGAAGTTCAGGCGGCGGCCCCGGCTCTCTCGCGCGAGATGCTCGTAATCCTCCTCCGGCGCGAACCCGCGCAGGGACAGTCTAAAACCGTTCTGCCCCGCGAGCTTCCCATGGCACGCCCCCATGTTGCACCCCGCCCGCGTGAGCACCGGGATGACATCCTCGCGAAACGACGGCCCCGCCGCACCCGGCGCCGACCCGGCACCCGCGAGCAGCGCAACGAAGACAATGAACGTGGAGAACCGGAACATCGGAGGGTTCAGACTGGCGGGTGGAGGGGTGGATTCAGGATAAACCCCGTGCCGGCGGCTTGCAGCCGCCGCCCGTTGGCAGCGTCCACGCAATAGGGCAACTGCGAACCACGGCCCAATCCCCCCGCCCTCTGCGCCCGTCCCGTCTCTGCGGTAAACTCTTTTGCACCGCTGAGGCGGGACGAAACGCAGAGGCCAGCCCATTCTGGACGGAAGAATCCGCCAGCGTGCACTTCAAGTCTGCATGTCGAATAGCATGGGCACCACTGATAGCACCGTGGTAGAAGCAGCGGTGTCGTATTGAGGAAGCGCCTACAGGCTAGAAAAGTGTAAGCCACAGAGATTATGAAACCCGCAACTCGTGCTCATACGGTTCCAAGGTTTTATCTCCGCGGTTTTGTCGCACCCGAGTCGGAGGACGAATCTAATCCGTTGATTGACCCATTCGTCTGGCTGGGATCGCTTGCGACCGGCGAAATCAAACCGAAATCCCCGAAGAACATCTCAATTGTGCGGGGCTTATACGATGGCCCCGGGGGCTTTGATGAGCCAGGTGCTTCGATTGAAGCTCATCTGTCGAAAATTGAAGGCGCGGCAGCGTCGGCAATAGCCAGATTTGTTACTACTGAACCCGGCGAGGCGACCGATCTGCCTCCAGAGATTTCGCGATTTCTAGCCTGGCAAGCGGCTCGGACTCCGGGTTGGATGGAGTTGGAAGAGGAATGGATCTACAAATGGGATCCAAACGTGGAGGTTGAGGTCGTTGAACTGCCCCCGGAGGGAATCAGCAGCATTCGGGACAGGTTGCGGGGGAAATGTCTTGAAAACCCCGACACCGGCGAACGACGCGAGGTCACGGACATTGAAGAGTTAAAGACCTATCATAAGATGGGTTGGAAGTGGGTGCTTAGTTCGGATGACAAGCTTGAGCTTCTCCACATGCAGGCATGGTATTTTCAGGTTCGGCATTTTCCGCGTCTTTCGTGGGTTCGGTTGAATGCGCCCGATGGCGAATTCTTTATCACGAGCGACCGAGGCGTTTCGTGGCTGGCTGATGGCTATGCGGACACGCCTCCCGCTGCATTGAGGCATCCAACAGCCCAAGTTGTCGCACCTTTGACACGGAAGGTCGCACTTGTTGGAAGGCATGAATCAAACAGGCTTCAGGTGACTCCACGCGAAGTGAATCGGTTCGTAGCGTGCGCGACTTCAAGTTGGGTGGTGGGTCCAACGAAGAGCGTGGTTGAGCAAGCCATTCGAGATCGGTCTCTTGCATTGAACCATTGAAGCAAGGACGCACGGGTTCCAACCGGTCCTTCTGCGTTTATCCAACGCCAAGCTTCGATCAAAACTGGGTGCCTTGGGGCCAAACCTCAGCCGTCTGGAGTAAAACTTGCCTCCACTGGAGCTTCTAAATATCCCAAGTTTGCACCGAGTCTAGGCGAGTTTTCTGCCAGAGGTGTTCCATTGTGTCCCTTTTGAGGCGGGTTTTTGTCCAGACGAGCCGAGTTTTGCTCCAGATGGCAGCGGTTTTCCTCCCGACGGTCCGAGTTCTCTCCCCGGAGCGCGGGTCTGCGACCCGCAGCAACTTGCGTCCTCCCACGACGCTCGTATTGACCAGCGGGCCGGGTAGTTGAGAGTTGCTGCGGGTCACAGACCCGCGCTCCGCTGCTTCGGGTGGCAGGCGGGACGCCTGCGCCTATTGGCGGAGCGCCGATCTCCGATCCGGCGCGTTCCTAATCAGGCCGGTTCACGCCGGGTCGGAGACCGGCGCTCCGCTACTTTCGCCACTCATCAATCACCGACGCAATCAGCGCCGTCCACCCGGTCTGGTGTGACGCGCCGAGGCCCGCGCCCGTATCCCCGTGGAAGTATTCGTAGAAGAGGACGTGGTCGCGCCAGTGGGGGTCGGTCTGGAACTTCTCGTTCGTGCCGAAGACGGCGCGGCGGCCTTCGGCGTCGCGGGCGAAGATGCGGATGAGCCGTTCGGCGAAACCCCCGGCGAGTTCGTCGAGGTTGATGGGCGTCTCGTCTTCGCCGCAGCCGGGGATGGTGAACTGGCCGCCGTAGGCCTTCCGCAGCTTGCGCAGCGTCTCGATCATCATGAACGTCGTCGGGAACCAGATCGGCCCGCGCCAGTTCGAGTTGCCGCCCTTGAGCTTGGCGATGGATTCGCCCGGCTCGTAGCCGATGTTCCGGTGGTCAAGGACGTAGGGGTGGCGCTCGTGGTGCTTGGAGAGGCTGCGCAGGCCGTAGGGCGAGCGGAACTCGCCGGGATTCCAGATCACGCGCAGGAGCTGGTGGATCTGCTCGGGGTTCATCACGGCGAGCACGTGGACCTTCCCCTCGTCCGTGTCCAGCGTGGTGACGCAGCGCTGGACGAGATCGGCGCGGTGCCGGAGGAACCAGTCCATGTTCGCGCGGAACTCCCTGAACGGCTCCAGCCACTTCTCCTCCAGCCGCTCGATGGCAAACATCGGAATCAGCCCGACCAGCGAGCGCACACGGAACTTGTCATAGCGCCCGTCCGGATGCCGGAGCACGTCGTAGAAGAAGCCGTCGCGCTCGTCCCACATCTCGATGCCCTGGTCGCCCATGTGCTTCATGGCCGAGCCGATATAGACGTAGTGCTCGAAGAACTTCGTGGCGGTGGCCTCGTAGGTCTTGTTCTCCTTCGCCAGCTCCAGCGCGATGCGCATCATGTTCAGGCAGAACATGCCCATCCACCCGGTGCCGTCGGACTGCTGGAGCGTGGTGCCGTCGGGCAGCTTCTCGCTGCGGTCCAGCACGGTGATGTTGTCGAGGCCCAGGAAGCCGCCCTCGAAGACGTTGTTCCCCTCGCGGTCCACCTTGTTCACCCACCACGCGAAGTTCATCAGCAGCTTGTGGAAGCAGCGCTCGAGGAAGTCGCGGTCCGCCTTGCCGCTGCGGATGCGGTCCATGTTATAGACGCGCCACACGGCCCAGGCGTGGACGGGCGGGTTCATGTCGCTGAACTCCCACTCGTAGGCGGGGATCTGGCCGTTCGGATGCTGGAATTGCTCGAAGAGGAGGAGCCAGAGCTGCTGCTTGGCAAACTCCGCGTCCACGAGCGCGAAGGGCACGGCCTGGAACGCGAGGTCCCACGCGGCGAACCACGGATACTCCCACTTGTCCGGCATCGAGAGGATGCGCTTGGAGTTGAGGTGCTGCCAGTGGCGGTTGCGAATCTTGGCGCGGGTCGCCGGCGGCGGTGCCGCGGGATTGTCGCCCTTGAGCCACTTGCTCACGTCGAAGCGGTAGATTTGCTTGCTCCACAGCAGGCCCGCGAGCGCCTGCCGCTGAATGCGCCGCTCGTCGTCGGTGGCGGTCTTCGGCTGAATGCTGGCGTAGAACTCGTCCGCCTCGGCACGGCGTGACTGCAGGATGCCCGCCACCTCGGCCAGCGGCTGTGCGAGTTCGCGGTTCGTCAGCCGTAGCTCGACGACGGCGGATTTGCCCGGCGGCACCTCGAAGCGGTAGTCAATGCAGGCCTTGGTGCCGAACTGTTCTGGATTAACGCAGTTCTCGCCGTTGACGAGGTGGCGGTGGAAGGCGTCCTTCACGTAGCGGCTCAGGTTCTTCGCCTTGGGACCGAAGAGCAGCGCGTTGTTCGTCTCGTTGTTGGTGAAGAGCGGTTTGCCGCCGGGCTGCGCGTAGAGCTGGTGCGCGCCCAGGCGATACTCAAACGGCAGCCGCCCGATGCCGGGGCAGCAGGAGTCGTCCGCGATGAGCGTGAGCTGCGCGGGGGAGGATTCGCTGACGCGGATGCGCGGCTCCGCGCGATCCTCGTCACCCCACGACCAGCGGTTGCGGAACCACAGGTGCGGGAGAATGTGCAGCGGGGCAGGGTCGGGGCCGCGGTTGAAAGCCTCGATGCGGATGCAGATATCGTCCGGCCCGGCCTTGGCGTATTCCACAAACACATCGAAATAGCGGTCCTCGTGGAATGCGCCGGTGTCGAGCAGTTCGAACTCCGGGTCATTCGGGCCGCGCCGGCGGCTCTCGTCAATGAGCTGCTGGTAGGGATAGGCGCGCTGGGGATACTTGTAATTCCACTTCAGGTAGGAATGCGTCGGCGTGGAGTCGAGGTAGAAGTAATATTCCTTCACATCCTCGCCGTGGTTGCCCTCGTTGGGCGTGAGGCCGAAGAGTCGCTCTTTGAGAATCGGGTCGCGCTCATTCCACAGCGCCAGCGCGAAGCACATCACCTGATACCGGTCGCAGATGCCCGCCAGGCCGTCCTCGCCCCAGCGGTAGGCGCGGGAGCGCGCGTGGTCGTGCGGGAAGTAGGCCCAGGCATTGCCGTCCGCGCTGTAGTCCTCACGCACGCCGGCCCACGAGCGCTCCGAGACGTAGGGCCCCCACTTGCGCCACGGTGCGCCCTGCTCGCCGTGCGCTTCGTAGAGGCGTTGGTGTTCCTTCGTTTCGTTCACGGGTGCGATGTCTCACGAGTCTGGGAGCGGACGCCGGGCAGTTCAATCTGAATTGAGGGGGAGGGGTGGTTTGACCACGGATGGACACGGATGAACACGGATGGGACCGGCAGTTCGGAGCGTGTTACGTGTTGCGTGTTCCGTGAATCACCAAGGACGCCGTGGGCTTTTACGGAACACGCAACACGCAGCACGCACCACGTTTCACTCGCGTTAATCCGTGTCCATCCGTGGTTAAGCTTTCCTCAAGTTGAACGGCGTTCTTGAGTTTGCGCGGCGCGCTGAACATCCTTCCCCGAGATGGAACGACCGAGCATGACCCCCGGCGCCGGCGAGCGCCGCGTCCAATTCGTCGGCGACAGCCTCACCTTCACGCTCGCGCACCCGCGCGCCCGCGAGTGGGCCGAGGCCGGCTGGATCGCGCGCCTGCGCACCAACCTCGGCCGCGCCGCCGCCATCCGCCACGAGGTCATCCAGTCGAAGTTCCACAAGGTTCCGCTGGCCGGCGCGTCCTGGCGCGACATCCCGATGCACTGGGTGGACGGCGAGTGGCAGCTCACGCTGCCCTTCACCGAGGTCGGCTGGTTCAAGGCCAAGCCCTACGCGCTCGATCCGCGCGGCTTCCAGCACTGGCCCGATGGGAACGACTTTGGCGTCAGCGTCCACCCGAACTTCTACCGCACCGCCAACACGATTTACTGCGCCTTCACCCGCATGTTCGGCGAGACGCGGACCCTGGCCGCCACGGAAGACCCGTCGCGCGAGGCGCAGATGAACGAGCTGGACCGCCTCGGCTACACGGTCATCCCGCCGTCCGGCAAGCTGCGCGACCTCACGCGCCAGCTTCCGCATATCCTTGGCACGCTCGGCTGCCGCATCCTGCACCTGCTGCCGGTGAACCCCACGCCCACGACCTACGCGCGCTTCGGTCGCTTTGGCAGTCCTTACGCGGCGGAGGATTTGACGGGCATTGACCCGGCGCTGGTGGAGTTCGACAAGCGGGCGACCGCTGTGGACCAGTTTGAGGAACTCACCGCCGCCGTCCATGCGCGGAGCGGACGCGTCTTCCTCGACATCGTCATCAACCACACCGGCTGGGGCTCGTGGCTGCAGGACAATCACCCCGAGTGGTTCATCCGCAAGCCCGACGGCCACTTCGAAAGCCCCGGCGCGTGGGGCAACATCTGGGAGGACCTCGTCGAGCTGGCCCAGCGCGATCCCGCGCTCTGGGAGCACATCGCCGATGCGTTGCTGACGTGGTGCCGCCGCGGTGTGGACGGCTTCCGCTGCGACGCCGGCTACAAGGTGCCCGCGCCCGCTTGGCAGCACATCATCGCCCGCGTGCGCGAGGAGTTCCCGGACACGCTCTTCCTGCTCGAAGGCCTCGGCGGCGGCTGGGGCGACACCGAGGCGCTGCTTACCGAGGGCGGGATGCAGTGGGCCTACTCCGAGCTGTTCCAGGAGTTCGGCCCCGCGCAGGTCGCGGGCTATCTGGACCATTCCTTCAAGCAGAGCCATCGCGTCGGCACGCTCGTTCACTACAGCGAGACGCATGACAACGACCGCCTCGCGAAGCGCGGGCGCACATGGTCGCGGCTGCGCAATCACCTCTCCGCGCTCGCCAGCGTGAACGGCGGCTTTGGCTTCACCTGCGGCGTCGAGTGGCTCTGCACGGAGAAGATCAACGTCCACTCCTGCCGCGCGCTCGCGTGGGGCAGCGAGCTGAACCTCGTCCCTGAACTCGCCCGGCTGAACGCGCTGCTCGCGGACCATCCGGCATTCTTCGATGGTGCCAAGCTCAAGCGCATCAGCCCGTCGGACTCCGCCATCTATGCGCTGCAGCGCGACTCCGAGGAAGGTCTCGATTCCGTGGTCGTGCTCGTGAACACGGACCCGGAGCAGGAGCATCGCCTCACCCTCGACCTCTCCGTAGATGCGGTGCGGTATGATCTGTTGTCGCAGACCGAGGCGTTTCTCCCGCGTCGTGAGCATCACGATGGCAAGGTGACCTTCACCGTCAGTCCCGGCGCGGCGCACTGCCTCAGTTGTGGCGACGTGCCGGTGGGCTTGCATGGCGAAGCGTATCGTCGTGCCCGCGCGCAGGCGGCCTTCGCCCTCACGACTTTCGCGCAGGCGCGGCCCATCGAGCAGCTTGGCGCGGTGAACTGGCGCGAGCTGGCGGCGCAGGTGGACGTGGATGCGAAGGGCTTTCTGGCGCGACTTGGACACACGGCTGGCAGCACGTTCGCCTCCGTCGTCGAATGGACGCTGGAAGACACGAAGCGCATCCTGCTCGTCCCCCCCGGCCACTGGCTGCTCGTGCGGGATACCGTGCCCTTCAAGGCCACGCTTCGTAGCCGCCGACGTGAGGAGGCGGATTCCTTGAACCCCGAAGCCGTCCGCCTCCTCACGTCGGCGGCTACGATGTTCCATGCCGATTCCATCCCCGTCGCTGATGGCCACATCGCCTGCTTCGCTCCGCAGGAGTTCATCGGTGACGCCGAGCTTTCCCTCGACCGCCTCAGCGCCACGCTCGCCGCCGTCACCAGCAGCCTCCGCTATTTGCCCGCCGAGCCAGCAAGTCACTCCGCACTAATTACTAATCACTCTTCTTCCCTCGCCCTGCTCACCAACGGCGCGGGCGCGATGGCGCGGATGTGCGTGGACCTCGGCACCGTCCGCTCGAAATACGACTGCGTGCTCGGCGCGAACCTGCACGCCAGTGTCCCCGTGGACCGCCACGTCTTCGTGAAGCGCGTCCGCGCCTGGGTGAACGCCGATGGCTTCATCACCCCGCTCAACGCCGAGAACCTCGTCGTCTTCACCCCCGGACCACCGGCGGTCTGGAAGTTTGTCGCCAATGCCGGTGATGGGCGCAGCGTCGAGATCCACCTGTATGCCGACATGGTGCCGGGCCGGAACACGACGCTCCTGCGTTTCGTCCGTCCGCCCCATGCGCCGGTGGTGGGCCGAGAACTGCCGGGGGAATGCTCCGTGAGCCTCACCGTGCGCTTCGACATCGAGGACCGCAGCTTCCACTGCGAAACCAAGCGCAATCCCGGCTCCGAGCACCACTTCAGCGTCAACTCCCACCCGCTTCAGGGCCGCGCCGGCTTCGGCTTCACGCCCGATGCCAGCCGTCAGCTCAAGATCTGGTCCGATGCGGGCCGCTATCACCCCGACGTCGAGTGGTCCGTGAACGTGCCGCACCCAGTCGAGGCCACCCGCGGGCAGGAGGGCTGTGGGGATGCGTTCAGCCCCGGCTGGTTTGAACTGCCGTTGCGCCGGGGCGGACGCGCGACCTTGGCCGCCAGCGCGGAGGCGGAGGAACCGTTGGATCTCGCGGCATTTTGTTTCACCAACGAAGGGCTGACGACACAGCTTCCGTTCCCCCTCACCCCGGCCCTCTCCCTCCGGGAGAGGGAGAACGTCAGTCAGGGTGGCGGCGAAACCATGCGTCCCTCGTCCGAAGAGCCTCGTGCCCCCGCTCTCCCTCTCCCCAAGGGAGAGGGCCGGGGTGAGGGGAAAGGGAGCGAACTGCCACCGAAGGGTTCTGTTCCGAAGACCCGCGCTCTCTTCGACTTCATCACGGAAAGCACGCCGCTGGAGGCACAGTTGGAGTTGTTGCCGGAACCGGTTGGCACGCAAGCGGACGTGGGTGCACGTGCGCCGGTGGCGGTCACGGGGCAGGAGTTCACGCCCCCGGCAGGCGATTTCACCGCCGTGCTCAACCGTGCCATCCGCGCGTTTGTTGTGCGGCGGGGCGAGGGCAAAAGCGTCATCGCTGGCTACCCGTGGTTCCTCGACTGGGGCCGCGACACGCTCATCTGCGCGCGCGGTCTGCTCGCCGCCGGCTTGCGCGACGAGGTGAAGCAGATCCTCGTCACTTTCGGTCGCTTCGCCGAAAACGGCACGCTGCCCAACGCCATCTACGGCGACAACGCCAGCAACCGCGACACGAGCGACGCGCCGCTGTGGTATGGCGTGGTGTGCGAGGACTTCGCTGCCGGAGAGAGCGTCGGGTCCAAAACCCACGGTCCAAAGTCCAAGGTCGCGGAGTTCTATGCGACCCCGGTGGATGCGTCGGGCCGCACGCTGAAGGATGTCCTGCTCACCATCGCCAGCGGCTACCTGCGCGGCACGCCGAACGGCATCCGCGTGGATGCGGCGAGCGGGCTGGTGTGGAGCCCGAGCCACTTCACCTGGATGGACACGAACTATCCCGCCAGCACGCCGCGCGAGGGCTACCCGGTGGAGATTCAGGCGCTGTGGATTCGCCTGCTGCGTCAGCTCGACCGGCTCGGCGTCGCGCCCGTGGGCGAGCCGTGGGGCGAACTAGCAGCGCGTGCCGAGCGGTCGTTGAACGAGCTGTTCTGGCTCGAGGAGAACGGCTGGTTTGCCGATGTGCTGATCGCCAAGCCCTGGGTATCCGCCGCGGACGCGGTGCGTGACGAGGCGTTGCGGAGCAACTGCCTCTTCCCCATCAGCCTCGGGCTGGTGACGGGTGAGCGTGCCCGGCGCACGGTGGATGCCGCGCTGCGCCATCTGGTCATCCCGGGCGCGCTGCGCTCGCTGGCTCCGCTGCCCGTGACTCCGCCCCACTCGGTTTACGGCAACGACGGCCGGCTGCTGAACGACCCGGCCAATCCCTACTTCGGCCGCTACGAAGGCGACGAGGACACGCGCCGCAAGCCCGCCTATCACAACGGCACCGCGTGGACCTGGACCTTCCCGGTCTTCTGCGAAGCGCTCGCCCGCGCGCACGATCTGTGCCCCGAGGCGGTCGCCGCCGCGCGCGCCTACCTCGGCAGTGCGAGCGAGCTGCTCAACACCGGCTGCCTCGGCCAGCTCCCCGAAATCGTGGATGGCGACGCCCCGCACACCCAGCGCGGCTGCGATGCGCAGGCCTGGGGCGCGACCGAGGCGCTGCGGGTGTGGCGCTGGCTCGGTGACAGTGCTAGGCTCCCGTAGCCAACACCAACCGACTGCGTGGCATGGAATCACCGGTCAAAATCAGCGAGCCTGAGTCGCCCCAGCGGTCAAAGCTGACATGGCGGAATGCTCTCAAGCTGCTGGTCGGAATTGCGCTCGTCGCGTTCGTGATTTGGGTTTGGCCGGAGTCTTCCATCGACTTGGCCAAGGTTCATCCTGAACTGCGCGCGCTACAGTTCCCGCTCCGCAAGGTTGAGATCGGCTTCTATCTGGACGGCGGCAGCATCGGTATGAGGTTGGAGGATGCGGCTGGAAAGACGCTTGCGTTCAACCGCCCATACGACTCCTTTGCTGGCAAACATCGGGAGTTGCGAATTGGTTCCATGGAGCCTTCAAACGAACGAAGCACAGTTGTCCCGTCGCCCAAGGAGACGGCGCGCTATTTGCAGCGGCTGGCCGACGATCATGCGCCCTTGAACGCGGACAAGGTCGTTGCCCTGTTGAGCTGGCGCACTGCGCCGCGCGATTGCCTTCGTTTTGTTGGCTGGGTCTTGTTGAACCACGTCGATGGTGTCGGTATTTGGCGCAGCTCCGTGCCGGAGAACTCCGATCCCCCTCCGGAGAACCCACCAAAGTAAGCCCCTCAAGGCACATCCGACTTGCCGCTGAAATTCGCCAGCAACACCGCCAGTTCATCAATCACCTCGCGCCCGGAAACTGCTGTGCTCGTGTAGGCGTTGAGCATGAAACTGAAGACCAGTCGTTCCTTCGCGGCGGTGGTGACGTGGCCGGAGAGACTGCTGACGTAGCGAAGACTGCCGGTCTTGGCGTGGACGTTGCGGGCGGCAGTGGTGCCGGTGAAACGTGATTTCAGCGTGCCGTCCACCCCTGCGATGGGCAGCGTTGAGTAGTAGGCCGCGCCCGCCGGATGCTTGTCCATGTGCCGAAGCAACTGGACGGTTGCGTTGGGCGTGACCAGCGCACCCCGCGACAGCCCCGAGCCTTCTTCGAGCAGGGCTTCCCCCCGCTTCATGCCGGCCTCGGCGAGGAACTTGTTCAGCTCCGCCAGCCCGGCGTCTTCGGTGGTCTGGCCGGGCTTCTGCGTGCGTGCGCCGACTTGGAGCAGCAGCAACTGGGCATAGAGGTTTTGCGATGGCTTCATCATCTTCTCGACCAGTTCGCTCGCCGGGCGCGACTCGGTGAAGGCAATCTCCACCTGCTTCGCATAGTCCACCGGCGCGGCCTCGGCGGCCAGCCAGTCGCGCGTGCGAAGCTGGCCGGCGACGGTAATGCCGCGCTGGGCGAGCGCGGCGCGAAGCTGCGTGAGAAACCACAGCGCGGGACGCGGGACCGTCATGGAATCAGTCCACTCGCGGTCGCCGACGGGCAGCGAGCCGTGGACATAAACCGCGCCCTGGCCTAGGGGGCGATACAGCTCCAAGCTGCGCCGGCCGCCATTGGTGACGGTGGTGGTGCGGTTGATGAGCTGCAGGAAGTCGGTCGCGGGCCGGATGGTGAAGCTGACCGGCTGGCCCGGCGCGAGCGCGGGCTTGAAGACGAGGTCCACGACGTTCTCCTCTAGCGTGAGCGCGGAGACCTCGGCGCCGTAATAGTAATTGAGGTCGTCCCACGTCCACGCGCTGCCATAGGGCGGGCCGCGAAAGAAGCTCTCGTCACCGACGAGATCGCCGGTGACGCGTTTGACGCCGGCGGCAGCCAGCGCGCCGACGAGCGGAGCGAGGGACTTCGAGAAATCCCCGCCGTTGAACCGCGCCGCCGTCGAGAAATCCCCGCGTCCATAGACGGTGAGGTCTCCCGTCAGCGTCCCATCTGCGTCCGGCTTCGCCGCGGCATAGCAGGAGGTGCGGATGCGAAACTGCGGGCCGAGGCGGTCGAGCGCCAGCGCGCCGGTGTAGAGCTTGGCATTGGAGGCCGGCTTGAGCAGCTTGCCGGCGTGGTGCTCGAAGACGAGCGCCCCGGTATCGAGCGAGACAATCTTGACGCCGAGCTGCGCGGCGGCGAGGCGCGGATGCTCGACACGGGCCATGAGGTTCGAGCGCAGCAGCGCCAGCGTGGGGATGGTGTTGGTCGGCGCCGGGGCACCGGACGAATTCGCGAGCCCGCTGACGAGTAACACCCCAAGCCAGAGGTTCAGCATCCAGCGCCACCCGGTCCGGTCCGGTGAACGGAGGGCTGTGGGCTTCTCTGCGGCGGCGCGTGGGTGATTGAGCATGGCGGCGTTCTAGCCGTCTCGACCGGCCCAGAAAAGTTTTTTGCCGCTGCCGTTCAGGCGGCGGGGCCCGGAGGAGGATTCGTTGCGGCCGGTCCACGAGCGGCGGCGAGCATCCGGTCGCAGAGCGACTTGCTGCGGCGCAGGTCGTCGAGCGCGGTGTTGAGCGCGGCGCGGACTTTGGCCGGGTCCGGCTCGGTGGTGAGTTGAGGGATCAGGGCGATCATCCGGTCCACGGGCTTGGCCAACTGCTCCGCGACGGTCACGGCGATTTTCAGATGCGCCGCGTTGGCCCCTTTCGCGGAGGAGGCCACCGCAAGGAGCTGGTCGCGCATCTTCTTGATCTGGAGGTGCGTGCGGACGCGCGCCTTGACCTCGTAGGCATCGAAGGGCTTGCAAATGTAATCCACGGCGCCGTGAGCGAAGCCGGTGATGCGCTGTTCGGGTCGGTTGAGGGAGGAGATCAGGATCACCGGGATGTCCTTTGTCTGCGAGTCGTTGCCGAGCAGCCGGCAGACTTCGAGCCCGTCCATGCCAGGCATGAGAATATCGCAGACGACCAGGTCAGGCACGAACCGTTGCACGGTGCGGACGGCGCTCTCGCCGTCACGGGCGACACTGACCTTGTAGCTGCCTTGCAGGGTGGCCACGAGCACGTCGAGGTCGGCGCGGGTGTCGTCCACGAGCAGGACGCGGGATTCGGAGAGGTCGAGGTCAAGGTTCATAATTCAGTTTTCACTGAGTTGCTTGCGCAGGGTGGCGACGAGTTCGCCTGCTTCGGCAAAAGAGTAGTCGTCCGCGAACTTCCTGACACGCGCAAAATCGTCCGCCAGAGCGGTGGGCACGCCGGCCTTTTCACAGGCGACCAAGTGCTGCTGGGTGGCGTCGAGATCGCCGGACTCGAGGCTCTCGGCGAGGGCGGCGAGGGCCTGGGCCAGGGCGGCTGCGTCACACGGGCCCGCCGGGGCGCTGGCCGGGGCAATCGGGGCAGGCGCGAGCGTGCGGATGGAGCCAAGCACCCAGTCCAGTTCGGCGGCCACGGCGGTGTAGAGCGGTTCGTAATCTCCGGCCTGGTCCATGATGGCCATTTCAAGGGCCTTGGCACGGACGCGCAGTTCGATGGCGGAGAGGTTTCCGGCCGCACCGGCGATGGAGTGGGCGTGGCGGCGCGCGGCTTCCCAATCGGGCTGGTCCAGCGCAGCCCGCAGCTCGCGAAGAGTCTGGGGTTGCGCTTCGGCGAAGCGCAGCAGCATCCGTTTGAGGGACGCCCAGGGAAGGCCGAGCCGGCGCAGGCCGTCCTGCACGTCAATGCCCGGGACCGAGGGAATGGCCTCCTCAATGAGGGCGGCGGGCGGCCCGGCGGACGCATCCACCGCCGGTTCCGGCGCATGCGCGGCCGGTGGGGCGGCAGCGCGCGGGGTGTCCTTGGGAACCCACCGGCGCAGCGCCTTGAACAGCTCCCGCCGGTCAATGGGCTTGCTGACGAAGTCATCCATGCCCGCCTCGCGGCAGCGGTCGGCGTCGCCCTTCATGGCGTTGGCCGTCAGCGCGATGATGGGCAGTCTGCGGTCCGGCCAGCGCCGGCGGATCTCCGCCGTGGCGGTGAGGCCGTCCATGACGGGCATCTGCATGTCCATGAGGACGCAGGCGTAATCGCCCTCGGCGAGCTTGGCGAGGGCGAGTTCACCGTTGCTGGCGATGTCGAGCACGAAGCCGGCAGCGGTGAGGAGTTCCTCGGCGACGAACTGGTTCGCCTCGTTGTCCTCGGCCATGAGCAGGCGCACGCCCTTGAACTCTGCGGGATCGGGCTTTGCCTCCTCGTGTCTGCGGTCCCGGTAAAGCGTCGCCGTATGGGTCTGGCCATAGAGGCCGACGAAGGCATCGAAGAGGTGGGAGGCGCTGATGGGCTTGTGGAGGAAACCGTTCACGCCCAGGGTGCGGGCCTTGTCCTCCTCGGCCTTCGAGGCGAAGGCGCTGATCATCACGATGGGCAGGCCGGCAGTGCCGGGCTGCCCGCGCAGCCGCTGGACGACGGCGAATCCGTCCAGCTCGGGCATCAGCCAGTCCAGCAACACCAGATCGTAGGGCCGCCCGCCGGTCCGCTCCACGTTGCGCTGCTGCAGCTTGGCAAGGGCCTCGGCGCCCGAGGCGGCCACCTCGCAGCGCATCCCGAAGTGTTCGATCAGGGTGTGCAGCAGTTCGCGCGAATTGACGTGGTCATCCACGGCGAGGACGAGGAGGTTCTCGATGCCCGCCGGCAGGATGTGCGTCCGGGACTGTTCGGATCGGCACCCGAAGCCGGCGGTGAAGTAAAAGGTCGTGCCCTTGCCCTCCTCGCTTTCGAGCGCGAGTTCTCCACCCATGAGGTCAACCAGCTTCTTGCTGATGGCCAGGCCGAGGCCGGTGCCGCCGTATTTGCGCGAGGTGGAGCTGTCCACCTGCGTGAAGGCGGAGAAGAGCTTGCCCTGTTTGTCCTTGGGAATGCCAATGCCGGAGTCCTGCACCTCGAACTTGAGCTGCACCGTGCCGGCCCCGCCTTCCTCAGCCGCGGGCGTGTAGCCCGCCCGGGAGACACGCAGGACCACTTCCCCTTCCTGGGTGAACTTGAAGGCGTTGCCGATGAGGTTGATGAGCACCTGCCGGAGCCGGAGCGTGTCGCCGACCAGCTCGTCCGGAACGTTCGTGTGCGGGTGGACAACGAACTCGATGCGCTTCTCGATCACGCGGCCCCGGAAGGAGTCGGTGATCTCGTCGAGGAGCTGGCGCAGGCTGAAAGCGGTGGCCTCCAGCTCGATCTTGCCCGCCTCGATCTTGCTGAAGTCGAGGATGTCGTTGATGAGCGCCAGCAGGCCGCGGCCCGAGGAGCCGACCACGCTGAGATACTGGCGCTGCTTGGGCGTCAGCTCGGTCTCCAGCGCCAACTGCGTCATGTTGATGATCGCGTTCATCGGCGTGCGGATCTCGTGGCTCATGGTGGCCAGGAACGCGGACTTGGCCTCGTTCGCCGCTTCCGCCGCCGCCTTGGCCTGGGCCAGCACGTCCTGCGCGCGGCGGGCTTCCGTGATGTTGCTGAACAGCACGATGATGCGGTTGTTCACGATCGTGGCCCAGACGGAGAACAGGATCTGCTCGCCGGACCGTGTCGTGATGCGGGCTTCCAGCGCGGGGACTTCCCCGTTGCCACGCATGGCTTCCATTGTCCGCCGGGTCCACTCGTCGCGGATCTCGCGCCGGTATTCTGCGTCCGGATAGGCGCGTGGCCACCAGGCCTCCAGGTCCGGAACTTCCTCCATCGTGTAGCCCAGCACCTGGATGAATTCCTGGTTGAAGTATTCCAGCACGCCCTGCGGCGAGACGATTGCCAGGGGGATGGAAATCTGGTCGAGGATCGCACGGAGTTCGCCTTCGCGGCGGGCCAGTTGATCCTCGGCGGCCTTGTAGTCCGTGATGTCCTGGTTTACGCCGAAGATCTCCTTGGGCCGGCCATCGGTGCTGCGCACCACATGCCCGGCTGACCGCAGCCAGATCACGCGGCCGTCAACCGGCCGCTTGAAGGCGTAGGTGGCGTTGTAGTGCTGGCTCCGGCCGGCCACCATGGCATCGAAGGCGGCGAACGCGCCCTCCGCCGCCGCCGGGTCGCCGAGCCGGACCTGCTGCGCCCAGCCGGCGAGGGGGTAGCGGAAGTTCGGGACCGGTTCCTGTCCGAGCAGCCGGGCCCCGCGCTCGTTGGAGTAGAACCACTCGGGCTCGTCAAACGACATGTGCCAATAGTTCGTCTTCGTCAGGTCCAGTGCGGTGTCGCCGAGCAGGTTGAGGTGTCGCAGCGCGCCGCTTTGCCGCTGGAGTTCCGCCTCCGCCTGCCGTGCCGCCGTGATGTCCATCGTGACGCCGTAGATGTCCGTCGGCTTGCCGGAGGCGTCACGCACGACGCTCCCCAGATCGCGGCACCAGATGATGCGCCCATCGGCCGGGCGTTTGTAGGCGAAGATGGCATCATAGCGCGGCGCGCTGCCGTCCAGCGCCGCGTTGAAGGCCGCCATCGTCGCGGCGGCGGCCTGGGCATCGCCCGCCTCGACATTGGCAAACCACTCCCGCATGAGGTGGTAACGGTGGTCGGGCCGCGGCGGATCACCAAAGAGGGCGACCGTCCGCGCAGACGAATTGTAGCAGCCTTCCGGGTCGTTGAGCGGGATGTGCCAGTAGCCCGCCTGGGAGAGTTCCAAGGCCTGGTCGCTCAGGAAGTTGGCAATTCGCAGGTCCTCCTGGGCCTGCTTGCTCCGGGTGATGTCGTTGAACGCAATCAACTGCTGGTCACCCACGGAGGTGGCGCTCTGGCTGATATGGCGAAGCTCGCCGGACCGCGTGCGGATCTCGTAATCGAACGCTGGGATGCACTGGCGGTTCGCGTAGGCGGCGGCGGTCTGGCTCCGCCAGTTCTGAATCAGCTCCCGGCGGCGCCGCTCGGTTGGCACCAGCAGTTCCGTGAACTTTTCAAACGTCCGCGCGTCTTCAATGGTGTAGCCGGTCAGTTCGGTGAACCGGCGGTTCCCGTAAACTGCCTGGGGCCCGTCCGGGGTCTGCCGGGCAATGACCATGGCCACGGGCGAACCATCGAGGATGTTCTGGAGCTGCTGTTTGCTGGCCTCGCTTTCCTGCTGCGCCTGCTTGAGGTCGGAGATGTCCACGATCAGCCCAATCAGGCCGCCCGGCGAGCCGTCGGTCAGCCGGAATCCATTGACCGAGTAAAGCACCGCGTGCTCCCGTCCGTCGGCGAAAGTGATCGGCAGCTCGTAGGCAATGCGGCCCGCCGTCCGGATGGCTTCGACATCCTCCGCCTGATATTTCTGCCGCGCGGCTAGGGGCAAATACTCCAGGTCCATCACCGTCTTGCCCCGGAACGACTCCCGCGTGACGCCAAAGGCCGCTTCATAGGCGGTGTTGCAGCCGATAAATCGGGCCCCAGCATCCTTGATGAAGATGGGATAGGGGATGGTGTCAATCAGCGCCTCCTGAAAGGCCAGTTGGTTGGCCACCTCGCGTTCGACCCTTTTGCGCTCCGTGATGTCCTCGGCCACCGCGATGAAGTGCGTCACCCGGCCTTCATGGTCGCGGAGGGGGGAGATCAGTTCACTGACCCAGAACTCGTCGCCGCTTTTGCGCCGGTTGAGCAGTTCCTTGCTCCAGACGTTGCCGGCCAGAATGGTTCCCCACAGGTCCTTGTAAACCTCGGGGGGCATCTTCCCGGATTTGAGCAGGCTGGGCTTGTGCCCCACTGCCTCTTCGCGGGTGTAGCCGGTGGCCTTGGTGAACTCGCGGTTGACGTATTCGATCGTGCCCTTGCAGTCCGTGATGAAAACGACCGACGGGCTCTGCTCCACCGCCATGGACAGCTTGCGCACCTCCATCTGGGCCAGCCGGCGCTGGGTGATGTCCCGGACGGAACTGGCGACGAGCACCTCGCTGCTACCCGGCAGGCGGATGGGGCTGAGGGAAATCTCGGCGGGGAATTCGGAGCCGTCCTTGCGGCGCGCGTGCAGGTCGCGACCGTCGCCCATGCCGCGCGGAGACGGGTGGGCGAAGAAGCTCGCGACCTTTGCCGGATGATGCCCGCGGACCCCGTCGGGCACCAGCATGCCGATGGACTGGCCGACGAGTTCCTCGCGACCGTAGCCGAACATCCGCAGCGCGTTCTCGTTCACCACCTCGATCAGCCCCTTCGCGTTGACGATGATCAAGCCGTCGGGCACGGCCTCCAGATACCGCTGGATGCGCTCGCCGCGCTCGGCGAGCTGCGCGTTGAGCTGCTCGGTCTGGCGCCGGGCCTCGCGCATCCGCCCGGCGTAATGGACCAGCCCCGCGAGCAGCGAGCTGAACGCCAGGGCGAAGCCGCCGGTGAGCGCCAGCAGGCCGTGGTTCCGCCAGCCGGCGATGGGCCGCACAGCGAGCAGCCAGTCCTCCCCGGGCAGGTTGACGGCCGCCGATTCGGAGTCCCGCAACGGCTCGGGGTCCGACTGGCTGATGACCAGGCTCTGGCCGGTGACGCGTGAAACCCGGCGCAGCTCGTAATGATAGCCTTTCCGGCGCAGCTCGTTGAACCCGGCCCGCTGCACCAGCCGGTCGAGCGTGAAAATCGCCGTGACAAAGCCCCAGAACTTGCGCTCCCCGCCCGGCTGGTCGAAATACAACGGCAGCCGCGCCGCGATCCCCTCTGTGCCCTGCATCAGCTTGAACGGCCCGTGGATGGTCAGCCGGCCTGAGTCCCGCGTGGTGATGGCGGCCGGCCGGTTCACGGGATCCTCGAACAGGTTGACCCCGATGGCCGCCTCATTTCCGGCGCGCGGGTAAATGTCCGTGATGATCCCGTCCTTCTGCATCTCCAGCGCGACCACGGCGGGATAGTTGGTGATGAAGTGCGGGACCAGCGTCTGGAACGGCCCGATGCCCCCGTCCGCCTGCCGGACCATCGTCGCCAGCACGTCCAGCACGGAGATCGAGCGGCTCATCTCCACCTCGAGGTTCGCGGCCCACTCTGCGGCCAGCCCGTGGGCTTCCGCACGGGCGGCGGCCGCGCTGTGACGGAGGATGCCCCGGGCGATCGCGCCGCCGATCACCAGACACACGAGGAAGGCGATGACCGCGTGCTTCCGATCATGCACCACCTGCTGAATCACTGGCTTGATGGGGAGCATGGGCAGGCCGGGTCAGCCGTTCACCCAGTAAGTCTGGATGTCCTTCTCGATGCCCTTGACCTTGATCGGCCCACGCACGTCGCACCAGAAATCATCCTTCACCAGTTCGTAGGTCGCCTGCGAAATCAGGATGCGCCCCGGCTCCGAGCCATGCTCCAGCCGGGAGGCCAGGTTCACCGCGTTGCCGATGATCGTGTAATTCATCTGCTGCTGTGTGCCAAAATTGCCGACGAAGGCGGGGCCGGAGTTGATGCCCACGCGGATCTGGATGTCCATCGTGGCCACCTCCTGCATCATCTCGATGGCCATGCGCACGCAGGCCACCGCGTCCTCCTTCACCCCCTTGCTCTGCGGATCGCCGAAGAACACCATGACCGCGTCGCCGATGAACTTGTCCAGCGTGCCGCCATGCTTGAGCACCTGCGACGCCATCTTCTCGCAGTAACTGTTCAGCCAGCGGGTCAGTTCCGTGTCGCCCAGCGTTTCCGTGCGCTTGGTGAAGCCGGCGATGTCCGAGAAGAACACGGTGAGCGGCTTCTGGGTGGTGACCAGTTCGGTGTTCTTCTCGCCCGTGAAGATGGCCTGGAACACATGTGGTGAAATGTAACGCGACGCCTTCTGCGTGAGGTCCGCCAGATCCAAATGCGCCTGCCGCAGGGCCAGATGGGTGTGGATGCGGGAGAGCAGTTCCGGCGCGTTGAACGGCTTCAACACATAATCCACCGCGCCCAGTTCGAAGGCCCGCAGGAGGTCCTTCGTGTCCGTGTTGGCGGTCAGAAAGATGATGGGGATGTCCCGCGTGGCGGGGTTGGCCTTGAGCTGCGCGCAGCACTCGAAGCCGTCCATCTCCGGCATGACAATGTCCAGCAGGATCAGGTCCGGGATGGTCTTCTCCATGACCTGCAACGCCTGCCGGCCGTTGCGGGCGATGTTCAACTGGTAGCCCTTCTCCTTGAGGATGGCTCCGGCGACCTGAATGTTCTCCATCACATCATCCACCACCAGGATGCGGAAGGGGCGGCGAGGGGTGCGCATTTGGGGAGATGGTGGTGATTCAGACCGGCTGGCGGCGTGATTCGGGGTTGAGTATCATTGGCAAACGTGTGTCGGGATTGAGAACAAGGCCGACAACTTTGGCGAGAAAAGTTTTTTGCCAAGCGCCTCAATCATGTTTAATTGCCTCGGCATGAGCACGCTGGGCTTTCCGGACCGACACTACGCAAATGCGGCGCTGGGCTGGCTGGACCTGCATGTGGTGGCGGAGGCGCGCGCGGAACTGCAGCACATCGCCAGCGCGAACGCCCATCACCCCGAGGTGCTGGAAACCTGGTGGCGCGTCCATGCGGCGGAGCGCCATTGGGATGAGGCGCTGCGCGTGGCCGAACTGGAGCTGGTGGCCGCGCCCGACCGGATGTCCGGCTGGGTGGACCGCAGCTACAGCCTGCACGAGCTGAGCCGCACCGTGGAAGCGCGCGAGGCGTTGCTGCCCGCGGTGAAGCTGTTCCCGCAGGCCGGGGTGATCCCCTACAACCTCGCCTGCTACGCCTGCCGGCTGGGCAATCCCACCGAGGCGCAGCAGTGGTTGCGGAAGGCCATCGCGCGCGGAGACCGGGGCGAATTCAAGCGGCTCGCGCTGAACGATCCCGACCTCGCCATGCTGCGGGAGGAGATTGAGAAGCTGTGAAGCTCCAAGCTCCCAATCCCAAAATCCAGGAAAGCTTCAGGCTCCAAATTCCAATCAGTCGGCGGCGCAGGCGCGTTGGCTCACTTTGGAGTTTGGAATTTGAGATTTGGAATTTCAAACCGAAGCGCGCATGAGTGCGCGCCTCACGCCGGCGGGCTGGTTGTTCCTCGGCATCGTGGTGTTGCTCTACGGCGCCTCCATCACCTCGCAGTCTGGGCTGCTCCTGGCTCCGGCTGGCATCATACTGGGCTGTCTCGGGGTCAATCTCTATTCCGCCTGGCGCACGCTCCACCGGCTGGAAGTCACCGCGCCCCCCACGGCCCACGTCGTCGAGGGACACCGGCTCACGCAGCCGTGGCACGTTCGCAACGCCGGCCGGTCTGCCGCCGCGTTCGTCACGGCGGAGTCCGCCGCAGGTTGTTTGTTCAAGCTGCCGCAGCTCGCGCCAGGCACGGAACTCAGCGTTGTTCCTGAACTCCAGTATCATCGGCGGGGCGTCTTTGCCTGGGACCAGTTCCGGCTGGTTTCCACGTTTCCCTTCGGCCTCATCCAGTTCACGCGGCGGCTCGCGCTCGCAGGCGAGGTGGTGGTGCATCCGGCGGTTTATCCCGTCACCACGCCGCGCGCGGCGGGCTTCGATGTGATGGTGGGCGGCAAGTTTCGCGGGCACCGGCAGACGGCTTCGGGGGACCATTTCTCCGGCGTGCGCCCGCATCAGGCCGGCGACTCTCTCCGGCAAATCCACTGGGCCAGCAGCGCGAAAGGGCAGGGGCTGATGGTGAAGACTTTCGATGAGGAATTGTCCGGTCGTGTCGCCCTCGTGCTCGACTGCGGCTCCTCCGGCGAGGCGAAGGTCTTCGACGACGCGGTGCGTGCCGCCGGTTCGCTGGTCTTTGCCGCGCTGGATGCCGGGCATCACGTCGAGTGGCTGGACCTCGCGGCGATGGAGCCAGAGTTGATCCCGCCGTTTCAGGATGCTCAGGTGATTCTCGACCGGCTCGCACGGCTGGCGGCGGACACGACGAGCCTGGAGCCGGAGCGATTACAAGGCGCGCTGGAACGGTTGTCCGCCAAGTGTGCCGTGCATCTCGTGCTCACCCAGGCAAGCCCGGCCGCCCGTGCGGCGGTGCTGGACCTGCGGCGGCGCGGCCGCAGCGTGAGCGTGTATCTGCCGGCCGGCCTCACGGCGGACTTTGGCGACGCTCCGGTGTGGCAGTTTCGCGAGCACAGTCTGGAGGGGGTCGCATGAAGAGCGCCCGCCATCAGTTCATCCTGCTGGGCCTGGTCTGCCAGGGCCTGTCGTGGGATGACGTGGCGATGCCGTTGCTGAACACGCTGCTCTGGGTCGCGTGCCTGACCCTGCCGCGCCAGCCGCTGCGGCTGGGGCAGGCGGCGGACATGGTGGCGATTGTGCTGGGCGGCGTGGCGGCGTGGCAGCTTGCGCCGCTGTTCGGCGTCAGTGCGCACTTCTCGGTGGGTCACGGGCTGACGCTCCTGCAACTGCTGCGCCTGATGCGTCCGCTCGACCGGCGGGAGAAGCTCTTTTCGCTGATCGTCGCCAGCGGGCATCTGGCGGTCGCCTGCACCGTGGTGCTGGATTACCGCTTCATCCCCATTCTGCTCGCGGCGTTGGTGCTGCTGCCCAGGGCGCTGCTGGAGATGGAGGCGGAGACGTTCACCACTGCGGGGGTCGTGCCGTTCAAGCTGCCGCGCGTCGGGTTCATCGGCGCGCTGGCCATCCTCGGGATCATGATCGGCGTGTTCCTGCTGGTGCCGCGCGGGTTTCTCGGCACGCCACTGGCGGCGCGGCTGCCGGGCGGCCTGCCGGGCGGCGCGCTGGACGCCGCGCTTGATCCGTCGCGCGGCGGGCAGGCGAACTCCAGCAAGCTGCTGCTGCAGGTCGAGGCCACGGAAGTCGGCTACCTGCGCATGATGGCCATGGTGGATTTCGAGGGCGGCCAGTGGAAGGCCGACAATGGCGTGCCGTGGCAGGTGCTCGCGAACACCTCGCCCTCCTGGCTGGCCGGCCACCGCCACCGCCGCGTCCGGGTGAAGGACGTCGCCGCGATGAACCGCGTGCTGCCCATGGATGGCTATCCGGCGCGCGTGATGGGCCGCTTCTTCCGCCAACCCGGCCGCGGTGCGCAAGGCATCGTGGTCTGCGAGTCCATGTGGAACTCCGGCAACAACCTCTACGAATACTGGGTGAACCCGCGCCCGCCCATCGAACGGCTGCCCGACTGGAAACGCAGCCGCCTGCTCGCGCACCCCGCGCCCTCACCGGCGCTCCGCGCATGGCTGGACCAGGTGCTGGCCGGCACCGCCTCGCCCCACGAACAGGCCCGGAAACTGGAGGCGCACCTGCGCGATACCTTCACCTACGAACTCGGCGCGCCCGAACTGGACCGGCTCAACGCGCTGGAGGAATTCGTGCTCCGCGAACGGCGCGGGCACTGCGAGCGCTTCGCCTCCGCGCTGGCGCTCCTGCTGCGGATGCAGGGCATTCCCGCGCGAGTGATAGTTGGCTTCGTGCCCGGGGAGCACAACTGGTTGTCCGGCTGGCGGGACGTGCGTCTGCGCGATGCGCACGCCTGGGTGGAGGCGCACTTTCCGGAACGCGGTTGGGTGCAGCTCGACGCGACACCCCGCGCCACGCTGCCGCCGCCGCGCTGGGAGCCCGCCGAGCTGCTCGATGCGCTGGACGTCATCTGGTATCTGAACATCGTCAACTTCGACACCACGGCGCAGCGGAGCTTCTTCCAGGTCTCGGCGCAGACCTTTGCCGACGTGGTGAACCTCGTGCGCCGGTTTGGTCTGACCCCGCTGATGCTGATGGCGGTCGCCGTGCTCGGCCTTTGGTTGAAGCGCCGCTTGGCCGCGCGACGGCGGCGGGCCGTTCCCGCGCGCGCAGCCGAAGCTTCGGCGCGGTTCGCGGGGGACGCCTACGGCCGGATGCTGCAACTGCTGGCCCGGCACGGCCGGCACCGGCGGCCCCAGCAGACGCCGCGAGAGTTTCTGGTCGCCCTGGCCGAGGAACCACCGGCGGTGCAGGAACCGGTGGCGCGGGTGACGGAAGCGTTTTGCGCCACGCGGTATGGCGGGGTGATTTTGTCCGGGACGGAACAGCGGGGGCTGGAGGAGGCGAATGCGCGGCTGGCGGTGGCGTTTGAGGCGCCCCAGCGCAGAGGCCCCGCCAGAGTTTGACCACCGAGACGCGATGAACACAGAGAAGGACAAACTTCCGACGACGCCTTCCCTTATGTGTCCTCGGTGCCCTTTCGCGGCAATGCAAGGTGGTCGAACAAAGAGGCGCTTCGCTGTTTTCGGTGGAACCGGGAGGCGGGCAGGGAAATTCCAAGCTCCAATTACCAAGCTCCAAAGAAACTCCAAAGCCCAAATTCCAACCATTCACCGTGGCACCCCGCCTGCGCTTCCGCCCGGATTCGGCCCTTGGCCCAAGGGCTGGTTCGGTCCGGCTGGCCGCCTGTGCGGGGCGATGTCTCCCTTTGAAATTTGGAATTTGGGCTTTGGAACTTCTCCCACACCCATTCCGCTGCAAACAGGGGCGCATCTTGACACTGCCCCCGACCTCGCCCCACCGGGCAAGCGAGGACGCTTGCGACACGGCCGGCCGGAGGCCGGCGCTACGTAGCGCCCGCGTCCCGCGGGCCGTGTCGCCGGCGTCCGCGCCGGCTCGGCTTCGGGGGCAGTGGCAAGATGCGCCCTGCAAACAGCGGAGAACCAACAAAGACTTGTCAACCGGTGGAACCGTGGCACTTTACGCGGACGAAACCGAACTGACTGCCATGAACAAACCCAAAATCGTTGCCTACCTGAAACCTTCCTGCGGCTGGAGCATGGGCGTGCGCGCCGTGATGCGCAAATACGACCTTCCCTTCGAGGACCGCGACATTATCAACGACCCGGCCCAGCGCCAGGAGATGATCCAGAAGAGCGGCCAGATGCTCAGCCCCTGCGTCGAGATTGACGGCCGGATGCTGCCGGACATCAGCGGCGAAGAGGTCGAAGCCTACATGCTCGCCAACGGACTCGTGCATGAGAACAACCGCCTGCCCGACGCCCCGACCAACCAGCCCTGCGCCCACGAAATGCCCGCCGGTGCGCCGATGGCGTTCAAGCGCTGAGCGAAACTTCCTTTCATCGAAAGACGCGGGCCGTGAGGTCCGCGTCTTTTGCTTTTCATGGCGGCTGTTGCGTATTGCGTGTTGCGTGTATCGCGCTCTGGCACGCCACACGAAACACGCAGCACCTGCTCCCCTCACGCCTCCACCGGATTCTCCTGCCGCACCTGCGGGAAGTGCTCCTCCGCCACGATGAACCCCACGCAGGCCGGCGTGCCACAGCGGCACGGAAAGTCCTGGTAGTTCTCCAAGTCGTAGCCGTAGTTGAAGGTCAGTTCCTCGCCGGCCTGAATGTTGCGCTCGGCGACAATCCAGATGCGGCCTTCAACGAACTCGGCCGAGCAGTTGGGCGCGCAACTGTGGTTGAGCAGCCGCGCGGGGTTCCATTCCACGCTCCCGTCGAGGTCGGTTTCGTCGTCGAGGTGGAAGATAAACGGGTTGCCGGCTTCGCACCGGAGGTGAGACTCGGACTTGGAGATGCGCTCGCCAAGATACTCAATGAGCCGCGTGCCCGCCGTCACCTCGCCTGCGGCAAAGCCGCCCCGGCCGTGGATGTGCGACGGCTCGAACCGGACCAGCTCTCCGATAATGTCGGGCGCGTTCATGCGCGAAACGGCGTTTGGACGCGAGGGATGGTCGCGAATTCGGTCGCCGGAACCGGCTCAATCCACATCCGCCATCGGCAGGAGGCGGAACAACTCCGTCGCCTGCGCAAGCTGGTCGGAACTGCCCAGCAGCAGCAGCTTGTCGCCGTTGCGGAGTTCCTCGTCCGGGCCGGGGTTGACGATGCTCTCCCCGTTGCGCTCGATGCCGACCACGCTCGCGCCGGTGCTGGTGCGCAGCGCCAGTTCGCGGATGAGCTTGCCGGCGGCCAGTGATTCCGGCCCCACCCCAAACACGCGGAGCTGCGCGTGGGACAACAGCCGGAGCACCTGAGTGTTGCTCTCCGGGCGGTGCGGCGGCGCGTGGGCGAAGGTCTCGCGCAATGCCACTTGGGCCTTGGAATAAACCTTGATGAACGAACGCCACAGCAGCCAGGCGATCAGGCCCACCACCACCAGCAGCACCACGAGGACATTCAACGGCGGCAGCAGGGTGGAACTCAACACCAGCACGAACAGCCCCAAGGCCACGCTGCCGGCGATCGGCACGCCGTTGGACACGACGGCCCGGATGGCCGCCGTGCGGTCCCCGGGCAGGTCGGCAGGCACCTTGGTCTCCGCCAGCAGCATCCCAAGCGCCTGCAATTTTCGCGACGTGGCGATGAACATGGGCAGCGAGCAGATCATGGCCACGAGCCAGAGGGCGGCGTTCTGCACTTGCTCGCCCAGTTCCAGATGCTTCAGCCACGCGGGCGGCCGCTGGCCGAGATACACGGCCCCGATGAACACGCCCGCCATGAGCGCGGCATTCAATGACATCTGCGCGATCCACTGGCGGATGAGCTTGGAGACCATGGTGGGCTGCGAGTGCCCGCCGATCTGTCCCACCCAGCGCGTGTAAAGCTCCAGCGAGTTCACCAGCGGGCGCGGCGCGCTCCGGTCGAACCAGCCCACCAGCCCGTCCGCGCTGCGGATGAGGTAGGGGGTCAGCAGGGTGGTGATCACCGAGACCGCCACCGCGATGGGGTAGAGGAAGCCGCTGGTGACCTTGAGCGTCACGCCGAGCGAGGCGATGATGAACGAGAACTCGCCGATCTGCGCCAGGCCCATGCCCACGCGCAGGGACGTGCGGGTGTCGTTGCCGCCGGCGAAAGCGCCGAAGGAGCACGTCACCACCTTGCCCACCATCACCGCCAGCGTGATGACCACGATCGGCTGCCAGTAGGTGACGAGCAGCTTCGGGTCAATCAGCAGCCCGATGGCCACGAAGAAGATCGCGCTGAACATGTCCCGCACTGGTTCGATGAGCGCCTCGATGCGGTGGATTTCCCGCGCCTCCGCGATGACCGCCCCGATGAGGAACGCGCCGAGCGCCACGCTGTAGCCAAGCTTTACGGCCAGCAGCGACACACCAAAGCACAGCCCCAGCACGGTGATGATCAGCATTTCGTTGCTCTTGAACTTGGCCACGTAGCTGATCAGCCGGGGCACGGCGATCAGGCCCACCACGAGGGTCACCGTCAGGAAGATGCCCAGCTTGCCCAGCGTCCGCCCCACGTCGCCCACGCTCAGCTCGCCGGTCATGGCGATGCCGGACAGCAGCGCGATCATCGCGATGCCGAGGATGTCCTCGATGATGAGGATGCCGAAGATGAGCTGCGCGAACCGCTCCTTCATCTTCCCCTGCTCGGCGAGCACCTTGACGATGACCGTGGTCGAGGACATGGACAGCATCGCGCCCAGGAAGATGCTGTCCATCGTGGACCATTTGAAGAACCGGCCAACCTCGTAGCCCACCCAGAACAGCAGAAGGATCTCCAGCAGCGCCGCGATGAACGCGGGTGCGCCCACGGCCTTGAGCTTCCGCAGGCTGAACTCCAGGCCGAGGGAAAACATCAGCAGGATCACGCCCAGTTCGGCGAGCGTGTCAATCGTCGCCTGGTCGTGGATGAGCGGAAACGGCGGTGTGTGCGGCCCGATGATGACGCCCGCGAGGATGTAGCCCAGCACAACGGGCTGCCGCAATCGGTGAAAGAGGACTGTCACCAGGGCGGCGACAATCATCACTATGGCCAGATCGTGGAGGAAGGTGATCCCATGCATCGCACCACCATTGTGGCGGTCCGATGCGCAGGGTCAAACCTTTGGCTTCGGCGGAGGCGAAAAAAATCCAAATTTCTTCAACCATTCCTCGGTCGGCGCGAGAATGCGCACCGGTCGCTTCGTGAACGGGTCACGGTAGGCGAGTTCCACCGACCGCAGCGCGAGCGGCGGACGCGTGTAGGGCAGTTGCTGGGCGGACGGCCCGTAAAGCGGATCGCCCAGAATGCCATGGCCGGCCGCGTCCAGATGCACGCGGATCTGATGCTGCCGGCCGGTGACAGGATGCGCTTCCACGAGGCTGAATTCGCCCTTGGTCCGCACCGTGCGGAAAAACGTCTCGCACTCTTTGCCTTCCTGTTTGTCCACGCGGATACGGCCGATCTGCTGCGGGTCCGGGCCGAGGGGCAGGCGGCAGGCCCATTCCGGCTCGCGCGGCTGGCCATGCACGATGGCGAGGTAATACTTCTCCATCGCCCGCTGCTCAAACATGTCCCCGTAGGTCTCCACCGCGCCGAAGCTCTTGGCAAAGAGCAGCACGCCGCTGGTGTCCGCGTCCAGTCGGTGGACGTAGCGGAGAAACTTCAGGTTGCGCGAGCGCGCCCAGAAGTGGCCGGCGGCGAGGGACGAGGTGATGGCCGCCTGAAGGTTCCAGCCGGTGCGCTGCCAGGAGTGCGGCACGAGCATCCACCCGGCGGGCTTGTCAATGGCGATGACCGACCGGTCCTCGAAGAGGATCGGAATCGGCTCCACGTCGGGGAGTTCGATGAAGGGCGGCTTGGCCATGTGCGCGGAGAGCATAGCGTCCGGCGCGAAAGGGAGAAGGGATTAGTGGCTGGCGAATCAGCCGGCATTCCTCAACTGCGCGACAATGCGGTGACTGTAGAATACTGTTCACCGCCAAGTCGCCGAGCACGCCGGGAGGTGCCACGGTCTGGCCTCGTCGTTGAACTGGCCTGGTGCGTGCCCAACGGAATCGCTCCGCCTCAGCACCCGGGCATTTTGACTTTCATCGTGGGCTCCGAAAGACTCGCGCCATGCGCCGGCCCCATTTTTCATCGCGTCTCTCCCTGATGCTGTCGTGGTGCGTCATGCTGGCGGCCCAAGCGGCCGGACCCGCCGCGCCCTGCCGCATCGAAATCGTGGAGCAGGGGAGCGGGTGGCCGGTGCCGTTGGTGGAGCTGCGCACGACCCATCAGGTTCGGTTGGTCTCGGACAACGCGGGAATTATCGCCTTTGAGCTGCCGGAACTGATGGGGCGGGAGACGTGGTTCGAAGTGCATGGACATGGCTACGAGGTGAAGGCGGATGGCTTCGGCATGAGGGGCGTGCGGCTCAAGCCGGAGCCGGGCAGGACGGTGCGCGTGGAGGTGCGGCGGACAAACATCGCGCAGCGCGTCGGCCGGCTGACGGGGGCGGGGATCTTCGCGGAGAGCCAGAAGCTCGGGCTCGAGCTGGCTTGGAAGGAGTCCGGTCTCGTCGGGCAGGACACGGTGCAGAACGCGGTGCATCGCGGAAAGCTCTACTGGTTCTGGGGGGACACGACGCTCGCGCGATATCCGCTGGGCATTTTCGACGGCACGGGCGCGACCACGCCGGTGCAACCCGCCGCGCTGCAACCGCCGCTGCGGCTGGCCTTGGATTACTTCTCAGACGCGAAAGGAATGCCGCGCGGCATCGCGCCGATGGCCGGCAGCGGGCCGACGTGGGTGGCGGGGATGGCGAGCCTGCCCGATCGCACCGGCACTCCGCGACTGGTGTGCTCCTACATGAAGATCAAAGGGCATCTGGACGCCTACGAGTGGAGCCTCGCGGTGTGGCACGAGGAGAAGCTTGTCTTCGAGAAGCTGAAGACTGTCTGGACGAAATCCGACGCCGCGCCGAAAGCACCGCCGGTTCCCGAGGGCCATGCGGTGGCTTGGCAGGATGCCGCCGGCAAGGACTGGTTGCTCTTCGGCAATCCGCTGCCGCGCCTGCGCTGCCCGGCGACTTTCGAGGCGTGGCAGGACGCGAGGACGTGGGAGGTGCTCACCCCGCAGGCGAGCCTGCCCGGGGCGGGTGGCGGGACGGTGAAGCCGCACAGCGGGTCCATCGCTTGGCATCCGACGCGTAAGCGATGGGTGGCGGTCTTTATGGAGTCCTTCGGCAAGCCGTCCGTCTTTGGCGAGCTGTGGTATGCGGAGGCGGACGCGCCGACCGGACCGTGGGGAACGGCGGTGAAGGTGCTGAGCCACGACAACTACACCTTCTACAACCCGCGTCTGCATATTGAGTTCACGCCGGAGGGTTCGCCGTGGCTGTTCTTCGAGGGCACCTACACGGCGGAGTTCGCGAACAAGCCCACGCCCACCCCGCGCTATAACTACAACCAGATCCTCTACCGGCTGGACCTGAACGACCCGGCGCTGAAACCGGCGCAGCAGCGGTGAGCGAACTGCTGCGTAAGGCAACCGTGGAATACGCAGAACACGCGCAACAGATGGTAGGGCGGGGTGTCCTCACCCCGCCGCCGATAACCCGCACGCCACTAGACTTCGGCGGTGCGCTGAGGACAGCGCGCCCTACCATCGCTGGTTCGGACGCAGCAGCCACAGGCGAACCGGGCATGACTTCTTTCCTTTCTAAGGAAGAAAGAGCGGGCGTGCGTTGTAATTCGTCAGCTACGCCGCCGGCGGACCAGTCGGCGGGGGCTCGGGCGCAGCCGGAGGTTCCGTTGGCGGTGGGGGGGGCGGCGGGGGCGTGCGCTGGAAGAACTTGGTCACGTTCTCCACATCGGCATCCGCGAAATCCAACGTGGCCTCGGGGGCGCGGTGGCGGGCGATCTCCAGCAAGGTATGAATGTTGATGACGGTCGGCGTGGCCTTGTCCGCAACCTGTTCCGGGGCGCTCTGCGTGTCGGAGATCACGACGAGGAGGCACGTTTCATCCACATGTCGGATGAGCGTGTGGAACCCAGTCCCGCTGACCCGGAGCTGCGTGAAGAAGTTTTCCTTGAGCCGCCGGGACATCTCCTGCGCGGCGCTGAAGGCATTCGAGGCGAGGCTCGCGAATTCCCGCGGGTCGCACGGCATCTCCGCGCCGGCGCGGTGGATGAGATATCCGGCCCGTTCGACGACCAGGACACCCTGCACCCCGCTCTTGGCGACGAAATCCTTGAGGAGCAGGTCAAGCTGCTGGACATCGTCCGCATTGAGCTGGGGGAAGCCCTTCATGGGAATGCAGATTGCGGAACGCGGAACGCGGAACACGCGCGGCACGGCGCCGCCTGAAACCGGGAGCGCTTCATTACTTGCCGCCGCTGAGGAACTTGTTCAACAGCAGGCCGGTGATGGCATTGAGCGTCTCGAAGACGCCCTCACACTTGGGCGCGATGGCCGGGAAGCTGGGCACCTGGACGTCCCGGTTGTTGAGCAGGAAGTCCATGTATTCGACCGGCGCGGGATTGGCGGAGTCGCGCTTGTTGTATTGGAGGACGTAGGGAATGTCGGTGAGGTTGAGCTTCAGGGTGCGGAGGTTGTCCTCCATGTTTTTGAGGCTCTCCACGTTCTCCTCCATCTTCTCGTAGGTCGAGTCGGCGACGAACACCAGGCCGTCCACGCCGCGCAGCACGAGCTGACGGGTGGTGTTGTAGATGACCTGGCCGGGCACGGTGTAGAGCTGGAACTTGGTCTTGTAGCCTTTGATGGTGACGGTCTCCAACGGGAAGAAGTCAAAGAAGAGCGTGCGGTCGGAGCTGGTGGCCAGCGAGACGATCTTGCTCTTGCTCTCGGGGTTGGAGGTCTGGACGTTGCCGTAGATGGACTCGAGGTTGGTCGTCTTGCCGGACTTGGCCGGGCCGTAATAGACGATCTTGACCTGCAGTTCCTTGGTGGCTTGGTTGATGATGGCCATAGGCTATTTGCGCTGACGCGCGATCTCTTGGGCGATGGTCTGGAGCTGGGGCAGGGGAAGCAAGCTGCCCTTGCGGCTCATCACGGTGAAGAAAATCTTGTCGAGCTTGAAGACCGCCCAGTGGTGGCCGTCCGCGACGAGGGAAATGACCGTGGGCTCGCCGAGCTTCATCTGGCGGGCTTGCTCGCCGGTGGCGGAGAAGAGCTTGGGCAGGGCGTAGGCGAGCAGCTCGGGCGGCAGGATGGCGTGCATCTCGGCGGCGGCGAGGTGGCCCTCCTGCAGCGAGAGCATCGCGCCCGCCACGCCGGGCATCCCGATGACGGCGTGGATGATTTCCGTGGGGGTCCAGTGCGTTTTCTCGGGCTTGCCGAGCGCCTCGCCCAGCTTGGTGTCCACCGGCGGAGGCGCAGCGGGGGCGGGAGTCGGGACCGTGAGCGAGGGCGTGGGAGCGCGGTTGACGAAGGTGGTGGTGGAACTGTCGGCTCCGGCGGGGCGCTTCGTGGTGTCGCCACTGCGCATGTTCGCCATGAAGGGCTGCACCAGGACGCGCAAGGGCAGTTGCAGCGAGGTGCCATCGGCAACGGAGGGCCCGACCGCCGGGTTCATCCAGCTCCGCAACTGGCCCCAGGTGAAGACGACCTTGCCGCTTTTCATCGCGTTGCCCAGTTCTTCGCGCGGGAATTCCACCGTCGCGTGGGGCAGATCAGCGGCCTCCTTGCGGATGTTCTCCGGCCAGCCAACGGTGAGCACGGAGAGTTTTATCGGCACGGTGTTGGAGGCGGGAACGTCGGCGGAGGCTCCTGCCGGACCGGACGGGGCTGAAACCACTTCGACCGGGCTGGGCGCGGGCTGGAACGTGGTGAAGGTCGTGCCGCCGCTCTTGGGTGCTTCCGGTGCGGGCTGGAAGGCCGGGGCAAACGTGGGTGCCGCCGGGCTGGACGCGGGAGCGAAGAACGTGGTGGCGGACGGAGTGGGCGCGGGCGCGAAAACGGCCGTAGTCACCGGCGCTGGGGGTGGCTCCGGTGCGGGAGCCGGGGGCGGAACGGGAGCCGGGGCCGGGGCAGGCCTGGGCGCGGCGGCAGGATTGCCAAAAAAACTTCCTGCCGCCGGTTCGGCCTTTTGCGCGGTCTTGCGTTTCAGCAGCGGTCCGGCGACGCGGAGCACTTCCGGCAGCGGCAGGTCCACGAGCGCGTCGCCCTGGCCGCCCGGGCTGACAAGGCCGGCGGAGGCCGCGGCGCGAAATTCATCCAGCGTGATGCGCACGGCGCCGGTGGAGAGCTGCGCGAGCACCTTGGCGGTGGGCACATTGATCTTCTCGTCCGGGCCGGCCACGCGCGTGACCAGCGGCTTCAAAGCGGCAGGCAGGCGGTCGAGCACCGCCTTGAGCGAGATGGCCAGCAATTCGGGCACGGCATCCGCGGGCGGCGCGGCGGAGCCGGCGGGGGTGGCCCCGCCCGTGGCCGAAAGTCCTTTGATGGAATCCAACATGCGGTCTTGGCGGCGTTTCCGGCGGGTTTGGCAGCGCGGAAATGCGCCGCGAGTGTTCGCCCAAATCACTTGAAGTGGCAAACAAAAAGCGCACACTGGAGCCTGCGTGGGCGCACAAAATAAAATCCTCATCCTCGACGACGAGACGCAGTTTCTGGAGTTGTGCCAGGAGCTGCTCTCGACGCTGCCGGCCCAGCCGGATGTCCGCACCGCCTCCTCCGGCGCGCACGCCATCGCGCTGCTGGAGGCCGAGCCCTACTCGTTGCTGGTCACCGACCTGCGGATGCCAAACATGGACGGCTTCCAGGTGCTGGCCATCGTCCGGCGGCGTTTCCCCGGCCTGCGCACGGTGGTGATGACGGGCCTCTCCGAGGACGAATACCGGACGCGGGCCTACGCGATGGGCATTGACCTCTTCCTGGAGAAGCCCAAGACCGCGCAGGACATCAAGATGTTCGTGGACTGCATCGAGTCGCTGCTGCAGCGCGAGGAGTCGGGCGGTTTCCGCGGCGTGCAGAGCAAGACGCTCACGGACATCGTCCAGATGGAGAGCCTCTCGCAAAGCTCCGTCACGCTCAAATTCACGAACGGTCCCTTCATCGGGAAGATCTGGCTGCTCAACGGCGACCTGATGGACGCCGAGATGGGCGAACTCAAGGGCGAGGACGCGTTCAAGAAGATCATGTCGTGGCGGTCGGGGACCTTTGAGCACCTGCCCGCCGATGCGACACGCGAGCGGCGCATCATGAACTCGGTGCAGGGCCTCCTGCTGGATTCCGCGCAGATGCTGGATGAGATGGCCGCCGGTGAAGTTCCCGGTTCCGGCGGCGAGAAGGCCAAGGCGGCCTCGCCACTCGCGGAACTCGGCCGCAATCCCGGCGTCGAGTTTGTGCTCGTCACCGAAGTGGGGAAGGACAAGCCGGTCGAGCACTTCGCCTGCGACTCGCCGGACAAGACGGCCGCATGGGCCGTCCGCACCGCCGAGCGCCTCAGCCAGCTCGGCGACAAGATCAATGCCGGCACGCTCCAGCAGGTGGTGACCACCGGGTCGCAACGCGGCGGGGGGCTGGCCACCAAGGGCGAGAAGGTGTTCTGCGCCGGCTTCCAACGCGGGCGCACCTCCGGACAGATTTTGGAAACCCTCAAAAAGATGGCAGCACAATGGGCCTCCTAGATTTCTTTTCCTCCAAGAAGGAAGCGCCGGTCATGGACCGGCTGCCGAGCGGCAGTTTCACCGTGGACCGCGATGGCAATGTCCTCACCTCCACGCTGCCGCGCTCCTTCGGCGAGGCCACCGTCCGCGAAATCGGCAAGACGGTGATGGACGCGATGAACTCCGCGCGGGAGGCGAATCTGCCCGTGGCGGAGATGATCATTTACTACAGCGGTTTGAAGATCACCGCGAAGGAACAACGCGGCGGGGCCATGATTTTCCTTGCCCCCATCCGCTGACACGCCCTAAATCGCCGCTCGGACGCGGCTTATGCGCAACAAGAAACTGGATCAACTCGTTCTCGAACTCGAAACCCACGTCGAGTGCTGGAAGCAGTTTAATCATTTCCTCTCCCTCGCCCGCTCGAAGAATTTCACGGCCGAGGACGAGTCGCAATTTCTGGAGGTGAAGAGCAACATCGCCCAGGGCTTGGAAATGCTGATGAGCCAGGTCGAGGGTGGCGGGGCTCCGCCGCGCGATGAAATCCATGCGCTGCTCACCAACGCCCCCTCCATCCGCTACATGAGCGAGCTGGCGGACAACTCCCTGCGCGGCCTCGAAAACCAGTGGCACAAGGTCTTCCTCGGCTGGCAGGGCATCCTGGGCCAGCTCAAGGTCAAGCAGAAGGAGCTGGAGGGGAAATCCTTCTTCGGCAGTCTTTTTGGGAAGAAGTAGTGGTTCTTTGCTGTTTTCGGTGGAACAGGGAGGCAAGCGGGGAAATTCCAAGCTCCAAGTCCCAAGCTCCAAAGAAGCTCCAAGGCTCAAACTCCAAGTGTTCAGCACGCCACGCCGTCAGCACTTTCGCTCTGGTTCGGACCTTGGCCCAAGGGCTGGTTCGGTCCGGCTGGCGCGGCCAGTGCCGAGCAATGCCGCCCTTTGAAATTTGGAGTTTGGAATTTCTTTGGCATTTGGAACTTGGGATTTGGAGCTTCGCCCACGCCACTGAAAACACCGGAGAACCGAAGTAGTTCTCGCGGGCCACCGGCTTGCGGCTTTCGTTTTCAACCGTCGTGCCCGACGGGCCTCCGCTTACCGATGGATTATCCCCGTCGCTTGGTGGGCAGCCACTGTTCACTCCCGAGGCATCTGCGGCGGGTAGGGCGGGCTGTCCTCAGCCCGCCGCCGAGCATCCGGAGGTCACTGAACCTAGGCGGCGCAGTGAGGACACCGCGCCCTACCAAGGCTGGTTCCCGATGGGAGAATTTGCGTAACGAAGGCTCCGTGCTGTGAGCCCCGGAATCCCGTGCCGGTGGCTTGCAGCCACCGCGTTGCGGGTGAGACTGCTGGAAGCCGTTTCGTGCTGCTGCGGCCCACGGTCGGCGGCTGCAAGCCACCGGCACGGGTTCACTTCGCCGCCGGTGCGTTCGTGACTACGGCAGGCACTGCGTTTGTGCCGACGACCGGGGCCGGCACGGGCACGGCCTTCGGCGGGAAGACGGTCTTGTATTTCGCCGGCTCGGGCAGGTAGTCGTCGAGCTTGCCGATGAACCAGCCGTAGCCGAGGGCGACGAGGACAAGCAGCACCGCATAGGTCCGCCACGGACTGGGTTTGTCGGCGTAGGGATCGTCCAGCGAGCGTTCGGCATTGGCCGGGAGCTGGGCGACGCGCGTGAGCGCGGAGCCGAACGGGACGTTCATTTTGGCCTTCGTATTGATCGCCCAGCCGTTCGCGTCGAGAATCGGGGCGAGGTTGCGCTGGCGGAGCTTCAGGAAGGCCAGCAGCATCGAAGGACCGGAGATGAGCAGCACGATCCCGAGAATTCCCAGCGGCATCCACAGGCCCAGCCCGAGCAGCGTGCCGAGGAACATGCCGATCATGGCGCTGATGCCGCTGACGGCCGTGCCAATCAGCGCGATGGTGCCCAGATCGAGCTTCTTGGGCTCTTCCTTGGCCGCCGGCTTGGCCTTGTCGGCCTGCGCCACTGCGGTGGCGGCGGACCCGATCTTGCCCTGCGCTTCGGCATCCGCCGCCGCGGCGCGCTTGGCAATCTGCTCCTCGACGAGCCGGACGAACTTCTTGTAGGGCGACCAGAACGCCTCGCGGATGCTGATCGGGTTGGCGACGATCTTGGTGATCGTGGCGTCCCAGTCCTGCCCCTTGAGGTCGTAGAAGACGCCGTTGCGCCCGGCGATGAGATTGTCCGAGTCGCCGTCCGTGAAGACAGCGACGATGGTCTTCTTCGCGCCACCGGTGCGGGTGACGTCGCAATAGGCCAGATAAGCGCCGGAGAGGCCCGCCAGCGTGGCGTGCTTGCCGGCGTCCACCACCTCGATGCAGAGGTGGCAGGTGCGGGCGTCGAGGAAGAGCGAGCCGGCCTGGAAGATCGCGCTGCGCCGTCCGTAAAACTCGGCGAAACTGACGTAGTTGTTCAGCAGCCGCACAAGGTCACGCTGGAAGAGGAGGAGCTTTTCGACCATGCCGACCTGCTTGAACTCGGCGTCCATCGCCGCGTCCTGGGCGATCAGCGTGGTGAGCGCGGCCTTGGTGTCACTGGCCAGGAGATCGCGCACGCGGGCAAGGCCGAGCTTCTCGACGCTGGTGGCGGGCTTGGCGGCGACCCAGGCGTTGTAGGGCGCGAGCATGGCCTGCAATGTGATCCACTCGCCTTCGGTCAAAATCGCTTTCTCCGCGTCCAGCAGCGGCCCGACGGCGCTCGCGAGAAGGTTGTCCACCGCCGCCTGCCAGGCGGGGTTCAGCCCGCTGGTGAGCGGCAGCGAGCGGCCGGGCTCGATGTGCGCGAGGGGCAGCTTGACGATGTCCTCCGAGGCGAGCGTCAGCTCCTTCAAGGCCAGGGTCACGAACTCGGTCTCGGCGCGGTTCAGCGGGGCGGTGGCGCGCGAATCAAAGGTGGCGAGGCGGCTGCGCGCGAAGAAATCGTCCACCTTGGCCTTCACGGCCTTGATCGCGGCGGAGGCGCCCGCCGTGGCGTCGCCCAGCGGGAGAATGCTGGTCCGGTCCGCCTCGGCCTTTGCGTGCCAGTCGGAGAAGGCCTGCGCGTCGGCAAAAAACTGGTCCACCTTCGCCTGGTTGACCCCGGGCTTCGTGCTGCGGTCCGGCATGCCGCCCACGGTGGCAAGCAGATCCTCGATGGCCTGCTTCAAGGCCGGCTCGCTTGCGGAGTCGGCGGGCAGGATGCCGTCGCCATTGAACCGTGTGGCGGCGAAGGTGCGGTTCGTCTCGGCCACGTCGGCGAGGGTGATGACGTTGGCGGCCGGCTTGCCGAGGTTTTCGAGGATGCGTCGCGCCGTGGCGGCGAGCACGGTGTCCACAATGGCTTCGAGCGGGACGGAATCACCGCCCGTGAACAGATCGTCAAGGCGCTTGAAGGAGGCCTCCGCCCACTTCACCGCCGCGAGGAGTTCCGGCGGACGGATGCGGCCGTCCTTGTCGGTATCAATGTGGTCGAGCGTCTTCGGGTCAAACTCGATGCCCCGGGTGGGCACCGCCAACGCAACCCAAAGTTTCAAGTCGAGCTGATCAAGATGCGCAAGATCCGCGCCGTTGCGGAAGGCGACCTGGTTGACGCCGCCGGCGGTGAAGAATTTCCACGAATGTTTGGCTGCCACGCTTTCGCTCATAAGCGCGCGGACAATAGGGCGGCGGGCGGCGGCTGAAAACCAAAGAATGAAATGGCGTGAAAGCGAGCGTGGGGACGCCCGGAGTGCGGCCCGCCGAGCCGCTTTGCATGTCTGAATTGCAACGCGGTGTTGGAACTGCGCCCCGCCTTCGAAATCCAGAGGTTGATGTCGGACGAACTCTCATTGGCCCTGATGCCCTTCGGGAATTTCCGAGTTGAATCTGAAGGAGATTCACGCCGCACCACAACGAATGACGCCGGCACCAGGGCTGAAAGCCCGTCATGTGACAGCCCGGGCTGGAGCGGAGCCCCGCGAGGCGGAGGCCCGGGTTCGTGCTCCCATTTCGTCATCGCCCTGAAGGGGCGGGACGCGGGGTGGTGCGGGAAAGAGTCCCGCCCTTACAGGGCGGGCAGGCTGCGCTGGCCAGGTTTCCCGGGGCTTCACCCCGGGCTGTCACATGACGGACTTTCAGCCCTGATTGGCAGTCCACGCTGCCACGCTCTCGTTCCCATCCGGCTGAGGCTCAGCCGCTGAAGTGGCTGGGAGGTTGTTTGCGCTCACACCGGGCTGAAGCCCGGTGCCAATGAGAAGGTCGTGTTCGAACGGGAATTTGAAAATGCGCCTTACGGCTTGCCTGCCTTGCGCTGCGTCACCGTCTCCTGGCAGTAGCGCTCGAAGACGGCGTTGATGCTCGCCCAGCCGAAGTTTTTCTCCACGAGGTCGCGGGCGTTCTTTCCGAACGCACGCCGGCGGTCCGCCTGCTCGAAAAGCGCGCCTATCTCGTGGGCGAAGTCCGCCGGAGTGTCCGCCAGCGCAATGTGCTCGCCGTGCTGGACGGGCAGGCCCTCCGCGCCGATGCGCGTGCTCACGCACGGAATGCCCGTGGCCATGGCCTCAAAAATCTTGATGCGCGTGCCGCCGCCGACGCGCAGTGGGACAACCATCGCCTCGCCGGCGGCGAGGTGCGGGCGCACGTCGTCCACGGTGCCGGTGACCTTGATGCTCGCATCCCGCGCGGCAAGTTCCTGCACCTTGGGCGCGGGCTTGCGGCCCACGATGGTGAGGGTGGCGTCGGGAAACTTCTGCTTCACAAGCGGCCAGATCTCGTCGGCGAACCAGACGCAGCCGTCAATGTTGGGCATCCAGTCCATCGAGCCGAGGAACACCAGCGAGCGCGGCGTGCGCGGGGTAGGGCTGAACTGGAAGAAGTCGAGGTCCACGCCGGTGGGCACCGCGCCGCAGACGTTGGTCAGCTTGAACTGGTCGCGCAGCAGGCGGGCATCCTCCTCGGACACGGCGCATACTTTGTCCGCGAGCGAGCAGGCGAGGCTTTCAAAGCGCCGCATGCGCTGCCACTGGCCGTGCATGTAGGAGCGTCGCACGCCGCCCACGGCCGTCTCATAGTGCCGCTGCCAGATGAGCGACTCGACGTTGTGCTGGAAGAGCAGCACGGGTGTGACCGGGCGGTAGTCGCCGTAGAAGAGGTTGACCGCCGGCGTGAGGAAGTCACAGACGATGAGGTTGAACTTGCCGGACAGGTCGGCATGGCGGATCTCCGCCGACCACCTCGCGGAGAGATATTTTTGAATGGCGTAGGGCAGGCGCGAGCCGGCGAAGTTGATGCCGAGCTGCCAGACGAACCGAAGCGAGCGCTTGGGCGTCTCGCGCCAGGGAATCCACACCTGATCGTCGGAATACTCGTGGGCGTCCTTGCGCGCGGATTCGGGCGTGCCCTCGGGCCAGAGCGAGAGGTAGGTGAGAGGATTCTTCCGCCGCAGCTCGCGGAGCATGTTGAACGTGCGGATCTTCCCGCCGGTGTCCACGGGATGGAGCGGACCGGTCTTCAGCCAGAGAATGCGCAAGGGGTCGCCGGGCGGGCGGGCGCGGCTGCCGGGAGTCCAGAATTCGCTCATGCGGGGATGTTCCAAGCGCAGGGCGCAAAGTTCAAAGCGGAAATCTCAACGGGCGGCGCGGCTGAGCTCGGCCCGCAGGCGGATGATCGCCTCGTGATGGCGCGCCAGTTGCGTCGCTTCACAGGCCACCTGGCGCATGGTGTCGCCGAGCGGCAGGATGGCCGGGTCCAGTTTCCCCTCCGCAGTGAACGCGGCGCTGAGTTCGCCTTCGACGACGCCGATCCCCAGCGAGACGGACCGGACGTCGTGCGTGCGCAGCAGCTCGGCATAGCCTGCGGCGGCATGCACACGTTCCAGCGCCGCCGGCGAGGTGGCGAAAAAGCCGGTGACCATCTTCAACGAGACGTAGATCTGGTCCGCCGCAGCCTCTTCGAGCAGGGCGACGAGCGGCGGGGCGGTCTGTTCATTCCAACCCCAGCCATCGCGGTCAGCGAGGCCCAGGGCGATGTAGCGTTTCGGCTGGTCAGGCATGGTCGTTTTTCGCCTTGGCCTTGCTGGGGGTTTGCGTCATGTCGTGTGTTGGTGGCGGATTGAACAACAACTGGCGCGGCGGCAGAAGGAATTTCCCCAAGCATCTGGTCCGCAGGGTGCATCTCGACACTGCCCCGACCTCGCCCTGTCGGGCAAGCGAGGACGCTTGCGGCACGGCCGGCCGGAGGCCGGCGCTACGTAGCGCCGGCGTCCGCGCCGGCTCGGCGGACGCAAACGCTCCGCTCCACTCGCTCCGTTCCGGCGCCACTGAGACTTACTTCGCCCGCGGGTGGAACTTCCGATGCACCTCGCGCAGGCGCTGGCCGGCCACGTGGGTGTAAACCTCCGTGGTGGAGATGCTGGAGTGGCCGAGGAGTTCCTGGATGACGCGCAGGTCCGCGCCGTGCTCCAAGAGGTGCGTGGCAAAGCTGTGCCGCAGCATGTGCGGGGTGACGTTGCGCTTGAGGCCCGCCCGCTTCACCCGCTTGGTGATGCGCAGCCACATGGTGACGTGGGCGAAGGCGGTGCCACGCTGCGTGAGAAACACGGCCGCCGGCGACTTGGGGCCCACGAGCTGCGGGCGGGCGACCGTGAGATAGCGGTTCAACGCTTCCACGGCAAACGAGCCGACCGGCACGACGCGCTCCTTGTTGCCCTTGCCGATGACGGTGACGAAGCCTGCTTCCAGGTGGAGTTGTTCGAGGCGCAGGTTCCGCAGCTCGGCGAGGCGCAGGCCGCTGGCGTAGGCGAGTTCCAGCACGGCCTGATCGCAGAGGTCCGAGGGCTCGGACGTGGCGAGGGGCTTCAGGATTTGCTCGATCTCGGCGGTGGTGAGCGCCTTGGGCAGGCGTTTCCAGCGGCGCGGGAGCGAGAGGTTCTCCGCCGGGTTCGCGGGCAGGTGCTTTTCCGTCTCGGCCCACTTGAAGAAGGCGCGGAAGGCGGCGATCTGGAGGTAGAGGCTGGCGGTGCTCAGCTTCGCCTTGGACTCCTCCGGTGCTCCGTCCAGCCGGCGGTCGCGCTCGTGCTGGAGGAACTCGGTGAGGTGCGTGAGCTGCACCTCGCGCCAGTTCGTCAATTTGTGCGCTCCGGCCCAGGCGATGAATTTGTCGAGCAGGCCCTGGTAGGTCTTCTGCGTATGCTCCGCCTGGCCGCGCTCGTGGCGGAGGGAGAACAGAAAGTCTTCGGCAAGGGCGTGCATGCGTGCTGGAGAGGGATACCCGGTAACTCGCCGCCATTGAAGCACAAGCAGGGAAATCCCAAACTCCAAGTCCCAAGCTCCAAAGAAACTCCAAAACCCAAATTCCAATCGTTCAGCGTGCCGCCACCAGCGCTTCCGCCTCGTTCGGCCTTTGGCCCAAGGGCCGGTTTGGTCCGGCTAACCCGGCCAGTGCCGGGCGATGCCGCCTTTTGAAATTTGGAGTTTGGAGTTTCTTTGGGATTTGGAACCTGGGATTTGGAGCTTCACCCACCCCATGCCACTGAAAACAGCGGAGAACCACGTCTGTGTTCATCACGTCTCGGTGGTCAAACTAGTCTGCTGTCCTTGAAGTGTCTGCCATTATTTCTCCGAGTTTGGCGCGGGC
>CAZCBE010000051.1:0-46563 GCA_964496695.1 uncultured Klebsiella sp.
GCCCGCGCCAAACTCGGAGAAATAATGGCAGACACTTCAAGGACAGCAGACTAGCCTGGGAGTGGCGCATCTCGACACTGCCCCAAAGCCCGGGGAGCGCGGGTCTGTGACCCGCAGCAACGTCCGATCGTCCGGTCCCGCCGGCCGACACCAACCGCAACCGACCAGGGCGGCCGCTGCGGGCCGCAGACCCGCGCTCCGGGGGCAGTGCCGAGATTCGCCCCCCGGAGCGAGTGCAAGAAGCGGCATTGCCAAATCCCGGGCCCTCCTGCTAGAACACGCCCCCTTTGACATGGCTCTCATAGTCCAAAAATACGGCGGCACGTCGGTCGGCAACCCCGAGCGCATCAAAAACGTCGCCCGGCGCGTGGCCGAGTATCGCAACCGCGGCGACCAGGTGGTCGTCGTCGTGTCCGCCATGAGCGGCGTGACCGACAACCTCATCAAGCTCGCCAAGGAGATCACCGCGCTGCCCAGCGAGCGCGAGATGGACATGCTGCTCGCCACCGGCGAGCAGCAGACCATCGCGCTCACGGCCATCGCCCTCCAGCAGCTTGGCATCCCGGCCACCTCGCTCACGGGCGCGCAGGCGGGCATCGTCACCGACGGCGTCCATACGAAGGCGAAGATCAAGAACATCACGCCCAAGCAGGTCCACGCGCAGCTCGACGCGGGCAATGTGGTGATCGTCGCCGGCTTTCAGGGCGAGACGGCGGAAGGCCAGATCACCACGCTGGGCCGCGGCGGCTCGGACTTGACCGCGATTGCCCTCGCCGCCGCCGTGAAGGCCGACCTCTGCCAGATTTACACCGACGTGGACGGCGTTTACACCGCCGACCCGCGCATCGTCCCCGGCGCGCAGAAGCTGCCGGAGATCGCCTACGACGAGATGCTTGAGCTGGCGGGCGCGGGCGCGAAGGTGATGCAGCTCCGCTCAGTGGAATTCGCCAAGAAATTCGGCGTCGTGTTTGAAGTCCGCTCCAGTCTGAATGACAACCCCGGAACGATTGTGAAAGAAGAAACGCAAAGCATGGAAGGCATCGTTGTGCGCGGCGTCGCGCTCGACAAAAACCAGGCCAAGGTGACCGTCGTCGGCGTGCCCGACCGGCCCGGCGTGGCCGCCCGCATCTTCAAGGCCCTGGCCGACGGCGCCATTGGCGTGGACATGATCGTGCAGAACATCAGCCACGGCTCGAAATCGCCGACCACGGACATCTCCTTCACGCTCGACAAGCCGGACCTCGTGAAGGCTCGCAAGGTGATGGACGCTCTCAAGGCCGAGGTCGGCTTCGCAGAACTGGCCGTGAGCGAGACCATCGGCAAGCTCTCCATCGTGGGTGTGGGCATGAAGAGCCACAGCGGCGTGGCGGCGAAGATGTTTGAGACGCTCGCGAAGGAGGGCGTGAACATCGACATGATTTCCACGAGCGAAATCAAGATCTCCGTGGTGATCGAGCTGGCCAAGGGCGAGGCCGCGATGCGCGCGGTGCATAAGGTGTTTCTCGGGACGTAAGCCGAATCCTTTGGCCCGTTCCCCCGGCTTTCAAGCGGCCGCAAGTGTGACCTTGTCACCCCAGGGTTCCTCTGCGAGGTTTGGGCCATAAGCTGCAAACCTGTCATCGCGCGGCTTCGCGCCGGCATCGTGGTGCTCTGGCTCCTGGGAGGGACAGGGTTCGTGCATGGTTCTTCGCAAATCGGCTCCTGTATCTCCAACCTCAAGCAGATTGACGGAGCCGTGCAGCAATGGGCGTTGGAGAGCAAGCAGGCGGCCTCGGACACCTATTCACTGACCAACGCCGCCATCCTGGCTTACCTGCGCGGTGCAGAACTGCCAGCTTGTCCCGGCGGAGGGCATTATCTTCCATCATCCAACGTCGCTGGATCACCTTCCTGTTCGGTTCACGGAACTATTGAACATGCGTCCGAGTTGGGCCGACAACACCGTGCGGCCCTGCGAAAACGCGGACAGGCAATGATTTTGCCGTGGGACGCGGTCGCGGTCCTCATTGCGGGCGGATTGACTTGGCTGCTTTCGCCCCGTGGTGGCCTGTCCGAGGGGGTCCGTCGCGTGCTGGGACTTTGCGCCCCGCCCGTCCTGCTGGCCCTTGCCGTGGCTGTCCTCTGGCACTTGTATGAAAGCCGTCATTATGACCCCGCCCCAGTCGGGCAGCCTCCGGGAATCCTCCTCGCTTTCGCCGGTGGTGTTGGCGTGTGGCTCACCAAGCGGGAGGGCGGCGGATTGAAGACCTATGGAATCGCCGCATGCCTGCTGCTGCCTGTTGGCTTGCTGCTTTGCTTCGCATGGGCCGAAGCCCGCTAGCAACCCGGCCGTTGGTCAAGCCGCCGCCCGGCGGGACAGTTCCAGTTGATATGTTCTGCCTCGAATACCATGGATGGCCTGGTCAATGAGCCGCGAAGTCACGCCCTTGTCCGCTGCGAGCAACTGCGCCAGCCGCACGTCCCGCGGGGTCAGCCGACCGGCCGCCTCGCGCAGGAGGATGCGCGCGGCGATGCGGGACTTACGCCACGAACGGTCGAGGCGATATGGGCCGGCGGGCGGCATGGCGGAAACGTAGCGGTTACTGCGTCGCCGGTCAAACTCGCAGCCAGCCCTAGGGCTTGGCCTCCAGCTTTTTCTTCAGCGCGTCCAGGTCCTTCTTCAGCTCGCGGTTGGACTTCTGGAGTTCCAGGACTTCGGTGCGCAGCCCCTTCAGGTCGTCGGTGGGTTTGCGGGCGGTGCGGAGCTTCTCGATGGCTTTGTCGGCGCCGGTTTTCTCCGGGCGGTCGGCGGCGAGGGTGGTGAAGGTTTCCAAGGCGGCAATCGCGCGCGGGTCTTCGAGCGTGCCGAGTGCGGTGATGGCGGCGAGGCGCACACGTTCCTTGGGCGAGTTCACGTGGCCGGTGAGGAAGTCACGGATGGCATCCTTCTTCGCCTCGTTGCGGGCGACGAACGCGAGCGCATCCAGGCCGGCGGAGAAGACCGTGCTGAGCAGCGTGGCCTCGCGGGCTTGCAACGTGACGAGCAGGGGCGTGACGTAGGCCGGGTCGTCCTGCGCCTTCATGCCGGCGATGGCGGCCTCCGTGAGGCGGTCGCGGTAGCTGGGCGTGTTGATGAACTTTACCAGCAGTTCGCGCGCTTCGGGCTTGGCGTAGGGACCGAGCGCGCGCAGGGCAGTGGCTTGGATGCCGGGGTTTTTCTCGTTGGCGAGGTTTTGCTTCAGCACGGCGAAGGCATCCTCGTGATAGAAGCCGCCCAGGGCGGTGATGATGGCGTTGCGGACGCGGGCATCCCGAACCCCCTCACCCCGGCCCTCTCCCCCTTTGGGGGCGAGGGAGGAGACAAGTGCGGCGAGCGCTTCGTCCGTGCGGGCCTGCTTGAGCAGGTCGGCGGCGCGGGTGCGGACGCCGTAGTGGGCCTCGCTGTTCAGCGCGGCCTTGAGCTTGCCGATGGTTTCGCTGTCGCTGCGGCCGGCGAGGTTGTCGAGCGCGTGGAGCTGGCCGAGGAGATCGGTCTGGTCCGCGAGCTGGGCGTGGAGCATCGGCGTGGGCGGCTTGAAGTTGATGCGCGCGAGCAGTGTGAGGCCGGGGTCCACGCGCACCACGTCGGGCGCGGCCTTCAGCGGCAGGTAGAAGTCCTCTTCCTTGTCGCGCACCTGCACCGTGTGGTCAGTGGTGCCGGACTTGGACTTGAAGCGCAGCGTCAGCGGGAACTGGAACAGATGCGCCTCGTCGGAAATCTTTTGCGCCTGTTTCACGCTCACGCGCGCGAGCTTGGCCTTCTCGTCCCACGCGTAAGTCACGTCCAGCGTCGGTGCGCCGATGCCGTGGACCCACTGGTCAAAGAAGCGGTCAAAGCTCCGGCCGGACAGCTCCTCGATGACCTTCTTCAAGTCCTCGGTCGTCACGGAGCCGTAGGCGTGGCGGTCCACGTAGGTGCGGACGCACTGGCGATACAGGTCTGCGCCGAGCTGGCAGCGCAGCATGTGCAGCACCCACGCGCCCTTGGGATAGGCGAGGTAGTTGAACATCTCCTCCGGTTCGCCGAACTTGCGCCAGACGATGCCGCGTGTCTCATTCTGATTGGCGAGGATGCCTTTGGCGGCGGTGGAGAGGGCGAAGAGCGTCTCGTTCGTGCCGCCGAAGTCGCCCTGCCACATCCAGTCGTAGTAGGTCGCGAAGCCTTCGTTGAGCCAGATGTGGCTCCAGTCCTTGCACGTCACCAGGTCGCCAAACCACTGGTGCGCCAGCTCATGGGCCACCAGGCTGTCGCTGCTGAAGAGGTTCTCGGTGTCGGTCTTGAAGAGCGTGCGGAAGTTCAACGTCGTGAGGCTGGTGTTCTCCATGCCGCCCCAGTGGTAGTCATGCACGGCGGCCTGGCCGTATTTGGCCCACGGATAGTTCACACCGATCTCGCGCTCGAAGAACTGCATCATGTGCTTCGTGTGGCGGAAGGAGTTCGGGGCCTCCGCGAGGTCGCTGGGCGTGGTCCAGAACTCCAGCGGAATGTCGCGGTGCTGGTCCTGAATTTTCTGCAACTGGCCGGCGACAAGGGTGATGAGGTAGTTCACATGCGGCTTGTCCTGCATCCAATGGAAGGCGACCAGGCCACCCGTGCCGCGCTCGGCGGAGACCTGCCGGCCATTCGAGAGCGCCACCATGCTGCTGGGCACATGGCAGATCAGCTCGCTGGTGAACTTCTCCACCGGGTGGTCAAATGACGGGAACCAGTGCCGGGCCTCGTTTGGCTCGCCCTGCGTCCAGAGATGCGTCTCGGGATAGCCCATCTCCGGCGTGCGGAAATAGAGGCCTTTGCGCGGCTGGGCGGAATATTTCACCGTCACGCGGGCTTCCTTCCCCACGGGGATGGGTGCGGCGAAGGTGAAGACGATCTGGCTGTCCGTGACCTGATGGCCGAGGAGCTTCTCCGTGCTGGTCACGGAGGCGATGCGCAGGTCCACGGCGTCCAGCCGCAGCTCTTCGAGCGGCGTGGCGATGGGCTTGAAGGTGACGGTCGCGGTGCCGCTGATGCTGCGGGCCTTGAAGTCCGGCGTCACGTCCAGCGCGAGGTGCAGGATGTCCACGCGGCGGTCCGGGGCGTATTTGCGGTAGGCGGGCGAGTCCACCGGGGCGGGTGCGAACTGGACGGAGCACCAGCGGCAGACGTGGGTTTGCTGCTCGACGGAGAGCGAGGCGGCGCGGGTGGTGGCGGCCAGCGTGAGCAGGGCGAGCAGGACGGCGAGGCGGACGTGCATGGCGGTGAGAGTAGGGACCAGACGCGGACGTGCAAGACCGGGCGGAGGGGGCGCGAGTTGTGTTCCCGGCTTAAGCGGCCTGATTTACCGGTAATCGGGCCATCATCATCTTGCGGGTTACGTCCTGCCCGTCCGGGGATTAGGCATTGCCTTGCGCGTCCTTTTCTGGCACCCATAGAGCGTGCGGACAACCTCGACCAAGCTTCTCCTGACGGCGCTGGCCGTGGGCTTGATCGTGCCGAACTGCCCCGCGCCCGACAGCGTCTCGCTGCGGATTCTCACGGACACGGGCTCGCGCGTGGCGCTGGAGGACCCGCTGACCTTCAACGCGGGCACCATTTATCAGGGCCTTTCCGCCCTCGGCCACACGGACAAGACGCCGCGGGCCGAACGCACGGCCATTGACAACCGCGCCTTCCCCGCGACGCTCGAATTCATGACGGTCGAGTCCTGGCCGCTGCGCCGGGGACTGACGCCGCAGAGCCTGGTGGCCAAACCCGACGACGCCACCATGATCAACCGCCTGCAGCCGAGCCTCACCTCGCGGGCGAACGAAGTGCTCACCCGCCGCACGGGCTATTATCCGCCGGTCCAGGACCCGGACATCATGAAGCCCCAGCTCCAGCGCACGGATCGCCAGTATCCGCAGCCGATGCCGCCCGACGTGGTGCGGCCCGGCACGCGCCCGCCCTCGCTGTTGATTGACGGCTATGCCTGGCTGCGGCCGGACAAACCGGAGATCGTGGAGCCCAACCATGAGCGGCCCAAATACGACTACTCCGGGCCGCCCTTCATTTTCAACGCACCGATTGAGCTGCTGCGCAATCCGCTGATCGCGAACGATCCGAACATCATGCGCCTCTTCGTGAAGACGAACGAGACGGGCATCCGCGACACTTCCGCCGCCGCCGTCGGAGCGGCCCGCCCGGTGCGCCGCCTGCGACCGGCTTCCTTCTGGGATGCGGTCGAGGCGCCGAACAATCCCCGCGCGGCCTACGAAGATTCCTCGGATTTCGAGGCCAAGGCACGGAACACGACCAAGGCGCTGTTCGATCTGCGCGACCCGCTGAATCCCACGAGCCCCAACGATCCCAAGCCGTCCTTCGACTCGCGGCCTTACTTCAATCCGCAGAGCAAGCGCTGAGTAAAGCAGGGCAGTTGGATTGGCCGCGAAAGAGCGCAGAGGGCGCAACGGAGGAGAGCTGAGGAGAGGCTCCGTAACTATCCCCGTTGAAACGCATGGCTGCTGTTCCTTTTTCTTGGACCGACTTTTGGCAGGAAAATTGGGGGCAGGAAGATTTTTCCAAAGTGTTTCCGCCACTAATCTTCCTGCCCAAAATCTGTCCTCATACCAACTACGAGAATAGTTTGGTAAAACGAACGCGCCCCTGACTTCACGGCCGTTCTCCCTCACCCCGGCCCTCTCCCGCTGGGAGAGGGGGCCACGTAGCCCGGTGCGGTTAGCAGCGGTGCATCGCTTGGACACGTTGCGGCCGAGGATTCTCCCTCGCCCAGCGGGAGAGGGCCGGGGTGAGGGAGAACGCGTTCAATCGCCCACCGCAAGGATTCGACCAGTGTATTCCCGTAATTGGTATCAGCCCGCCGCCGACCACCCGGACGCCACCGGACCTCGGCGGCGCGGTGAGGATACCGCGCCCTGCCTGGCCGCAACTTTTTGTCGCCCGTCGCTGGTCTGGCCGGTAGGCTCCGGGCTCATGAAAGCCGTTTTCCAGTCCGCCCTCCGCACGCTTGCCCTGGTCGTCGCGCTCTCGCCCTGGCTGGCGCAGGCGCAGAAGAGCTATTCCTTCGGCATGATTGCCAAGTCGCAGGGCAACATGTTCTTCCTCGCCGCCCGCGCCGGAGCGGAAGACGCCGCGAAGGAACTTAGCGCCAAGCACGGCATCAAGATCAAGATAGACTGGCGCACGCCCAACGAGGAGGACGCGCAGCGCCAGGCGGAGTTCATTGAGCAGCTTCTCCTCGCGGGCACCGACGGCGTGATCATCTCCTGCTCGGACGCGAACAAGCTGACCGACGCCATCAACAAGGCGGACCGCCAGGGCGTGCCGGTGGTGACCTTCTCGGGCGACGCGCCCGCGAGCCGGCGCTTCGTGAGCATCGGCATTGATGACTACAAGTGCGGCGAGCAGACCTTCATCGAACTGGCCAAGCTGATGGGCGGCAAGGGCACGGTTGCCGCGATTGATGGCAACCCGAACGCGCAAAACCTCCAGCAGCGCGCCGCCGGCTTCCGCGCCGCCGCCAAGCGCTCGCCCGGCATCAAGGTGCTGGACATCTACTACCACAAGGAGACGCCGCAGGACGCCGTCGCCAAGATCGAGCAGGTGCAGCAGTCGAATCCCGATATCGCCGGGTGGGGTCTGCTGGGCGGCTGGCCGCTCTTCACGGACAACGCGCTCAAGTGGCCGGCCGGCACGGTCAAGTGCGTCTCTGTGGACGCACTCCCGCCGCAGCTTGCCTATGTGCGCAGCGGGCATGTGGAAATCCTCCTGGCGCAGGACGTCTATGGCTACGGCCAGCGCGCCGTGCAGCACCTCGTGAACAAGCTGGTGCTCAAGAAAAGCCCGGCCTCGCCGCAGGACGTCACCCCGCTCATCTCCGTGACCAAGGCCAACGTGGATGCCTACGCGAAGAACTGGGAGAAGTGGCTGCCGAAGTAAGGGCCGGTGACTTCGGTGGAATGACGGGCCGGGCCTCCCCACGGAGCGCGGCTGGGTCGCGGAGACCAGCCGCAGCGGCTGCGCCTTGCAGGAGGCTTGAGGTGTTGCACAGTGCCCGGCACTCGACCGTTGCTGCGGCTGATCCCGCGCCGAGCGGGACACAGCCGCGCTCCGGGGGCGAAGTCTGCTGGCGGGGCGAGTTCGCTGTCGCCAGCGGGAAGGGGTTGGCCTAGCCTGTGGCCATGCCCAAGCGCACCGCAACGATTGTGGAGCGCGCGCTGGCCACGGCGCGGCGGTTTGCCGCGCACCATTGGCGGCGGCTGCTGGACGTGCGGGAAAAGCTCCACTGGAGCGAAGAGGTCTTTCATCTGCTGCTGGCCGGGGCCGTGGGCATCCTCGGCGGCGTGGTGAACCTGATCTTCTACCTCGCCATCGAGTGGGTGAAGCACTTCACCCTGCGTCACCCGGGCGATCTCGTCGAGGTGGCGGAACTGCTCGAGTGGTGGCAGCGCCTCCTCATCCCCGCGCTGGGCGGCCTCGCGGCGGGGCTGGTGCTCTACTGGGGCATGCAATTCGTCCAGGCGGGCGTGACCAACCTGCTGGAAGTGGTGGTGGCGGGCGATGGGCGGCTGGCGTTCCGCGCCGGGCTGGTCCGTGCGCTGTCCTCGCTGGTGAGCATCGGCACGGGCGCCTCCATCGGGCGCGAGGGCTCCATCACGCAGATGGCCGCCACCGTGGCCTCGAAGCTGGGGCAGTGGTTTGGCTGGCAGCCCTACCGGCTGCGGCTGCTGGTGGGTTGCGGGGCGGCCGCGGGCATGGCGGCGGCCTATAACGCGCCGATTGCCGGGGCGATCTTTGCGGCGCAGATCGTCCTGGGCAATTTCTCGATGACCTGCTTCGCGCCGCTCATCGTGTCCTCCGTGGTGGCCACCTTGGTGAGCCGCACGTTCTTCGGCATCGCGCCGTGGTATCTCGTGCCGTCCTTCGAGTTCACGTCGCTGGGGCAGCTCGGCTGGTTCCTGCTGTTCGGCGTGCTGTGCGGGGCGTTTGGCGCGGGGTTTCTCCGGCTGCTCACCGCCAGCGAGGAGATGTTCGCGCGCTGGTGCCCGCCGCTCTACCTGCGGCTGGCGCTGGGCGGGGCAGTCGTGGGGGCGATCGCCACCGGCTACCCGGAGGTCTGGGGCAACGGCTACAGCGCCACGAACAAGATCCTGCATGACCAGGTCGCCGGCGAGTTCCTCGTCGGCCTGCTGCTGGCCAAGCTGCTCGCCACCGTGGCGGCCGTGGGCACGGGCACGGTGGGGGGCGTCTTCACCCCCACGCTGTTCCTCGGCGCGGGCCTGGGCTCGGCGGTGGGGCTGGGCCTGCACAGCGCGGGGTATGCGCTGGGGCTGCCCACGCACACCTTCGCGCTGGTGGGCATGGGCAGCGTGCTGGCGGCCACGGTGCATTCCCCGCTGCTGGCGATGATCATGATGTTCGAAATCTCGCTGAACTACTCGATGATGCCGCCGCTCATGCTGGCCTGCGCCATCGCCACGCTCGTCTCGCGGCAGCTCCACCCGGACTCCATCTACACCGCGCCGCTCAAGGCGCGCGGCGTGGAGCCCAGCGCGGACACGCTGCGCATCGGTGCGGCCCACCAGCAGCGGATCGGCGACCTGATGCGCGAGCCGGTCAGTCCCGTGAGGGACAACACCCCTTTGCCAGAGATCGCCACGCGCTTCCTTCAGCACACCTTCAACTACCTGCCCGTCGTGGACGACCAGCAGCGGCTGCTCGGCCTAGTGGCGTTGCACGACCTGAAGGAATACCTCGGCAGTGCCGACTCGCTGAGCGGGGTCATCGCCAGTGACGTGATGCGCCCGGCGCCCGTGGTGCTCACGCCGGGCGAATCGCTCACGGACGCCCTGCCCGCGCTGCTGGGCAGCGAGCAGCGCAACGTGCCGGTGGTGAACAATCTCAAGGAGCGCCGGCTGGTCGGTTCCGTGCTGCGGGCGGAAGCCCTGGGCCTGATGGCGCAGGCCATCTCGGCGGGCGGCGGGGCGAAGGAGCGGTGAGCCGCCCGGCAACAGATCGCGATGCCGTGAGCAGAGCGCGGCTTTACACCGCAGCGCCGGCGGCGCAGCAGAACGCTCGTCCCCTCCTTGGCCTACGCACGTTGCTGCGGCATGAACGCCGCGCGCCACGCGCGGTGTGCGCTCTCGGCCCTCGGGTCGCGGACCGAGCTTACGCGATGATCTCCGTGATCGGTTCGCCGTGGTCCATGTCCAGGCGCTTGCGGCCGGGGATTTCGAGACGGTGCGAATCGAGGCCCATCTGGCGCAGCACGGTGGCGTGGATGTCCGTGATGTAGTGGCGGTTCTCGATGGCGTGGAAGCCGAGTTCGTCCGTCACGCCGTGCTGCACGCCGGGCTTGATGCCGCCGCCGGCCAGCCAGGCGCAAAAGCCTTGCGGATGATGGTCGCGCCCGTCGCCCTGCGCTCCCGGTGAACGGCCAAATTCCGTGCCCCAAACAACCAGCGTGTCTTGTAGCATGCCGCGCTGTTTCAAGTCCTTCAGCAAGCCCGCGATGGGCAGGTCCACCTGGCCCGCGAGGTTCGTGTGATTGCTCTTGATGGCGGAGTGCGCGTCCCACGCACCACCACCACCGCCACCGTGGAAGACCTGCACGAAGCGCACGCCCCGCTCCACCATGCGCCGCGCCGCAAGGCAGAGTTCGCCGAAGGGCTTCGTGTTCGCGGCGTCGAGGCCGTAGAGCTTGCGCGTCGCCTCGCTCTCCTGGTCGAGGCGCATCACGTCGGGCACGGCGGTCTGCATCTGGAAGGCGAGTTCGTAGGATTTGATGCGGGCGCGCAGGTCCTTGTCGTCCGGGTAGTCAATGCCGGAGAGCTGGTTGAGCTTGCCGAGCAGGGAGAGGTTCGCCTGCTGCTCCTCCAGCGAGCGGGCACCGTTGGCGGGCGAGATGAAGGGGAGCGGCTTCTTCGCATCCACGTTGAGGCGGATGCCGGCGTATTGCGGGCCGAGGTAGCTGGAGCCAAAGGTCCAGGTGCCGCCGCAGCAGTCGCCGGTGGGCGTGCCGAGCACGATGAAGCTGGGGAGGGTCTCGTTCATCGAGCCGAGGCCGTAGGTGGCCCACGAGCCGATGGTCGGATGCGCGCCCTCGCGCGGGTGGCGGCCGGTCTGGAAGGTGAGCTGCGCGCCGTGGTCGTTGTGGACGGTCCAGAGCGAGCGCACCACGGCGAGATCGTCCGCACAGGTGCCGACGTGCTTGAACCAGTCGCCGACCACGAGTCCGGTCTGGCCGTAGGTCTGGTAGCCGGTCTGGAGCGGGAAGATGATCTTGCGGTTGCCGTGGCTGGGGTTGCCGCCGATGACGTTCTTGTTCTCGCTCTCAACGAAGGACTTGTAGGGCGTGTCGAGGATGGACTTGCCGGCGTATTTGTTCAGCTCCGGCTTCACGTCGAAGCTCTCCATGTGGCTCACGCCGCCGCAGAGGAAGATCCAGATGACGGACTTGGCCTTGGGCGCGAAGTGCGGCTTCCCATCGGGGGCCTGCCACGCGGGCGCGTGCGGGTCGGCCGCATGGGCCACGCCGTCCTTGTAGAGCAGCGCGCCGAGGGCGAGGCCGGTGAAGCCCATGCCGGTGTCGGCGAGGAAGGAGCGGCGCGAGACGCCGGGACAAGCTAAGGAAGGATTTTGCTTCATTGAGTAAGTCATTGATCCACCGAGAAGATAAGCGAGCGTCCGGCATCCGCGACTTTCCTGAAGAACGTGCGGGCTTCGTCAAAATAACTCCACGAGTATTCAAAGTCCTCCTCATCTAGAGGACCGTCATACAAGTCGATGCGAAACGTCATGAGGTTGGTTTTCTTTAAGCTAAAATAGCGATCCCGAAACCACTGCTTCTCAAGCGGCGCAACTGCCTCAAGCACCGCTCTAACTTCAGATGCCGTCAAAAACGAAATGATGTATTCCGATCCAGCATGAAGCTGCTTGCCGCCCAAAACAAACTTCTCCAAAGCTGAACGCCCTCGGCGGCTCAGGTCGCCGCCGCTCAAACACCGATGGATGGCATCCCAAGCTTTGTCCACCTCTCGAAGCCATTCTTCATCCCAGCGGGACTCAACGCCTTCCTGGATGAATTCCAAAACCGCTTCATCGCCTCGAAGTGCCAGCAACTGTTTTGCCTCTTCGTCGGTCAGTGCAAAATAGACTCCTCTACACGCCATGGCGAAGCCTCCAAACTTCATCAACCTTGGATGGCTTCTTCATCGCACGGTCACGAAGTCACTGTGGTTGAACAGCACGAGCACCAGATTCTCTCGCGCGCGGGTGGCTTCGCCTTGGGCGAGGAACTCGCGGCACTGGACCAGCTCCGTCTGCCGTGGTGGACGGGAGAGGATGCGCTGATAGGCCTGGGTCACGAAGACGTCGGTGGCGGTCGCGTTCTTTCCGAGATCAGTGGCGAGGCGCTTGGCGAGGTCGAGCGTGAGTTCGCTGTTCGCGAGCGCGAGTGCCTGCTGCGGCACGACGGTCTGCTTGCGCTCGTAGCACTCGGTCACGCTGGCGTTGTCGAAGATTTTCAGGAACTCGACCTCCTTCTCCGCCGCCGTGCGCAGATAGATGCTGCGGCGCCGCGAGGTCAGGCCCGAGTTTTGGTCAATCTCCGGCCCGCCGCGCGCGAGATCGAGCTGGCCGGCGGTCCAGAGCAAGTTGTCGCGGACGGCCTCGGCTTCGAGCCGGCGCGAGTTCATGCGCCAGAGCCAGCGGTTGTCGGGATCGAGCTTTGCGTTGGCCGCGTCCGGCGTGGCGGACATGCGGTAGGCGCTGCTGGTCACGATGAGCCGGTGCAGATCCTTCATCTTCCAGCCGCGCGCCATCAGCTCGGACGCCAGCCAGTCCAGCAACTGCGGGTGCGTAGGCGCCCGGCCGCTCACCCCGAAGTCATCCGTGCTCGGCACCAAGGCGCTGCCAAAGTGCTGCCGCCAGAGGTGATTCGCCGCGACGCGCGCCGTGAGCGGATTCTCCGGCGAAGCCACCCAGCGGGCGAAGGCCAGCCGCCGCCCCGTGCTGACGGAGGAGTAGCTCGTCACCGCGCGCGGCTTGAAGGCAGTGGATGGCGCGGCGGACAAATCCTTCTCGGCTGCCGCCAGCGCCTTTTCCGCGTCGGCGAACTTCTTCTTCGCGGCTTCCAAGTCCTTACCAGCCTTGTCGGCGGTATTCCCGGCGGCGTCCGCCTTGGCCTGCGCCTCGGTCGCGGCCTGCTGCGCCTTGCTCAACGCTAGCTTGGCTTCGAGCGCTGCGAGCTGCCGCTGCTGCGCAACCAGTTCCGTCGCGAGCTGCTTCCAATCGGCCGAGTCTTTTTGTGCCGCCGCCTCCAGCTTTTCGGCGCGCAACTGTCCCGCGAGCACGTCGCGCTTCAGCTTCGCGATTTCCACGGCCAGCGTGGCCTCGGCCTTCACGGCAGGTGTGTTGGTGGCGGCGAGTTTCTCCTGCGTCCCCTGCGCATCGGTCACGGCTTTCTCGGTCGCCGCCACGGACTCCTTGAGCACGAACTCACGCTGGTCGGGCTGCCACGCGGGCTTGGGCAGGGCAACGGATTGCACCGTGAACTTGCCGCCGAGGACGGCCAGCACGCCGGGCTGCATCGGCTGGTCCTTGTCCGGCGTGCGCTCGTCGCCGCGATGGAAGAGGTAGGTCGGGGTGTTGGTCGCGGCGTCGTAGGCGCGCACAAGACCGTCCTTCTTCGTGTCCGCCTCGCCGGGCACGCGGTCCGTGCGCACCAGGTGCGGCTCGAAGATGGCGCGCACCTGATAATACTCCCGCTGCGAGATCGGGTCGGTCATGTGGTTGTGGCACTTCGCGCAGCCGACCGTCACGCCGAGGAAGGCGCGCGTGGTGTGGTTCACCGTGTCCTCGAGCCACGTCTCGCGGGAGAGCATCTTGTAGTTGCGCACCAGGAAACCGGTGGCACGGAGCGCGTCGGTGTCCTCGGGCGCGAGTTCATCCGCGGCGAGCATCTCGACCACCATGCGGTCGTAGGGCTTGTCCGCGTTGAGCGATTCGACGATCCAGTCGCGCCAGCGCCAGATGTGCGGCTGGCTGTCGCGGATCTGATTGCCGCCGCTCCAGCCGGCCCAGTCGCTGTAACGCCACACGTCCATCCAATGCCGCGCCCAACGCTCGCCGTGACGCGGGTCGTTGAGCAGCTTGTCCACGACCGCCTCGTAAGCCTTCGGCGAACGATCGGCGAGGAACGCGGCGAGTTCCTCCGGCGTGGGCGAAAGTCCGATGAGATCAAGATAGACGCGGCGGAGCAGGACGCCCGGCTCGGCGGGCGGGCGGGGCTTCAAGCCGCGCGCCTGGTGCTCGACGGCGAGGAAGGCATCAATGGGATTGGCGGACGCAGCCGACCCTTTGCCGACGGACGGCACCGGCGGACGCTGCACGACGTCGAAGGGCTTCCAGCGATAAGCGGCGAGCAACTTGTCGTAGTCCGTGCGGCGCTTCTTGGCGTCGGCGAGTTCGCGCTTGGAGGGAATGTCTTTCGCATCGCCGGGGTTTCGTCCCAGCAGCAGCTCCGTGAGGTTGTCCACGCCGTCGTTGTCGCTGTCTTCGGCGGCGATGGCCGTAAGCCGCGAGGCGAGGTCCACCTTCCGGCCCTCAGCGCGGAACTGCTCGCCGAGCGCTTTGAGCCGTGTGCCAAAGGGATTGTGCGGGAACTCCGCGAGCGTCTCGGGTGACCGCTTGTCGCTGGGCAGGTGGCAGGTGGTGCAGGCGTTGGCCGAGGCGGGCAGGAGCTTGTCGAAGTGCTGCGCGAGCGAGCGCTTGTTCGCGGGCGTGCCGTGGGCGGTGGCACAGGCGAGCATCGTCGCCAGCAGGGCGCAAAGGGCTTTCATGGACGGTTTTCTTGTAGGCGCGGCGGGAAGGGGTGTCAAGGAACGCGGGCGGCCATGAGGTCGCGAAGCGTCTTGGAGTCCGCCAGTCCGCCGGCGCTTCTGGTGGCGTGCGAGTATAGGTGAGAGATGTGACAGGGACCAAACGCCGAAGTAATTGACCGCGGATAACGCGGATGACACGGATCGAAATGGAATTCCGCCATTCCCCTCTGGGAACCAACGGGACGATGCAGTTGAAAATGGCGGTTTCACTAACGCGGAGACGCAGAGAACGCGGAGGAACGCGGAGTTGGACCCAGCCGTTTGCTTCACCTTTTGATGGCCTTCGCAGGCTGTCTCTCCGCGCCCCTTTGCGTCCTCTGCGTCTCTGCGTTGAAGCGGTCGGTCCGATTTCGAATGCATGGTTCCGGTTAAAGGTCTTTCAGCACACGATCGCGGACTCGATGCGGCCTGCTGGCGCGCTCGAGCCAAAAGCGGTGGAGGGCCACCGCACTCCAAGACGCTGGCGCGCGGTCGGTGGCCCCGGCGTTGCATTCAGCCGGGGGCGATGGTAAGCGGGGGCATGAACGCTGCACGAAACCTTGGCCCTGCCCGTCGCGTTCGTTTCTCCCCCGTGCGCCCATGTCGCGTTGGCGCGTTGCTATTCCTCGCCGCGAGCCTGGTGCTGGTCCATGCCGCCGAGCCGCAGCATGAAGTCGTCCGTGACTGGCCGGCGCTGCCGGAGGGGCATTTGCTGGGACAGTGCGTGGGCGTGGGCGTGGATTCGCGGAGCAATGTCTTCGTGTTCCACCGCAGCGGGCGGACGTGGAGCACACCCTTTCCGACGGAACCCATTGCCGCGCCCACGGTGAGCGTGATTGACGGGCGCAGCGGGAAGCTGCTCGCGGCGTGGGGCACAAATGAGTTCATCATGCCGCATGGCCTGACGCTGGATCACGAGGACAACGTGTGGCTCACCGATGTGGCCCGGCAGCAGGTTTTCAAGTTCACGCACGAGGGCCGGCTGCTGTTCACGCTCGGCGAGCGCGGCGTGGCCGGTGCGGACCAGACCCACTTCAACCTGCCCACGGATGTTGCGGTGCTGCGGGACGGTTCCTTCTACGTGAGCGACGGCTACCGCAACACGCGTGTGGTGAAATTCACCGCGGAAGGCAAATACGACTTCGAGTGGGGCGGCAAGGGCGCGGGGCCGGGACAGTTCAACCTCCCGCACGGCGTCGCCGTGGATGCGCAAGGCCGAGTGATCGTGTGTGACCGGACCAACGCGCGGCTCCAGGTCTTCGACCCACGCGGCAAATTCCTCGCCGAATGGAAGGGACCGCTCATCGGGCGTCCCTATGGCGTGAGCGTGGGTGCGGGCGGGCATGTCTTTCTGATTGATGGCGGGGATGGCACGGGAAAGGCGGCGGACCGGCCGCGGGCGGTGGAGCTGGATGCGGACGGGCGTGTGCTGGACCGCTTCGGTGCGGGCGGCAGCGGGCCGGGACATTTTCAGCTCGGCCACGACATCGCGGTCGCGCGGGATGGCTCGGTGTATGTGGCGGATGCGGCTGGGAAGCGGATGCACAAGTTCATCCGCACGGCGGCGAAGCCCTGAGCGGCGTGCGACTGGCCAGAAGCGCGGCATTCATGCCGCAGAGAGCGATGATTGGATAAGTGCGTTCGAACCACGACTGACGTGCTCACGCTTCTGCGGCATAAATGCCGCGCTCCACGTCGGCCCTTCCCGCGCTTTGCCTACCGCCAGTTCTTCCACAGCTCAGTAAGCGAGCGGCCAATGGCGATGGCGTCCGTCAGCTTGGCGAGGAATCCGGAGGACTCCTGCTTCCGCATCTGCCAGAGCGAGAACAACGGTGCCAGCGCACTCAGCGCGGTCCGGGCCTTCCGGGCGATGTCTATCCCGAGATCCACCCACGCGACCACCGGCTGGAGGTTTTGCGCCTCCTGCACCAGCGCCTGGCGGTGAACGGCGCTTTGCCGGAGCAGGACGGCCTTCCGCTGGGCGCAGGCGTCTATTTCTCCGTCTCCAAACATGAGCGGTCCTTCTTGATTTCGTCGAGGGTGTCGGCAAAGGGCCGTTTGCACTGCAGGCGCGCCTGCAAAGACTGCCAGGCCACCACCGTGCCTACCACATGCAGCACAATGAGCACGGCGAGTGCTATCAGCCGGCCGTTCTCCCAGCAGAGGACGACGATGGTGAAGGTCACCAGCGAGAGCGTCATCATCGCGAAGGCGGCAAACGCCGCCGCGCACAGGAGCGCCTCGACCATCCGGCGCTTCTCCTCCTGCAGTTCCACCGCGAACAGCTCGATGCGGTTTTGCGCGGTGGCCAGCAGCGTGTCCAGAATGCGTTTGAGCGAGGCCCACACGCCTGGCTTGGGTTCTTCAGCGTCGCTCATGCGCGCTCACTTTCTCGTCACGAGCACGCCGATGAGCAGGCCGAGGCCAAAGGCGACGCCGATGGATTGATAGGGATGCTCGCGGATGGTGCGGTCGGCCGTCTTCGCGCCCTCGATGGCTTTTTCCTCGAGCCGCTGGACGGTGCGCTTGGCCGAATCCATGGCCTCGCTGAGACGCTCCCGCATTTCGAGGGCCTTCTCGCCGGCGACGTCCTTCGTGGCGTGCAGCAACTCTTCCGAATCATGCACCACGCGCTTGAGGTCGGTGACGAGCTTGTCGGTGTTCAGTTCATGGGCTTTCATAACTCGCTCCTTCAGGTTGATTTCATTTTCAGACTCGGTGGCCCCTCGGAGTCGAGGAGCTGTTTCACTTTCCAAGCTCCGACAGAGTCGTGGATTGGGCAAGGGGGGAAATTGTCCTTGGGCGAACATTTTTTAACTTCGCATGAGGACCGAAGTGACCCCGGCATGACAACCGGCGCGGGACCAGCAGGCGGCCGCACCGTCCGAACGCGGCCGGGCCCGGGATCACCAAAGCGGGCCGCGCGTTGCGGCGGCGGCAGACCGCGCACTTCACGCGGGCTGAAGCACGCGGAGGGTCACGCCTTTGACAAAGGGTTTCACCTTCACCCGGTAGTCGGCCATGTGCGGAGCCTTGAGGTGGGCTTCGAGCGCGGCCACGTCCGACCACTTCTCGATGATGACCACGGTGTCGTCGCCAAGCCGGGCCTGCACGGGGATGCTGGTGGGGCAGTCCACGGCCGGGGCATACTCGAGGCAGCCATGCTCGGCATGAACCTGGGGCATGAGGGCGTGGAACTCGCGGAGGAAGGCGTCGCGCTGGCCGGGCTGGACTTCGATGGTGGCAACCACATGAATCATGCGCGTATCTGCGGGGTGGCGGGCTGTGGAGTCAAGACGCACTTGCGCCAGGCCGGCGGGGGGAGCGCAACTTCCTGCCCGGGACGGCGTTAAGTCTTGAAAAACTCCGGCCGGACGGGAGTAATCAGCCCATCGCTTACAGAAGCGGCCCCGGCGGCGCGAGCCGCAGGCCGATTCGCATGAGACACAACGCCAAATTACTGCTCGCCGCGCTGCTCCTGCTCGGCTTTGTCAGCGCCTTCGACCAGCCCGCCGGCACCAAGCTCTGGGAGTTCTACACCGGCACACCCATCCAGTCCTCACCCGGCATCGGTGCGGACGGCACCGTCTATTTCGGGGCGGACAACGGGAAACTGTATGCCTTTGACCCGCTGGGCAGCGGCAAGTGGGAGTTCCCGACTGGCGAGGCGCTCGTCTCCTCACCCGCCATTGCGGCGGATGGCACAGTGATCGTCGGCTCTATGGACGGCTACCTTTATGCCGTCGGCTCGGATGGCATCGAGAAGTGGCGCTTCCGCTCGAATGGCAAGATCGTCTCCTCGCCCGCCATCGGCCAGAGCAACTCCGTTTTCTTCGGCACCATGCAGAAGACGCTCTACGCCGTGAACAGCGAGGGCATGAAGCGGTGGGAGCTGGAGCTGGACGACTCGGTGGTGTCCTCGCCCGCCGTCGGCCGGGATGGCACCGTTTACGTGGCATCGCTGAGCGGCGTGCTCTACGCGGTGGATTTCTGGGGCAAGGTGAAGTGGAAGTTCAAGGCGTCGGAGAAGGTGAACTCCTCGCCCGCCATCGGCCCCGATGGGACCATCTATTTCGGGGCGTTCGACGGGCATGTCTATGCCATCAAGCCCGGCGGCCAGAAGAAGTGGACCTTTGCGACCGGCGCGGCGGTGCGCGGCTCGGCGTCCGTCGGCCCGGACGGCGTCGTCTATATTGGCTCCGACGACCGCAAGCTCTATGCGTTTGCGCCCGATGGTTTCAAATTGTGGACGTATTCGACGGGCGGCTGGGTGCGCTCCACGCCGGCAGTCAGCAGCGACGGCACGATTTACGTCGGTTCCTACGACAACAGCCTGCACGCCGTGACCAAGGCGGGCACGAAGGCGTGGGAGTTCGCGACGGACTCGGCGATCTCCTCATCCCCCGCGCTCACGCCCAACGGGGTCATCTACTTTGGCGGCTGGAGCAAGCGCTTTTATGCGGTGAAGGGTGGCGAGGGGCTGGCGGCAAACGCGTGGGCGCGGTTCCGCGGCGATGCCCGGCAGACGGCGGCGCAGCTTGAGCCTTCGCCGATGCAGTTTGCGCAGCCGGCGGTGCGCCCCGCCTTCCCGGTGGAAGATCAGCGCCCGCTGGATGTCACGAGCAAGGCGGCAGCGGCTGAGGAATTTGCGCGGGCGCAGGCGGCGCGGGAAGCCGCAATGGCCGCGAAGAAGGACTCGTCAGCCCGGGCCAAGGCGGCGGTCGTTCCGCCACCCGTTGCCCCGAAGCCGGTTGACACCTCTGCCGAGGCAAAACGGCTCGCAAAGCTCCAGGCCGAGGCCGACGCGAAGGCTGCGCGCGATGCCCGGGAAGCCGAGAAAAAGGCGGAGGCCGAGGCGAACCGCAAGATGTTCGCCGACAATGCGCAGGTGTTGAAGGAGGCCGAGCTGGCCCGCAAGGCGCAGGCCGACGATGACCAGCGCCGCGCCTTGTCCGCCGCCGACCTCGCACGCAACGCCAAGCGGGACGCCGCCCTGCGCGACGCCGCCTCCCGCAAGGCCGCCGAAGACGCCGAGCGCCAGGCCAAGGCCCAGCAGGAGATCGAACGCAAGGCGCAGGCTGCGGAAGCCGCCCGCAAGGCCAGCGAAGCGAAGGCGCAGGCGGAGGCCGACCGCCGGGTCGCGATGGAAACCGCCCGGCTGACCAAGCTGCAGCAGGATGCCGAGCGCAAGGCGGCCGCCCAGGCCGAGATCGAGAAGAGCAAGCTCGTCCTGGAAGAGAGCCGGAACATGATCAAGGCGGCGGCGGAGGCCCGCAACGCCGAGGCAGCGGCCGCCGCCCATCGCGCCGTCACCGCAGCGGAGCTGGCCCGCCTCGCCAAAAAGGAAGCGGACGAGCGCGTCGCCGCGAAGCAGGCGACCGAACTGGCCGAGCGCAAGGCGCAGGAAGCCGCCGCCGCCCGGGAACAGGCGGAGGCCCGGGCCAAGGCGGAATTGGAAGCGAAGGCCGCGATTGAAGCCGAGCGGCTCCGGCTCAAGGAGCAGGAGATCACCCGCAAAGTGGCCGCCGACGCCGACAAGGCGGCCCGTGAGGAGACCGAACGTCAGGCCCGTGAAGCCGCCCGGGAGCAGGCGGCCGAGCGCCGTCGCATTGAGGCCGAGCGGCAGAAGTGGGAGCCGGTGCAGGGCGGCTTTTTCCGCCGGCTCTTCGGTGGGGGTTCAGCCGAACCGAAAGCCAAGCCCGAACCGGTGCCCGCCGCCACCACCGAACCCGCCGCCCCGGAGAAAGCGGCGGCCGATCTGGCCGAAACCAAGCGTTTGCAAGCCGAAGCCGAGGTCGCCGAAGCCGCCCGGCGCAAGGCCGAGAGGGAAACCGAACTGCAGGCCAAAGCGCAGGCCGAGGCCGACCGGAAAGCGGCCATGGAAACCGCCCGTCAGACCAAGCAGCAGCAGGCTGCTGCCGCTCAGGCTGAGGCGGCCGAACGCCGCCGGGTCGAAGCCGAGCGTCAGAAGTTTGAGCCGGTGCAGGGCGGGTTCTTCCAACGCCTCTTCGGTGGTGGTTCCAGCAAGCCCAAGCCGGAAGCTCCGGCCGCCGCCCCCACCCCGGTCCCGGTCCCGCCGGCACCCGCTCCCGCCCCCGTGGCCGTGGCTCCGGTCGCGCCCCCGCCCCCGGCCGTGACCATCCCCGCCGCCTCCGCCCCGAATGTCCCGCTCAGGATCATCTCCGACTCGTCGGAACTGGTTCGTGCCCCCGAGCCGGCCCCGCCGGCCACCTCGTTTTTCTCACCGACGCAGCCGACGGTGGACCCGCTGGCAGACCAGATCGAGCTGCTCAAGCAGCGCGCCGCCGCCGCCCAGCCGCAGGTGCCGCCCCCGGTGGCGCAGCCGGTTGTTCCCCAGGTTCCCGTCGCCCAGGGCCCGCAGCCGGTGGCCGAGACTGCCGCTGAACCGGCCCAGCCGGAGAAGCCCGGATTCTGGTCGCGCGTAGGCGGCTTCTTCATCCGCAGCAAGAAGGACCAGCAGGCGCAGTCCGGGCAGCCGCCGGCGCGTCCGGTGGCGCAGTGGCCGCCGGCGAACATCGTCGTCCGCGATCCGAAGGCTCCGGCGGCGCAGGCGCAGGTGCCGGCCGGCGTTGCGCCCGGGGGCATCACGGCCACCAATTTCCCCCGCGTGCAATACGCGCCGGTCACCAACCAAAACGGCCTCTTCCTCTCCCGGGCGATCGCCTCGCAGACGAACATCCCCGGCATGCCGCAGCCGCCCGCGCCGCCGCGCGAGGTGCGCGAGATGCGCCCGGGCAAGACCGGCACGCAGGGGCTGGCCGCCGAACTGCCCGGGTCGGTCGCCCCGATCGAGATCATCCAGGGCCGCGTCAAGGCGGTGCTCCGCGTCTATGCCACCGGCGCGGGCCGCGTGGTGCCGGACCTGAACGGCGCGGAGCTGGAAGTCGGCCAGGTTTACACCGTGGAGGCCCAGCCCGCGCGCGGGTCGGTGTTCCTCGGCTGGACCGGCAGCATCGAGACCAACTCGCCGGTGCTGCGCTTCATCATGCGCACCGGCACGATGCTCTCCGCGAATTTCCAGTTCGGCTACAACATGGAGCGCGAGGTTCCGGAAGTGGCCATCGTCTCGCCCGCCGAGGGCGCCCGGCTGGCCTCGCCGGTCCTCACGGTGCAGGGCGCGGCGCGGGACAACATGGCGGTGGCGCGGGTGGAAGTTTCGCTGAACGGCGGCCCGTGGGAGCCGGTCCAGGGCACGGACAACTGGGTGTTTCAGGGCACGGCCCGGCCGGGGGCGAACTTCGTGCATGTCCGCGCCGTGGATCAGGCGGGCAACGAATCCCAGCCGCTGCTGCGCTCGCTCTATTACTCGGTGCCGAGCGTGCTCACCGTGCGGGTGAACGGGGCGGGCATCGTGGAACCCGACTGGAACGGGCGGCTGCTGGATGTGGCCGGGGCCTACGAGATGCGCGCCACGCCGGCGGCGGGCCATGTCTTCACCGGCTGGAGCGGGGGCGTGAGCGGCGTCTCCCCCCTGCTGCAGTTCAACATGCAGACGAACCTGGTGGTGGAGGCGAACTTTGCCCCCCGGGTGGCGAGCCTCGCGCGCGGGGTCTTCAACGGGCTCGTGTATCCGACCAACTCGCTGCTGCCGGCCAAGTGCGGTTTCTTCCAGCTCGAAGTCGGGGCGGATGGCGCCTTCGCGGGCTTTCTGCGCCAGGGCATCGCCAGCCATCCGTTGAGCGGACGCTTTGATGTGAACGGCCAGGCGGCCACCACCGTCACGCGGGCGGGCCAGACGCCGGTGACGCTCTCGCTCCAGCTCGACACCACGGCGGGCGAGCGGCTGATGGGCCGCTTCGACGACGATGGCACGGGCATCGCGATGTTCGCCTACCGCCAGGTGTTCGACGGGCAGGCCGCCGTGTCCCCGCTGGCCGGCCGCTACACCTTCGTCATGCCCAGCCCGACCAACAGTGTGAACAGCCCGGGGGGCGATGCGTTTGGCGAAATTGTCGTGGATGGCGCGGGCCGGGTGAAATTCGCCGGCGAGCTGCCGGACGGCACGCCGGTGCGGCACGAGGCCAGCATGGGCCGGAACGGGCTCTGGCCGCTGCACGTTCCCCTCGCGGGCGGGCGCGGGATGCTGCTGGGCTGGATCACGGTGTCAAAAGACCCGAACCTCGACGCGTTCGGCGAACTCATCTGGCATAAGCCGCTCTCGCCGCAGGACCGCTACTATCCCGCCGGCTTCTCCACGCGCCGCCTGCTCTTTGGCAACCTCTACACGCCCGCCGGCAGCATTGCCACGAGCGGCGGGCGCAACGTCGGCGGCATGTTGAGCGGCGGCAATCTGGACAAGGTGGTGCTGGGTGATTCCGTCCTGCCCCTGACCAGCGCCTCGCCGCTCTACGCGACGCTTTCGCGCTTCAACTGGACCTTCCGGCCGGACAGCGGCTTCGTGGAGGGCAGCTTCATCCACCCGGCCACGCAGCAGGAGACTTCCTTCCGCGGCGCGCTGCTGCAAAAACGCGGCTGGACCTCCGGCTACTTCCTCGGGCAGAACCACAGCGGCGTGGTTCACCTGCAACTGCCGCAGTAAGGGCATCCCCGGGTGGTTCGGAGAACGCAGGCGCAACGTCGTGGCTTGCCCCCTTAACCAGGAGAGCCAACGACCCGCCAAGGGCTGCGATTTCAGCCTTGTGCTGGTAGGGCGTGGTGTCCTCACCGCGCCGCCGAAGTTCTGTGGCCTGCGGCTGGTCGGCGGCGGGCTGAGGACAGCCCGCCCTACCCGCCGCAGGGGAGAAGAGGATCACGAGCAGGACGCACGGAGTCGCCTTCTCCTGCTCGTAATCCTGCTCCTGCTCCTGCTCGCTCCGGCTTCGGGCGATGTCACTTCACCACGCGCAGGGTCATGCGGATTTCCTGCACCACGTTGTTGTGCGTGCGCACCGCGTCACGCACCGCCGCCTGGGTCAGTTCGCCGGATTGGAGGCGCGCGAGCCAGCGTGGGTCGAGGCCGTAGTGGATGTCCACGAGATCGAAATCCACGCCGTGATACAACCCGAGCGGGGAGTTGGCCGCGCCCTGCGCCGCCCATTCCCGGTTCTTGCGCTGGGAAAACAGCTCCAGACCGTCCGGCATCACGGCGCGCACATGCGTCGGGTCGTTGAGAAAGTCATCGTGCCGCGGGTGGGGCACGGCGATCTCGATCTGGGCCCCGGCGGCGCACACGCGGTAAAGCTCCTTGAAGATGCTGATGTAGGTCGTGGCATCTGCGCCGAGATGCTCCAGCACATGATTAAGCACGACCGTCCCGACCGAGTTGTCCAGCCACGGCCAGGGGAAGACTTCGAGATCGCAGCGCACGTCCGGCTCCCCGAACTTGTCCACGTTGAGAAAGCCGGCGATCCGGTTCTGGCCGGAGCCGAGGTTGAGTTTGAGCAGGGGCGTCATCATGGCCGTGCTCCTCTATCGGCACGGGACGGGGTTTCTCAACCGGCTTTGGGCGACCCAAGCCTCGGGGACTCATTTCTCCGGCACGCTGAACTGTTCGCGATGAAAGGCCTTGATCCCTGCGATGCGGTCGAGGCGGGCCTTGGCCGTGTCCGCATTGCCGAGCTTCTCATCAATGAGCACCATGGCCTCCAGCATGGGAATCCAGGCCTCCGCCATCGGGTGCAGCACGCCGGTGCCGCTGCCGGTGGTGATGATGCCCTGGACCTCCGCCTCCTTCCATTTCTCCTGGGCAATGAGCAGGTTCACCTTGGCGAAGCCGGTGACGACGGTGAGGTGGTGGTCGGGGCCGAAAATCTTCTCCGCCAGTTTCACCGCCCGTTCAATGGTGGCGGCGGCGGCGGGGTAGTCCTTTTGTTTCATCTGCGCCATGGACAGGTCCACCAGGACGCCTGGTATCACCGGTCCTTCCTTGCCCTGCTTCGCCTCCACCAGTTTGAGCGCCTCCCGATAGGCGGCCACGGCGTCGGCGAGGCGTTCCGCGCTCACATACATTTCGGCGAGTTCGAGGTTCGTCCGGGCCACCACCAGGCTGCCCATCCTTCCCTCCTGGAAAACGAAGCCGCCCAGTGAGGAGCGCATGGTCGTGGCGGGCCGGGAAAGAATGCGCAGGGCGTTTTTGTAGAGTTCCTCCGCCTCGGCAAACTTCTTCTGGCGGGCCTTGATCCTGGCCTGGGCCTCGAAGCACGAGCCCAGGGTCGGATGATACGGGCCAAAGGCCTTCTCCAGGTTGCGCCTCGCCCGTTCGATCAGCGTCTCGGCTTCGGTGAACTGGCCCAGGGCGGTCAGCGCCGCCGCGTGCGCCATCCAGGCCCATGCCGTCTCGCGATGCGCGTTGCCGCGCGCGGCTTCGCGCACGGTGACGGCCCGCCGCAGGTAGGGCTCGGCGGTCGCCGGTTGATTGACGGCCATCAGCAGGTCGCCGATCACGCTGAGATTGTCGGCCAGGCGAACGTCCTTCGGCTCGAAACGCTCGGCGAATTTGAGCGCCCCGAAGAACTGCTTGAAGGCCTCCTCCAGATTCTGGTTCTTTGCGGCGGCCTGGCCCGCCTCATATAGTTTGGTCCATGCCTTCACCTCGTCGCGCGTCGGGCCGGCGGCGAGGCCGGAGGTGCTGAACAGGCAGTAAATGGACAGGGCGGCGAACAAGGCGCGTGATGACTTCATCATGGGTTGATCCGTTGAGATTCAGGTTTCCACCGGCCCGCTTCAGTGCTCCCAGCAGGCCCCTCACCGATTGACACGGCGAACCGTAGCGGGCTGGCTGCCCGTGACAAGCCTTGTGTGAGGCTTGCCGCGCGCTGCCCGGAAACGTGCGCCTGTCCGTCCGGCGCAGCCTTGGGACTTGGCTGCGGAGTCCGGACTAGTGCCCCGTCTTGCCCAGCAGAAACGCCAGCAGGTCATTCAGTTCCGCCGGGCTCAGCGCCTCGATGAAGTTCGCGGGCATCAGCGAGGTCTCCGTCTCACGACGATCCTTCACGTCCGCCTTGGGCACGCGGGCTTCCTGGCCGTTGGCCAGCGCGTAGATGAACGCGCCGCCTTCCTCGCGCCGCATCAGGCCGCTCGCCGTCTCGCCGTCCTTGAGCACGAAGACCGTCGTGCGGAAGGCTTTGTCCACGTTCCGGTTCGGGTCGAGGATGTCCTCCAGCAGCCGCTCCAGCCCGCGCCCGCCGATGCCGTCAAGCTGCGGCCCGACGAGCGCACCTTGTCCGGCAAGCTGGTGGCACACGGCGCATGCCTTGGTATAGACCTCCGCGCCGCGCGTGACACTGGCCTGGGCGGCGTTGAACGCGGTGCGCTTCGCCTCGATCTGCTTCTGCAACTGGGCATCGGCCGGCGGCAGGTTCTTCACCAGTGCGGCCAGGCGGCTCTTCGCCTCACGAGCGGGGCTGGCGCGGAGCCGGTCGGTCAAAGTGCGGTCCTGCAGGAGCCGCGCGGGGATGCGCCCGGCCTCGGCGGCGGCGAGCAACTGCTCCGCGCCCGCCGCCGTGCTGACCAGTGCCGTGGCGAAGCGCGTCTGCAGACGCGTCGGCGCGTTCGTCAGGGCGGCCACGACCACGCCGAGGCCGCGCGCGTCCGCCTGCTCGCCGAGCTGGGCCGCGAGTTCCGCGCGCAAGGCCTCCGGCTGGGCGGCATCGCGCACGAGCGGCTCGATGCGGGGCAGGGCGGCGGGGTTGTTCAAGGCCAGCCACGCGCGTCCAGCGGCGGCGCGGACCGTCGCATCCATGGATTCGTTGAAGAGCTTCGCCACGGCCGGCTCCAGCGCCACAAGCCGCAGCGAGCGCGCGAGGTCCGCACCCGACTGCTGGCGACGGGGGGCGGACTGCGTGTCCTGCAAGGCCAGTTCGGGCAGGGCCGGGGAGAAGCGGCCGAAGGCCAGCCAGGCGTAGGCCTTCCCATCGTCACCGTCGGTCACTTCAAGCACGGCCCGCTGGCCGGCAAACTCGGTGAGGTCCCAGGTGATGAGCCGGGCGGTGTCATTGCGCGGCGGGGCGGCCTCGCGGAGGACGCGGCCGGGCTGGCTTCCCTCTCCCCCACTGGGGGAGAGGGATTGAGGGTGAGGGGGTGCGGCGTTCGAGGGAGCAGGTTTGTCTTTGGGCGCAGGTGCGGCTTGCCCCCTCACCCCGGCCCTCTCCCCCGATGAGGGCGAGGGAGGAGAAGCGGCCAGCCGCAGCCGCACAAAGTTCTTCTTCCCGGCCGGCTGCGGTGGCGTGCCATCATGGCCGCAAAGATGGAAGGAAAGCTCCTTGGGCAGAACGAAGACCGGGGAACGCAGCGTGCCGGTCAAGGCCTCGCCGTGCGGCAGGCTGGACATGAGCCGGGTCTTTTGGCCGTCCACACCGTTGCGCTCTTGAAAGGCCCACGGGTTGGCACCCGGCTTGTCGGGGTTCAGCGGCACGTAAGTCCAGCTCGCCTGCGGCGCGGCGGCAGCGAGGAACTGGCCGGCCAGCTCGGTGCCCCACTCGCGGAGGTCCGGTGGGAGCGCACCACCGCGGGTGGTCAGTCCGTCCTGCATGGCCTTGAAGAGTGTGGCCTGCGTGTCGAGATCGGCCGCGAACTGCTTCCGGCCCAGGCTGGCGAGCTTTGGCAAATCCGCGTCCGGCGCGTAGCGCGCGGCGTGTGTGACGTAGCGGGCGAGGACATCCGCCGCCTCAGGCTGCGTCTGGACGTGCCGGAGGAGGAAGGTGGCCGCCTCGGTGTTCGTGAGGCTGGTGGCCAGCGCGGCGAAGGCCCGGGCGTCGGCGGGCGGAAGCGTTTCTCCGGAGAGTTTCGCGAAGGCTCCCGGCAGGCGAAGCTGCTCGCGGAGCGCCATCCGCACGACGTGGGCGAGGTGGGTGTCCTCGGCCGGGACGCGCTTCTGCAAGGCGAGGAGCGGGGTGAGGTTGTCGGGATGCGGATTCGCAGCCAGGGCGTCGGCAGCAGCGCGCTGGACGTGGGCGGAAGTGTCGGCAAGGGCCGTCCGAGCGGCGGCCAGCAGGCCTCCCTCGCCCCCAGCGGGGGAGAGGGATTGGGGGTGAGGGGGCGGGGCCACGGTGGGAGGGGAAGCTGGCTGGTTGTTGGACGCCTGCCCCCTCACCCCTGTCCTCTCCCCCGCTGGGGGCGAGGGAGCAGAGGCGGCGGTTTGCAGGCCGCGCTCCGTGAGGATGCGCAGCGCGTGGACGCGGATGGGTTCGTCGCGGTCTTTGAGCACGGCCAGCAGGGTTTTCTCGTCAAGTTTGCCGGCGCGTTGCAGGAGCCACAGGCAGGAAGTCATCAGGCCCTCGCGGTCGTCGGCCTGACGGAAGTGCCACAGGCCTTGCGCGGCCTGGGTGATGAGCCCGTGGTCGTTGGCGTTGGGCAGCAGGGCGAGTTCCTCGCGGGCGAGGGCGCGACGAGTGGGGTTCTGTGAAAGAAATTCATTGAGCAGGGCGTCGCGTGAAGCGGTCGCTTGCGCGGGAGCCGAGCCGGGTTCGCCTGGAATCAATTTGAGCTTCTTCACGCTGGCTCCTCCAGGGGGGACGATGCGCCAGAGACGGCCCCGGTCGCGATCGCGGCCGGGGTGCAGCAGCGGGACTTCATAGTGGCCGATGATGCGGTTGTAGAAGTCCGCCACCCACAGCGCGCCGTCCGGGCCGAACTGCAAATCCACCGGCCGGAACCAGGGGTCGTCCGTGCGGAGGAAGTCCGGCATCTCATGGCCCACGCTGGTGCTCCCGCGCCATTCGAGGCGGTCACGGTTGATGCGGCTGGTCATCACGTTCCCGATGAAGAGGTTGCCCTGAAACTCGGCGGGCCACGAAGGGTCGCTGATGTGCGTGATGCCGCAGATGGCCGTGCTGTGGTGCGTGTGCTGGATGGTCGTGGGTGCGAAGCCGAGGCCGTCGTGCGGGCGGCCGAAGCTCGGGTAGTGCGCGCCGCGCAAAAGCTGGTAGATGGGCGAGCTGTGGCAGTCGGCGGAGTAGAGGTTGCCGAGCGGATCAAAGGCGAGGCCGAAGGGATTCACCTGCCCATGGGTCCAGTGCTCGAGGCGCGAGCCGTCGAGGCGGAAGCGATAGACATTGCCGGAGGGAAGGAAGATTTCGTGGCCGTCGCGGCCCGCCACGCGGGACTGGTTGTTGAAGCCATGCGTGGCGTAAATCCAGCCGTCGAAGCCGCGCCGGAAACTGGCCTGGTTGCCGTGGGTGTCCCGCGTGAAATCAAACGGGCCGTAGAGCTTCTCCTGCTTGTCGGCGACGCCGTCCCCGTCCGTGTCCTCGAAGAGCCAGATGTTCGGGATGGACCAGGCGATGCACTTCCAAGTCAGATTGGTAGCAGCCGACGTGAGGAGGCGCTGAGCTTGTTTCGGGTTTGGGGTTTTGGGTTTCGAGTTGGATGGAGCCTCCTCACGTCGGCTGCTACCAGGCGAACGAAAAGGATAAATGCCAATCGGGATGTTCAGATTGGTGGCGAAGGTGGTGACTTTGCGCGCGCGCCCGTTGTCGTCGAAATCCGAGAAAATGCGGATGGTGTCGCGGGCGCTGGCATCATTGGTCGCGGCGAAGGGATACTCGCGGGACTCGGTGATCCAGAGCCGGCCCGCGCTGTCGAACGCCATGTTCATCGGCTTGCGCAGGTCCGGCTCGGCGGCGACGAGCTGGATCTTGAAGCCGGGCGGCAGGTGAAACTTCAGGCGCTCTTCTTCGGGTGAGAGCGGCTCGGCGGCGCGCACCCCTTCCGTGAAGAGATCCTTGGCAGGCGCGGCCCAGGACGAGGTCAACAGCGGCAGGGCGAGCAGCAGAAAGAGGAGCACGGGCTTCATGTGATGTGGGCGTTATGCCGGAAGGCTGGGCGGGTCGAAAGGAAAAGTTCCGTTTGTGCGGCATGGCCGCAATTGACGTCACGGCTGCTTTCAGGCACTTCTTTCCGCCACGCTTGAATTCGGACCGGTCCCGGTTGTCCAATTCGCGAGACTGACCGAATGAAACCAAAAACCCTCTTCCTCTGCCTGCTGGCTGGTGCCGCGCTCGCCCTGCCGGCCAGCGCCCAAAAGGTCCCCGTCATCGAGAAGACGCTCTCCAACGGGATGCGCCTGCTCCTGCTGCCGCGCCATGACGAGCCGACCGTCGCCGGCGGCTGGGTGGCGCATGTGGGCAGCGCCAACGAGCGGCCGGGCATCACCGGCATCGCGCATCTCTTTGAGCACATGATGTTCAAGGGCACGCCCACGCTCGGCACCAAGGACTACAAGAAGGATGTGGAGGTCATCAATGAGCAGGAGCGCGTGCGTGACCTGATGCGCAAGGAAGAGTCCGTGATGCGCACGATGTGGCGGCGCGGTGAAATCGCCGACCTCCAGAATCCCGACACCTGGACGCCACGCTTCAAGGAATTGCAGGCCCAGTTCAAGAAGCTGGTGGATGCGCAGCGCGAGATCCTCGTGAAGAACGAGTTCGACCGCATCTACACTTCCAACGGCGGCTCGCAGATGAACGCCTATACCAGCCAGGACGTGACGGTCTATTTCACCACCGTCCCGGCGAACAAGCTGGAGCTGTGGATGTGGATGGAGAGCGGGCGGCTGCTCGCGCCCGTCTTCCGCGAGTTCTACGCCGAGCGCGACGTGGTCTTTGAGGAGCGCCGGATGCGCACGGACTCGACGCCCACGGGCCGCATCGAGGAGGCGTTCTGGGCGATGTTCTGGGAGTCGCACCCGTATTCGTGGCCGGTCGTGGGCTGGCCTTCGGACATCCCGGCCATCTCGAAGAAGCAGGCGGACGAGTTCTACGCGCTCTACTATGCGCCGCAGAACCTCACCACGGTGCTGGTCGGTGACTTCGATCCCGACCAGGCCACGGCACTGGCGGAGAAGTATCTCGGGCGCATCCCGCGCGGCAAGGAGGAGGCCCCGGACGTGGTGACGCTCGAAATCAAGCAGCCCGCCGAGAAGCGCATGAACGGCGAGGCGGACGCCAACCCGCAGGTGGACATCATGTGGCACACGCCCGCGTTTGGGCACAAGGACACCTACGCCCTCCAGGTGCTCGCGCAGCTCCTCTCCACCCGCACCGGCCGGCTCTACAAAGGGCTGGTGGTCGGCTCGAAAGTGGCCACGGAGGCCTTCGCGCAGCAGCACTCGATGCGGTGGGCGAGCCTGTTCAACGTCGGCGGCGAGGTGACCGACGGCAAGACGACCGCCGATCTGGAGACCGGCCTGCTCGCTGAGATCGAGAAGCTCAAGGCCACGGAAGTGCCGCCGGAGGAACTGCAGAAGGTGAAGAACAACTTCGCCGCCGGCGAATACCGCAAGCTCTCGAACAACCACGCCATCATGCAGGCGCTGCTGCGCCTGGACGGACTAGGGCGCTGGCAGGAGATCAACGAGGCCGGCCCGAAACTCCAGGCCGTGACCGCCGCCGACGTGAAGCGCGTGGCGAACACCTACCTCACGACGGACAACCGGAGTGTCGCCACCATCGTCCGCAAGGCCGGCAAGAGCGCGAGCGAAGACCCGGACCTCGTGGGCCTCACCGCGCAGCAACTGCCCATGGTGCGGAAGTTCATGGGCCAGCTTCAGGGGGAGAAGAATGTCGAGCAGTTGAAGGCGCAGTTGAAGCAGATGGAAGAGCAGGCCGCCAAGGCCCCTCCGCAGAACCGCCAGTTCATGAACATCCTCAAGAAGAAGACCGCCGACCGCATCGCGGAGCTGGAGAAGAAGTGAGCATGAGCGAACGCATCCCGGAATACACCTCCGCGTTGGAAGTGCGGCGCACCGCGTATGGAGTGCGGGGACTTGTCACCGCTTTCCGCAGGCGACTTGTCGCCGTCGAAGTCGGACGCGGGTTCAGCTGCACGGGGATGGCTTCGCTGGCGCGAAGCGGGTGGATATCCGTGGTAAAGCAAACCGTCGGCGTTCGACGGCGACAAGTCGCCTGCGGAAAGCGGCGAGAACTCGCCGCACTCCATAACGCGCCCGGCACACGGGGCGACTCTGGACTTCGTTGGCGCTCTCTCATTAGCACCGGGCTTCGGCCCGGTGTCAGCGCGCGCGAGGGGCAAAACCGTTTCAACGGCTTTTCCTCTCCCGTGTTCGTCTCTCACCGGGGCAAAACCGTTGAAACGGTTTTGCCCGCATCGCCCGTTTCCACCCGGCTGAAGCCGGGTGCTAATGGGAGGCTGCACCGTGTGTTCACCGGCGTTTGTCCGCTCCCGTTTTCCTGATCTCATCATGCAACCTCGATTCACTGTCCTTCCGCTGCTCGCCCTCGCGCTCGCGCTCCCCGCCTTCGCCGCCGACATCCCGGACCGGCCGGAGAAGCTCAAGTATCCGACGCTCAACTACTCGCCGCCGGACGCGAAGCAGTATCGCGTCCCCCTCAAGGCCGGGCCGGTCGCCTACGTGGTGCCGGACCGCGAGCTGCCATTGGTGAACATCTCGATCCTGGTCCGCGCGGGGGATTATCTGGACCCCGTCGGCAAGGAGGGCCTCGCGGGCACCACTGGTTATCTGCTCGCGCGCGGCGGCACCAAATCACGGACCGCCGAGGACTTGGAGGAACGCCTCGCCTTCCTCGCGGCCAGCCTGAACTCCGCCGTGGGCGACACCCAGGGCAGCGTGAGCCTCAACTTGCTCTCCAAGGATCTCGACGAGGGCTTCGCCATCCTGCGCGAGGTGCTCACCGCCCCGCGTTTCCAGGACGACAAGCTCGCCCTGCGCAAGCAGCAGACCCTGCAGGCGATGAAGCAGCGCAATGACGACCCGGCGGAAATCGAGCAGCGCGAGCGCCGCTATCTCGCGTATGGCGACGGCTTCTACTTCAACCGCCACGCCACGCAGGCCTCGCTGGACTCCATTTCCCGCGCGGACATCGAGGCGTTTCACAAGCGGCTGTTCCACCCGAAGAACTTCGTGATCGCGGTGAACGGCGACTTCGATTCCGCGGCGATGATCGCGCGGCTGGAGAAGCTCTTCGCCGCGTGGCCCTTCACCGGCGAGGTGCCTCCCCCGGTGCCCACGCAGAGGCAGTTTGCCTCGCCCGGCGTGTATCTGGTGGACAAGGAAGTGCCCCAGGGCCGCGTGACCCTCCTGCTGCCCGGCATCCAGCGCGACGATCCGGACTTCCCCGCGACGCAGGTGATGAACGACATCCTCGGCGGCGGCGGCTTCACCTCGCGCATCATGAACCGCGTCCGCTCGGACGAGGGCCTGGCCTACTCGGCGGGCAGCGGCTTCCCCGGCGGCGTGTATCACCCGATGAGCTTCCTCGCGGCCTTCCAGTCCAAGTCGCGGACGGTGGCCTACGCCACGAGCATTGTGCTGGAGGAGATGAAGAAGGTGGCCACCGAGACCGTGACCGACGAGGAGCTGAACACGACCAAGAAGCAGTTCATCGAGACCTTCCCGCAGGTCTTTGCGACCAAGCGCCAGGTGGCCGGGACGCTCGCGGGCGACGAGTTCACCGGCCGCTTCGCCAAGGAGCCGGACTACTGGAAGACCTACCGCTCGAAGATTGACGCTGTGACCAAGGCGGATGTGAAGCGCGTGGCCGCGAAGTATCTCACGCCGGAGAAGGTCGTCATCCTGGTGGTTGGCACGAAGGAGGAAATCCTCAAGGGCCATCCCGACCATCCGGTGAAGCTGGAATCGCTCGGGGGCGGACGCCTCGTGGACCACCCGTTGCGCGATCCACTGACCATGAAGCCAGTGGTGAAGTGAGGTTTCCGGCCTACGGTAAACCGCCCGCTTGCCGATGGGTGGAAGGGCGGTGATAATTCTCCAGCGATATGTCATCCGCTGACCGCCCAGAAACCCGCCCGTCCCTCCCGGACGTCGGTGCCCAGCGTGAGACGGACGCGTTCCTGCGCGCTATTCTGGAGTGTGCCGACTACGCCATCATCACCGCCGGACCGGACGGCCTCATCCGCACTTTCAACCGCGCCGCCGAGCGGATGCTGGGCTATCGCGCGGAGGAGGTCATTGGCAAGGCCGGCGCCGACCTGCTCCATGATGCCGCCGAGGTGGCCCGGCGCGCGGCGGAGCTGACGGCGGAACTGGGGCGTCCGGTCCCCGTCGGCATCGAGACCTTCGTGGCCAAGACCCGGCTCGGGCTCGCGGAGGAGCATGAATGGACCTACATCCGCAAGGATGGCAGCCGCCTCCCCGTGCAGCTTTCCGTGACGGCGATGCGCGATGACGCCGGGCAGGTCATCGGCTTCATGGGCATCGCACACGACATCTCGCGCCGGCGGACGGCGCAGGTGCGGGTGGCCCAGCTTGCGGCCGAGCTGGAACAACGCGTGCAGACGCGCACCGTGGAACTCGCGGCCAGCGAGCAGCGCTATGAGACACTGGCCACCAACGCCCCCGTGGGCATCTACCATTGCGATCAGACGGGGCGGTGCTCGTATGTGAACCAGCACTGGTGCCACATCACCGGCTATCGGCTGGAGGATGCCTTGGGCGAAGGCTGGGCCTGCGCGGTGCATCCCGAGGACCGGCGACGGGTGCTGGACGAGTGGGTCCGCACGGTGCGGGAGGAGCAGCCCTTCCAGATGGAATACCGCTACCGCACGCCACGGGGGAAGACGGTCTGGGTCCATGGCCAGGCCGTGGCGGAGCGCGGACCGGACGGGCGGATCGTCAGCTACGTTGGCACCATCACGGACATCACGGAATCCAAGACGGCGCAGATGGCATTGACCGAGAGCGAGCGGCGCTTCCGCGGCACCTTCGAGCAGGCGGCGGTCGGGGTGTCGCATGTCGGCCTGGATGGGCGCTGGCTGCTGGTCAACGACCGGCTCTGCGAACTCGTCGGCTACACCCGCACGGAGCTGATGGCCCGGACTTTTCAGGACATCACGCATCCGGACGATCTGACGCCGGACCTGGACAATGTCAGGCGCCTGCTCGCCGGGGAGCTTCCGCATTACGCAATGGACAAGCGGTATTTCCACAAGAGCGGCGCGGTGGTCTGGGTTCGCCTGACCGTCTCCCTGCTGCGGGCGGCGGATGGAGCGCCGTTGTATTTCATCGCCATCATCCAGGATATCGGCAAGCGCAAGCGGGCGGAGCTGATCACGGCCACGTTCGCCGAAATGGGACGGGAGCTGGGGGGCGTTGACACGCGCCGGGCGGCGGCGGAGGTGATCATGGCGGCCATTGACCGGCTGCTGTCGTTCGACGCGCTCCTGCTCCACCTATTGACGGAAGACCGCCAGCGGGTGTTCCGGGTGCTCATGGTGGACACCCAGGACGGACAGCGCGTCGAGCAGCCCGCCGAGGAAGTCGCGCTCGAGCCGAGCGCCATGTTCCAGCGCGTGATGGCGCGGGGCGCGCAACTGATCCTGCGCCGGGAGCCCGGGCAGACGGACACGCCGCTCGAACCCTTTGGTGATCAGGCCCGCATTTCCGCCTCGCTGATGTTCGTGCCCATCCGGGCCGGCGAGCAGATGATCGGCGTGTTGTCCGTGCAAAGCTACACTCCACGCGCCTACGAAGCCGACAGCGTGGAACTGCTGCAGTCACTGGCCGACTACGCCGGCACGGGCCTGGCCCGCGTGGGCTCGCACGTCGAATCCGAGCGGCTGTCCCGGCTGTTACAGGAGACGCAACGGGTGGCGCGGCTGGGCTGCTTCGAGGGCAACCTGCTTACCGGCATGGATCACTGGTCGGACGAGGCGTATCGCCAGATGGGTTATGCGCCCGGTGAAGTGACGGCCAGCCTGCCCAATTTCCTGGCCCGCGTGCATCGGGAGGATCGGGAGCGCATCGCCGCAGGCATTGCCCGGATCATGCGGGACGGCCAGGCCTACGAGTCCGAGCACCGGGTGGTGCTGCCGGACGGGACGGTGCGCCACATCCATTCCGCCGTCGCGGCGGAGGTGAATCCCGACGGCCGGGTGGTGCGGGTGTTTGGCGCGGCGCAGGACATCACCCACCAAAAACACATCGAGGCCGAGCTGCGCCAGTCCCACGCGGAGCTGGAGCGCCGGGTCGGGGAGCGGACGGCCGAACTGGCCCGCGCCAACATGCTGCTCTTCAGCGAGGTCGAGGATCGCAAGGCCATCGAAACCGCCCTGCGCGACAGCAAAGCCCGCCTGCGCACCATCATTGATTCCACGCCCGACCTGATCTTCATCAAGGACCGGCAGCACCGCTACACGATGGTGAACGAGGGCTACACGCGGGCCATCGGACTGGCAGCGGAGGACATCCTGGGCAAGAACGACCTCGAGATTGGCTTCCCGGCCGAGTTGGTTCACGGCGATCCGGCGCAGGGCATCCGCGGCTACCTGGCCGACGACCGCGAGGTGATGGAGACCGGGGTGATGAAGATCATCGCGGAGGAGCCCGGGTTCATGGGCGGCGAACCGGTCTATCACAGCACGGTGAAGGTGCCGCTGCGCGACGCCCTCGGCAACATCACCGGCGTGCTCGGCTACGCCCGCGACATCACCGAGCGCAAGATGATCGAGGCCGAGCTGCGCCACCGGGAGGAGCAGCTCCGTGATCTCTTCGAGAATGCCACTGACCTCATCCAAAGTGTCGCCCCGGACGGCCATCTGCTTTTCGTGAACCGCGCCTGGCTCAACACGCTCGGCTACCGCATGGCCGACCTGGCCACCCTCACGATTTTCGACATCCTCCACCCGGACTGCCTCGCCGGCTGCCGCGAGCAGTTCCTGCGCGTGATGCGGGGCGAGGCCATCACCGGGATGCAGGCCATCTTCCGCTCGAAGGATGGGCAGAAGATCCACGTCGACGGCAGCGCAAGCTGCCGCTTCGAAGACGGGAAGCCCGTGGCCACCCGCGCCATCTTCAGGGACATCTCCAAGCGCAAGGCCGTCGAGGAGGAGCGCGAACGGCTGATCCTGGAACTGCAGGCCGCGCTGGCCGAGGTGAAGACGCTTAGCGGCCTGCTCCCCGTGTGCGGCTGGTGCAAGAAGATCCGCGACGACTCCGGCTATTGGGACAGCGTGGAAGGCTATCTGAAGAAAAGCTCCGGCGTGGACATCACCCATGGCATCTGCCCGGAGTGCTCCGCCAAGATGATGGTGGACCTGGAGCAGATGACCGGGCCGGGCTAGTCCGCCGGGCGCCCGCCTGAAGCGGCTCACATCCCCATCAGCCCGCGCTGCCAGTTCAGCAGCAGCTTCGCCGGGTCGCTGCCCTTCCGTGAAAGCAGCTCCAGCGTCTGCTTGCTGGCGATCAACGTCGGGTCAATGCCCTGCTCCGCAGCCCGCTGGTCGCGCAGCACCTTGAACCGGTCGAAGCGCGCGTGCTCTGCTTCACTCGGATGGTAGGATACCCCGCGCAGCACCTTCGGGCAGTCATCCGGCGGCACGGCCAGGCCGCGCGCCACAGCCTTGAGCACACCTTCCCGGCGGTGCGGCGCGAAGCGGCGCGGCAGCAGGGGGTCCAACGGCGCGTCGTCCACCGCCGCGATTGAGAGGTCCAGCAAGCTGTCGTGGCTCAGGAGGAAGAACGGCGGACGGTTGCAGCGTGTCGCCTCGCGCTCGCGCCAGTGCCACAGCTCGCGCAGCACGGCCATCTCCGAGCGCGTGAGGCGGGCCGCGCCCTTGATGCGCCACTCGCGCTCCGGGTCCGGGGGCGGCACGATGGCGCACTCAGTGACGAGCGCTGCGCAGCTCTCCTGAACCCAGGTGAGCCGGCCCTTCGCGACGAGCTGTTCGCGCAGCTTGCTGACGAGCGGGTGCAAGTAGCGCGTGTCATTGCGCGCATAGTTCGCCATGCGCTCGGTCAGCGGACGCTGCGCCCAGTCGGCCTTCTGCGGGCCTTTCTCCAGGGCCACGCCGAGCGTCTGGCCCACCAGGTCCTGCAGGCCGAACTTCATCACGCCCAGCAGCCGCGCGGCGATCATCGTGTCGAAGATCGCATGCGGCACAAAGCTGTGATGTTCGCGGAGCAGGCGCAGGTCGTAATCGCTGCCGTGCAGCAGCAGTTCGCGCTCGCGCAGGGCGTCCCAAAGCGGAGCCAGGTCCATGTCCGCGAGCGGGTCCACCAGCACGTCCGCGCCGGGGATGCTGAACTGGAGCAGGCAGAGCTTCGCCGGGTAGGCGTGCAGGCTGTCCGCCTCCGTGTCCAAGGCGATCCAGTCTGCCGCGCGGAGACGCGGCAAAAAGTCGGCCAGCAGCTTGGCGGAATTGATCACGCGGAGAGACTAGCCGTTCGGCAGCCGCTTGGGAATGCCAAGCTTGGCGGAGCGCCGGTCTCCGCCCGCGCGCGGTCACCGGCAACCAGTCCACGCCGGGTAGGAGACCGGCACTCCGGAGGTTGAAGCGGGACGGTCATGCGCCCGCTGTATCTGAACCAATCGCCGCACGCAGGCCATTGAAGCCACCCGTTTCCGCCCGCCAGCGCAGCCCGTTAACGATCTCACCGACTAGACTCGGCCCTTCATAAACCAGCCCGGAGTAAACCTGCACCAACGATGCCCCCGCCGTGATCTTCTCCCACGCATCCGCCGCGCTGGCGATGCCGCCAACGCCGATGATCGGCACCTTGCCCTGCGACTGCCGGAACAGGTGCCGGATCACCTCCGTGCTGCGCGACCGCAACGGCCGTCCGCTCAAGCCCCCGGTCTCGGCGTAAATCTGTTTGAGCCGGACGTCCTGCGTCTCTGGTCGGCTAATGGTCGTATTCGTCGCGACAATCCCCGCGAGCTGGCGCGGGCCGACGAGTTCGAGAATCTCATCCAGCGCCTCGTAGGTCAGGTCCGGCGCGACCTTCACCAGGATCGGTTTGCGCGGCTTCGTCTTCGCCTGCTTGCTGTTCACCTGTTGCAACGCGGCGAGGATTTCATCCAGCGCGGACTTGTCCTGAAGCTGGCGGAGATTCGGCGTGTTGGGCGAGCTGACATTCACCACGAAGAAGTCCGCGTGCGGCCAGAGCACGCGGAGCGAGTCCGCGTAGTCATCGGCCGCCTTGTCGAGCGGCGTGACTTTGGACTTGCCGAGGTTGATGCCCACGGGATGGTCCGGCCAGCGGCCCTGCTCGCGCCACGCGGCGAGCCGCTCGGCCAGCGCGCGCGCGCCGCCGTTGTTGAAGCCCATGCGGTTGACGAGCGCCTCGTCCGCCACGGCGCGAAACATGCGCGGCAGCGGATTGCCCGGCTGCGCGTGCCACGTCACGCCGCCCAGTTCGCTGAAGCCGAACCCGAGCGAGCGCCAGGCCGGCACGGCGGCGGCCTGCTTGTCCATCCCGGCGGCGAGCCCGACCGGATTCGGAAAGCGCAGGCCGAACAGCGCAGTCGGCAGGTCCGGCGCGCGGTAGAGCGAGCCCAGCGCGGCGCACAGCCACGGCTGCCGCGCCGCCGTGCCGAGCGCGGCCAGCGTGCGGTTGTGAATGGACTCCGAGTCCTGTGAAAACAGGACCGGGCGGACGAGTGCGCGGTAGCCCCAGCTCATGCGGCGAGGCTAGCGAAGCGGGCGGGAGAAGGCCAGTGCGTGCGGCTTCATTCACCAGAATTCCGAACGCACAGGTTGAAGGCCTGCCCTATGCCAGCCCAGGCCTAATGCCTTTCGGGGAATTGCAGAACGAATCCCAAAGGGATTCCGGCTCAAAGCCCAGGGTTGCGAGGCACGAGCTACCCGGGGAAACAGGGCCGGAGCCCGCAACCCCAACGGGGTTGTGGCGCGGCTGTGGGAGAACGCCGCAACCCCGTTGGGGTTGGAGATTCATCGGGCGGCGACCCAGGGTAGCTCGTGCCTCGCAACCCTGGGCTGGAGGACACAATCCCTTTGGGATTACAGCGCGGCAGGCGGCAGGCTTGTGCTTTCGATAGCTGTTCAGCGTTTGTGGCACTCCCAAATTCGCTCCAGCCATTGCCACACGGCAACGGCGAAAAACTTCACCGAGGCCAGCATCAGCAAGAACGGCAGTTCTCGGTATATTTTGAAACTGTGGATATACCACTCCTCTCCGCTCCAACTGCTCGTGTCCACCGTCGGACGTTGCACCAGCCAAATCAGGCAGGCAGGAGGAATAGGAGTCCGGCACCAGCCGGGCTTACCCTGCTGGACTTCATCAGGCGCCCGGCAGCCCTGGCCAAATAGATGACCCCGGCCAATGTCAGCCAGAACCGCGTTTCGAGGCTTAGGTGCGTGAACTCCCAAGTTTTGGAACCCCAACTGCTGGTGTCCACCGTCGGTCGCTCGAGCAACCAGATCAAGAAACCGAGTCCCACCAAAACCACGCCCACAATGAACGGCGTCCACGGCGAAGGTTCTTCAGCAGGCGCACTTGCTTCTTTGGGAGGACTGTCCGCCACGCCTCACCCCTTCCTCCCCAAAATCCGGTCCAGCGAATCGCTGGTCTGCCACACGAGCGCCTCGGGGTAGTGCGGATACGGGTGGAAATACTCGAAGGTCAGATACCCCCGATAGTTGATCTTCTCCAGCTCCTCCAGCAGCACCGGCCAGTTCGTCGTGCCATCGAGCAGCGGGCGGAACGTCTCCAGCGAGAAGTCCGTGCCCTTCTTCGTAAACTCTTTGAGGTGGATGTTCTGGATGCGCTTGCCCATCACCGGCACCCAGTGCTCCGCGTGCTGGAACATCGCGATGTTCCCCGTGTCATAGTGGATGCGCACGCGCTCGTTGCCGAAGTGGTCCACGAAGGCGTTCATCTCCATCGGTGTCATCAGGAAGCCGTTGAAGAAAATGTTCTCCATGTTGAGATACACCTTCTGCTTCGCGGCCGTCTTGGCGAGCACCGCGATGGCCTCTTTCGCGCGCTGCTCGCAGATGTCGTTGCGCACCGGCTCGTGGTCCGTGCGCCATGGGATGTGCACCGCGCCGGGGACGACGAGCACGTTCTCCACGCCGAGATCGCTCGCGGCCTGCGCGATCTTGCCCGCGAGTTCGAGGCCACGCGCGCGCTTCGCGGGGTCGTTGCTCGTGAGCGGGTAAGGCCAGAAGAGAAACGAGCACAGGCCGCTGATCTGGATGCCGATCTGGTCGGCCATCTGGCGGATGGCCTTGAACTCCTGTGTGCCGGCCTTCGGCGAGAGGTCGTTGTCGAGGTCGTAGTTCAGCTCGATGCCGTCGAAGCCCGCGTCCTTCGCGAGCTGGAGGCACTCGCGCAGGTTCATGCGGTCCGGGTAGGGAAAGGCCCAGAGGTTGATGGACTTCTTCATCGCGTAGCGCTTGGGCGAGGCGCGCCGCGCATCGGGTTTCGCCGCCGGCTGCGCGGCTGAGGCATTGCCCCCCACGACCGCCGCGGCCCCCGCTGCTGCAAAGGCGGAGCGCAATGCGTCACGCCGCGAGAGCCCGTCGCGCACGGGCGGCTCGATGGGGTTGAAGGCAGGAGTGAACGACTCGGCGACAGGCTGGGTGTGCATGGCGATTAGCTGACGACAAGCCCCGCGAACTGGCAAGCGCGAAGGCCGGCGACGCGCGGTGAGGCCCGGCGTGTTAGGGAGTGCGGCGAGTTCTCGCCGCCTTCCGCAGGCGACTTGTCGCCGTCGAAAATCACTGGCTTGAATTCGTCGCGGAGTTGCCCTGCTCGCGCCAGCGGTGAGACGCACGCGATGCCGCAGGCCCCGGGCTCTCGACGGTGACAAGTCACCGCACTCCATGGCGCAACGGATGACCGAGCGAGCCGGTTTCATGTGCGCGCCTGCAATATCCCCCGCCCCTGCGAACAGCCTCCTCTTTTGGCGTGTTTCGCGTGTTTCGCGGGCACTCACTTCGCCGGCGTGTTCGTCGGGCTCAACCGCTCCGGCTTCACCAGAAACTCCGCGATGACCACCTCTTGCACGGCCAGTGTAACATCGAGGCTCTTGGCGTCCGGCTTCGGTCCGTAGCTGAACGAGTAGGAGCCGCCACCGCTGCCAGCCCCCTTGGACTCAATCTTCCTGCCCTGGTCATCGCGCACGCTCAGCACGGTCAGCCGTTTGCCCTTCCCCAGCTCGGGCGACACGTCCACCTCGAGGTTGACGCCGGGGCTGCTCATGCGGGAGTGCCGCCCGCCGAACTTGCCGCTCCCCTGCGCCAGGCCCAGCACCCGCACCGAGTGCCCGAGCCGGTTGGTAGTGAGGTTCAGTTCGGTGACGTCGTCCACGGCTGGCAGGGTCAGCCCCTGCACCACGATCAGCTCGTTGGTGGTGAAGGCCGCCCGCTCATTGCGCATGAACTCCGCGCGGAGTTTCCAGGCCGTCTCGCTCGGCCACAGATACGGCCGCCACGTCATGTAGGCATTTCCTTTGCTGATGCCGCCGGACCAGGAATTCTGCCGCACGAAATTGCCGGTGGCGTCGGACTGCTCCATGCCGTCGGGATGCCAGTGCTCGCTGGGCACGCCGCCCTCGGTCACCAGGAAGTCAGCGCGCGCCTGCGTCTCCTCGCCGCGCGTGGGCGGCCGCGGCATGGTGCTGCTGCTGCCCACGCCCACCAGCAACTGCTTGAAGGAGATTTCCAGATCGCCCCGCTTGAAAACGGCGGGCATCGGCTGCGGCCGCCACTCGGGAAACTTGCCGCGAGCCGGGTTGGGGAACTCGAGGGCGGCGATCTGGGTCCGTTCGCCGGTGGACTGACGCCAGTAGATGCGCAGTCCCACGGTGGCACCGCGCCTTGGAAAGGCAGAGAAGGTGCGGCCCAGCAGTTTGGGTGCGCCTGGGGTGCCGCTGGCATTGGACTCAAAATTATTGCTGCTGGTGGCCGGCGCTTCCACACCCTGCTCATCCACCAGGCCGTAGTCCCACCAAGAGTTGCCCGCCGTCGTGGTGCGCTCCAACCAGAGGCTCAACGCCGGCTCGTTCGTGGTCATGGCCGGTGAAGTGTCCAGCCTCAGCCGCCGCTGCCACCCCGTCGGCAGCAAGCGGGCAAACCGGTGCCACCACTTGCCCGGCTGGAAGTGCTCCTTGCCATAGCCGGTCTCCACGAGCCGCAGCGTCGAGCCGTCCGGCAATGTCACCACGGGCGATCCTCGTTTCACTGGCGTGCGCGAGACCTGCAGCGCCACCAGCCCTGCGAAGAGCACGCAGGCCATCAGTCCCAAAAATCGTTTGTTCGCCGTCACCAGTCAGTCTTACCAAAGGCCCCCCGCCGGAAGCGACGCGAAGTTGTCGGGCTTTCACCCCGGCGCGCGGCGTTCACGCCGCTTCACCGTGCGCCCCACGTTGGCGATCTCTCGCTCCATGACATTCAGCCGGTGCAGCGGCAGAACTGCCCCGCTCCGCCCGCTCTCCGTCACCCCGGCCTCTGCAGCGATTTCTTCCCCCTCCGCGCTTCTCTGCGCTCTCTGCGTCCTCTGCGTTAAAGGAAGCCGCTCCCTTCGCCCCATCGTTCTGGGGCATCCCTCCTGCCGCGCATGTCCAAGAATTTTCCCCCGCCCAGCCCCGTCGAAACCCCGCTCTTGACCACACCCACTATGAAACGCTTCGTCGTCCTGTTCGCCCTCGCGCTGCTCACCCTCGCCGCCACCGCCGCTGATTTGCGCATCGGCATGATCGGCCTCGACACCTCCCACGTGCCGGCCTTCACGGACATTCTCAACAACCCGATGAACAAAAACCACGTCCCGGGCGCGAAGGTCGTCGCCGCCTTCAAGGGTGGCAGCCCGGACATCGAGTCCAGCGCCTCCCGCGTGGACGGCTTCACCAAGACCCTCGTCGAGAAATATGGCGTGAAGCTCTACGACTCCATCGAGGAGATGGTCAGGCATGTGGACGCCGTCATGATCGAGAGCGTGGACGGCCGCCCGCACCTCGCCCAGGCCATCCCCGTCCTCAAGGCGAAGAAACCCCTCTACATTGACAAACCCATTGGCGGCTCCCTCAAGGACGCCCTGGAAATCTTCCGCCTCGCGAAGGAGGCCGGCGTTCCCGTCTGGAGTTCCTCCTCCCTCCGCTACGGCAAGGCCGCCCAGGCCGTCCGCGCCGGCTCCATCGGCAAGGTGACCTACGCCGAAGCCACCAGCCCCGCCGGCATCGAGAAGTCCCACCCCGACCTCTACTGGTATGGCGTCCACGGCTGCGAAACCCTCTTCACCGTCATGGGCACCGGCTGCGAGAGCGTGAAGCGCGGCACCACCGCCGACGGCAAGATCGAGGTCATCGGCAAGTGGCAGGGCGGCCGCACCGGCGTCTTCCGCGAGGCCAAGGGCTACACCGGCCTGGCCAAGGGCGACAAAGGCGAGGCCGCCATCGGTGCCTACGACGGCTACGCCCCCCTCGTGGTCGAGGCCATCAAGGCCTTCCAGACCGGCATCGTCCCGGTGAAGCCCGAGGAGACCATCGAACTCTTCGCCTTCATGGAAGCCGCCGACGAGAGCAAGCGCCGCGGCGGTGCCGAAGTCACCCTCGCCGAGGTCCTCAAGAAGGCGGGGATGAAATAGCTGCGGAACGAACGCGCCGCGCCCTGAACCCTTGAACCGTTGTGGTGGGGCGCGTCTGTCCTCAGCGCGCCGCCGCACCATGCGGACGCGCCACCGGCGCGCTGAGGACAGACGCGCCCTGCCAGCAACGAGTCTCACGGGAGCGCCGCGCACCTGCTCGGCATGATCCGCCTTCGCAATCGGATCTCGAATGGCTTCGTTTCGCAAAATGCCATTCGTGTTCATTCGTGGCTCCTCCTTTTTTGTTCCGCCGTCAAAATGGCTTCGTTTGGTAAAATTCGTTGGCCTCACCTTCCTCCCGCCCACCCCCGCTCCCGCCACACTCGAACCCCCTCTCCCTTCCTCGGAGGAGGGGAGAGGGCCGGGGTGAGGGGTGTCCGCCTGACATCCCAATGGCTTCGTTCCGCAAAATCTTGCTCCCGCTGCGGTGCCAATCCCCGCTCCCCGCCCGATTCGTGTTCCTTCGTGTCCATTCGTGGTTTCCAATTGGCTTCGTTTGGCATTTTTCTGACCCCATCTTTCTGACCTTTTTCAGTTCGGGCTGACAGGTGGCCACCCGCTCCTCGGAACGGCTTCGCGTTGCGGCTTCGTGGTCTTTCCCAAATCTTTGGGGTCCCCTGAACGTGCCCGTTCCGCCAATGGCTTCGTTCCGCAAAATCTCGTTCCCTCCGCGCCCGTCCCGCCCCTGCCGCACTCGAACCCCCTCTCCCTTCCTCGGAGGAGGGGAGAGGGCCGGGGTGAGGGGTGTCGCCTGACATCCCAATGGCTTCGTTTCGCAAAATCTTGCTCCCGCTGCGGTGCCAATTCCCGTTCCCCGCCCGATTCGTGTTCCTTCGTGTCCATTCGTGGTTTCCGCCCCATGCACCATCACGCCCACCCTGCCACCTCCACCCTCGGAGCGAAATTGCGTGGCGCAAATGGCCCGCCCCCTTCCTATTCGCCTGTTTCGCGGGCCCTCCCTGCCGCGTTCAGGTTGAAACCCCGCCCGCCTGCCTGCTATAGCCTTCCGCCATGAAAACCCTCCTCGCCATGGGCGCGCACTACGACGACTGCGTCTTCGGCATTCCCGGCCTCCTCCTCCAGGGCGTCCGCAAGCACTACCGCGTGATCGTGCTCTCCCTCATCGGCGACTACACCAACTGGGCCCCGGCCAAGGGCCGCGCCGCCGAGATCGTCGAGGGCACCAAGCGGCTCGCGCAGGAACGCGGCGTGGAGATGCGCTTCCTCAACTTCGCCTCGCACCGTTTCGACGCCCGCCTGGAAAACAAGCTCCTCGTGGCCAAGGCCATCGCCGAGATCCAGCCGGACATCGCCTTCACGCTCTGGAAGGACGACCACCACAACGACCACGTCGTCGCCTCCGAACTCACGCGCGTCGCCGTGCGCAACGCCGGGCAGATGCTCGACGGCATCGCCTACAAGCCCCCCGGCCGCCTCTATTTCTACGACAACGGCCCGCGTCACACGATCGGCTTCACCCCGGACACTTTCGTGGACGTGAGCGACACCTGGACCGAGGCTCAGGACTGGCTCGGTGCGCTCATGGCCCTCGTGCGCAACCAGCCCTACGACCGCACCAAGCCCGACGGCGCGATGCAGGCCAAGGAAACCCTCGCCCGCTATCGCGGCTCCACCTGCGGCGCGAAGTATGCCGAAGCCCTCTGGCTCGGCCTCCCCCGCCCGGTGGAAGTATTGTGACCCGAAGGGTCGAGGCCCAATTGCTGGAATGCCCTTGTTGACGGGATTATACCATTTCCCAATGACGATCCGTGGCACCTCTGGCGAGGGCTGGCGACGCGCATCTTCTCCCTCTCCCCTCCTCGGAGGAGGGGAGAGGGTTGGGGTGAGGGGTGCGGTCCGGCGGCTGGCTGACGACTTGCCTTGAGCATTGGCATTACTGGCCCAAAAGTGGTGGCAGACTCTTCCTGCCCGTAGGCCCCGTCTTTCCCGTGCGGCCGCCTCTTCATACTCGTAATCCTACTCCTAATCTTAATCCCTCCCTCCCCATGAACCGAAGCTTTGGCAGGAAGATTGGGGGCAGGAAAATGGGGATGGAAAATCTTCCTGCCCGTAATTTTCCTGCCCAAAATTCCCCTGTCCACGGTTCAGGAGTTCAAAGCACGCAGCTATTCTCCCCTCCTGATCAGGGTCCGCAGCATCATTCCTCCCCCATGATTTTGTGCACCATGATTCTGTAAACCTCCCCGCCGCTCCCCATCTGTGGTCGTCTTGAATCTGCGGGAAATCCTCGGCCTGCCCCGTGCCGCCAACTCTACCTACTCCTAATCCTACTCCTAATCGTAATCCTAATCCCGCCCCCTCCTCAGCCTCAAGCCCTCCTGTTTTTCCACCCCCTGTCCTCCCCGCTGGGCGCATCTTGGCACTGCCCCCGCACGACGGCGGAGCGCGGCCCGCTGGGCCGC
>CAZCBE010000052.1:0-46503 GCA_964496695.1 uncultured Klebsiella sp.
CGGGTCACAGACCCGCGCTCCGTCGGCTTTCGGGGGCAGTGTCGAGATACGCCCGGCAGAGATGGGCAGGAAAATTGGGATTGAAATCTTTCTGCCCTTAATGTTCCTGCCCAATTTGGGTGTCCTGCACCGGAGCATTTACACCAACTCCAAATGCCTATCGGTGGCATCGCTGATGAGGCCCGTGACGCCCATCTTCTCCCTCTCCCTTCCTCGGAGGAGGGGAGAGGGTTGGGGTGAGGGGTGACGTCCGGCGGCATTTTTTACGACTTATATTGGGAATTGGTATCAGGTCAGCGACAGGCCATCAGTATCCCCGCCTTCAACATCATCTTTCTGACCCCATTTTCCCGACCTCTCCGCCTCAGCACTTCATCGTTGCATTTCCCCCGCCGCCCCCGCTCACAATCCGCCATGCGCTCCACCTGCTTCGTCGTCGCCGCCTTGCTTGGCCTGGCCCTCACCGCCTCCGCCGCCGACCTGCCCTCAGGCGTCCGCCGCGTGAAGGTGCTGAACTACCCGGACTGCTTCGAGCTGTCCAACGCCGACACGAAGGTCACCCTCTGCCACCATGTCGGCGGGCGCGTGCTGGAGTATTCCTTCCAGGGCAAGAACGCCCTCTACCTCGACCCGCGCGAAGAGAAGTGGGGCACGCCCGGCGGGCCGAAAGCCCCGTCCAGCGCGGGCCGCTTCGACATCGGCCCCGAGTATCTCATTCCCAAACGCGACACCCTCTGGGCCGGCGCGTGGCAGGCCGAGGCCATCGGCCCGCGCGCGGTTCGCCTCACCAGCCAGCCCGACACCGCCACCGGTGTGCAGCTCATCCGCGAGTTCACGCTGGATGCCAAATCCTCCCACCTCGCGTGCAAGCAGATCATCAAGAACGTCTCCCAGGAGACCAAGCACTGGGCGCACTGGAGCCGCACCTTCGCCGTGCATGGCGGCATCGGCGTCATCCCGCAGACGCCCGACACACAGCGTTTCCCCACCGGTTTCGTGATGTATAACCAGGGCCAGGAACACTCCATCATCCTGCGGCCCACCGATCCGAACGTCCGGCTGCGCGGCAAGTTCCTTGAAGTGCTCGGCCCCACGAAGCAGCCCAAGCTCGGCTTTGACTCGAACGCCGGCTGGTTCGCCTACGTCATGCCGCATGACCAGGCCTTCGTGAAGCGCTACCCCTCGCCCAAGGACGGCGTGTATCCCGAGATCGCCGGGCTGACGCTGTGCTTCTGGTATCCGCAGGCGAGCTTCGTCCCCGCGTGTGAACTGGAACCGCACGGCCCGCGCAACAACATCAAGCCCGGCGAATCCGCTGCCTTCACCGAGGACTGGTATCTCCTCCCGCACAAGTTCCCGGCGGCGGGCCAGCAGATTGACTTGGACAAGCTCGCGGCGCAGGTGGAACGCGACGCCCGCTGAAGGCCAAGCCATGGAGTCAGCCGACTTGAAACCGATTTCCAAACTCGCACGTCAGTCGGCTTCGCGCAGGCACGCTGATGGCAACCCGGCCCCTTCCCCCTCACCCCGGCCCTCTCCCTCCGGGAGAGGGAGAAAGTCAGTCCGCGACGAAGCAAACCAACGGTGCGGAGTGTTCGAACGCGGGCGACGTCGCCCCCTCTCCCCAAGGGAGAGGGCTGGGGTGAGGGGAATGTGCGCCCACAAACTCGACGCCACGCCACCAAACCCTGCCACGCGGTAGTCTAGCACTTACCCTGTATGCCCATTCCCGTCGCCGTCCTCACCCACGCCGGTGGCCCTCATCTGGACGCCTACCTCGCCGGCCTTGCCGCCAGCACCGAGGTCAGCGAAGTCTCCCTCGTGGACCCCAGCGGCAGCACCTTCGCCGCTGCGCAAAAAGCGCTCGGGCCAAAACTCAAGCTCACCGGCAAGGACGCCATCACCGTGCTGCGAGAAGCGAAGCCCACCATGGCGCTTGTGACCATGGAGGCCGTGCTCGCGCCGCCTGCGATTGACGCCGCCCTGGAGCAAGGCTGCCACGTCCTCGCCGAGAAACCCGCGTGCGTCCGTGCCGCCGACTTCGAGCCGCTCGTGCGCAAGGCCGAGGGCAAGCACCTCCACCTCATGCTTGCCTTCGCCAACCGCCTCAAGCCCGAGGCGCGCGAAGCCCAGCGGCTCGTGCGCGAGGGTCGCTTCGGCAAGCTCTACGGCATCGAGATCCACTTGGTCGCCGACCAGACCCGGCTCAAGAGCGAGAGCTATCGGAAGAACTGGTTTGCCCAGAAGGCGCGCGCCGGGGGCGGGCACTTCACCTGGCTGGGCATTCACTGGCTGGACATGGCCTTGTTCATCACCGGCACCGAGGTCGAGGCCGTCGCGGGCTTCTCCGGCAACGTCGGCGGGCAGCCGATGGACGCGGAGGATTCCAACGCCGCCGCGCTGCGCTTCACCAACGGCATGTTCGGCACCATGACCAGCGGCTACTACCTCGACCGCGGCTACCACCAGCACATCAAGCTCTGGGGTGAGAAAGGCTGGCTGGAGATGAACCAGCAGGCCGATGTCATCTTGAAATGGTATTCCACCGCCGAGCCCAAGGTCAGCGGCGTGCAGGAGTTCAAGCCCCCGGCGGAAGCCGGCGGCTACACCCCGTGGGTCCACGCCTGCGCCCGTGCGAGCGCCGGCCTGCAACCCCCGCCCGTGACCGGCCGCGAAGGCCTGCGCGTGCTCGACACCATCTACGCCTTCTATGAGGCGGCGAAGACGGGCCAGACGAAGGCAGTGAAGCGGCAGTAAGCGAAAACTCCGAAGCAGGCAGGTGCCGACAAGGCGCGCGGCGTTCACGCCGCGCCCCCCGCATCCAGCACGTCGCGAAGTGTTCTGCGTCGGCGCTCAGCGCACGCTCACTTCGCCAGCGGCGGAAGCGGAACGCCGCGCTTCACCGCCGTCTGGTAGATGTCCGCCGCCTTGGCCTCCTGGTTGAGAATGCGCGCGATCCAATACTGGTCCAGCACCTCCGCGGCGCTGAGGGGCGAGAGCTGGTAGGAAATCTCCTCCACCAGCAGTTGAACTTCGTTCTGCCGGATTTGGCTGGCGATGGCTTCCGCTTCCTGAGGTGTGGACCGGCGCAGGATTGCCCAGTCAACCGGCAAGGAGGAAATCGTGAAGCGGCGGCGCTCCTCGCGGCGCAACTGCAGCACCTCCTGAACGCGCGGACTGACGGCGACCAGTTCCGCCAGCGGCCCGCCCTGATCCAGGACCGCAGCCACCCGGTGCAGCGGCTCGACCGAGCGGCGCGTGCGAGAGACAAGCTGGGCATACTCGGTGCTCTGCGCGGACAACTGCTCCTCCGCCTGGGCCAGCAGACTGACGGCCAGCACACGGAAACTGGTCGCGCTGGGCTGCCGCTCATGCACGGCGCGGAGGGTTCCCGACAAGCCCGGCAGGTCCGTCTTCTGGCCATACTGCGCGGCCCCCAGGCGCAGCGCCGCCAGTTCGAGGCTGGCGTAATCGCGCGTGGCCACCCCCACCTCCGCGCCGTAGGATTGGAGCCGGGCTTCGACTTGCCCGATGGACTGGCTCAGCCGCTGGAGTGTCTCCTGATCACGCTTGCCCGTGTAGGTGGAGAGCACTTCGTCCGCGCTGGCCAGCCGGTCCAAGTTTGCCGTCTCCATGCGGCTCTTGAGTTTCTTCAGCTCATTCAAATCCCGAAACCCGGATTGCAGCCACTGGGCCGTGGCGTAAAGGCTGGCACTCTTCGGAGCCAGCAGCATGGCCTTGTCGAGATTGGCCAGGGCCTTCTTCAAGTAGGGATTCTCCTTCAACCGCGCATACACCTCATTTCGCTGGCCATCATCCCCGTAAGTGGAAGGCAGGGCGCTGAGCGAAGGGCTGGACCGCAGCAGGTCCCAGCGCAGCCGATCCTTGGTGACATCAAGGCAGGCCCGGCTGATCTGAAACTGGGTGAGGTTGTCGAGCAGGATGCTGTTGCCCGGCTCCAAGGCGCACGCCTCCTCGATCATTTGCAGCCCACGATCATGGTGACGCAGGTCCCCGGTCGCGTCGGACAGGGTGAAATAGACCAGACCGCAGTTGTTGAGGCTCGTGCTGGTCTTTGGCCACTTTTCGTAGCCGGCGATGGCCAGTTGCAAATAGCGGACGGCCTGCTCCCGGTCACCAGCTTCGAGCGCTTTGTCTCCGAGCGCGCTGTTCAGCTCTACCTGAACCTCCGTGCTGGCCACGTCGGCACGCCGCAGCCAGGTGACCTTGTCCTCAATGTTGGTGGCGAGCACGGAGCGGAACTGGGCGGCGGCGAACTTCTCCTTCTCGCTGGGGCCCTTGCCCCACGCTTCTTCCACGAGCAGCCGCGCTTTCCGCCGCTCGCCGACGTCGCGCAGCGAACGGCTGAGCGACAGAAGAATGCCGAAGCTCCGTTGCTTGGACTTCAGCAGCTCCTCAAACAACGCCTCCCCTTCCGGCGAACGCCCCAGCCAGTAATACACCTGCCCAAGGAACATCCGGTAGCTGTCCGTGCCGCCCACGAAACTGCGGATGGCCAGGAAGGTCTTCTCCGCCGCCTCCAGCTCCTGCTTCCGCTCCGCCGGGCTGGCCATTCCCTGGGCACGGTTGAGCTGCACAATGCCCAGGTCCAGCGCCACGTTGACGATCTCCCCGCCGGCGGACAACGCCGCCCTGGCCTGCCGCACCTGGGTGGAGGTTTTAATCCGTTCATTGATGAAGTCGTCCACCATCCGCTGCTTCGCATCCTCGGAGGCGCCTTTGTAAACATTGTAGAATTCGCTCGGTCCCCGGCCCTTGCGCAAGTCCTCCACCGCGCCCTCAGACACGGAGTGGACCGCGTTCGTGTAGTCCCGCTCCAGCTTGTGCAACTGCGTGAGCCGCGTCTGCACATAGGGATGCAGGTGGGCGTAGGCATCACTGTAATCGCCCTGCTGGAGGAGATGCTGGCCGAGGATGCGCGCCCCCTCGGTCGAGCCCAGCCGGCCCTTGAACGGCAGGAGCGTCCGCGCGCTGGCTTCGGGATTCGGCTCGCTCTCAAAGATCAGGGCCAGTTCGACGGCGCGATTGGTGTCATCGGGCTTCTTCGTGAGCACCTGCTGGAGCAAGGCGATCTCCTGTGGTCGCACCGGCGTATTCGTGGGGGCCAGCGGGGCGACCGCACGGAGAATGTCCAGCGCGCCCTCGGGGTTGCCGGGCTTGAACTTCTCGACCAGCGCCAGCCCCCGACCCAGCAAATCCGGCACCACCGGAGCCGGCTGGTTCAAGCGCGGCGGCAGGCTGGCCGCCACCCGGCAGGCCATCGCCGCCTGGCCCGGATCAGTGCTGGCAAGACATTGCTCCACCGCTGCCTTCAAGCCCGTGCGCGCCGCCTCCACTTGATGTCCTCCCTCCGCCACGCGCCGGTAAATCCCGGCGGCCTTGTCCGGCCGGCCTTCCTTTACATGTGCGGCGGCCTGTTGCAGATCCTCCCCCGCCTTGTATTCCGGGCTGCTCGTGTGCGCCGCCCACCACACGTTGAAAATGCCGAATGCGGCCAGCCCCAGGACCGAGTAATTCCAGCCACGGGCGAATGCGGAGAGCCGGTGCCGCCCGAGGAAATACCAACTGCTCGTCGAGCCAAAGGCCCCCGCCTCACCGTCAATCACCCGGTAGGCGCGCAGGGCAAGGACGGGCACGAACAGGAAGCAGATGCACAAGGTCTTGATGTAACTGTTGGTCGAGGCATCGAAGTCCCGCCGGCCATACACCCCGATGCCAAATCCGTTCAACCTGAACATTGTCGGCGGACTGCTGATCGGCTCCATGTCCGGAAACTTTTGGCGCAGGAAATCCTTCGGGTCGGGAACGGGCGGTGGAGTCATCGCTTGAGCGGGATGGAGGTTGAAGTATCAAGTTCTCGGGAAAGGATCCCAGCACCCGTCCCCCGACACCTTGCTGGTGAAAGTAAACCGCCCTCAAGCCACGGTGGCAAACCGAAAAGCAGCCTTCTGCTTGACCGGGTTTCACGAGCACAGCAGCTTGGTCAGCACAACTTACCCGCCATGAGCACCAACCCCATCCCCGCCGGTTATCACGCCGTCACTCCCTACCTCATCATCAAGGGCGCGGCCAAGGCCCTCGACTTCTACCATCGCGCCTTCGGTGCCCACGAGCACATGCGCCTGCCCGGTCCCGGTGACCAGATCATGCACGCGGAAATCCAGATCGGTGACTCGCGCATCATGCTGGCCGATGAGTTCCCGCAGATGAACGCGCTCAGCCCGCAGACCCTCGGCGGCACCCCGGTGTTCCTGCATCTCTACGTGCCGGACTCCGACGCGATGTTCAACCAGGCCGTGGCCATGGGCGCGAAGGTGGAGCAGCCCATGGAGAACAAGTTCTACGGCGACCGCTCCGGGACCGTGGTGGACCCGTTCGGTCACCGCTGGTCGCTCTCCACGCACATCGAGGACGTGACCCCGGAAGAAATCGGCCGCCGCCTCGCCGCCATGGGCAAGTCGTGCTGAAGACCGGTGACGCACAACTCCCTCTCCGCCATGGAATGGAGGAGAGGGCCGGGGAGAGGAGGCGCGTCGTGACAAACGTGGCCGTTGATAAAACACCCTGCTCCACTCTTCGGGAAACCAGAGCTTCCAGCTTCTGACGCGAGTGGTTTGATGACATCCCCCGGTCGGCCAGTCCAATTCGCGCGTCGCATGAAATTCGCCACCTTGCTTGCCCTCGTCGGTCTGGTCCTGCCGGCTTCCGCCGAGGACAAGGTGGACTATCTGCGCGACGTGAAACCCGTCCTCGTCGCGCGCTGCTACTCCTGCCACGGCGCGCTCAAGCAGGAGGCCAAGCTGCGCCTCGACACGGCGGAATTCATCAAGCAGGGCGGCAAACACGGCCCCGCCATCGTCCCCGGCAAACCAGAGACCAGCCTGCTGCTCAAGAAAGTCTCCGCGTCCAGCCTCGACGAGCGGATGCCCCCCGAGGGCGAGCCGCTCCACGCTCCGCAAATCGCCGCCCTGCGCGAGTGGATCACCGCCGGCGCACCCGCCCCGAAGGACGAGAAGCCGGAGAGCGACCCGCGTGAACACTGGGCGTTCAAGGCCCCGGTGAAGGTGGCGGTGCCAGTCCCGGGCCGGGAAGTGATTAGCAAGGAAGTAATTAGTAAAGACACGAAGGCACCTCACGCCAAGACCGTGCCGTCCACCCCACTCATTACTAATCACTCCCCCACTAATTACTCTCCCCTCGACGCCTTCCTCGTCGCCCAGCGCCGCGCCCAAAATCTCACCGCCCAGCCCCCCGCCGAGAAATCCATCTGGCTCCGCCGCGTCACCCTCGATCTCACCGGCCTCCCGCCCACGACCGAGGAGTTGCGCGCCTTCGAGGCGGACGCCACTCCGCGCGCCCACGAAAAGGTAGTGGACCGCCTCCTCGCCAGCCCGCACTACGGCGAGCGCTGGGGCCGCCACTTCATGGACATCTGGCGCTACAGTGACTGGTGGGGTCTCGGCGCGCAGCTCCGCTACAGCCAGAAGCACATCTGGCACTGGCGCGACTGGATCGTGGAATCCCTCAACGCCGACAAGGGCTACGACCGGATGATTGTCGAGCAGCTCGCCGGCGACGAGCTCGCACCCACCGACACCGCCACCCTCCGCGCCACCGGTTTCCTCGCGCGCAACTATTACCTCTTCAACCGCACCACCTGGATGGACGACGTGGTGGAGCACACCAGCAAGGCCTTCCTCGGCCTCACGATGAACTGCGTGAAGTGCCACGACCATAAATACGACCCGCTCACGCACACGGATTACTACGCGATGCGCGCCATCTTCGAGCCGTATCACGCCCGCCTAGACGAGCTGCCCGGCGAGACCGACTTGGAGAAGAACGGCCTCCCCCGCGCCTACGATCTGCATCTGGACCGCCCCACCTACCTCCACCTGAAAGGCGACGAGAAGAAGCCCGACACCAACCAGGTCATCCGCGCCGCCATCCCCGTCTCGCTTGCCTTCAAGCCCCTCGACATCAAACCCGTCCAGCTTCCCGCCCCCGCGCACAATCCCGCCCTCCAGCCTTGGGTGCTCACGAACCACCTCCGCGCCGCCGAGGAACAAATCATCCTCGCGCGCCAGGCCGTCGAAGCGGCGAAGAAGAAGCTCGCCGAAGTCGAGAAAGCCCCCCGGAGCGCGGGCGTCCCGCCCGCAGCGGCCACCAACGCAGTGATCGCGTCCAGCCCACCGGTTGCTCCCTCCGCTGCGAACGGCAAGCCCCTCTTCACCGACACCTTCGCCACCGCCAATCCCCAGCTCTGGGAGCTGACCGGCGGCAAGTGGATTTACGCAGACGGCGTCCTGCGCCAGTCGCTCGTCGCTTCCCAACGCAGTGCCGCTCGCAGCCAATCCGACCATCCAGCCGACTTCCAAGCCACGGTGAAATTCCGCCCCACCGGCGGCAGTCTCTACAAGTCCGTCGGCTTCACCTTCGACACCACGGACGCCCGCGAATCACTCGTCTATCTCAGCGCGCACGCTCCCGGCCCGAAGCTCCAGATCGCCTACGGCAAGGCCAACCAATACACCTACCCGCCGAGCGGCACGCAGCCGCGCGCGGTGAAGCTCGGCGAGACCTACGAGTTGACCGTGCGCGTGCGCGGCTCGCTCATCAACGTCGCCCTCAACGGCGAGCACGCCCTGGCCTTCCAGCTCCCCGAGCGCACCCCCGGAAAGTTCCAGCTCATCACCTACGATGCCACCGCGGACTTCCTCGCCTTCGAGCTTAGCGCGCTGCCCGCCGAGCTGCAGCTCGTGAAGTCCGGCGCGCCCGCTCCCGCACCGGCCGCCAAGGCCCCCGCCGTCCCCGCCATCATCGCTTCACCCGACCAGGCCCACGCCGCGCTCAAGGCCGCCGCGCTCACCCTCGCCGCCGCCGAACTGCGCCCCGCGATGATCCGCTCCGCGTGGGAAGCCGATACGGCCCGTAATCAGTCCCCTGCCCCGGTCGGCCTCACCAACCTGCTCACCACCGCCGCCCGTGCCGATGCGAAATTCAAGCTCGCCCAAGCCGAAGCCGACATCGCCAAGGCCGAGCTGGAAATGATCGCGCCCGGCACCGAGCCAAAAAAGAAGAAGGAGCCGGATGCGGAGAAGAAGCTGAAGACTGCCCAGGAAGCTCTGGCCAAAGCGCAGAAGGCCGTCGCCGCACCCGGCACGAGCTACACCTCGCTCCGCGCCTCGCTCAAGCCGTTCGAGGGCCCGGACGAATCCGAGGCCCACCGCCAGCTCCCCTATCCCGTCACCAGCACCGGTCGCCGCCTCGCCTTCGCCAACTGGCTCGCCGACCGCCAGAACCCGCTCACCGCCCGCGTGCTCGTGAATCACCTCTGGACCCGCCACTTCGGCCAGCCGCTCGTGGCGAACGTCACCGACTTCGGCCGTCGCGCCGTGAAGCCCGTCCACGCCGACCTGCTCGACTGGCTCGCCGTGGACTTCATGGAGAATGGCTGGAGCCTCAAACGCCTGCACCGGCAGATGGTGCTGTCTGAGACGTATCGGATGAGTAGTTCGAGTCGGGATGAAGGGTTGAAAAGTTCAAGGGTTGAAAAGGACCGCGCCCGGCCTAGCTCGGCCTCTTCAGCCCTTCAACCCTTTAACTCTTCAACCCCGCCCCCTCTCCACCCCTCCATTTCCACCGACCCCGAAAACAAGTTCTACTGGCGCATGAACTCCCAGCGCATGGACGCCAACGTCCTGCGCGACAGCCTCCTCCACCTCGCCGGCACGCTCGACCCGAAGCTCGGCGGCCCGACGGTTGACCCCAAGCGCGAGGATTCTCTCCGCCGCAGCTTCTACTTCACGCAGTCGCCCGAGGACTTGAACAAGTTCCTGGAGATGTTCGACAACGCGAACACCAAGGAGTGCTACCGCCGCGACGAAAGCATCCTCCCGCAGCAAGCGCTCGCGCTGGCGAACAGCAAGCTCGTCTCCGCCGCCGCCGCGAAGGTCGCCGAACGCCTCGTGAAGGACACCGAGAGCGCGGCGGACGACGCCTTCATCCGCACCCTCTTCACCACCCTCCTCGCCAGCGCACCCACTCCCGGCGAGCAGCAGCTCTGCGCCGAGAGCCTCGCCCAGTTCCTCGCCGCCGCGAAGGAGCGCAAGTCCCCCCAGCCCGAGGCCAAAGCCCGCGCCGCCCTCGTCCACGCGCTCTTGAATCACAATGACTTCATCACGATTCGGTGAGGCATGCACCGCTTGTATTTTCCTGCGTGTCCAGTCGAAGGGCCAATTGAGCCGCCTGTCCCTTATGGGCACATGATCAGCCGAGGAGCGGTGCCGAAGAAATGTTCAAGTTGTGCAAACCTGTTCGAAGGATCTTGTGTCAGATTTTCCAACCTGGTCGGGCGATTCCTGCACCTGGACCACGGCTTCTGCGGGGTCGCCGGGCCTACTGACCCCGTGAAGTTCCAGGACGGTTTCATTGAATCAAAAGTAGAGGTGCCAAGAAAATGTGCCAGTTGCGTGTTCCTCGCTATCGACCGAATCCACGGCTTCCACTGCACTAAAGACCAGATGAAATGGGGCGACTTCCACCGCGGGCTGGATTGGGGCGCCTGGGAACCTGAAATGGTCTATTTGGATCTGCCGCTTCCCAAGGTCACAACCAAGGCTCTTTCAAAACTCGCGAAACGGAACGACCTCATTGCTTTTATTCAAGAACACCGCCGCATTAACCCGGGACTGTCGCTGGCTGAGGCACGCAAAGACTTCGAGTATTTCAGGTCGGTCCTCGGGAAAGTCAAAAGCGAGACGCCAGCATGACACTTTTTTCTGGTCAGAACCCATTCGACAATCAGGCTGTGCTAATCTAATTTTCGACCATGACCGACAAGCCTTCCAAGAAGTCCAAGAAGTCGTTGGATTACCCTGAGGAGACCTACGGCAGCCGTGTGGCGGCCCGCGCGCGGCGTGCCGCAAATAAGATGACCGAAGAAGAGCGACGGGAATATTTTCGACAAGGCATGGTGCTCATTTATGGCGGCGAACTTAAGGAAAAGACTGGCGCTGGACACTAACGTCCTGATGGATTTGTCGCGCGGTTCAGACTGGGCGCACGATTTTCTCGAGGCATTTCGTCGGCTGGGTTACGAGCTTCTGGTTCCCCCGACCGTTGTCGCGGAGCTGACCTGGCTCGCATTGGGCGACCAACTGGAAGATGCCGCCAATGCGAGCCGTGCGCTGAAGCAGTTGGACCGGCCTTGGAGACTGCTTCCTTTTGAACTTCCATCGGTCCACGAAGCAGTCGCGGCACGGTTCGCGAATCGGCTGATTGAGCAGGGATTGCTGCCCGAGGACGAAACTTGCGACGGAATCATCCTTGCGGAGGCCTCGCTTCGAAACGTTCCGTTGCTTGCTTCCTCCGACAACCACCTGCTCGGCATCGAAGAATTTGCGTTGAAGCTCGCGTTTGCCGAAGCGGACTTGGAACCCGTGGCTGTCGCGAGTCCACGCCGGCTGTTGAAAGCCCTTCGCTGAGTTGCCATGAACCTCCCCACCCGCCGCTCCTTCCTCACCCGCTCCAGCCTGGGCTTCGGCGGCCTCGCGCTCGGCACCATGCTCGCGCGTGACGGCTTCGGGCTGGAGTCGAGTTGGCGTCCGCCCACGGGGCTGCCGCACTTCCCGGCGCGGGCCAAGTCGGTCATCTGGATTTTCCTGCGCGGCGGGCTGAGCCACATGGAGAGCTTCGACCCCAAGCCCGCGCTCACCCAATACTCCGGCAAGACCTTCGATGAGACGCCGTTCAAGGGCATCAACGATCCGGAGAAGCGCAAGCGCGTGCGCGTGGTGGTGGTGAACGACGCCAACGGCCAGCAGCGCAACAAGGTTTACCCGCTGCAGATCGGCTTCGCGCCCGGTGGCAAAAGCGGCATCGAGGTGAGCGACTGGTTTCCCCATCTCCGCAACTGCGTGGACGACCTCGCCATTGTCCGCTCGATGTGGACCACGGATGACAACCACGGCGCGCAAATCCAGTTCCACTCCGGCCGCCACATGCTCGACGTGCAGGAGCCGACCATCGGCGCGTGGGTGAACTACGGCCTCGGCTCGCTGAACGAAAACCTCCCGCAGTTCATCAACATGGGCCCGCGCTTCTTCGACAAGCGCGACGGCCGCTACCTCGGCCCCGCCTACGACGCCGTGCCGCTCGTCATTGACCCGCGTGAACCGCTCGCCTACGCGCGGCCCGAGGGCGACATCAACTCGGCGGAGCAGCAGATTCAGTTCGAACTCGTCGGCAAGCTAAACCGCCTCAAGGCCACGCAGTATCCCGGCGATCAGGCGCTCGACGCGCGCATCAAGAGCTACGAACTCGCCTACCGCATGCAGATGGCCGTGCCCGAGGCGGTGAACACCGACCGTGAAACGGAGGCGACCAAGAAGCTCTACGGTCTGGACCAGAGCGAGACGAAAGCGTTTGGCGCGCAGCTCCTCGCCGCCCGGCGCTTCGTCGAGCGCGGCGTGCGCTTCATCCAGATCCAGCACGGCGACGGCGCGGCGGGTGCATGGGATGCGCACAGCGGCCTGAAGGCAAATCACTCGAAGCTCTCCGCGCAGGTGGACAAGCCCACCGCCGGATTGCTCCAGGACTTGAAGCGGCGCGGCCTCCTCGATGAGACCATCGTCGTCTTCGCCACCGAATTCGGCCGCACACCCGGCTCACAGGGCGCGGATGGGCGCGATCATCATCCTTACGGTTTCAGCATCTGGCTGGCGGGCGGCGGCATCAAAGGCGGCGTGGTCCACGGCACGACGGACGAACTGGGCTTCCACGCGGCGGAAGACCCGCACTACGTCACGGACCTCCACGCCACGCTGCTCCACCAGCTCGGCCTGGAGGGCCGGAAGCTCGAAGTCCCCGACCGCAAGCGCCTGGACCTGGACCACGGCGAAGTGATCAAGGCCATCCTCGCCTGAGCGGCGTCCTGCCAGTCAGCGGTGGGACGAGGTGCAAGTGGCGCGGGGCATGTATGCCGCTTCACCGCCCGAACGACTCATGCCAACTCCCGGTATCGGCTGGCAGAATGGGCGTAGCGTTCGAATGCGCGTTTCCCCCTCACCCTGGCCCTTTCCCTCAGGAAGAGGGAGCGACGCCATCCGCTCACAGGCTTCCACACCGTCCGAACACTTCCACCGCTGGCGGACTCTCCCCCTCTCCTCGGGGGAGAGGGCCGGGGTGAGGGGAAAGGGAGCGTCCAATGATGGCGCCGTATTCCACCGGATTTCATCCCCACTTGTTCTCAGACCGTTGGATCGCCAAAAGACTACGCAAGTTGAAGCGGCATAAATGCCGCGCGCCTGCGGATTCACTTCGCCGTCCCATCCGCCTTGAGTTCCAGCCGGATGGCCTTGCCCCGTGACCGCAGCAGCACGTCATAGCTGCTGCTCCCGTCCGGCTCAAAGTTCTGCTCCAGCCGCACCAGGAAGGCGTTCTGCTCGCGCATGGCCTTCTGGACCTCGACCGGCGCTTCCCCCGGGGGGATTTGCAGGCCCACGACGCGGCCATCCCCGGCCACCGTGACCGCGTGCTTCATCCCGCCCCGCACATAGACCGCCTCGTAGTAAGTCACGCCCTCCTCGTCGGACTTGAAGATCCGCACGAGACGGTGGTTCCCTAGGCGGTCCTGCGTGGCCTTCTGCGCCGCCGCCGGGAGGTCCGCAAAGCCAACCTCGACCGCCAGCAGCTCACCGTCTTCAGCGAAGATCCAAGTGCGCGGCCGCTTGTTCACTTCGAGCGTCACTTCAAAGGTGAGTTCCTCCCCGTCGTCCGCCCGCTCCACCCGCGACGGCACCGCGCCATTGAGCTGCTTTTGCACCGCCTGACGCACCGGGCCGGTCAATTCCGCCAGCGAAATCTCGCGGGCCGACAACCAGCCGTCGGGTGCGATGATGAGCGACCCCTTCACGCCGCCGCGCGTGAACTCGATGAAATAGGCTGGATCACCATCCTCATCGGTCCAGTAGAGCTCGCCGAGCTGCGCGTCGGCCAGTTGCTTGCGCACCGTCTGCGCGACCGGTGCGGGCAGTTCCTTTTCCAAAACCTGTTTGGAGATCAGCATCCCGTCCACCGCCAGCGTGAAGTTCCGCACCACGCCATCACGGCGAAACTCGCCCTCGAAGACCGGCCTGCCGTTTTCAATCGCGCGCTCCAGCTCGTTCAACCGCCCGTCGCCCACCAGCGCCTGCACGGCCTGGCGCACGGCAATCGGGAACTGGGCAAGCTGCTTTCCTTTCAGCTCGGCAGCCGCGGCTGAGACGTTCAGCAGCCCCAGCAGGAGGGCGGTCAGAAGGCTTGTTTTCACAACGCTGGCACCAGCCTACACCAACGGCGGGCGGGCGGGAATACCTTCCCATCGGGTGCCGGCGGGCAGCGTCTCGCCCTTCATCAGCAGCGAGAGGCTGTTGAGGTTGGAATCCGCCTCCATCCGCGTGTCGTAGAGCACCAGCGAGAGCCCGCCAATGGTGCAGCGGTCGCCCACCTCCACCGTGGACATCTTCATCACGCGGTCCTCGAAGAGATGCGTCTGGAGGGTCGCGTCGGCGTTTACACACACGTCGTCACCGAGCGTCACCAGATCGTGCTCCGTGATGTCCGTGGTCTCCAGATACACGCGCCGGCCGATGCACGCACCGAGCGCCCGGAAGACCCAGCCGATGAAGGGCGTGCCCTGCAGGATGCCGGTGAACCAGTCGTTGCTCAGATGCTCATGGACGGCGTTCACCAGTTCGTTGCGCCAGACAAACGTGCTCCACAGCGGCCGCTCGCCGGGCCGGTAGCGGCCCACGACCGTCCACTTCAGCAGGATGAGAAACAGCACTGCGATCAGGCCGCACACGCCGTAGAGCAGCGGGAACGCCGCCAGTTGCTCCCACGGCTCCAGGTAGTCCTGCGAGAGCACCACGCCCGAAAACAGCAGGCTGGTCAGCACGACAAACCCGGTGGCCGGCAGCAGCACGCGGATGAACTCGATGACCGCCCGTTGCGCGCGAAGCTTCACCGTGGGCTGGAAGGTGTTCTCGGCGGAAAACGTGGTGCTCTGCTGGCGGGTGGGCAGGAAGATCGCGGGCGAGCCCAGCCATGTGGCTCCGGGCCGCGCGGCGTCCTCGGCGTTCGCCGGCGGCAGCGAGAGGCAGCCGACCAGCGCATTGTCCGCCACGCCGCTGCCCGGCGGCAGCATCGCGCTGTTGCCGACAAAGGCGCGCTTGCCCACCCGACAGTGCGCGAGCGTGATGAAGCCGCCTTCCACGCGGGCCGCGCCGAGCGTGACGCTGTCGGCGAGGAAGCTCTCGTCGCCGATGTCGAGCAGGTCGGGAGAGACCGCGCCAGCCGTGGAGATTTCCGCCTGCTTGCCCAGCTTGGCCCCCAGCAGCTTGAACCATGGCTCCAGATACACGGAGGCATACAGCGGCCCGAGGAAGTCGAGGCTCAGGTCCATGAGATGGTCCACGAACCACTTGCGGACATAGAACAGGCTGTGGATCGGATACCGCCCGGGCTTCACGCGCCCGAGCAGCAGCCACTTGAAGGCCGCGATCTCCAGCCCCAGCAGCACCACGTAGCTGAACGCGACGAGCGGCGCGAGGAACAGGTAGGAGTAATAATCGTCCTCGTAGTTGAGATGGTTCATCAACACCACGCCCGGCAGAATCGCCGCGAGAATGCAGGCGGGAAACAACGCCACGCCGACCGCGTGCAGGCACGCAAAGCCAACCCGGCGGAGCGCCGAAGTGAGTGGGGCAGGCGTCCCGCCCGCCACCAGTTCTGCGGGCGTCTCGCCCATAGTGGCTTCAACCGGGCGGGACGCCCGGCTGACTGAGGCAGGCGGGACGCCTGCCCCACTAGGCACCCGCCTCGCCGGTGAGCCCAGCCACCGTTCCCCCGCCGGAATCGTCTGCCCCGCTGGCAACAGTGACATGTCGTCCAGCGCGGCCCCATCGGCCAGCGCGGAGTTCTCCCGCATCACCGCGCGTGTGCCCACAAAGCAGCCCTGGCCAATCCGCACCGTCCCAATGAGCAGCCGCCCGTTCTCCACATGATACCCCGGCGCGGTCGCATCCGTCCCGACGCTCGTGTCGTCGCCGATGTCGAGCAGGTCGTAGCAGGCAAAGTTGGGGCTCGCGAGATGGACGTTGCGCCCGATGCGCGCACCCATGAGGCGAAAGTAAATGCCCAGCAACGGCGTGCCGGCGAGGTAATGCACCGGGATGGCGGACTGGATCGTGTTCACGAACCAGAAACGAAAATAGTAGCTGCCCCACAGCGGATAACTGCCGGCGCGGAAACGCCCGATGACCAGCCACTTCACCACGATGGATGCCGCCAGCATCGCCGGGTAAAGCGCCACGAGCACCCCGAACGCCCCGACGATGGCCTCCCACCGCTCGTAGTCCTCCTCATACATCCATGTGTAGGTCAGGTAGGGCGCAAGCCATTGCAGCGAAAAAAAGCCGAGGACGAAATAAAGCCCGCCCAACTGCCACAGGCCGCAGAGGAAATGACGCCGCCCGGCACCCGGCTGCGGAGCGCCGGTCTCCGACCCGGCGTTCTTCGGCGTTGGGCTCGCCGTAGTTTCGCGCTGAGTCGGCGACCGGCGCTCCAGCCGCGCGGCGAGCTTCTCCACGGTCGGTTCTTCATACACATCGAGGATCGAGACGCCCCGCAAGTCCGCCTCCTGCCGCAGTTCCCCCACCAGCCGCGCCGCGAGCAGCGAGTGTCCGCCCAGCTCGCGGAAGAAATCATCCGTCACCGACACGCGCTGCGGCGCGAAGAGCTTTTCCCAGACCGCCACCAGCCGCCGCTCCATCTCCGTGCGCGGCGCGACGTGGTTCGGATCGTCCGCTGCGGCCTGGCGTGCCTGCGGCGCAGGCAGCGCTCGGCGGTCCACCTTGCCGCTCGGCAGCACGGGCAGGGATGGGATGGCGTCTATGACCGCCGGCACCATGTAGGCGGGCAGGCGCTCGCGGAGGCGCTCCTTGAGCACCACCTCGGCCACGACTTCCCCCTCGCGCGGCACTACATAGCCGATGAGCTGCTGCACGCCCGGCACGTCCTCGCGCACCGCCACCACGGCGGCGGCCACTCCCGGGCAGCCAAGGAGCACCGATTCAATCTCGGCCAGTTCGACACGATAGCCGCGCAATTTCACCTGCGAGTCCACGCGTCCGCGGAACTCGATCTCGCCCGCCTCGTTGAAGCACGCCAGATCACCGGTGCGATAAAGCATCGGCGGTTCGGAACCGAGCGGGTTGACGATGAACTTCTCCCGCGTCAGCTCCGGCCGGCCCACATAACCGCGCGCGAGGCCGATGCCGCCGATGCACAGTTCGCCCACCTGGTCAGCCGGCGCGGGACGGAGGAACTCGTCAAGAATCGCGACTGCATAGTTCGGCACCGGCCGGCCAATGGTCACGGGTTCGCCGGGGCGCAAGTCACCAAATGTCGCGATGACCGTGGCCTCGGTGGGGCCGTAGGTGTTAACCATCCGCCGCCCAGGACGCGCCCAGCGGGTGACGAGATCGGCGGGGCACGCTTCCCCCCCGACGATCAGCAGCCGCACGCCCGGCACATCGTCGCTCATCATCGCGAGCTGCGTCGGCACCGTGCTGAAGACCGTGACGCCCGCCTCGGTGAGCAGCCGCGAGAGCATCGGCCCGGAGCGGACCATCTCGCGCGTGCCCGCCACGAGGGTTGCCCCCGCGAACAACGCCAGCCATACCTCCTCGACGGACGCATCGAACGCGATGGAAAATCCCTGATACACGCGGTCGGACGGCCGCACGTTGAAGATGGCTCCCTCCGCGCGCACCAGATGGCACGCGCTGCGATGCTCGATCGGCACCCCCTTGGGCCGGCCCGTGGTGCCGGAAGTGTAGATGACGTAGGCCACGTCCTGCGGCGTGACGCCCGTTTCCGCGCGGACCAGCGGCGTGACCGGCTGCCGTGAAACCATCGCCGTGTCGCGGTCCAGAGCGACCACTTTCCCGGCAAACTGCCCGGCCTTCTCTCCCAATGCCGACACCGTGATGAGCACCTCCGCCTTCACATCGCCGAGGATGTATGCCACGCGGTCCGCCGGATAATCAGGCTCAAGCGGCACATAGGCCGCCCCGGACTTCAGCGCGGCGAGGAGGCCCACATACACATCGAGCGAGCGCGGCAGGAGCAGCGCCACATGGCAGCCGCGCTGCACCCCGAGCGCGCGCAGGTGCCGGGCAAGCTGGTTCGCGCGCTGCTCCACCTCGCCGTAGGTCATCCGCTCATCACCGCAGGCCAGCGCGATCCGCCCCTCGCCCGCCGCGGCGCTGCGCTCGAACAGCTCGTGCAGCAGCTCATTTCGGCACAGCTCCGGGGCCTTCGGAAATGCGAAGGACGGCGCGGGAATGATCGGGCGCGACATCGGTGCCAGGTTGAACGTGCTTGTCTCCGCACGAGACGCAGCCGGTGGCCCCGTGGTTTCAACCATCGCAAACCCGCTCGACCATCGCCGCGCCATTTGCTTTGCTCACGCCATGAAGCTCCGTTTTCTGGTCGCATGCAGCGCCCTGCTCTTCACCGCCCTCTCCGCGCTGGCCGCCTCCCCCAAACTCAACGTCCTCTTCCTCGTCGCTGACGACTTGAACACCCGCCTCGGCTGCTATGGCGATGCGCTGGCCAGCTCGCCGAACATTGACCGGCTCGCCAGACGCGGCGTGCGCTTCGACCGCGCCTACTGCCAGTATCCGCTCTGCAACCCCTCGCGCGCGTCCTTCCTGTCCGGCCTGCGGCCCGACACCACAAAAGTCCACGAGAACGCCACGCACTTCCGCCAGGCGGTGCCCGATGCACAGACGATGCCGCAGACTTTTCAGCGGGCGGGCTACTCCGTGGTGCGCGCGGGCAAGCTCTATCACTACGGCGTGCCGGCACAGATCGGGACGGATGGCTTCGACGATGCGCCTTCCTGGCAGCGCACCATCAACCCCTCGGGCCGCGACAAGGACGAGGAACCGGCCATCCTCAACTACACGCCCAAGATCGGCCTCGGGGCGGCGCTCGCCTGGCACGCCACCGCCGGCGACGGCACAGACCACACGGATGGGAGGATTGCCAGCGAGGTCATCAAGCTGCTGGAGCAGCACGCCGCGCAGCCGGACAAACCATTTTTCATCGCCTGCGGTTTCTTCCGTCCGCACGTCCCATGTGTCGCCAGCCAGAAGTTCTTTGACCTGCATCCGCTGGAGAAGTTCTCGCTGCCGAAGGAACCGCTCGAACATCTCGCCAAGATTCCCGCCGTCTCGCCGGTCGTGCGCCCGCCGAACTACGGCCTCGCCGAGCCGGACATCCGCCAGTTCCTCCGCGCCTATTACGCCAGCGTGAGCCAGATGGACGCGCAGGTGGGCCGCGTGGTGGACGCCCTCGACCGTCTCAAGCTCGCCGACCGCACCGTGATCGTCTTCCTCAGCGACCACGGCTGGCTGCTCGGCGAACACGGCGGCCAGTGGCAGAAGCGCAGCCTCTTCGAAGAATCCGCCCGCGTGCCTTTGATCATCGCGCTGCCGGGCAACGGCGCCAACGGCCAGACCAGCCGCCGCCCCGTGGAACTCGTGGACCTGCACCCGACCCTCGCCGACGTCTGCGGCCTGCCGCTCCATCCCAAGCTCGAAGGCAAAAGCCTCAAGCCGCTGCTCGCCAACCCCCAGGCCGCATGGGACAAGCCCGCCTTCACGCAGGTCACGCGCAATGCCGAGGTCAGCCTCGCCATCGGCGTGGACCCGAAGAAGAAGTCGCTCATGGGCCGCAGCGTGCGCACCGAGCGCTGGTGCTACATCGAGTGGGACGAAGGCCGCGCCGGCACGGAGCTTTACGACGCGCAGGCGGACCCGAAGCAGTATCGGAATCTGGCAGATGATCCGCAGCACGCGGGCACGGTGAAGGAGCTGCGGCAACTTTTCGCGGCGCGTCACAAGTAAGCGCATCCCGGCCCGGGCCAGGCAGGTTCTCTCCCAACCCCTTTCGGCCACCCTCCATTTTTCAGGGCCGCGTTGCGACCTCACTTTGGATGGGCGCAAGTTGTGCGTTCGACGAATGCGGACGGCGACTGGAAGCCGCCGGCACCGGTCAGCCACCAATACAACTCATCGTCCGCTCCGGCTGCTCGAAGCCCGGCTCGCCGATGTGGTGGCGGTCTTCCTTTTGCCAGACGATGGCGCGGAGGCGGTCGGTAAGGTCGGCGTCGCTGGCACCACCGCGCAGGAGGGGCTTGAGGTCGTGCTCGTGCAGGCTGAAGAGGCAGGTGCGGATCTTGCCGTCGGCGGTGACGCGCAGGCGGTTGCAATGGCCGCAGAAAGCTTCCGTGACCGGCGCGATGATGCCGATCTCGCCGCGTCCGTCGGCGAAGGTCCAGCGCTTCGCGGTCTCGGACTTGTTCTCGGAGATGACCGGCCGCAGGTCGAAGCGGGCCTGGAGGCGCGCGAGGATTTCGCGGCCGGGCACCACGAGGTCACGCAGCCAGGCACGGCCGGAATCCAGCGGCATGAACTCGATGAAACGGAAGCTTACATCCTGCTCGCGCGCGAATTCGGCCAGCCGCTCCAGCTCGTGGTCGTTCAGGCCGCGGATGACCACGGCGTTGACCTTCACGGGCGCGAAGCCCAGTTCCTTCGCCTGCACGATGCCCGCGAGCACCGCGCGGAGGCCGTCGCGGCCGGTGATGCGCTTGAAGTTGTCATGGTCGAGCGAGTCGAGGCTGAAGCTCACGCGCTTCAGGCCGGCGGTGCGCAAGGCGGCGGCCTGGGATGCGAACTGCGAGCCGTTCGTGGTCATCGCCAGGTCGCGGATGCCGGGGATGGGCGCGAGGCGGGCGATGAGGTCGGGCACGCCCCGACGGAGCAGCGGCTCGCCACCGGTGATGCGGACCTTGTCAATGCCCAGCCCGACGGCCACGCGGACAATGCGCTCGATCTCCTCGTAGGTGAGCAGCGCGGACTTGGGCTTCCACTCGCGGACGATGGGCGTGAGCGTGGGCTGCGGGTTCTTGAGCGCGTCGAACTTGCCGCGATAGAAGTTCGCGGCCTCCTCCGTCTCCGGCAGGCAATACATGCAGCGGAAATTGCACCGGTCGGTGATGCTGACCCGGAGGTCGCGCATCGTGCGGCCGAAGGAGTCGTTGAGTGGCGCGGTGGTGCTCATTTCTTGAAGCCCAGCAAGATAACACCCGCGCCAACAAGCGCCACCCCAAGCCATTCGCGCGGGTTCAGCTTTTCCTTCAGGAAAACCACGGCGAAGATGGCGACCAGCAGCACGCTCAGCTTGTCCACTGGCGCGACCTTGGCAGCGTCGCCGTCTTTGAGGGCGCGGAAGTAACAAACCCACGAGGCCCCGGTAGCCAGGCCGGAGAGGGTGAGTAACAGCAGCGGCTTCGGCTCCAGTGCGAGGGGATTGCTCCACTTGCCGGTGAGCAGCACGAAGGCCGCGAGCGCCACGAGAATGACCACCGTGCGAACCAGCGTGGCAAAATCTGAGTCAATGCCCGCCAGGCCGATCTTGGCCAGGATCGCGGTCATGGCTGCGAATACGGCGGAGAGCAGCGCCCACTGGAACCAGCTTTCGGTGACGGGGAACATGATGGTCCGGCTTGCGCCGTTTCCGCACCAAACCGTGGCCACTCTGAAGTGCGGCCGGGCCGGAGCCTACTTCTTCTTCGGCGTCGGCGCGCCGGGGAAGTCCGGGCCCACGGTGACGCTCTTCTCGGGCGCGGCGTCCGCCGGCTTGGGAGCGGTGGAGGCGGGGGCCTTGATGGTCACCGTGCCGTCACGATGCACCTCGACGTTGAGCTGGCTGCCGCGCGTGGAGGTCGGCTTGGAGGAGGCGAGCGGCTTCAGGCCTTCATTGAGCAATTGACCGCCCTTGCGCTCGTCCTGGAACATGCCGCGCCGCATCCAGTCCACGCGGCGGGCCATGGCCTGGTCGCTCTTGATGGTGGACATCTGCTCCTTGAGGAAGGCGAGGTCGTTCATCTTGCGCTCCATCTCGGTGCGCTCGGTCTGCATCCGCGCAAGCTCCTTGGTGAGGAAGGCCTTGTCATCCTTGGTCACCTGCAGTTCACCTTCGATGAGGGTGATGCGGGCGTTGAGCGTGCCGATGGTGGACTTGAGCGAGACGATCTCCGTGTTCAGCGAGGCGATCTTGGCGTTCAACTGGTCGCGCGTGTCCTGCAAATCCTTGATGCTTGCGTCGCGCTTGGCGATCTCGTCGGCCTTGGACTTGTCCAGCGCGGCATAGCGGGCGGCGGCAGCCTTGGCATCGGCGTCGGCCTTGGCCTTGGCCTCGTTAAGTGCGGCGGTCATCGTGGCCTCGACCTTCTTGGTCTCGGCCCGGGCGGCCTCGGTCTGGCCTTGGGCGACCTTCGTCTCCGCCTGCGCGACCTTGATGGCGTCCTGGGCCTTCTTGGTTTCAGCCTGGGCGGCCTTGGTCTCGCCCTGCGACTTGGTGAGCGAGTCCTTGGTCTGGTTCAGTTCCGCGGTGGTGGCCTCGACCTTCGCGCCGAGCGCCTTGGCCTCTTCGGTCTTGGCGACCAGATTCGTGGTGAGGGTGTCGTTCACCTTTTTCTGTTCGGTGAGCTTGCCGTCTTTGTCTTTGACGGTGCCTTCCAGCGTGGCGATGGTCTGGTCGTCCACCTTCTTGACCTCGACCGCTTTCTGATGCCGCATGAGCAGGCCAATGCCCAGCAGCACGCTGAGGGCCACCAACACTATTACTGCCGTCTTGTTATTCATACGAGTCAAGCATGGGGAGGGGGTGCGGGTTTGGCAAGCTTCCAGCAGACGGAGATGAAACCGGCAACTGCACGCCGCTCCTCAAGCAGGAAACCAAGGGCGGAGCAGGATTAGGATCAAGATCAGGAGCACGAGGGCATGGCCGCGCCTCCTGCTCGCAATCCTGCTCCGGCTTCGCGGCTGTTGAACCCATCCTCGACTGCGGCCTTCGGCCATGGTGTCATCTGCCCACCATGAAACATCGGTCGTTGCTCTGCCTTGCCCTCTGCCTCTCGCTGGCCGCCTCCCTCCCCGCCGCCGAGGGCTTCGCCTTCACCGACACCGCCGGCAAACACCTCGACGTCACTGCGGGCGGCAAGCCCCTCGTGCGCTTCATGTATGCCTACGACCCGGCCACGAAGGAGTCGCTGCACGACACCTACAAGCCCTACCTGCATGTCTTCGCCCCCGGCGGCGACCAGCTCATCACCAAGGGCCCGGGCGGGAAGTTCACGCACCATCGCGGCATCTTCATCGGCTGGAACAAGATCACCTTCAACGGCAAGAGCTACGACCGCTGGCACATGTCCGGCGGCGAGCAGGTGGTGCAGAAGCTCCTGAAACAGGACGCGGCGGCGGACCGCGCGACCTTCACCGCGCTCGTGCATTGGAACGACGCGATGAAGGAGGCGTTCATCGTCGAGGAACGCACCTTCACCGTGCGCCGGGTGCCAGCCGGGACGTTGATTGACTTCAGCGCCAAGCTCGCCGCCCCGCGCGGCGACGTGAAGCTCGACGGGGACCCCGAGCACGCGGGCATCCACTTCCGCCCCGCCGGAGAACTGGAAACGCAGAAGACCGTTTACCACTTCCCGGCGGAAAAGCCGAACGCCCACAAGGACACGGACTATCCATGGGTCGGCGAAACCTACACGCTGAGCAACGCCAGCTACAGCGTCGTGGAAATGAGCCATCCGAAGAATCCCGCGGGCACGCGCTGGTCCGCCTACCGCGACTACGGCCGTTTCGGCGCGTTCCCCACCACCTCAATCAAGCAGGGCGAGTCCTTCACCTTCAACTACCGCTTCCTCATCGCGAAAGGTGACCTGCCGGCGGTTGAAACGATCAACCAGCTTTACACGGAGTTCACCGGTGCCAACGCGCCGACAGCGAAGGTGACGACCGTCCCGGCCGAAGGAACCAAGGCGGCCGCGCCGAAGAAGCCGGACGAGAAGAAGTAGGTGCGGAACGTCTCCGGCGCGCGGCATTCATGCCGCTTCAACGTGCATCACACTCTGGTGATCCTGTCCCCTGCGGCGTTCGGACGATGAAGCGGCATGAATGCCGCGCGCCACCGCCAATTCGCTCGCCAGCCCTTGCCTCGCCCCGTAGCTTCGCCCCGATGGCTTCACTGCCCAAACCGGACATCATTCTCACGCACGAGAGCGACCTCGACGGCCTGCTCTCCGGCCTGCTGCTGCGGCGGCTGGCACGCCACCTTTTCAACCAGGACATCCGGCTGGAGGCGCACCATTACAACGCCTGGAAGCAGCGCCAGCTCCGCGAACGCTCCGGTTGGGTGAGCGACTTCAGCTTCGAGCCGCGCATGGACCGGCCCGACTGGCTGATCCTCGACCACCACACCACCGAGACCCCCGCGAAGCAGGCGCACTTCATCCATGACCTGACCAAGTCCGCGAGCCTCCTCTGCTACGAACTGTGCTGTGAGCACGGTCTGCGCAAGCCCGAACTCGACCGCCTCGTGCATCTCAGCAACGTGGTGGACCTGTATCTGATCGAGGACCCGGACTTCGACCTGGCCTGCGACTACGGGAACCTCGTGAAGGTCTATGGCTTCTGGAACGTCAACGCGCTGATCGAGGGAAACCCCGAGCGCCTGCTCGATCATCCGCTGCTGGAAGTCATGGCCGTGAAGCGCCGCGTCGAGGACCCGTTGGGCTTGGAGTGGAGCCGCAAGAATGTTGTGGAACTCAGCCCGACCGTGGGCTTTGTGGACACGGTTGTGGGCAACTCCAACAGCATCGTGCATCAACTGCTGAAGGCCAAGGTCACGCCCTACTCCGTCCTGGTCACGCTCTTCATGAAGTCCAACCGCACGGTGATCGCCAGCTTCCGCAGCGAGAACGGCGAGGCGCTCAAGGTCGCGCAACTGCTCCAGGGCGGCGGCCATGCGAATGCCTCCGGGGCCACGCTCCCCCGCTCGGTGCAGACGGAAGAGGACGGCGTGCTCTACCTGCGCGAACTGCTCAACCCACAGCCGAAGAAGGGCGGGGCCCTGACCACCCTCGAACAGGCGTTTGCCGCAGTCGAGGGGAAGGGCTGACGTTCTCCTGCTCGTAATCCTGATCCTAATCCTGCTCCTTCGAGCGCCTCAACGAGGAGCAGGATTAGGATCAGGATCAGGATTACGAGCAGGAGTTTTACCACCGCATCACCCGCACCGGCGAGCCGGCGGCCAGCGTGGTTTCCGGCGCGACCTCCACCAGCCCGTTCGCGGCCGCGAGCGAGTGCAGCATGTGCGAGGCCTGTGTGCCGGCGGAGTGGACCTGTCCCTCCGCATCCACCCGCACGCGGACGAAGTGGCGGCGGTCACCGCGGTTCACCAGCGGCTCGGCCAGCACCCCGGGGTGCGCGGGCAGAACCACGTCGGTCGCGCCCTGCCAGCGCAGCAGCGCCGGCCGCACCAGCAGCAGGAACGTCACGAACGCCGAGACCGGATTGCCCGGCAGCCCGAAGAGGAACTTCCCCGCCAGCGTGCCGAAGATGAACGGTTTGCCGGGCTTGATCGCCACCTTCCAAAACTCCTGGCTGCCGCCCAGTTCGGCGAAGGCGGCCTTCACGAAATCCAGTTGGCCCACGGACGCGCCGCCCGTCGTCACCACCGCGTCGCACTCAGCGAAGGCGCGCTGCAGGGCGCTGCGCGTGCGGGTAAGCGTGTCCGGCACGAGCGGGAAAGGGTGTGCCTCCGCGCCGCACTCGGCCAGTTGCGCCGCCAGCATCGGGCGGTTGCTCTCATAGATCTGGCCGGGCGCAAGCGACTTGCCCGGCGGACGCAGTTCGCTGCCGGTGGAAACCAGGGCGACGCGTGGACGCCTGGCCACCCGCACGCTGGCGGTGCCGATGGCGGCGAGGAGGTTCAGATGCCCCGCGCCCAGCCGCGTGCCGCCGGTAGCCACCGACGCGCCGGTCTTCACATCTTCACCGCGCAGCCGGACGTTCTCCCAAGGGCGCGCACGGTCCAGCACGCGCACGGTGTCACCGTCCATCTGGGTGTCCTCCTGCATCACCACCGCGTCCGCCCCGGACGGCAGCGGCGTGCCGGTGAAGAGCCGCACGCAGGTCTGCACCCCCACGCGGCCCTGAAAGACCTGGCCCGCACCGACCTGTCCGATGAGCCGCAACGCCACTGGACGTTCCGCGCTGGCCGTGGCGACATCCGCCGCCCGCACCGCGTAGCCGTCCATGGCGGAGTTGTCGAAGGGCGGGAGATCAAGCGGGGAAGCGACGGATTCCGCGAGGATTCGGCCGGCCGCGTCCATCACGGGGACTTTCTCGGGCCGGACGGCGGGCATCGCGCCGAGCAGGCGGGCCAGGGCTTCTTCGTAAGTCAGCATCGCAATTGAGAGAGCATCCGCCAGGCCGTTCGCCGTGGCAATCGCAGGGATGGCGCACCGAACTTGGGATTGCTTCAGCGGCGCGCATGGGCTACCCCCACCACAGGCCGCATGAACTCTGTCGCCCTCGTCCCGTTGCTCGTCATCGCGTTCATCGCGTTCATCATCTTCGCGGCGTTTGTCTTTGCCTGCGTTGTCGTGTGGAAACTGATTCAGCGCGGCAGTTCCAAACCGGTCCCGCCCAGTTCCCCTGCCCCGCCGCCAGCCCCGGTTCCACCCCTTCCGCCAGCGGAGCCGCCGACCCTGCCCCCGCCACCTCCGCCAACCCGGCCCGGGAAGCACTTCGTTTACGTCAAGCTGCTGGGCGACATCATGCCGGACGAACGCGGCGAGAAGTATGAAGACCCGCTCTTCGACATGCTGGAGCAGCAGCGGCTGGGTGCCGTCGTGGGCGGCGGGACGATGCTCAACGAGGACCAGTCCATCGCGTTCAGCGGCATTGATCTCGAGCTGGTGAACCTCGACTCCGCCCTGCAGGCCACCCGCGCCAAGCTGCGCGAACTGAACGTCCCGCCGGGCTCGACGCTCGAATACGAGATCAACGGCCAGAAGCAGAGCCTGCCGATCCACGAAAGCTGAGAACGGCCGAAAGAGCGCCCGCGAACACCCGAAGCATCCGAAATGGAAACGCGGTGGGCCGTAAGATCCCGACGGCTTTCTCGCCCCAGCGGATTCCAACCTCAAGCAGAGGCGAAACCCACGGATTCAGGGAAGACAAGGCTTACGGATTCCAATCTTTGTCCTGCCCCAATCTTTAGGGAGTTCCCAGTTCGCGAGTTGAGCGGACATCGCTTCAACCGGCGCGGGATCAGGCCGGGGAGAGATGCGCCAGTTCCGCCTTCGTCATGTCCTCGATCATCTGCTTGAAGGTGACGCTGGGCTCCCAGCTCAGGAGGCGGCGGGCCTTGGCAGGGTTGCCCTGAAGGCGCTGCGGCTCGGCGGGGCGCAGGAGGCGGTTGTCTTTGCGCACATGCTGCCGCCAGTCGAGGTTCACGGCGGCGAAGGCCGTCTCCACCACATCCTGCACGCTGTGGAGCTTGCCGGTGGAGAAAATGTAATCCTCCGCCGTGGCGTGCTGGAGCGAGAGCCACATGCCGCGCACGTAGTCGGGCGCGTAGCCCCAGTCGCGCTTGGCGGAGGTGTCGCCAAGCATCAGATCCTTCTGCTGGCCCAGCTTGATGGCGGCGGCGGCGCGGCAGATCTTGCGCGTCACGAAGTTCTCACCGCGGCGCGGCGACTCGTGGTTGAACATGATGCCGTTGACCGCGAAGTGGCCGAAGGTCTTGCGGTAGATCGTCACCATCTGCGCGGCAAAGGCCTTGGCGCAGCCGTAGGGGTTCACGGGCGCGTAGGCCGTGTTCTCGTCCTGTGGCATCTGCACGGGCTGGCCAAAGATTTCCGAGGACGCGGCATGGAAGAAGCGCGGTTTCTTCCGCATGTCCTGCACCATCTCCAGCAGCCGCAGCGTGCCCATCGCGGTCAAATCGCAGGTGGACTCGGGGATTTCGAAGCTCAGGCCGACGTGCGACTGGCCGGCGAGGTGATACAGCTCGTCCGGCTCCACGGACATGAGCACCCGGCGCATGGTGGTCGGGTCGTCGAGGTCGGCGTAGTGGAGGAAGAGCCGCTGGCCGTAGATCTTGGGATCGCGGTAGAGATGGACCAGGCGCGAACGTTCCAGCGAACTGGTCCGCCGCACCATGCCGTGGACTTCGTAGCCCTTGTCGAGGAGCAACTCCGTAAGGTAGGAGCCGTCCTGGCCGGTGATGCCGGTGATGAGTGCGCGAGGCATGGCAGTTCGTTGTTAAACGGTCACAAAAGCCGGTGCGCCCCGAGCGGCGCGATCTACTGCGAGACGACGACCTTGCCGGCAAGCTGGTCCTTCAAGTCATTCCAATCCGCATCCACCATCAGCTTGGCGAGTTCCGCGAACGTGGTCTTAGGCACCCAGCCGAGCTTCTTGCGCGCCTTGCTGGGATCGCCGATCAGCAGGTCCACTTCCGCCGGGCGATAGTAGCGCGGGTCAATCTCCACATGCTTCTTCCAGTCCAGCCCGGCATGGCCGAAGGCGACTTCCAGGAACTCGCGCACCGAGTGCGTCTCGCCGGTGGCGATGACGTAGTCGTCCGGTTCGGGCTGCTGGAGCATGAGCCACATGGCCTCGACGTATTCCTTCGCAAAACCCCAGTCGCGCTTCGAGTCGAGGTTGCCGAGGAAGAGCTTGTCCTGGCGGCCTTCCTTGATGGCGGCCACGGCGCGGGTGATTTTGCGGGTGACGAAAGTCTCGCCGCGCCGGGGCGACTCGTGGTTGAAGAGGATGCCGTTGCTGGCGTGCATCCCGTAAGACTCGCGGTAGTTCACCGTGATCCAGAAGGAATAGACCTTCGCGCAGGCGTAGGGGCTGCGCGGGTAGAAGGGCGTCGTCTCCGACTGCGGGACTTCCAGCACCTTGCCATACATCTCGGAGGAGGAGGCCTGGTAGAAGCGCGGCTTGATGCCGACCTCGCGGATCGCCTCGAGCAGGCGGATGGTGCCGGTGCCGACGATGTCCGCCGTGTATTCGGGGGCGTCGAAGCTCACGCGCACATGGCTCTGCGCAGCGAGGTTATAGACCTCGTCCGGCTGGACCTTGCCGACGAGACGTGCGAGGCAGCTCGCATCGCTGAGATCGCCGTAGTGGAGGAAGAGCTTGTGCTTCGGCGCGTGCGGGTCCGAATAGATGTGATCCAGCCGGTGGGTGTTGAACGTGCTGGCGCGCCGGATGATGCCGTGGACCTCATAGCCCTTGGCGAGGAGCAGTTCCGCGAGGTAAGAGCCGTCCTGGCCGGTAATGCCAGTAATCAGAGCCTTTTTGGACATATTTAGTGCGCGCACGATGGGCCATGGCCGCGCGCCGTGGCAAGAATAGAATCGGCCGGCGCTCGAAACGGGGTGCATCTTGGCGCTGCCGCCGAGGAACGTAATCCCCCGGAGCGCGGCGGAGTTGCGGAGACCAGCCGCAGCGGCTGCGCTGGGCACGAGGTGTTAAGACGTTCCGACGCCATTCGGCACTTCTCTGTTGCTGCGGCTGATCCCGCGCCGAGCGGGACACAGCCGCGCTCCGAAGGCCGGAGTGACCGGGTCACTTCCGCTTCTGCAGCGTGAGGAAATTCGCCATGAGCTGGCGGCCGTTCTCGGTGAGAATGCTCTCGGGGTGGAACTGCACGCCCCAGATGGGCAATTCCTTATGTCGGACGCCCATGATCTCGCCTTCCTCGGTCTCGGCGGTGATTTCGAGGCAGGCGGGGAGCGTGTCGCGCTTGATGACCAGCGAATGGTAGCGCGTGGCGTTGAAGGGGTTGGGCATCCCGGCGAAGAGGTCCTCGCCGTTGTGGCGGATGGGCGAGGTCTTGCCATGCATCATCCGGTAGTTCACCACCACCTCGCCGCCGAAGGTGTGGCCGATGCACTGGTGGCCCAGGCAGACGCCAAACAGGGGGATCTCCGGCCCAAAGGCGCGAATGATGTCATTGGACAGACCGGCCTCGCGTGGCGAGCATGGGCCGGGCGAGACGAGAATCCGCTCGGGCTTCAGATCGCGGATCTGGTCTAGCGTGACCTCGTCGTTGCGCACCACGCGCAGGTCCGCCTTCAGCTCGCCGAGGTATTGGACGAGGTTGAAGGTGAACGAGTCGTAGTTGTCGATGACCAGGATCATGTTGAACGCGGACGGGACATTAACGGCGGAATGGAGTTTTGGAAACTTCAAATCCAAGCAGCGCCCAATCGGGGGCGTTTGTCACGTATGGCGCGCCTTGCGAGATGGCCTGAGAACGTCAAGGCATGTTGGCACAGCCATGAACCTCGCAGCCGGTCTCCCTCACCCCGGCCCTCTCCCGCTGGGAGAGGGAGAATCTTCGTCCGTCCTGGGTCAAAAGCAGCGTTCCCTTGCCAACCGGTGCTGGCTGCGTCGCCCCCTCTCCCAGCGGGAGAGGGCCGGGGTGAGGGAGAGCGGCTGCCCACGGCTACAAGGACACGAATTGCCGAAGAGCATCCCTCAAAAGCTGATTTGCGCCCTTCAGCCAGCCACTCCAAGCGCCCCAGAAATCGCCGCCTGCATTTCTAGGCTTTCCTGCCGGCCCTCTTTGGCGTAACACTCCGATAAAAGCGTGTATCTCAACTACTACGGGTTGCGCGAGCCGCCGTTCAACATCAACCCGAACCCACGGCTCATGTTCTACAGCGCGAAGCATCGCGAGGCGCTGAACCATCTGCTTTACGGCATCCGGGAGCGCAAAGGCTTTGTCCAGCTCACCGGCGAAGTGGGCGCGGGCAAGACCACGATCTGCCGCGCGCTGCTGGAACATCTGGGCCCGAACTACGCCACCGCGCTTATACTCAACCCGGTGCTCAACTCCGATCAGTTGATGAAGGCCATCGCCATGGAGTTCGGCCTGCAGGTCAAGGGCATGGACCGGCTGGAGACCGTCGCGGCGCTCAACCAGTTTCTCCTCGATCAGGTGATGAAGGGGCACGATGCCGTGCTCATCATTGACGAGGCTCAAGACCTTACCCCCGAGCTGCTCGAACAGGTGCGCCTGCTCTCCAACCTCGAAACGGACGACCGCAAGCTGCTTCAGATCATCCTGCTGGGCCAGCCGGAGCTGCGGGACCGGCTGAACAAGCACGAGCTGCGGCAGCTCCGCCAGCGCATCACGGTGCGTTACCATCTCGCCCCCCTCACTCCCCGCGAGGTCGGCCAATACATCCAGCACCGCCTGGCGGCGTGCGGTGCGAACGGCTCGCCCTACTTCAGCGCGCCCGCCGTGTGGCGCATCCACCGCTACAGCGAGGGCATCCCCCGCCTCGTCAACGCGCTGGCGGACAAGTGCCTGCTCGCCGCTTTCGTGCAGAAGCGTGACCGGGTGAATTTCAACATGGTCGGCACGGCCATCCGTGAACTCGAGGGCCGCATCCGCGTATGAGCCTGATCAACGACGCCCTCAAACGCGCTAGCGAGGCGCAGGCCAGTGCGGCCCAGCGCCCGCGCGGGCCCAAGGGCGTCGAAGATTTGCCGGCCCCGATGACCCCGGTGGCGGCCCGGGAACGGCCGACCTGGCTCCCCGTCGCGGGCATTGCGCTGATCGTCGTCGCGCTGCTGGGGGCCTCGGGTTACTTCTTCATGCAGTGGTGGAAGGAACGCCAATCGTGGCAGCCCTACGCCACCGAGGACCTTGATGAACACGGCTTCCCACGCACGAACAAGCCGGTGGCCAAGGCCGTCTCCCCGGGACCGGTCTCCACCAACAAAGGCCCGGCTCCGCCCATTCCCGCAGTCACCAATCCGCCGGTGACCACCAATCTCGTGGCAGGCACGAACCCGGTGGTGAGCACCAACCTCGCCGTCACTCCGCCTGTGGTGGAACCGGCCAAGACCAATCCCCCGGTCGTCGCCACCGTCACCAATCCGCCCCCGCCCATCCTGATCCCCACCCCGCCGGTGCCCAAGGCCACCAATCCCGCCGTGGTGGTCGAGGTCCCCACGCCGCCGGTCAACCCGCCCACCACGAAGGTGGGAGAGACCAACGTGGCCTCTGTGACCCCGCCGCCGGTGAAGCCTGTCATCCCGCCGCCCGATGCGACGAAGCAGGGTGACGGCCATACCAACAAGGTGGCCGAGATCGAATTTCCCGACCTCAAGCTGCAGGGCATCAGCCGGCGGAAGAATAAGACCTACGCGATCTTGAACGGGAAGACGCTCACGGCGGGCGACCGGATCGAGGGCGTAATGCTGCTCAAAATTGACTCGGACAGCGTTACGATCGAGAAGGCCGGGCTCCGACGTGAGTTATATCTGCTGCGGTGAGCCGCGGGCGGGCGGGATCAGGATTAAGATCAGGAGCAGGGGAACCTGCCCCAGCCAGCGCCCCTCGTGCTCGTAATCCTGGTCCTGCTCTCATTCCGCCTCCGTGAATCCTCCCTGCGTCCTCCACGAAGACGAGCACCTGCTGGTGGTGAACAAGCCCGCCGGGTGGAACACGCACGCGCCCGCCCCACATGCCGGCGAGGGCATCTACGACTGGCTTCGCCACCGCGAGCCGCGCTGGGCCAGCCTGGCCATCATTCACCGGCTGGACAAGGAGACCTCCGGCGTCCTCGTGTTTGGGAAGACACCGCTGGCGAACAAATCGCTGACGGAACAATTCGAGCAACGCAAGGTGGCGAAGCGTTACCTCCTGTGGAGCGACCGCACCCCGCCGCAGGCTGAACTCGTGGTGCGCGGGAACATCGTTCGCGAGGGCGATCACTATGTAAGTCTGCCATCCGGGACGGACGGCGAGCCGGCGGAGACGCATTTCAAATGCGGAATGCGGAATGTGGCACGCGGAACTTGGGAGGTGACCGCCGAGCCGCACACCGGCCGCACGCATCAGATTCGCGTCCACGCCGCAGCGAACGGCTTCCCCATCCTCGGCGACGAACTCTACGGCGGCAGTCCGGCCGCGCGGGTCTTTCTGCATGCGGCGGAAATCACCTTCCGCCATCCGGCCACGGGCGAGCCCGTGACCTATTGTGCGCCGGTGGACTTCACGGCCGATGCGCGGCTGGCCCTGCGGCGGGCGGTGGGTCTGTCGCCGGTAGGGCGAGACTCCGTCGAGCCCCATCTCGAGCGCAGCGAGGCGAGCGGAGCGAGTATTTCTGGTGGTCCAGCCCGTTCAGAAACACTCGCTTCGCTCGCACCGCCTGCGGCGGTATCGAGGGCTCGACAGAGTCTCGCCCTACCAGGCGAAGTGGAGACAACCGCCTTCCGCCTCGTTCACGGTGCGGCGGATGGCTGGCCCGGCTGGCAGGTGGAACAGCTCGGAGAATTTCTCCTGTCGCAATCCGAAGCGGCGCTATCCGGCGCACAAACCGACCAGCTTGCCGCATGGCTCAATCAGTTCGGCCTGCGCGGGGCCTACCACAAGCGGCTCGACCGCCACGTGCGCCAGACCAACACCCCGCAGGCCTCGCCGCAGCTTGTGCTCGGGGAAGCGGCCTCGGAACGCTTTGCAGTGAATGAGAACGGGCTGCAGTTCGAGCTCAGCTTCACGGAGGGCTACAGCTACGGGCTGTTCCTCGACCAGCGCGACAACCGGCGCAGGCTGCTGACCCGGCAGGTTGCGGGGGGATTTGAGTTGGGAGATGTGGTGCGTGGTGCGTGGTGCGTGAAGAAAATCGAAACGCCCCCGGACACCCTCACGCACCACGCACCACGCACCACCTTGCTCAACTGCTTCGCCTACACCTGCGGCTTCTCCGTGGCGGCGGCGCAGGGCGGGATGCACACGACCAGCCTTGACCTCTCGAAGAAGTATCTGGAGTGGGGTCGGCGGAACTTCGCGTTGAACGGCCTCGACGCGGGGGCGCACGACTTCATCTACGGCGACGTGTTCGACTGGCTGCGGCGGCTCACGAAGAAGGGGCGGCAGTTCGATGCGGTGCTGCTGGACCCGCCGACCTTCTCGCAATCGAAGGATAGCGGTGTGTTCCGTGCGGAGAAGGATTACGGCCGGCTCGTCGTGCTCGCGCTGGCGCTGGTGAAACCGGGCGGAGTGTTGTTCGCCTCGACCAACTGCGCAACGTTCTCACCGGAGGAGTTTCTCGCAACCATCGAGGACGCCGTGCAGCCCACCCGGCGGCAGGTGCTCCAGCAGCATTACGTCCCGCAGCCGCCCGATTTCCCCATCACCCGCGACGAACCGGCGCATTTGAAGACCGTCTGGCTGCGGGTGAGCTGATACCAATTCCCAAGGTAAGTCGGTAGTCTGCCGCCGGACGGCCCCCTCACCCCAACCCTCTCCCCTCCTCCGAGGAAGGGAGAGGGAGAAGATGTGCGCCTCGGTCCACTTCGGCCATTCCACCGATAATCATTGGAAATTGGTATGAGGCCGTTGTTTGCCTGCGGATAACACGGATGACGCGGATGGAAGCGTGTCACCCCAGCTACTGGAATACACCCGTCGTCCCCGGTGCGAGCATTGAGCCCCTGAATCCCGTGCCGGCGGCTTGCAGCCGCCGCGTTGCGGGTGGATTGCGTGAAGCCCGTTCGTCCTGCTGCGGCCAACGGACGGCGGCGGCAAGCCGCCGGCACGGGGTTCACCGGCCCGACATCCACGCCACGATGTTCCCGCGCGCGAAGAGCCAGATGACGGCGGCGAGGGCGATGTAGGGACCGTAAGGCAGCCGGGCGGACCACTCGCGGCGCTTGCAGAGGATCAGCGTGACCCCCACCACCGAACCGATCAGCGCGCTGACCATCAGCGAGAACAAAGTGGCGGGCCAGCCGAGAAACGCGCCGATGGCGGCCATGAACTTCACGTCCCCCAGGCCCATGGCCTCGCGCGGCAGCACGATGCCGCTGGTGACGGCTTCCAAGTGGGGCACCGTCGCGGGATCGAACTCGTCCGCCCCGATGCGCAGCTTCGTCATCGTCAGCCGCACATCCACATTCTGATAGCAGCGGTCCACCATCTCGATCCGTGCCGCATGAAACACGACCAGATCGCTGTCCCGGTAAAAGATCTCCCCCAGTTTCAACGGTCCGGTGGGCAGCAGCAGCTCCTCCTCCGTGAAGGTGATCACGGAATTCTCCGGCAGTTCGATGCGCTGCCGGCCAAACATCAGCTTGCCCAATCGGAGAATCCCATACACCAGCCCGCCGCCCACCACCGCTCCCAGCGCGGCCGCCTTCAAGCCGTCCGCCGCCTTCTGGCCAAAGTGAATCTCCGGGAAGACGCCCGACACAATCACGCCCACGACGATGCCGCCGATGGTGATCTCATCGGGGATGATGAAGTGCTCGAAGTCAATGAACGTGGCGACGATGAAGCCAGCCAGGAGCACACAGTAAATGATCGGCGGGGCGAAACCCTTCTCGCCAAACCGCAGCCAGCAGGCCAGAAACATCAGCCCCGTGAGGAGTTCGACCGCGAAGTAGCGAGGGGAGATGGGGGCGCTGCAATTGGCGCACTTGCCCCGCAGCCACAGCCAGGTGGCGAGCGGAATATTGAGGTAGCCGGGGATCGAATAACGGCAGTGCGGACAATGAGAGGGCGGCGTGACGACGCTCAGGCCCAGCGGCATCCGGTGGATGCAGACGTTCAGGAAGCTGCCGACGATGGCCCCGAACACGAAGAACGTGAACGACCAGAAGTGGAACGGCACCGCCGCCAAGGTGGATGGCTCAGGCTGGCTCATAAACGTTCCTGAGCAACGCCGTCCGCATCACCTCCACGGGCGCGGGCTGGCCGGTCCAGATTTCGAGCGCCTTCGCACCCTGGTAGAGCAACATGCCGAGGCCGTTGGCCGTTTTGCAGCCGGCCGCTTTGGCCGCACGGAGCAAGGGTGTCTCGGCGGGACGGTAGATCATGTCATAGACGGCGCGGGTGCGACGCAGCGGGAAGTTCGCCTCGTCCAGGGGAGAACCATCGGTGGGCTTCAGTCCGAGCGACGTGGCGTTCAGCACCAGGTCCACGTCCGCATCCGGCCAGCCCGCGTGGGTGCGCACTTCAGGGAAGCGTGTGCGAATTTCGGCGGTCACTTCCTCGGCCTTGCGCTGCGTGCGGTTTACCAGCCACAGCGAGCCGACGCCTTCGGAGGCCAGCTTGAGCGCCGCGGTGCGCCCTGCCCCGCCGGCCCCGAGCAGCAACACGCTGCCACCGCGCGGCTCGAAGCCAAGATCCTCGCGGAGGGAGCGCGTGATGGCGTCGGCGTCCGTGTTAAAGCCTTGGGAACGCAGTTCGCCGATTTCCTCCGGGCTCACGTTTGCGAGCGGCTGCCACGCGCCGGCCTTGTCCCGGGCCTCGAAGCGCACGGTGTTCACCGCGCCCCAGGTCTGCGCGGACTCGTCGAGCGCATCCACGATGTCCACGGCGAGCAGCTTGTGCGGGACGGTGAGGTTGAGGCCGATGAACTTCATCGCCTGCGCGCCGGCGATGGCCTCGCGCAAGCGGTCGGGATGCACGTCGCAGGCGAGATAGCGCCAGTCGAGGCCCAGCGCGGCGAGCGCGGGGTTGTGCATGGCGGGGGAGGCGGAGTGCTTGACCGGATGGCCATAAACTGCGCAAAAGCGCGTGCTGGCGCGGAGTTCAGCCGGTGCGGACACGCGGCGGACAGTAAGAGTTCAGCGTTCAAAGTTCAAAGTTCAAAGTTGGGCCACAAAAGGACGCAAAGCCGGCTTGCCACCGAATGCCGGGAGGACGACAGGCGGCTTTGGAGTGCGGCGAGTTCTCGCCGCTTTCCGCAGGCGACTTGTCGCCGTCGAACTGTGTGACGGCCTGGTGACCAAGTAGCGCATCCGGCTGGCGCCAGCCCGGCCGCGAACGAACAAGGGGCAGCGCTGTTACTCCGACGGCGACAAGTCGCCTGCGGAAAGCGGTGACAAGTCACCGCACTCCATAGCACCGGCAGCGGCAACGCTCACGACTCCGGGCTGGACTGGAGAATCTGACCGCAATAAAACCGCAACGAGCAATCGGGGTGGAAGAACGACGGTTTTGCAACAAGTTAGCCAACAAAGTCATGCCGGAGGACGAGCTCAGTGCTGCACTTCAGAGTCCCGATCTCCAAACTCGATTGGATGCCATTGAGCGCGCGGCGCTTGACCCGGCAAGATACGCCAAGAGTGTTGTCGCTCTCATCCCACAATTCCCGGGCGAAGCGTATTTCATTTTTGAGCGTGTGGGCTACTTTGGGGTCGAGATCGTTCCTCATCTAGTCGCGCTAGCAGAGTCAAACCGAGACGAGCATGTCAGGCTGTTTGCTGCTCTCGGCCTAGCTCGTTTCAAAAGAGTTCTCTATAGGACTACCCTTTTGAACGCCATTCGACACCGTTCGGAATATCAGGGCTTAGCATGTCAAGCGCTGGTCTGGCTTGGCAGCGATGAGTTTCTTCCAAGTCTGCTGGACGAACTGCATGTCACATCCCCGGTTGCAGACTGGAACAGGCTGGTGAGCTTGGTTAATGCCATCGAGTCACTCGGCGGTAAGATACCCTTGTCCGAGCGGGAACGGCTCATCGCCACAGGTCCTCCCCTTACGAAAGCAATGCTGGATTGCAAACGAGTTGGCTAACGCGCTGTAGCGAGCCCAGCCACCGTGCTCCGGTTGCAATCCACGCGTCCCATGCGCCGGGTCGCTGTAGCACTGCGTCGTTAAGCCGCTCCGCAACCTAAAGGTCGTGCCTACTTGACGCCCGCCAGCCGCTCTTTCCAGATCTTGTGGAGCAGGACGGTGGCGCGCACGTCGCGGAGGCAGTAGTCGGCGATCTCCTTGTGGCGGCCTTCCTCCATCATGCTCGTCACGTCGTTGCCGGTGACGCCCTGGCTCTTCGGGGACTCGATCCCGAAGGCCTTGCAGTAGAAATCCAGGTTGAACTTCCGCGCCGCGCCGTCGCGGCCGCTGACGTTGTAGAAGGTCAGTTGCTCTGCGAGGTCACAGTGTGGGTCGGTGGCGTAGCGGTAGCCGAGCCAGTCCTTGCGCGAGATGGGGACATTCAGCACGGCGGAGCGCAGGTAAAGAAACGGCACATCGAAGCCGCGCCCGTTGAAGGTGACGACCTGCTGGTAGTGCTTCGCCGCGTCCCAGAACGCGGTGAGCAGCTCGTGCTCATCCGCGCACGGAACGAACTCCACCGGCCCGGCCTCGGCGTCGTCCTCGAAGTCCTCGGCCTGAAAGAGCACCTGGCCGCGCTGGGTGTCGGCGTTGAGCATGGCGATGCACACCACCTGTGCGGTGAGCGGCCAGAGGCTGAAGAGCCGGGCGATCTCCTCGCGCTTGGCGGGCTGCTGTTCCTCCGGCAGTTTCGCCGCCTCGCGGAAGAGATACTCCTGCTGCACCTCGTCAAACATCTCCACGGGCAGGCGCGAGGTTTCAATGTCGAAGACGAGGGTGGCCATAGCGTTGGCGCATGGTTCGCGGGGCAGACAAAGTTTTCAACCGGAAACCGCCGTCCCCCGAAACCCGAACTCCGAGCGGAGGGCCCGCGAAACACGCGAAACAAACGAAAGGGAAGGTGCTCCCAGCGTTACGTCCAAATCTGTGGCGTCCCGACGCTCCGCCAACGGCACTGTTCCCAACTCAACCCGAACTCCGAAGCGGGCGCATCTTGACACTGCCCCCGAAAGCCGACGGAGCGCGGGTCTGTGACCCGCAGCAACGTCCGATGACCCGTCCCGCTGGACTACACGAAACGCAAGGGACAAGCGTGGCCGCTGCGGGTCGCAGACCGCGCTCCGGGGGCAGTGTCGAGATGCGCCCCTCCGAAGCAGACCCTGAATTTCTGAATGGACCTCGAATGGAACGGGAAGTGAAATTTGACGCGAATTGCGCCAATTATCGCGAATTGATCGGTGCAAAAATTCGCGTCAACCTTCCCGGCCTTCAAAAGCAAGTCCCGCCACCCCGGGTTTCCGTCCGCTCCATCCGTGATTTCCCAAAATTCAGCTTCGGAAAACGGGCCTAGTTCTTGTCCGGCGGCGCAGCGGAATCCAAGGGGGCGTTGGTGCCGGAGAGGGGAACGGCATTCTTCCCGGAGGCCTTGCCGGGCGGCGCGTTGGTCAAACCCTTCTTGTCCTTGCGTTCGGGGTCCATTTTCTTGGGCGAACGCGAGGCCTTGATTTCAAGGTCGAACTTCGTCACCTGATCGGGGGTCAGTTCCACCCGGATCTTCTCGGTGACGGTGCGAACCTCCTCCTTCATCTTCGCGGCCACCGGGTCCCAGTAGGTCTTCGTGCGCTGGTTGCTTTCGCGCAGGATCTGGCCGATGTGCTCGTGCTGCTCGGGGGTGAGGTTGAGCTGCTTCTGGAGACGGCCCAGGAATTCCGCGCGCTGAATCTGGCTATAGGTGAGCTGCGGGGAGGGACGAGGCGCTCCCTTGGCCGGACGGTCAATGAGGGTGGTGACCAGCGCACCGGTCACGACGCCCGTGCCGTAGATCAAAACCGTGGCGAGGATGAACTTCCACGGATTCACCGGCTATTCGCCCGCGACGTCATCGCCGGACAGGATGGTGTTTTCGATGGCCTGCTCAAGGTTCTGATTCTCCGGCTCCGGATGCATCGTGGCAAGCACCCAGACGCCCAGCGCGACCATCACCGACATGCACGGCGCAACGGCGCGCCAGAGCCAGCCACCCCACACGGCCCACACGTCCACGGTGAGCGGCGCGGACAGCCGGGCCATGATGCGCTTCTCAAACGCATAGGGCACCTGGTCGGAGGGCGGGGTCGCCTTCGCGGCGGCCATCAATTTTTGCTGGAGCTGGTCCAAATCCATAACGGTTGAGCAGACGGAGTCGTCTCTGGCGGGGTTACAAATACTTCTCCTGCGTGAGCGTCTCCAGAATTTTCTTCATCTGGGCGCGGGCACGGAAGGCGCGGACCTTCACGAGCGGGACGGACCAGCCGGTCAATTGGGCGATTTCCTTCACCGAACGGTCCTCGATTTCCAGCAGCGTGATGACCAGCCGGGCCTCGGGCGAGAGCTGCGCCAGCACACGGTCCACGAGGGCGCGGGCGGCGTCGGTGTTCTTGCTGTTGTCCTCCGGGCTGGCGGCGAAGCGCTCCAGCCAGTCCACCTCGGGGTCGGAGAGGTCGGTCAGGGTGGTCTCGCGGTTGCGCTGGTGCGAGCGGAGGAAATCATAGCAGGTGCGCACCGTCATGCGCATGAGCCAGTGCTCGAACGGGGCCTCGGCCCGGAAGCTGTCGAGTTTCTGGAAGGCCTTGATGAAGACCTCCTGGACGATGTCCTGCACCTCGTCCTCCCGGCGCGCGTAACGGCGGGCCGTGGCGAAGACGCGCGGCTGGTAGCGGGCGATGAGCGGCTCGAACTGCGCCACGTCGCCTTTGCGGACGGCGGCGATCAGCTCGGTATCGCTGGGTTCCATCTGGGCGGACTATGTCAAAACAGCCGGCTAAAAGCAAAAGCGCAAAGCCACCGCCGACAGGGCGGTGGCTTTGGCTAGAGACGTAAATCAGGCAAATTGGTTACTGGTCCGTTGGCGGACGGCGCGGCAGCTCAGGCTTGCGGTCAACGCCTTCCGGCACCCGCACCTTGTCGCCGTCGGGGCGCGGGCCACGATCCCCATCAGGCCTCGGCCCGCGATCGCCATCCGGTCGGGGGCCACGGTCGCCGTCCAGGACGGGCTTGCGCTCGGTGGCCTCGGGACGGCGATCACCCTCGCCAACGGGCTTGCGGAGCTGGTCGCCTTCGCGCGCACCGGGACGGCGGAATTCACCTTCCGCCGCCGGTTTGCGGCCATCGGGAGCGGCCTCGGCACCGGGACGACGGAACTCCCCGCCCTCGCGACCGCCCTGCCCGCCCTGCATCGGAGCCTGCATGCCCGGGCGCGGCCCCATGCCGGCGATCATGCCGCGCAGACGCTCGACGGTTTCCTTGGGCAGCTTTTCGCGCACCTGGGCAAAGGCGCGGGCACGGGTGATGGTGGCCTCGGCTTCGAGCTTGGCCGCCTCCATGATCTTGTCACGGATGAGGCCCTCGTTCGGCTTGTCCGCCATGGCGGCCTCGCCGATTTCGCGGCGCAGGCGCATGGATCGCTCACCCACCTCGCGCATGACACCCTGATTGGCCTCGAAGAAGCCGCGCAAGGCCGTGCGCTGGTCTTCGTTCAGATCGCGGAACAGCTCCTGGGGGTTGAACTGCGGGTTGACTTGCCCGCGCTGGCCTTCGCCGGGCCGGAAATCACCACGCTCGCCGCGCGGGGCATCATCACGGCGCGTCGTCTCGGCCGGCCGGGCTTCGCCGGGCTTGAATTCACCCCGGGGCGGACGTGGGGCATCGGGCGCACGGTCTTCACCGCGGGCACGTTCCTGAGCCCCGACGGGCACGGTGGCGATGGACAGCCCGCACAACGCCGCGAGGAGCGGGCGGGAAAGAAAGGACGATTTCATAGTTGGTTTCGAGTGTGCGCCGCACGGGGTTTACCATGCGGCCTTTACCATTGAACGCGCCAGCGGAAGAATAGTTCGCGGCTTCAGTGGAAAAGACGCTACATCCGGCGGGAAGTTATGCCAATTCTCAATGACTTTTGGTGGAATCACCGATGAGAACCAAGCTTCACGTCGGCTCCCTCTCCCTTCCGCGGAGGAGGGGCGAGAACCAACGGCCCGCTAACTGCCGCGATTTCAGCCCTTGAACCTCCCCTTCGCGCCGGCTCCGCCGGCAGGCAGCGAGGTCGAAGGCCCAGCGAGTTCGCGACCGCATTCTTGCCACGACGCACCCCCGTCTCCCTCGCCCTGCGAGGCACGAGCGAGGGGCCGGGAAGAGGGGCGCTTCGACAATCTTGGAACGCGACTTGACCTGCCGCACCTCTCCTCCATTCCATGAAGGAGAGGGAGCCCCAAGCACGCCAGTGGTTCGGCAAGGCCGTATCCATTCGCGCCGGGGCAAGGCGGGTGCCGGGAGGTTCATGGGTGGGGTTGGGGTGAGGGGGGAGCATCTTGACACTGCTTCTGTCCTCGCCCCGCCGGGCAAGCGAGGACGCTTGCGACACGGCCGGCCGGAGGCCGGCGCTACGTAGCGACCGCATCCCACAGGCCGTGTCGCCGGCAGCCGCGCTGGCTCGGCTTCGGGGGAAGTGTCAAGATGCGCCCAGTGAGGGGTGGCGGCCGGCGGCATTCTACCGATTGGCATTGGGAATTGGGATAATCCGCTGCTCCTCATCCTGCTCATGCGCGCACCCATGAACCCCGGCTCGACACCCCGGCATCCGCCCCCTACCCTGTCCCTGCCCGATGCCTCTCGCTGCCCACCAGCTTCTCCGCGAACTCATCGCGCTGCCCAGCGTGAACCCCGCGTTCCTGCCGGGCCGCGACGATCTGACGGGTGAGCATCGTGTCGCCGACTTCCTCGCCTTCACCGCTGACCGCGCGGGGCTGGAGCTGGAGTGGCAGGAGGTTTTCCCCGGTCGTTCCAATCTGCTCATCCGCCTCACGCCCGCCGGAGGCAAGGTCCGTCGCCGGATCCTGCTCGCGCCGCACATGGACACCGTGGGGGTGGACGGCGAAGCGCGGTTCAAGCCGGTCGTGAAGGCAGGCCGCCTCCACGGGCGGGGCGCCTGTGACACCAAGGGCAGCGTCGCGGCCTACCTCGCCACGCTGCTCGAACTGGCCGCGAGCGGAACGCGCCCGCAGGAGACCGAGATCATCCTCACCGCGCTGGTGGACGAGGAGAACAACCAGAGCGGCAGCCGGGCCTTGGTGGGCCGTCCGGTAGGGCGAGACTCCGTCGAGCCCCATCTCGAACGCAGCGGGGCGAGCGCAGCGAGCATCTCCGCCAGCAGCCAAGATGCTCGCTCCGCTCGCGCCGGCTCCGCCGGCAAATGGGGCTCGACAGAGTCTCGCCCTACCATGACGGCCGACCTCGCCATTGTCGGCGAGCCCACGCGGCTCAAAGTGATTACCGCGCACAAAGGCGACCTCTGGCTCCGCCTCACCACCCACGGCAAGTCCGCCCACGGCTCCAAGCCGCACCTCGGCAGGAACGCCATCCACGCCATGGCCCGCGTGGTGGAGGAACTGGAGACGAACTACGCCGCCGCCCTGAAGCAACGCACCCACCCGCTGCTTGGCCACGCGACCGTGAACGTCGGGGCCATCACCGGCGGCAAGCAGCCGAATATCGTGCCGGACCGCTGCGAAATCCTCATTGACCGGCGCACCCTGCCCGGCGAGACGGACGCGGGGGTCTTCGCGGAACTGCGGGCGCTTTTGAATCGGATCGGCGTCGAAGCCGAAGTGACCGACACCAAGAACGCCCCCTGCCCCGCGATGGAGACGGACCCCAGCCTGCCGCTCGTCCGCCAGCTCTCTCAGTGCGCGGGCCAGCGGAAGCCGCAGGGCGTGGACTACTTCTCCGATGCGGCGGTGCTGGCCAACGGCGGCATCCCCAGCGTCTTGCTCGGCCCGGGCGACATCGCCCAGGCGCACACGGCGGACGAATGGATTGAACTCACGCAGCTCGAACGCGCCACGCGCCTGCTGGTCAAATTCTTCCGTGACCAGCCATGAGCCACCTCCTCAGATGAAGCCTGGCCGGCCTACCCGGGGAGCAACGTCAGACATCCGCCCCCTCTCATTAGCACCCGGCTTTAGCCGGGTGTCCGATGGCTCCATCGAGCGAAACCGTTTCAACGGTTTCGTGGACGAACCGGCAGCAACGGCGTCGCGGGTAAAGCCGTTGAAGCGGCTTCACCAATTCACTTCGTGTGACACCCGGCTGAAGCCGGGTGCTAATGAGAGAGGGACTCGCCGCTGATTTCGCATGAGTGACGAGCCGCCAAGCAACTACGACGCTTCGGATGAGCCGATAAAGCGATTCGCACTGCCGGGCGAGCCGCCTCCGCCATCCCCGATTCACAAGCTGCTTCCACCGCCTCCGGTTGGATCTTCGCCCTGGATGAGGAAGCCCGATTCTCTGGTAAACAATTCCATTTGCGTCCAGTTGCCGCAGAAGCCGGACCTGAATAAAGCAGCAACCATGCTGCCCTCGTCATTAAATCCGTTGTCGGGCGCACTCGACGAGGCATTGGCGGACTACGAGGCTGCCATGCTGCAAGCCGCCAGCGCGATAGCGGCTTTGCCAAGCATCACCATCATCATCCCGACGCGGCTAGGTGACGGTGAACCGCTTGCTTTGGCAGCCGCACGTAAACTCGCCCACCCCGCTGCACGTCTCGAAATCATCGTGGCCCGTGGCAAGCAACCCTCCGTGCAACGCAACACCGCGCTCCGCGCCGCGAAAGGTGATCTGATCTACTTCCTCGACGATGACTCGCTCCCGCCGCCGGACAATCTGCGCCGTGCGCTTGCACACTTCGCAGACCCGAAGGTCGTCATGGTCGGCGGCCCCAACCTCTGCCCACCCGACGCCCCACCGCTGGAGCAGGCCTTCGCCACCGTCATGGGGACGTGGCTCGCCTTTGGCCCCAGCCGCGCGCGCTACACCCCGGTTGGAAAGCCGCGCGCCAGCGGGGAGAAGGAGCTGATCCTCTGCAATCTCATGGGCCGGCGCGACGCCCTGCTGGCCGCCGGCGGCTTCGATGAGGCGCTGTATCCCAACGAGGAGAACGCGCTGATGGACGAACTGCAGAAGCGGGGCGGCGTGCTGATCTACGACCCGGAGTTCATCGTTCATCGCCGTCCGCGCCGCACGCTCGGCGCGTTCTGCAAGATGCTGATGAACTACGGGCGCGGACGCGCGGAGCAGTTCCGGCTGCACCCCACGCTCGGCTCCGCGCCGAACTTCGTGCCGCCGCTGTTTTTGCTCTATCTCGTGCTCGCGCCGTTCCTGCCCGCGCTGCTGCTCTGGCCGCTGGCGCTCTACGCGCTCGCAGTGCTCGCGCAGACCATCCACTCGGTAGCAGCCGACGTGAGGAGGCTCACTTCAAACACGGAACGCGGAACGGGGAACGCGGAATCAAGTCAGAGCCTCCTCACGTCGGCTGCCACCGGTGTGGATTGGTGGCGCGTCGCCCCGCTGATCGCGTTGTCGCACATCTTCTACGGCCTCGGCTTTTGGAAAGGCCTCTTCACCCGGCCGCAGCCCAAGCCGCTGGAGCAGGTGGGCGTGACGCTCGAAACGATCTCCCTCGCATGAGCGCCGACTCCGGAAAACACTTCTTCAAGCAGGCCGGCTGGCTCGTCGCCGCCAACCTCGGCTGCGGCGTGTTCATGTTCGCGGTGCATCCGCTCGTGTCCCGGATGCACCCGGCGGAATACGGCGTCTTTGCCACGCTGCTGAAAGTCTTCCTGCTGCTGGGCGTGCCGGCGGCAGGCCTGCAGGCGGTCTTTGCGCTGCAGGCCGCCACCGCGAAAGAACCGGCCGCGCAGGCGGACCTCGCGGCGGCGCTGCGCGCGGTGCTGCGCGGCACCTTCGTGCTCTGGCTGGTGGTGCTGGCGGCGGGGCTGGTGCTCAGCGACACGATTTGCACCACGTTGAAGATCAGCAACCCCGGCGCGCTGTGGGCCACGCTCGGGCTGGGCCTGACCTCGCTCTGGCTGCCCATCCTGCGCGGCGTGCTGCAGGGGCGGCAGGAATTTGCGGGATTTGGCTGGACGCTGATGATTGACGGCATCGGCCGCTTCAGCGCGGTGGTGGTGCTGGTGATCCTGCTGCACGGGCAGGCCGCGAGCGCCATGACCGCTTCCCTGCTCAGCCAGCTCGCCGCCGTGGGGCTGGGCTGGTATGCCACGCGCGCGCCGCGATCCGTGACCGGCGGGACGTTTGCCTGGCGACCCTGGCTGGCGCGCGTGCTGCCGCTGACGCTGGGCATGGGCGCGGTGGTGTTCATCTCCACGGCGGACGCGGTGTTTGTGCAAAGCCAGTTTCCCAAGGACATCACCGCGCTCTATCAGGCCGGGGTGATCGTGGGCTTTGGGCTGAGCCAGTTCACGCTGCCCATCGCGGCCGTGATGTTCCCGAAGATCGCCGGCGGAGCGGGCGGTGGTCAGGACGCGGCCTTGCGCCACACCTTGCTGGGCACGGCGGCACTGGGCGGCGCGGTGGCCGCAGTCTGCACACTGATGCCGAAGCTGCCGCTGCAAATCGTGTATTTCCGGAACCCGGAGTATTTCCTCGCCGCCGCCCCGTTGGTGCCGTGGTTTGCGTGGAGCATCCTGTTCCTGGTAATGGCGAATGTGCTGATCCAAAACCTGCTCGCGCGGGAACGCTTCGCCATCGTGCCGTGGCTGGTGGCCATTGCGGCGGGCTTCGCGGGCGGGCTGGCCTGGGTGCAGCCGAAGCTCGGCGGCCTGGAGCCGCTCGTGGCGTTTCAGACGGTGGTGCAGGTGCTCAGCGTGGCGTGTGTCGCGCTGCTGGGGACGGCGATCTGGTTTACTTGGGGACGGGGGGAGAGTCCAAAGTCCCAAGTCCAAGCGTCCAAAGTCTGAGGTGTTCGGAAACATGCGAGTCGCGGGGAAAGGGTGGCGTTTGGAGTCCCGGCTTTAGAGCTCTTTCTGTTTAAGTTGTCGCATAGCCGGCATGGCGAAGAAAATTGGCGCATTCCT
>CAZCBE010000053.1:0-46386 GCA_964496695.1 uncultured Klebsiella sp.
ACTGAACACTGATTACTGACCACTGATGAAACCACTGACGAAAGGCCGCCGATGACGAGCAAACGATCAGCCTCCCTCCGCCTGCCAGCGGGGGAAGCGCTGAACCGGAGCGCAGGCCGCTCCTAAAACCCTTTCGCCGCCGGCCCCGGGTTTACGTGGCTGTGGACCGGACCGGTGGCGAAGTTGGCACACAACAAACACACCCGGCGCGGGAACTTGCCTTCCCGCGCCGTGGTGTTTTCGGCCGCGAAGGTTTGGCCACAAAAAGGCACAGACGGCGCAAAAAGGAGCGGAGGACCGATGCGGAGGAGCGCGGCCTTCAGGCCGCAGAAACAGGAGCACGCCCAGAAGTGGTTCAAGCACACCGTTTCAGCCGCAGCTTTCGGCGGCGTGAACGCCGCGCTCCGGGGGGAAGTGCTTCCGCCCGGTTTTCCCATTTGTGCCTTCTGTGCCTCTTGGTGGCAATGCCTTCTGGCTCAATCCTCCGGCCGCTCCCCATGCGGGGCCATCTTCACGAGCTTGGGGTCGAACTGGCCGAGGACTTCCACGAGGTCGCTCTGGGCGGCCATGACTTGGTGGATGTCTTTATAAACCATCGGCACTTCGTCGAGGCCGGCGCTGATGAGGTGGACCCCGGCTTCCTTGAGCACGCGGTTGACCTTATACCACTCGAAGGTCTCGGTGGCTTTCTTCCGGCTCATCATGCGGCCCGCGCCGTGGGAGGCGGACTTGAGCGAGGGTTCGCTGCCCTTGCCGCGCACGAGGAAACCGGGCGAAGCCATCGAGCCGGGGATGATGCCCAGCACCCCGGCACCAGCCGGCGTCGCGCCTTTGCGATGCACCACCACGTCGCGCTCTGTGCCGCCGATGACATGACGTTCTTTCCACGCGAAGTTGTGGTGGTTTTCGACATCGAGCAGCACGCCGACGCGCAGGTGCTCGGCGATGTGCTGGTGGATGAGCGCGTGGTTGGCCGCCGCATAGTGGCCCATCAACTCCATCGTGGCCCAGTATTCCTGGCCTTCTGCGGAGTCCAGCGAGAGCCAGGCGAGATGGCGGTGCTCCCGGGGCAGATCGGGGTGCTGTTCCATCGCGAGCTGGCTGTAGTGCTCGCAGACCGCCGCGCCCGTGCCGCGGCTGCCGCTGTGGCTCAGGAGCGCGACGTATTCGCCCGGTTCTAGGCCGTTGATCTTTTCACGCGTGGTGAAGAGGCCGAACTCGACGAAGTGATTGCCGCTGCCGCTGGTGCCGAGCTGCGCCCATGCGCGGCCTTTGTTTTTCTTCGTGACGGGGCTGATGTTCCAGTCGGCGTCGAGGACGGGGTGTTGCCTGGGCTCCTTGAAGTGCGCGCCGATGCCGAAACGCGTTTCGTCCTCGATGGCCTTGATGAGCCGCTCGCGGCGGCGGTCCAACTCGCGCACCGGGAGATCCAGCACGGTCATCTTCATGCGGCACGCGATGTCCACGCCGACCGCGTAGGGCATGACCGCGTTGTCTGTGGCAAGCACGCCGCCAATGGGCAGGCCATAGCCGACATGCGCGTCCGGCATCAGCGCGCCGGCCACGGACACGGGAAGCTGGCAGGCCCGCGCGAGCTGGTTGATGGCCTCGGGGTCCAGACCCTCGCCCCATTGCTGCCACGGAGCGGTGGCCGTCTGGAGGGGGCGTTGGGACTTGATGAGGGCCTTCGCAAATTCGCCGCGCAAGGCATCCTTGGTGAAGTCCGTCGGCTGATGCACCACGGCCTCCACCTGCACCGGCAGCTCGGTCTTGTCCCCGCCCTTGAGGATGAACTTGGCGATGAATTCCATCCCGCGTCGCATGGCTTCACCGGGTGGCACGCCGAGACGAATCAGGTCTTTGGTGTTCATGGTGTTTCCTCAGATGCTCGGTCTGCGGAGCAGGTTAATTGCCGGGGAGATTTCCGACAATCGCGTTTTGCCGGGCCAACAGGGAGGGAGCCGGGTTGCGCAAAAATTGCGCACGAGGGGTTGATTTGCGCAGTCATTGCCCGTGCGCCCAGACGAGAAAACCTGCTTTTGGCCTAAATCCATCTTGGCACGGGGGTTGCGTAGGATTCTCGCAAACCCGCGCTCGCTGTGCGTGCGCCTGTCAGTCGCAACACCAAACCGAAGTCATGTAGCCGCCCTATGAAGAAGCTCACTCAATCCCTCCTCCTCGCCGGTGCGTTTGCCGCACTCGGTCTCACCACCACGGATGCCACGGCCCAGGAACAGGGCAAGAAGGGCAATTTCAACCCCGACGAGATGCGCGCCCGCATGGCGGAGCGGGTCCGTGAACTCCTTGAGGTGAAGAATGACGACGAATGGAAGTTGATCTCCGCCCGCCTGGAAAAGGTCACGGAAGCTCGCAACGAGGTGCGCAGCCTCAGCGGGGACATGCGCATGCTCTTCAGCCGCGAAGGCTCGGGTGGCGATCAAGGCGGTCGCACCCGCGGTCCGGGCGGTTTCGGCGGCGGCACGCCGAACGCCGACGCCGAGGCTCTCTCCAAGGCCGTCCAGTCCAAGGCCCCTTCCGACGAGATGAAGCAGAAGCTCGCCCGCGTGCGCGAAGCCCGGAAGAACGCCGAGGCCAAGTATGACAAGGCTTCGGAAGATCTGCGTCAGGTCCTCACCATTCGCCAGGAGGCCACGCTGGTCGCCATCGGCACACTCAAGTAACGCGGTTACCACCGGGACACAGGGATGAGCCAGCTCAACATTGCGGACGCGACGATGCGGGAGTTGCTCGAGCGGATGATTGCCGCCCGGCAGCTCTCGCCATCGGACGCGCAGGCCTTCGCCCGTCAGGGCGGCGCCGCCACCGAAGACGCCGCCCTGCGCTGGCTGGCCAAGGAATACGACGTGACGTTCACCGCGCTCGACGCGGTGGAACCGGACCGTCAGGTGCTCTCCCTCTTTCCCGCGCGCGTGCTGCTAAAGGAGCAGTTGCTCCCGCTCAAGCGCACCAACGGTTCGGTGGAGATTGCCACCAGCCGCCTCTTCGCCACGCAGGGGCTGGACGCGCTCAAGGCCATGACCGGCCTTTCGCTCACGCCGGTCCTCTCGTCCACCGAGGCCATCCTGCGCGAGATGAAGAAACATCTCGGCGTCGGCGCGGACACCATCGGCACCCTCAACGAGGAGGCCGGCCTCGAAGTGGTGCAGGAAGGGCAGGGGGATGACGGTGATCTGGACAGTGCCGCCGAGGATGCGAGCATCATCCGCTTCGTCAACCAGGTGCTCCGCGATGCCATCGAGCTGCGCGCGTCCGACGTTCATCTCGAACCCTTCGAGGACGAGTTCCGCATCCGCTACCGCATTGACGGCGACCTGCAGGAAGTCCCCGTGCCGCCGTCGCTCAAGCGCTTCCAGCCCGCCATCGTCTCGCGCATCAAGATTCTCAGCCACCTGAACATCGCCGAGAAGCGCGTGCCGCAGGACGGCCGCATCAAGATCCGCGTGGACACCCACGAGGTGGACATCCGCGTCTCCATCATTCCCATGCTTCATGGCGAGGCCGTGGTGATGCGCTTGCTGCGGCAGAACTCGAAGCTGCGCGGCATGAGCGACCTGGGCATGAACCACCGCGAGTTGGACTGCTTCCGGCGCGTGGTGCAGCTCCCGCACGGCATCATTCTCGTCACCGGCCCCACCGGCAGCGGCAAGACCTCGACGCTCTATACCGCGCTGAACGAGATCAACGACCACGTCCGCAAGATCATTACGATTGAGGACCCGGTCGAGTATCAGCTCAAGGGCGTCAACCAGATCCAGGTCAACGAAAAGTCCGGCCTCACTTTCGCGCGCGGCCTGCGCTCGATTCTCCGCCACGACCCCGATGTGGTGCTCATCGGGGAAATCCGCGACCATGAGACGGCGCAGATTGCCGTGCAGGCGTCGCTCACCGGCCACCTGGTGTTCTCCACGCTGCACACCAACGACGCGCCCGGCGCGCTCACCCGGCTGGTGGACATGGGCGTGGAGCCGTATCTCGTCGCCAGTTCACTGGAGGCCGTGCTCGCCCAGCGCCTCGTCCGGGTGCTCTGCCCGCAGTGCAAGGTGGTGGATGATTCGCCCACCGCCGCCGCTTACAAGACCAAGCTCGGCATTCCGCTCAACCACAAGATTTTCAAGTCGGTCGGCTGCCGCGAGTGCCGCAACACCGGCTTCCACGGGCGCAACGCCATCTTCGAGTGGATGGACACCAATGTGGAAATCCGCCAGTTGATCCTGCAAAACACCTCCACCGACAAGCTCCGGGACGCCGCCATCCGCGATGGCATGCGCACTTTGGCGGAAGACGGCTGGCGGCTGGTTCGCCAAGGAGTCACCACCGTGGAGGAAGTCCTCAGTGTGACGACGGCGAAGGAGGTTTCGCAGAGCACGATCAATCCCCCGGGTGAAGGCGGCGAGACGGCTGCGGCCCTGGCCGTGGCGCGCTAATCCATGAGCACCTTTCAGTATCGCGCGCTCAGTGCGAATGGCTCCGTCGCCGAAGGGGCGCTGGAAGCCAGCGGCCGGCAGGACGCATTCAAGCAGATGGAGTCGCGCGGACTCCGCCCCATCAGCTTGACCGAGCGCAACGGCGCGGCGGCCAGCACCCGCACGGTCAGCGCCGCGCCCAAGCCCGCCGCCAAGGATTCCCGGCCTGCCCCCAAGGCTCCGCCGAAGGATGGTTCCGCGAAGGACATCAAGCCCGCCGCGGCGGCAGCCAATGTCCCCGCGCCCGCCGGTCTGGGTTTTGGCTCCAACAAGATCACGCCCCGGATGCTGGAGACGTTCACGCGCCTGCTCTCCAGTCTGCTGGCGGCCGGCGTGCCGTTGAGCCGCGCCCTCGTGATCCTTCAGCGCGAGGCGGCCAGTCCCGCCGCGCAGGCCAAGTGGAAGGAAATACACGACTCGGTCGTGGACGGCATGACGCTCGCCGACGCGATGGCGAAGTCGCCGGACGTGTTCCCGCGCGTGTATGTCGCGATGGTCGAGGCAGGTGAAACCGGCGGCTTCCTTGATGTGGTGCTCGCGCAGATCGCCGACTTTCAGGCGAGCGAGAAGGAGATGAAGGGCAAGGTGATGACCGCGATGCTTTATCCGGCCATCTTGCTCGTGCTCGCCCTGGGTGTGCTGGTCTTCCTGCTCGTGTTCTTCATCCCGCGCTTCCAGCTTGTCTTCGCCGGCTTCGGCGCAAAGCTGCCGCTGCTCACCCAGTTGATCATCGGCGCGAGCGAAGTGCTGCGCACCTACGGCGTTCTGATTCTCCTCGGCACGTTCATCGTCGGCTATCTCGCGCGGAACTGGGTGACTTCCCCTGTCGGTCGGCGTTCGTGGGAGAGCTTGATTCTGCGCCTGCCGACAATCGGTAGTCTGGTCGCGCAGTTCGCCATGTCGCGCTTCTGCCGGATGCTCGGCACGCTGTTGGGCGCGGGGGTGCCGCTCATCGCGTGCCTGAACGTCGCCCGCCGCTCCATTGGCAACCAGATCCTCGTGGACGCCGTGGCGCACTCGATTGAACGGGTGAAGGAAGGCAAGGCGCTCGGCCCGAGCCTCGGCGACTGCCGGGTGCTCTTCAGCGGCTCGACCCTCGAAATGATTTCCGTCGCCGAGGAGAGCGGGAAGCTCGACGGTGAACTCATCCGCATCGCCAACGTGACGGAGGGCGATCTGGACCGGCAGTTGAAGACGGCGGTGGCAATGGCCGAGCCGCTGATGCTTTTCCTCATCGCCGCCTTCATCGGCACCATCTTCATCGGCATGGTCATCCCGATTTTCACCCTGCAGGAACACATCAAGTGATGAGCACGGAGATTATGATTATGAGCCAGAGTAGGATTACGAGCAGAAGTCTCCCCGCCGCCTCGGCTCTTACTCCTGCTCCTACTCTTAATCTTACTCCCTCCCCTTCCGCCTGAAACACACCGAAAACCCAGACTACTCTCAATCAACATGAACATCCGCATCACCGAAACCAGAAACCCAAAACTCCAAACCCGGAACCGTTCGCGCGGCTTCACGCTCATTGAGCTGCTGCTCGTGCTCGTCATCCTCGGCATTCTTGCGGCCATCGTCGTGCCCAAGTTCGCCGGGCGCACCGAGCAGGCGCGCATCGCGGCGGCCACCACCCAGATCGCCGGGTTCCGCACGGCGCTGGACGCCTTCGAGGTGGACACCGGCGGCTACCCGAAGGGCAGCGAGGGGCTGCTGGATCTCGTGCAGTCGCCGCGCGAGGCGACCGGCTGGAAGGGCCCTTACATGAACGAAATCCCGCTCGACCCGTGGCAGCACCCCTACGTGTATGTCTGCCCCGGTCGCAACAACCAGAGCGGTTATGATCTCTACAGCCTCGGACCCGATGGCCGCGAAAGTGACGACGACATCACCAACTGGTCGAAGACGAAGTAACCCGACGTGAAGCGCCCCGCCCTCACCCTCACCGGACTGTTTGTTCTGGCCTTTGCCGGAGCCTGGGTGGTGTTGCCGCGTCTGGGTAATGGCCGGCCCAGCGTGACGCGCATTGCGGCGACGGCTGCACAACTGGCTGTCTTTGCAGAACAAATCGCTGAGTTCAAGAAGGACACCGGCCGTTATCCCGAGGGCAGGAACGCACTGCTGCTGCTCACGCGGGAATCGGAGGAACTGCAAGGCTGGAAGGGACCCTATGCCCGGGAAATCCCGCTCGATCCCTGGGGCCACGCGTATGTGTATGTCTGCCCGGGCCGAAGCAACCGGGAAGGCTACGATTTGTTTTCCGCCGGTCCTGATGGCATCGCGGGGACCGAGGACGACATTACCAATTGGTCCAAGGCGAAATGAGCCGCGCGATGACGTTCGACCAATCCAACCTCCCGCCCACGCAGCCAGGGCCTTCCGCCCACGGCGGTGGCGTGGTGCCCTGTGCGGCCCGTCGTGCCTTCACCCTCATTGAACTGGTGCTGGTGATGGCCCTGCTCACCATCATCGTGAGCGTGTCGCTGCCCACGCTGAAAAGCTTCTTCAAGGGCCGTGACCTCAACTCCGAGGCGCGCCGGTTCCTGTCGCTCACCCACTACGCCGCGAGCCGAGCCGTGTCCGAAGGCATTCCCATGGAACTCTACGTGGACCTGCAGCAGAAAGTTTACGGCCTCCGGGCGCAGGCGGGCTTTTTGGAAGCCGATACCAAGGCGGTGCAGTATAATCTGCCCGAGGATCTCAGCTTCGAGGTCACCAGCGCGCCGTCCAAAAAGCTCTCCGGGGACGACAATTTCAACGACCTCACGGACGAGTTCGCCAACTCCGCCGACTCGTTGGACACCAGCAACCCCATCAAGATCATCCGTTTCACCTCGGACGGTTTCATCGGCGATAAAAGCCCCGCCGCCGTCATCCTCCGCCAGCGCGCCTTGGATACCTCTGCCGAGGGCGACGCCATCGCCATCGCCCAGAGCGCCACGCGCTTGAACTATGAAATTCGCACCATCCAGCCACAGCGCTAGTGGGGCAGGCTTCCAGCCTGCCGCTCCGGGCGTCTCGCCCGCGCTGGCCCGTGTGCAGAACGCGGGCAGGATGCCCGCGGAGGCAGCCGGGACGGCTGCCCCACTACGGCGTCGCCGGTGCGCTGCGTTCACGCTGGCCGAGGTGCTGGCGGCGCTGCTGTTCATGGCCATCGTCATCCCGGTGGCCTTGGAGGGGCTGCGCATCGCCAGCCTGGCCGGGCAGGTGGGCGAGCGGAAGGCCGTGGCGGCGCGCGTGGCGGACCGCGTGCTCAACGAATATGCCGTGACCGGCGCGCTGCCCGGAGGCAACGACAGCGGCTCCATCATGGAAGGCCCGTATGAGTATCGCTGGACGGTCGAATCGGGCGTCTGGCCGGAGGACGCCGCTGTGCAGCTCAAGACAGTGAAGGTCGTCTATCAAGTGCAGGGCCGCGATTACGAAGTGACATTGAGCACGCTGACGGAGGTGTCGTCGCTATGAAGGTGATGCGCGCCAATCCGGCTTCTGCGGCCGGCCTCGATCAGCGTGGCTGCGTGGTGCGTGGTGCGTGGTGCGTGAACCCGGCCGGTGGCGGTCGGACGCAATCACGCACCACGCACCACACACCACACGCCGCCTTCACCCTCCTGGAACTCCTGATCGCCGTCGTCGCCTTCGCCATCGTGCTCGCGGCGATCAACGGGGTGTTTTACAGCGGGTTGAAGCTGCGCAACCGTTCGGCGGCTTCGTTGGAGAAGTCCCTGCCCCTCACCCAGGCGCTCATCATCTTCAAGCGCGACCTCGCCAACCTCGCCGCACCCGGCGGGACGCTGGCCGGCGAATTGCAGACCTCGCCCACGGGCAGCGGCACTTCGAGCGAGCCCAAGTTTGGCTCGCTGGCTGGCGCGACCAGCGGCATGAGCGGTCAGTCAGCCCAGATCAGCCCTGACTTTCACACCCTGTCCGGCCTCCTGGACAGTGACGCCCCCTGGCCGAATATGCAGAAGGTCGCCTACCTGCTCGTGGACTCCACGAATCGTAACGCCCTGGGCAAGGACCTGATCCGCGCGGTCACCCGTAACCTGCTGCCCTCCGGCGGCATCGAGGAAGACCCGGCCGAGCAACTGCTCCTCACAGATGTGGCGGACGTGCTGTTCTTCTACCATGACGGCACGGACTGGCAGGACTCGTGGGATTCCACCGCAAGCGACACGATGAAGCTGCCGCGCGCCATCAAGGTCCAGTTGCAGATGGCGGCCGAGGACCGCGCCAGCCAGCTTGCACCGATTGAACTGGTCGTCCCCATCGTGGTCGAGTCGAGCACGAACACGACCGCGCAGGCCTCGCAAACCACGGGAGGTTCACGATGAGGCTGTCGCTTCAGAGTGGCCGCCAGCGGGCCTCCGTGCTGATCATCGTTCTGTGGGTCGCCTTCGGCCTGGTGAGCCTGGCGATTTACTTCGCGAACTCCTCCTCGCTCGAACTCCGGGCCGCCGACAACCGGGTGGCGAGCCTCGAGGCGGAGCAGGCCATTGCGGGCGCGGCGCGCTACCTGAGCAACGCCCTCGCGAATGTCACCGAGCCCGGCATCCCGCCCGATCCGGCCCTCCTCAAGAGCGAGGCGGTGCTGGTGGGCGAGGCCCGTTTCTGGCTCATCGGCCAGCCACTGGACGAGGATGACGATGAACAGCCGACCTGGGGCCTCGTGGACGAGTCCGCCAAGCTCAACCTGAACACCGCCACCGCCGCGGTGCTCGCCCGGCTGCCGCGCATGACGGAGGAACTCGCGGCAGCCATCGTGGACTGGCGCGACACGGACAGCACTCCGTCCGAGAACGGCGCGGAGGACGAGATTTACGGCCGTCTCAACCCGCCTTACCGCTGCAAGAACGCACCCTTTGAGAGCATCGAGGAGCTTCGGCTCGTTTACGGATTTACCAAGGACATCCTCTACGACGAGGACGCCAACATGAACGCGGTCCTGGATCAGAACGAAAACGACGAGGACGCCACCTCGCCGAATGACAACCACGATGGCGTGCTCAACCGGGGCGTGCTGGCTTACGTGACCGCGCACAGCCGGCAATCGAACCTGCGCACCAACGGCGAGCCGAAGGTCAACGTTGGCACCGTGGATCAGGCCGCGCTGCGACGCCTGATGACGGAAGTCGGGATCAGCACGGACCGGGCGGCGCAGGTGCTGCAGCGGTTTTCCACAGGCGCTCTTCCGGGCACGAACAATCCCGCGCCACCCGTCGGGGCCACGACGAACAACAGCGTGCTGCAGTTTTATGTCCGCAGCGGTCTGCGGCCGGAGGAGTTCCAGCTCATCGAGGGCGATGTCTCGGTCTCCACGAACTCGTTTGTCGAAGGCCTGGTGAATGTGAACACCGCCAGCGGCACCGTGCTGGCCTGTCTGGAGGGCATGGATGCGTCCAAGGCGGACGCGCTCATCGCCACGCGGAGCGGGACGGACACCCAGCACTCCATCGCCTGGGTGAAGGACGCATTGAGCGAGGCGGACGCCGTCCGGCTCGGGCCCCTCATCACCGGCCGCAGCTATGTTTACACGGCGGACATCGCGGCGCTCGGCCACCACGGACGCGGGTATTCGCGCGTGAAGTTCATCTTCGACACGACTGAAGGCGGGGCCAAAATCCGCCTGCGACAGGATCTTACCCACCTTGGCTGGGCGCTGGGGCAGGGGGTCCGTCAGCAGATTGCCGAGCTGCAGAACGCACCATGAACGCAACCAAGCAAACCACCGCGACTTCGCTGCTCGGCCTCGCCTTCGATGGCAACCGGCTGGAGATCGTCAGCGTGAAGCGCACGAACGGCTCGGTGGAAATCCGGCAGTCCGCCACGGCGTTGCTGACCCTCGACCCGCTCACCAACGAGCCCGATCTGGTGGGCGCGGAGCTGCGCACGCATCTGGACAAGTCCGGGGTGAAGGACCGCCGCTGTGTGGTGGGCGTGCCGTTGAACTGGGCGCTCACGCTCGCGGTGAAGGTGCCCGCCGGGCTGCCGCCCGAAGACGTGCAGAATCTGCTGCTGATGGAGGCCGAGCGCGGCTTTCCGTATGCGCCGGAGACGCTGATGCTGGGACAGTCGCTCGTGGGGGCTCCGGAAGGCGAGCGCACGGCGACCCTCGTGGCCATCCCGCGCGACCATGTCACCCGGCTGCAGGAGGCGCTGGAATCCATTCACCTGCGCCCGCTGAGCTTTTCGCTGGGCATCACCGCGCTTCAGCCGGCGGCGGAATCGGCCACCGCGGGCGGCGTGGTGACGCTCCTGCCCGGGGACAAGGGCGTCGGCCTGCAGGTCTCGGCGCAGGGCGGCATCGCGGCGCTGCGCCTGCTGGAGGGCGCGTTCGAGCAGGACGGCTCCGAGCGGCGGGTGCAGAAGGATTACCTGGCGCGTGAGCTGCGCATTACGCTCGGCCAGTTGCCGGATGACGCGCGGGCCACCGTGCGGAACCTGAAGGTGTTCGGCTCGGGTGAGCTGGCGGAGGAACTCTACGAACAGATCCGTCCCCGGGCCGAGGCGCTGGGGCTGCGCGCGCAACTGGTGAAGGAGTTTGCCCCCTTGGATTTCGGGGTCGCCCTGCCGCCGAAGACTGCCACGACGGCGGCCTTGAGCCTGGCGGTGCGGCACCTGACCGGCAAACCGGCGGCGTTTGAATTTCTGCCGCCGCACATCAGCCGGTGGAAGCAGTTCACCGAGCAGCAGGCCTCCAAGAAGGTCTTCTACGCCGTGGCCGCGCTCGCACTGGCCGCGTTGGTGGGCGCGGGGATGTTTGGCTGGCAGCAATGGCGGCTCAACCGGCTGGAAACGCAATGGACCGGGATGAAGGTCCGCGTCACCCAGATCAAGGAGATGGAGGGCAAGATCCGCAAATACCGCCCTTGGTTTGACGAGTCCTTCCGGGCGATGAACATCCTCAAGAAGATCACGGAGGCCTTCCCGGAGGATGGCGGGGTGGCCGCCAAGTCCGTCGAGATCCGGGATCGTTCCGGGGTGACCTGCAGCGGCACGGCGCGCAACAACGCCGCGCTGCTCAAGATGCTCGACCATCTCCGGACCACCAAGCAGATCACCGACGTGAAAGTCGAGCACGTCAAGGGCGGCCAGAACGGGCAACCGCTCGAGTTCACCTTTAATTTCCATTGGGGCGAGGCGCCTCAGGCAAGCCGATGAACAACAAGAACCGCGAACAACTGCTGGGCATCTTCGCCATCACTGCCGTGCTGCTGATGGTGGGGGACAAGTTCATCCTCCAGCCCCTCACCGACACCTGGAAGGCGCGCACCAAGACCATCGCCGACCTGGAGAAGCAGGTTGCTGACGGCGAACGGCTGCTCACGCGCGACCGGGTGGTGGCGGACAAGTGGGCGTCCATGCGCGCGCACACGCTGACGAACGAAGTGTCTCTCGCCGAGGGGCAGGCGCTGCGCGCCTTCGAGCGCTGGTCGCGGGACGCCGGCGTGACGGTCAGCGGCCTCAAGCCGCAGTGGAAACGCGCGGCGAGCGGCGAGGAGTATCAGACCCTCGAGTGCCGGGCCGATGCCACCGGCAGCCTGTCGAGCCTGGCGCGGTTTCTGTATCAGATCGAGAAGGACCCGCTGGCCATGAAGGTGGATGTGGTGGACCTGACCACGCGGGACACCGATGGCCGCAACCTCACCATGTCGCTGCAGCTCAGCGGCCTGGTGCTCACCCAGAAGCGCAATGAGAACTCCGCGAAATAACCCCGCTTCCCCCCGACGTAACGCGCTGGCCGTCGGCGGCCAGACGTGCGAGCGTTCCGCCATGCACCGGCTGTGTCTCCAGGCGCTCACCACGGCGGGCGCGTTGCTGCTTGCCACCAGTGGCGTTTTGGCGCAGTCGCGCACGAACGGCCCCGCGCCCCAAGCGGCTGCGAAACCGGCGGCGGCGGCCCTCCCGCCGAGCTTTGAAAGCTTCAAGGCCATCCCGGACCGCAACATCTTCAACACCCGCCGTTCGGTGCGCCAGGTGGAAGCGCCTCCGGTGCAGCGGCGGGAAGTGATCGTCGAGTCCTTTGCGCTGCTGGGCACGCTGGACTACCCGAAGGGTTCGGTTGCGTTCTTCGAGGGCAGCAGCGCCGGTTTTCGCAAGGCGGTGAAGGTGGATGAATCCATCGGCGGCTGCAAAGTCACTGCCATCGAGCCGGCGCTGGTGATGTTGGAGGCCAACGGCAAGCCGGTGTCGCTGCCGATCGGCTACATGCTTCGGCGGGAGGACGATGGTGACTGGAAACTGCGCGAGGCTGAGCGCCCGGCGGATTACGGCTCCAGCTACACGTCCAGCTCGAGTCCTGCCTTCGGCTCGCCGTTTGGCTCTGGTGGTTTCAGCCGTGATTCGCGTTCCAGCAGTTCCAGCCGCGATTCACGCTTCGGCAGTTCCAGCCGCGATTCGCGGTTCAGCAGCAACGAACCCCCGGCCGAGTCCGCCCAGCGCCGTATCCGCGATCAGGACCGGAACGGCGACGGCAAGATCTCGCGCGACGAGGCAGACAGCCGGTTGCGCCCGAACTTCGACCTGATGGACCGCAACCGCGATGGCATGGTGGACGCCGAAGAATACACTGCGTATTACGCCACACGGACGAGCGGCAGTGCGCCCAGTTCGGGCGGCACCTTCAGCTCCCCCAGCTTCCCCAGCCCCGGCGGGTCCACCAGTTCCGGCAGCAGCCCCGTGGTGGGCAGTTCGGGCAGCTCCAGCAATTCCGGCGGCACCCCCGCCAGCCCCTCCACCTCGGGGGGCGCTTCGGAAAGCGATCTTCTAAAACGACTTATGGAACAACGTGCACGGGAGAACCGATAACATGAAAACAACTTTGACCCTGATCCTCACGACCGGTCTGGCCGCGACCGGGCTGGCCCAAACCCCGCCCGCCCCGGCGCCCGTTCTTCCTCCCGCTGCGCCGGTGGCACCGGCCCCTCCGCTGGTGCCGAAGGCCGCCGAGGTGAAGCCCGCCGAGCCGCTCCCGGCCGCCGTAGTGCCCGTCGTGCCCAAGGAGCCCGTGAAGCGTGTCACCAGCGAGACGGAGAAGGGGATGCGCCTGAATTTCCGCGGCGTGCCGCTGGAGATGGTGCTGGATTACTTCGCCGAGGCCGCCGGGTTCATCATCGTGCCCAAGGTGGACATCAAGGGCCGCGTGGATGTGTGGAGCAATGAATCGCTGACGAAGGACGAGGCGGTGGACGTGCTCAACAACGTCCTCGGGCGCAACGGCTACGCCGCCTTCCGCACCGGCCGCACCCTCAACATCATCAACAAGGACGAGATGCGGCAGCGGCCCATCCCGACCAACTCGGGCAGCGACCCGGAGAAGATCCCGGCCACCGAGAGCATGGTCACGCAGATCATCCCGGTGAAGTTCATCAGCGCCGAGCAGGTGATCAAGAACTTGGACACCCTCCTGCCCACGACTTCCACCGTCACGGCCAACGCGGGGGCCAACGCGCTCGTCATCACCGACACCCAAGTCAACATCAAGCGCGTGGCGGAGATCATCAAGGCCTTGGACACGCCCGTGGCCAGCATCTCCGCGATCCGCGTGTTCACCCTCAAGTATGCCGATTCGAAGGCGCTGGCCACGGTGGTCAAGGATCTCTTCGCCACGGATTCGCGCGGTGCCGGTGGCAACGCGCAGGGCAACGTGGACCCGCGGCAGCAGTTCTTCCAAAGCCGTTTCGGGGGCGGAGCCGGCGGTGGCAATGCGGGTGGGGGCGCCGGGGGGGGGCGCGGCGGCGCGGCCGGTGGTGGACGTGTGTCCACGCCCAAGGTCGTCGCTTCCGCGGATGAACTGAGCAATTCGCTCATCGTCAGCGCGCCCGAAGATGCCATGGCCATGATCGAGGACGTGGTCAAGCAGGTGGACGTGCCGGTCGAGGACGTGACCGAAGTGAAGGTGTTCCGCCTCAAGCACGCCAGCGCGGACGAAACCGCCACCATGCTCAAGAACCTCTTTCCCGACACCACCACGCAGGGCAACAACCGCACGGGCGGTGGTGGCTTTCGCGGCGGTTTCTTCGGCGGCGGGCAGGCCGGTGGCCAGACGGGCGCCGGTGCCGCCGGTGCCGCCGGGCAGAGCCAGCGTGCCTTGAAGCAGAACCGGGTCGTGGCCGTGGCCGACAACCGCACCATGTCCGTCATTGTCACGGCTTCGCCCACGCTCATGGAGCAGATCACCAGCATGATCAGCCAGCTCGACTCCGACCCCTCGAAGCAGCAGAAGGTCTTCGTGATCCCCGTCGAAAACGCCGACCCGGCGCAGATGCAGCAGATCCTCCAGAGCCTGTTTCCGACTCAGAACGGACGGACCGGGCAGTCCTCCACCAGCCAGAACGGCCGCAGCGGCTTTGGCACCGGCACCACCACCCGCAACAATGGCGGCAACACCACCGGCTCGAACAACCGCAACAGCAGCAGTTCCGGCACCGGGCGCAGCGGGAACACCGGCTTCGGTGGCGGCAACAGCTTCGGCGGCAACTGATCACGGCATTTACCACGACTCACTTTGAAAGGCATCATGATGAAACACGGTTCGTTGACAGGGATGGGATTGGGCTGCCTGCTGGCCGGCGTGCTGGCAGGGAAGGCGCACGCGCAGTTCACACCGTTTGGCGGCGGCTTCGGCGGCGGCGGGTTCGGGGGTGGCACCACCACCTCGCGCTCGTCCCAGAGCGGCACCGGCCAGCCGATCGGCGGTGCGGACATCTCCTATGATCCGGAGACACGCCGCCTGATTGTCGTCACGGACGACAAGACGGTGGAACAGATCAGGACCGTGATCACCGGCTTGGACCGGCCGTCGCCCCAGGTGCTGATCAAGGTGATCTTCCTCGAAGCCACCTACAACAAGGACTCGGACATTGGTTTCACCGGCGGCTACAGCCACGACACCAAGCTTCAGGGCGTGAGCGGCGTCGCGGGGCAGGGCTTCGGCAATGCGCCGATCACCACGCTCGCCGGCGTCGTCACCCAGGCCGCGCCGGGCGCGGGCATCTACTCCATCCTCGGCAATGACTTCCAGGCCACGCTCCGGGCCATCGCCACCGCGGGCAAGACCGAGGTGCTCTCCCGACCGTCCATTCTCGCGCGCAACAACCAGGCGGCGACCATCAGCCTGGGGCAGCAGGTGCCCTTGATTACCAACACCCGCTTCGACACGTTCGGCAACCAGATCAATACCGTCAGCTATCAGAACGTGGGCGTGAATCTGAGCGTCACGCCCTTCATCTCCTCCGATGGCAACGTGGAGATGACCGTCACGCCGGAGATTTCTTCGCTGGCTGACAAGTCCCAGTGGGTGGCCATCTCCGCCGGCAGCAATGCCGTCGCTGCGCCGGTGATCAACTCCCGCGTCGCCACCACCACGGTGGTCGTGCCGGATGGCCAGACGGTGGTCATCGGCGGCCTGATGGAAAACACCGTGACGGATTCGGAAAGCAAGATCCCCGGCCTGGGTGACATCCCGCTGCTGGGCAATCTCTTCAAGCGGAAACAGAAGGGCAACGTGAAGCGCGAGCTGATGATCTTCCTCACCCCGACCATCGTGAAGGCCCCGGCGCAACTGGCCGGGATGACGCAAAACGAAAAGCAGAATCAGAAGATCGCCCCGCAGGCCTTTCCGCAGGAGGAGTTAAACCGCTTCCTCGATTCGATGCCGATGAAGGACGCGCCTCCGGGTGTCCCTTCGCCGGCGCCCGGCAAGGTCTTGCCGAAATGACGTGGCGTTCCCCGGTTCATGATCCGTCACCCGAGACTCGCCTTCCTGCTGCTGGCTGCCGTCTGGGCCCTCGTGGCCGTCTGGCAGACCATGGAGCATGACCGCGTGGAGAAGGCCGCGCGCGAGGCGCTCATCCGCCGGTCGCGCGACATCACGGGCACGATGGGCAAGTTCATCGAGTCCCAGCGGCGCTTCGGCGTGGTCTCGCAGGAACGCATGGAGGTGGCCCTGCGGTCGGTCATCACCTTCGGCGGCTTGCAGTCCCTCGCGCTCCTGAACCGGACCGGCGAAATCGTGGCCTCCGCCGGAGCCCCGGTGGACCTTGAAGCCAAGGGGTTGGTGCAGAACGGTGTCCACTGGGGTGAGAAGCTGCTCACGGTGGTCAATCCCATGGACCTCGGGACCAATGTCGTCGTGGTCCTCCCGCCGCGCGACACGAACGCCCCGCCGCGCGAGGACTTTCGCCCGCCGCCGCGTCCACCGGGGGAACCACGCGAGCCGCGCCCCGAGGACACCAACGCCATCCCGGCCTCGCTCGTGACCGGGACCAACGTGCTCGCCGGCACCAATGCTTCCCCCGGCGGCCAGGTGTCCACGAACCGGTCCGGCCGCGATCCATTTCGCCGTCCTCCGACCGGCTCCTTTGGCCGCCCGCCGTGGATACCGGAGGCGGAGTTCAAGGCCCTGGCGGAGAACCGCACCACGCACAGCTTCCTGATCGCCCTGTCCACCGCGCCGGTGGTGAGCGCGCGGGAGACGGATCTGTGGATGCGCGCCATGATCGTCAGCTTCGCCGGGGTGGCCGCCTTCGGCGTCGCGCTCGCGCTCCGCAACTTGATCAAGTCGGCCGATCTCCAGCTCCGCCTGCTCCGGGCCAGCGAGATGAACCTGCACCTCCGCGAGATGAACCTCGCCGCCGCCGGCCTGGCGCACGAGACCAAGAATCCGCTCAACATCATCCGCGGCCTCGCCCAGATGATTTCCAAACAGGATGATGCCCCCGCCGCCGTTCGGGCAAAGTCCCGCGACATCGTGGATGAGGCTGACCGGGTGACCGCCCAGTTGAACGAGTTCATCAACTACTCGCGCCCCCGCGAGGTGCGTCGTTCGCCAGTCGCTTTAAGTGCAGCCGTCGCCGAAGTCGTCCGCGCGCTGGGCTATGATCTGGAGGAGAAGGCCATCCAACTCACCGTCCAGCCCGACCTCCCGCGCATCGAGGCAGATGAGCAGCTCCTGCGGCAGGCGCTCTTCAACCTCCTGCTCAACGCCACGCAGGCGCTGGACCGGGGCGGGGAAATCAAGGTGAGCGTCGTGCGCAGTGGGGAGCACACGATCACCTTGGAGATTCGTGACAACGGACCCGGAGTCATCGCGGAGAACCGCAAGGAGATCTTCAAGCCCTACTTCACCACCCATCAGAAGGGCACCGGCCTCGGCCTCGCCATCGTCCAGCAGATCGTCCTGGCCCACGGCTGGGAGATCGAGTGCCAGCCCAACGAGCCGCGTGGGGCGCTCTTCCTTATCAGCCACATCAAGACACTGGCCTGAGCGATAACGAGCTCAGGGGGTGGCCTTGCGTGGATGGGGAGGCCCATTGTCCCGATGCTCGACGAATTTCCACATTTACCGAACACTGTCCCGACGAACCGCATGACTGCCAAGCCCAGCGACCCGGCCGCCCCGCGCCTCCTCATCGTGGACGATGACCCAGGCCAGCGCAGCCTGTTGCAGACCTTTCTCAGTCGGAACGGCCACGATCCGCTGGTGGCGGATTCGGGCGAGGCCGCGCTCAAGCTGCTGGCGGCCCATCCGGTGAGCCTGATGATCTCCGATGTCCGCATGCCAGGCATGACCGGACTCGAGACGCTTCGTCGCGCCCGGCAGCTTCACGCCCGGCTGCCGGTGCTGCTGGTCACTGCCTATGCGGACATCCGCGAGGCGGTTGGGGCGATGCGCGATGGCGCGGTGAACTACCTGTCCAAGCCGATTGATCTGGATGAACTCCTGCGCATAGTCGAGCAGGTCACCGGCCGGCACCCGGAGGCGACCGCCCCCCGGCCTGACGAGCCCCCGCTTCCGGCACGCATCATCGCTGCCAGTCCGCTCATGCGCGCGGTGTTCCGCGACGCCGCGTTGATCGCCCCGTCTGAGAGCCGCGTGCTCATCACCGGCGAGAGCGGCGTGGGCAAGGAAGTGCTGGCCGACGCCATCCACGGCTGGAGCCCGCGGGCGCAGGGCCCGCTGGTGAAAGTGAACTGCGCGGCGATTCCTGAGACCTTGCTGGAGAGCGAACTGTTCGGCCACGAGAAGGGCGCTTTCACCGGGGCGCACCAGTCCCGCACCGGCCGGTTCGAGGAGGCGAACGGGGGGACGATCTTTTTGGACGAGATCAGCGAGATGTCGCCGCAGTTGCAGGCCAAGCTCCTGCGGGTGACCCAGGACGGCGGCTTCCGCCGTGTTGGCTCCGGCAAGGAGCTGCACACCAACGCCCGCATCCTGGCCGCCACGAACCGCAACCTGGAGACGCTGATCAAGGAAGGCCGCTTCCGCGAAGACCTCTTCTACCGGCTGGCGGTCGTGGAACTGGGCGTGCCGCCGCTGCGCGAGCGGCGCGAGGACATTCTCCCGCTGGCGGCGCACTTCATCGCCCAGTTTGGCGGTGACAAGACCCGCTTCGCTCCCGCCGTGACGGAATGTCTGGAGCGCTGCGCCTGGCCGGGCAACGTGCGCGAGCTGCGCAATGCCATGGAACGCGCTGCGCTGCTCTCGCGCGGCGGCGTGGTGCTGCTGGAGCATCTGCCCAATCGCGTGCGAGCCACCGAGAACGTGGCCCCCGTGCTCACCACCTCCGACGCCCACCGGCTCGAAGAGATCGAGCGGGACGCCATCCTCCAGGCCTTGAAGCGCCACGATTTCAACCGCACCGAGACGGCCAAAACCCTCGCCATCAGCCGCCGTGCGCTGACCTACAAGATCCAGCGGCTGCGCGAGCTGGGTTTCCCGGTGGACCCGCCCGCAGTGTGAAGCACGCGGTTTTGAGATCCCACAGATCCAAGCCGACCGCAGATTGGGACAGCATCCGCGTGACACTTTCCTTCCCCATCTGTGGTCGTTTTGAATCCGTGGGAATTCTCATCTCTCTTCGGGGCGATTGCGACACCCGCCAAGCAGTCGGACCGCGCGCCGGGCTTGCGCAGGATAAGATGTTTCCGGCAATTGACGCCTCGCAGGGTCGCCTCCATATTCGCCCAGATGAAGCACGACATCGCGCGCCTTCTGGACACGTGGGAATACAAGCCCGGGCAGGTGCTTGTCCGCCGGTTCAAGTCCAAGGACGGATCTGAAAAGATCCAGCTTCGCCTTGATCTGGGCGTGCTGCAGATGCATGCCGAGGGCCGGCCCGACGGCAAGCGGCCGCTCGGGCACGAGTCGTTCTTCCATCACCTGGTCGCCCAGTTGGAGAAGCACCGGGCCGCCCACGAAGGCAACGACGAGGAGTTTGTCCTCACCGGCGAGGACTGCGCCCGGCTTCAGCAGGAGGCCATCCAGTATCATCACCGCTACATCTGCCTCTACCAGCTAGGGGACTACCAGGCAGTGGTCCGCGACGCGGAGCGGAATCTCGAGGTGTTTGATTTTGTGGACGAGTTCGCCGAGACGGACGAGCTGTCCTGGGCGCTGCAGCAGTTCCGTCCGCAGCTCCTGCTTATGCTGACTCGCGCCAAGGGCATGATCGCGCTGGAGAAGAAGGAGTTTGCGGCCACTGCGCGCGAGGTGGAGAACGGCATCGCCTCCATCCGCGAGTTCTACAACGCCTTTGAACGGCCGGAGCTGGCGGATCAGTCCGGCGAGATCAACTCGCTGGAGCAATGGCTGGAGAACCTCCGCAACAACCGTGAGAAGCGCGAGGACAAGCCCGACGCCCAGCCACCGCAGCTCTCTGAGCGGCAGAAGCTGGAGCAGGCGTTGCAGGATGCGGTGTCACGCGAGGATTACGAGCAGGCGGCCCGGGTGCGTGATGCGCTGAAGAATTTGAAGGCGCCGTAAGGGTGCTCGTAGGTTTTACGGCGCTCAATCCACCGTGAAAGCCAGATTAGTATTTGGATTGCAGTGGCTGGGGCTGCTTTGCCTCTGCCTGACCATTCTGCCGGTCTGGCTGTTCGTGGTTGTGGTGCTTGGTTTGCACGGCAGCCGTCCGCTGTTAAGCGAGCGCGGAACATTTGACATGGATGGCACGCCGGTGCGTTACCAGGTTTTCTCCTTGCAGTTCGCACCGCTTCAGGAGTCACCGGGGTTAGTCAATCTCTTGCGTCTATACGGCCTTGATTTACTGCCTGCGTTGGGCAGCGGTTTGAGAGGCTGGCTTTCTCCAAACGCAGTGGCCCGTCTCTGGTTCCCGGCTGGCCGCAGCAGATTTTAGCCTAAGGGTGAAGCTGTCCGCGTGATTGCGTTCTTACCCGGCTTGGGCAGACTGCGCCGCCGTGCGCGCCTGCATCATCTTCAATCCCACCGCCAAAGGGGACAAGGCACGCCATTTCCGCCAGCACGTAGATGAACTGGGCGCGGGCGTTGTGCTCAAACCCACCATGGCTCCCGGTGATGGTTGCCGGCTGGCCACCGAGGCGGTCCGGGATGGCTTCGACACGCTCATCGCCGCCGGCGGTGACGGGACGCTGAACGAAGTCCTCAATGGCCTCGCCGACGCGCCCGATGGCTTCGCCCGTGCGCGGCTCGCGGTGCTGCCGCTCGGGACGGTCAACGTCTTCGCGCGTGAACTTGGCCTGCCGCTGAACCTGCGCGCCGCGTGGCGGGCGATTCAGAACGGCACGGAACGGCGCATCGATGCCCCGTTCGCCGAGTCGGTGGCCGCCGATGGCACTCGTCAGCGTCGCTGGTTCGCACAACTGGCCGGCGCCGGTCTGGATGCGCGGGCGATCAGCCTGGTGGACTGGGGGTTGAAGAAACGGTTTGCGCAACTGGCCTACGTCTATGCGGGCATGAAGGCGATGCGTGAGCCCCATCCTGTCATCACGGTCGAGGCCGGCGGACAGCGGGTCACGGGCGAATTCGTGCTGGTGGGCAATGGACGGTTCTATGGCGGCAGCCTGCCCGTGTTCCCGCAGGCGAAGCTCGATGACGGACTGCTGGATGTGTGCGTCTTTCACCGGGTGACGTGGGCCCTGATGGCGCGCTACGCCCTGGGCTTTGTCACCGGTCACCCGCAGGCACCGGGCGATTTGAAGACCCTGCGCGTCCCGCGTTTTAAGCTGTCAGCCGAGGCGGCCGTTCCGTTCGAGGTCGAAGGCGACTTGTGCGGGGTGCTGCCGGTGGAGATCGGGCTGGTGCCCCGTGCGCTGCGAGTCGTGGCGTGACGCCTACTTCCCGCCGGGCTTCACGGCCGAGACAACGATGGTCCGCCCGAGCAGCATGTCCGTGGTGTTCATTGCGCGCACCAGCGGCGCGTTCTGCGCATCCACCGTGCGATACTTGGTGACCTCTTTCTGATAGGCGAGTGCGCCCAAGATGCGGATGAAGGGATAGAGCAGCACGAGCTTTGCGATGGCGGAGCGCTGCGGCTTGTCCACGGTCCATTCCACCTTTTCAAAGCCCGCGTCCATGAGCGCATGCGCGATGTAGAAGAAGGAGACGGGGTTGATGTGGCCGCCGGTGGAATAGAGCGCGCCATGCTTGACGGGCAGCGGACCGAAGAGATTCCAGTAGCCGAACCAGAGAAAGCGCAGCCGCGAGTTCAGGTTGAGGATGTTGGGCGTGGTCAGCACGCACAGGCCGTCCGGCTCCAGCACGCGGTAGAACTCGCGCACCGTTTCACGGAAGTGCTCCAGGTGCTCGATCACTTCCGTCGCGGTGACGAGGTCGAAGGCGTGGGCCGCGTAGGGCAGGGGCTGGCTGTTCAAGTTGGCGATCTCCACGCGCTGCCCGGGGAGCTTCATCAACTGATCGGTGTAATCGCACGCGGAAGACTCGACCTTGAAACGCTCCCGCATCAGTTGGATCAGGCCGCCGGTGCCCGCGCCGACGTCGAGATGCTTGCGGAAAGGCTGGACGGCCGCGCGCTGTTCGGCGAGGCGGAGGACGGCGGCGTAAATGTTCTGGGTGCTCATGTCAGGCGCGCGGATAGTTCACTCTCCGAGGGGCGCTGAAAAGCAAAAGGCAGGCACGAGGCCTGCCTTTGCACGAAAAGATGAGTAAGGAATCAGGCCTTGGCGGGCTTGCCCTTGCGTTCCGGCTTGGCCTCGGCGGCAGGGGCGGCGGGAGCTTCAGCCTTGGCTTCGGGACGACGGCCCTTGCCGCGCTTCTCGGTCTCGGGAGCCTGGGTGGCGGCGGCAACTTCCGCGGCGGGCACCGGGTTGCTGCTGACGATGACGACCTTGAGGGTGGTGAGGACGCCCTGATGGAGGCGCATTTCGACTTCGTGCTCGCCCACGCCCTTGATCGGCTTTTCGATGTGGATCTTGCGCTTCTCGAGCGCGACATCGAACTGCTTCTTCAACTCGTCGGCGATGGTGCCGTTGGTGACGCTGCCGAACATCTTGCCGTCATCGCCGGTCTTCACCGCGATGGTGAGCGTCATCTTGCCGAGGCTCTTGGCCAGTTCGGTCATGGCGTTCAACTCGTGCGCTTCGCGTTCGGCGCGCTTCTGGCGGAGGGCTTCCAAGCGGCGCTTGTTGCCCTGGGTGAGGGGGATCGCCTGGCCCTGCGGCAGCAGGAAATTGCGGGCGTAGCCGGCGGAGACTTTCACCTGGTCGGATTCAGCGCCAAGGCCAATGATGGGATGCGTGAGGATGACTTCAATTTTGGGCATACGGAAAAGCTAGGTTAAGGTTCAAAATCAGAAAGGAACGTCGTCGCCTTGCGGCGGCTCGTCGCCGCCGGAGTCGGCGGGCGGGGCGCTGGCGGCGGGGCGGGCGGGCCGGGCAGCCGGCGCGGACGATGATGGTGCGGCGGGTGCGCCGCCGCCTTCGCGGTTGCCGCTGTCGAGGAAAGAGAACGACTCCAAGGTGACGCCGAGCTTGCTGCGCTTCTGGCCGGTCTGCTTGTCGTCCCACTGGTCGAGCTTGAGGCGCCCCTCGATGAGGATGGAGCGGCCCTTGCGGAGGTATTGGCTGATCACCTCGGCCTGCTTGCCGAAGGCGTCAATATCCACAAAAGTGGCCTCCTCGCGCTTCTGGCCGTCCTCGCCGGTCCAGGTGCGGTTGACCGCCAGGCCGAACTTCGCGATGGCCGTCCCTTTCGGGGTGTAGCGCAGCTCCGGGTCGCGCGTCAGGTTCCCGGCCAGGATCACTTTGTTGAAGTTGGCCATACGCGGCGGCGGTGGAGGCTACTTCTTGTCGGGGACCGGCACGGGCGCGTTCGTGAACGAGACGCGGAACACGTCGGCGCTCAGGGCGAACTTGGCGCGCAGCGGGGCGATGGCACCGGGCGCGGCCTCGAAGATGACGTTCAGGTAGAAGCCGGAGGAGTGCTTCTTGTCCGCAACGCGCGCGAACGGACGCTTGTCCATCTTCTGGACGGTTTCAACTTTGCCGCCGGCGGCGTTGATCTCGGAGCGCACCTTTTCGATGATGTCGGTCACGCCTTCTTCTTTGCCCGCAGTGTTCAGGATGAACAGGCCTTCGTAACGTTTCACGGTTTGTCTTTCTGCTGGGGCCGGCTCTTCACCGGCCCGTTAAACTGACTCATTGCCTTCTGGATGCCGGCAGCGAGCCAGCACCCGACTTGGTCGCCCGCTTGCGCGAGCACCTGCGCGAAGAGCTCCCGCTCATCCGCGCCAAATTTGCCGAGCACATGCCCGGTGATTTCCCGCACCGTCTCGTCCCGCCGCCCGATGCCGATCCGCAGCCGCGGATACTCGCGGGTGGCGAAGTGCTGCTCCACGGACTCCAGTCCATGATGCCCGCCGCTGCTGCCACCGGGCCGCAACCGGATTTCCCCGAGGGGCAGATCCGCATCGTCCACTGCCACCAACACCTGGGCCGGCGGCACCCGATAAAAGCTGCTGACCGCACTGACGGCCTCGCCGCTCAAATTCATGAAGGTCTGCGGCTGCACCAGCAGCACCCGCCAGCCTTCGCGCTCCGTCCGTGCCACGCGGGACTGAAACTTGCGTTCCAGCTCCCACCGGGCCCGCCACTGCTCCGCCAGCCGTTCGACCAGCAGAAACCCGGCATTGTGGCGGGTCTGGGCGTATTCCGCACCCGGATTGCCCAGCCCCACGATGAGACACCATTGCTCCATGCGCGGGGGCGGGCGGCACGCCCGGGCTTACTTCTTCTTCTCGGCGGGCTTCTTCTCGTCCGCCTTCTTGTCGCCGTCCTTGGCCGGAGCGGCGCCTTCCTTGCCCTCTTCCTTCTTCTCTTTGATCATCTCGGGCTGGGCCGGGGTCTCGCCGGCAGCGGCGGTCGCGGCGGTTTCCTGCGCTTCGGTGATCGGGGCGGCCACGGCGAGGACGGTCAGTTCCTTGCTGCCGAGGATTTCGCATCCAGCGGGCGCGGCAATCTCACCGATGTGGATGGCCTTGCCGATTTCCAGCTTGGACACGTCCACGGAGATAACTTCGGGCAGGTCCTTGGGCAGGGCGCGGACCTTGAGGCGAAACAGCACGTGCTCGAGCACGCCGCCGCCGGTCTTGACGCCCACGGCCTCGCCGGTGGACTCGACGGGCACGTTGATGGTGACCTTCTCGTCCGGAGCGACTTCGTGGAAGTCCACATGGAGGATGTGGCCGGAAACGGGGTGGTGCTGGATTTCCTGCACGAGCGCCAGACGCTGCGGGCGCTGGTCGCCCTTCACGCTGAGGTCCATGAGGATGTTCTCGCTGGCGTGGTGGGCGATGGCGTCGCCGAACTCGCGGGAGTTCAGTTCCAGGTTCTGCGGCGGCGCGAGCCGGCCGTAGATGACCGCGGGGATGACACCGGTGGAGCGGAGGGCTTTAACAGCGGAGCGACGGGCCGCAGAGCGCGGCTGCGCATTCATGGCAACAGATTTCATGTCAGATTCTACTTCGGATCGGCGGGCTGATTCATTCAGCTCGTCCGTCCGCCCTTAAATTCAAAGAGCGAGGTCACCGACGAATTACTGTGAATTCGCTTGATGGCTTCGCCCAGCAACGCCGCCACGGACAAGGTCTTAATCGGCACCCGGTCCAGGGCAGGGCGGAGGACAGTATCAGTGGTTATGAGTTCGTCAATCCTTGAATTTCGCAATCGGTCAATTCCCATCGGATTGAGGATGGCGTGCGAGACGCAGGCATAGATTTTCTTCGCGCCCTTGCGCTTCAGCAGTTTCGCGGCGGAGGTGAGCGTGCCGGCCGTCTCGGTCAGGTCGTCCACCAGCAGCACGTTCTTGCCGCGGATTTCGCCGATGACCGCCATGGACTCGACCTCGGTGGCGCTCTTGCGCTGTTTGGCCACGATGGCGAGGCCGCAGCCGAGCACCCCGGAGTAGGCGTGCGCCATCTTCAGGCCGCCCACATCGGGGCTGACCACCACGAGGTCCGTGAGGTTCAGCGTGCGCAGGTAGTCATACATCACCGGCGCGGCGTAGAGGTGGTCCACCGGGATGTCGAAAAAGCCCTGAATCTGCTGCGCGTGCAGGTCCATGGTGAGCACGCGGTTCGCCCCGGCGGCGACGATCAGATTGGCGACCAGCTTGGCCGTGATGGGCACGCGGGGCTGGTCCTTGCGGTCCTGCCGCGCGTAGCCGTAGAAGGGCAGCACGGCGGTGATGCGCTTGGCGCTGGAGCGGCGCAGCGCGTCAATCATGATGAACATCTCCATCAGATTGTGGTTCGTCGGCGGGCTGGTGGACTGCACCACGAACACGTCCTCGCCGCGGACGTTCTCATCAATCTTCACGAACGTCTCGCCGTCGGGGAAGGCGTCCACCGTGCAGGCGCCCAAGGGCATGTTGATGGAGTCGCAGATCGCCTGGGCGAGCGGCCGGTTGGAGGTGCCGGTGAAGATTTTCACAAATGCGCTGTGCCGGTTAGAATTCGGTGGAACAAAAAACCGCCCTGCGGCGGCTGAAATGTGGGCGGACTGTAACAACGAGGTCACGAGTGGCAAGCCCGAAGCCTGCGGCATGAATTCAGCGCCGGGTTCTGCGTTGTCCCGGAGCGCAGCTTTCAGGCCGCAGAAATGTGAGTGCGCCAGAGGCGGTTCGAGCGCGTTTTCTCCAATCGCAGCGTTCTGCGGCTGAACACCGCGTCCCCCGGCTAGGGCGTGCGTGCCGTGCTGCGCAGCCGCTCGGCCGCCGCCGCGTGTTCGCGGGCCTGGTCGGGCTTGCCTTGCTTGGTGAGCACTTCCGCCAGTTGGGCATGGGCCTCGGCGCTCTGCGGGTTGAGTTCCAACGCACGAGCCAGGTGATCCTTCGCACCGCTGAGATCGCCCAGGGCTGCGAGGGCAATACCACGGTTCAGATGAGCGGCGGCGCTGTCCGGCTTGAGGCGCAGCGCGTGCGCAAACGACTCAGACGCATCCTTCCATTGTGCCTGACGGGCAAGAGCGTTCCCGAGGTTGAAGTGCAGTTGATAGGTCGCGGAGCTGGGACTGAGTCGCAGCGCCTCGTGGTAGGCAGCGATCGCTTTGGGGTCGTCTTCGAGATCCGCTTGCGCGTTGCCCAGCTTCATCAATGCCTGGCTGCGGTAATACGGGCTGTGAAGTTTCGCCGCCATGTCGGTGAAGAACGGCAGGTCACTGTGCCAGATGGCGGTCTGCCGCCAGCTCATCGCCATCAGCAGGAGTGCCACGCCCGCGCCGACGGCCAGAGGCACCGTGGCTCTCGCCCGTGACCGGGCGAAATGCCGCAGTAAGCCGGCCAGCGCCACGGACCAAAGAATGCCGTTGATGATGGCGTAACGGTCGTGCGGGTAATGCGGGCGCTCGGTGAGGCCAAGCATCGGCACCAGCAGCCCTAGATGCGCGATCCAGAGCGCGAGCGCACCCGGCCAGACGCGGCGTTTGACGAGGAGCACCGTGCTCACCGCCAGCACGCCCAGCGCGCTGAGCAGGAACGGTGCTTCGTTGAACCGGCTCTCCATGAGCACGGGATAGACGGGGCAGAGATCCAGCGGCAGCAACGGCTTCCACACGTAGTAAGCCCACAGATAAAACGCCTGCATCGCCCGTGCGAAGGGCGGAAAGTTGTCGAGGGTCACCGGCTTGTCCCAGGTGCCGGTCACATGGAAGCGACCGTAGAGCGTCCCGGCCACAAGCAGGAGGGAGAGGGCGAGGTAGGGAAGCTTGCCGAGGATTACGGCACGCAGCGTTCCGGGAGCTTCATGAATCCGCCGCAACGGGAAGAAATCCAAGGCCAGCAGCACGGCGACGTAACCGAGGACGATGGGATACGACAGCACGGCCAACGCGAAGGCCGCGACGGACAGCCAGTAAGCCCGCTGCCTGGACGCGGGGTCGGGCTGAGGCGAGTGAGCACGAAGATAGAAGAGCGTCGCCACCAAAAGGAAAAACAGCGAAAGTCCATAGGGCAGCCCGGTGACCCATGCCACCGGCTCCACGCGCAGCGGATGCACGGCCCACAGCAACGCGCCAAGGGCGGCGCAGGTGTCAAGCCAATGCCCGGTAGGGTGAGACTCCGTCGAACCCTGTATGCTGGCGGAGTCGGCGCGAGCGGAGCGAGCATTCTGATTCACTTTTTTCGAGTTGCTCGCTCCGCTCGCCTCGCTTCGCTCTGAATGGGGCTTGACGGAGTCTCGCCCTACTGGTTTGGAAGCCAGCTCCAACAGCCTTCGGATGACCAGAAATACGAGCACGGCATTGGCGCAATGCAGCAGGAGGTTGGCGAGGTGATAGCCGAACGGATTCAGCCCGAAGAATTCATGCGCCACTGCCCACGCCAGCCACGAGAGCGGCTTGTAGCGGATGGCCTGCTCGAAGTCGGTGAACATCCAGCGCAGGTTCTCCCCTGTCAGCCCTTGCACATGCGGATTTTCGAAGACGTTGATGTCATCATCCCACCGCAGGAAGCCGGATTCTAACGTGCGGAAGAAGAGGCCGAACACCACGGCAACAAGCGCGAGCACGATGGTCACTGTGCGTTGGGGCGAGCGCATGGTCAGGGGCAGGGTGGAGCAAGATCAGGATCAAGAGCAGGAGGGATCTCGAACCGTCGGTTCCTGCTCGTGATCCTGATCTTGCTCCTGCTCCTCATGATTCAGCCTCACTCCCACTCCCACGCATCCGCATGCGTGAACTGGTTCGTATTGAGCAGGAACTTCGTGCCAAAGGCCGCCTCGTTCACCGAGCCGAGGGCGAGGCGTCCCTGCTCGATGGTCAGCGTCGGCCAGCCGGCGGGGCTGGGGTGATAGAGGTCGTGGTGATTGCGAAGGATGTCCTCCTGCACGTTACGGGGGAACTGCGAGAGGCCCGCGTTGTAGTGATGTCCGTTGCGCTCGACACTCTTGATCCCCAGCGCGGCGCAGACCGCAAGGTCCTGCAGCAGTGCGACCGGACCGACGTTGCAGAGGTCTTCGCCGCTCATCAGGAAAGGACGGGCTGGCGCCTGCTTCTGCCGGTGCGCGAGGAGGCAGCGGTTGGTGACACCTTTGATGACGCCCTTGCAGTTCTTGTGGCTCGTGCCGTCATACCCGAGCGCGAGCGCGACCGGCAGGCTGTCCAACTCGCCGTCCGACTCATCAATGATGAAAGGCGGGCGGTCTGGCCAGTCCGTCAGTGCGGCGGCGGCATCCTTGTGCAGCGCGACGGAACGGTGCAGCGGCTGCTCGACGAACAGAAGGCGGGTGAGAAACGGCTGCAACGATTCGTCCCGGCGCAACGTCTCCCAGAACTCGCGGAATCCGGCGAAGGACTTGAACTGCTCGTTGCCATCCAGCGTGAAGGCGAAGTTCTCCCCGCACTCTGCGTGCAGGACTTTGGAGATTCGCTGGAGCCGGTCCAGGTCGTGCGCAGCATCGCCGTTCACCTTGAGCTTGAAGTGCCGCAGGCCATACACGCGGATACTGGCGGCGAGGGATTGCGGGAGGCCGTCGGCCAGGTGCTCCTCCCGCGCGATGTCCGCGTCCGTCAGCGGGTCACTCAGGCCCACGGTGTGGCGCACGATGACTTCGGAGTGCGGTCTGGCCGGGAGCCACGCAGCGGGGGCAAAGCCCTCCAACTCGGAGCGGAGTTCACCGAGGCGGATGCCGAAATCGTTGTCGAGCAGGGCGCGGTGGAAGGGCTTGGCGATGGCGCGGCAGAAGGCGTCCATCACCGCGCGTTCCACGAGCGACGTGCCGAAGTGCGCGAGCAGCGGCGGCTTGTTCTCCGCCGTCGCCCAGGCGGACTGCGAATCGTAGAGCTGCAGCCAGAGGTCAAACACGCTCGGGGCATTCTGCTCCTCGGCGGTCTCCATGGCGGTCTCGATGACATCGAGCATCTCATGGATTTCGTCGAGCACTTCGCGCGCAGGGTCCTTGGTGAACCACTTGGGCGGGAGCAGATCGGCTGACACCCCAAGCACGGTGCGGCCATTGACCTCCAGCGCCACGCGCACGAAGACCATTGGCATGTGAGTCATCGTGGCGATGCCGTATTTGAACGGCATCCGCGTGTGCAGATTATGCAGGTGCAGGTCGGCTTCGCAGACGCGGATGTTCACAGGCGGAGTGTAGCGAAGCGGCGGAAAGCTCAAAGTGCAAAGCATTCCAAGGGCGCGCGGCGTTCACGCCGCTTCAGCGTCCGAACTCAAGGTGGCATCCGAAAACGAAAGAACTCAGAGGAGCGAATTGGCCGAACGAGATGGGCGGCCTACGGCTATGAGGCTGCAAAACTGCTCAGCACGTTGAAGCGGCGTGAACGCCGCGCGCCGGGGATGCTGGGCTACTCGCGCACCGTGGCCTGGAGCTTCTGCTTCAGTGCGTCCACGGTCTTGGTGTGGGCGGCGTTCACGTCGTTGTCCGTGAGCGTCTTGTCGGCGGCGCGGTAGGTGAAGGCGTAGGCGAGGCTCTTCTGGCCGGCGGGCACGTTCTTGCCCCGGAACACGTCGAACAGCTCCACGCTCTCCAGGTTCGCGGGCTTGGCCTGCTTCACCGCAGACAGCACGGAGTCGTGCGTGGTGGCCTCGGGCACGAGCATGGCCACGTCCCGGCGGCTGGCGGGGAACTGCGGCAGCGGCTTGAAGGACTTCGTCGCGTTGCGGCGCGCGAAGAGTTCGTCCAGGCGCAGCTCGGCGAGGAAGACGGCGTCACGCAGGTCGTATTGCTTGGCCAGCGCGGGCAGCAACTGGCCGAGTTCACCAAGGTGCAGCCTGCCACCCAGCGTGACGGCAGCGGATTCGAGGTAAAGGGCCGTCGGTTCCGCGCGTTTCCCGAACTGAATGCCACGCAGGCCGAAGTGCTCCAGCAGGTCTTCGACGAGGCCCTTGAGGTCCATCGCGTCGAACTTCGCCTCGCGGTCATCACCGCTCCAGAAGGCCAGCGCGCGCTGGCCGGTCAGGGCGATGGCGACGCGGCGTTCCTCCTTGGGCTGGCCGTTAACGTTCGTGAACACGCGGCCGATCTCGAAGAGCGCGAGATCGTAGTTCTTCCGGTTGAGGTTGTGTCGGAGCGTGTCCAGCAGGCCGGGGAGAAGGCTCGGGCGCAGCACGTCCATGTCGGCGCTCAGCGGGTTGGCGAGCTTTACAACCTCGGCTTCGGGAAGTCGGCAATTGGCGTGGCTGACCAGCGTCTGGCCTTGCGCCTCATTTAGGCCCAAGCCAGTCAGCAGCCGGCGCACGTCAGCGAGTTGGTCATACACCGCATCAAACGCATTCGCGCCGACCGCGCCGCGCGGGGTCGTGCTGGGGATCTTGTCCACGCCATGCAGGCGGGCGATTTCCTCGATGAGGTCCACCTCGCGCTTGAGGTCCACGCGGAAGGTCGGGATGGAGAAGATTGCCGATTGCCGATTGCCGATTGCCGATTGGGTCAGGCCAAGGCTGACGAGGTGCTTGGTTTGTTGCTCGGGATCAATGGCGACGCCGAGCAATTCGGTCGTCTTGGCAAACCGGAGCGTGACCGCCTTTGGTGTAGCGGGCTTGGGATAAGCGTCCACGACGCCAGGGACAAGGGCGCCACCGGCGGTCTCGAGGATGAGCTGCACGGCGCGCTGGCTGGCGTAGTCGGCGATGCCAACGTCGCAGCCGCGCTCGAAGCGGTAACTGGACTCGCTGCGCAGGCCGAGGGCCTTGCTGGTGCGGCGGATGTTGGTCGGGAGGAAGTAGGCGCTCTCGATGAGCACGTCCTTGGTGTCGTCGCGGATCTCGGTGTTCGCGCCGCCCATCACCCCGGCGAGGGCGATGCCTTTCTGCTCGTCGGCGATGAGGAGCATGTCGGTCGTGAGGGTGCGCTCCTGATTGTCGAGGGTCTTGAATTTCTCACCAGCAGCGGCGCGGCGGATGATGATGGTGGGAGTTGAAGGGTTGAAGGGTTGAAGGGTTGAAGAGGATGCCCCTTCAACGCTTCCACTCTTTATCTCTTCAACTGCTTTGGACCGCGCGATGAGGTGGTAGTCGAACGCATGAAGTGGCTGCCCGGTTTCGAGCATCACATAGTTCGTCACGTCCACTACATTGCTGATGCTGCGGCTGCCGACCTTTTCCAGCGTGGTGCGCAGCCAGTCCGGGCTGGGGCCGATCTTCACGCCGGTCACGACGCGCGCGGTGTAGCGGGGGCACAACTCGGGTTCATCGAGCCGGACGGCGACATAATCACCAATGCTGGAGGCCGGCTGCTGGATGCTGGATGTGTCCGGAATGCGGAGCGGATTGCCCGTGAGCGCGGCGATCTCGCGGGCGATGCCGATGACGCTGTTGAGGTCAGGTCGGTTCGGGGTGACTTCGAGATCGTAAACCACGTCGCTGCCCGCGCGGCCGAGATACTCGGCGAAGGGCTGGCCGACCTTCGCATCCGCACGCAGAAGGAGCAGGCCGTCCACCTGGTCGGGGAGGCCCAGTTCCTGCGGCGAGCACATCATTCCGTGCGACTCGACGCTGCGAATCTTGCCCACCTTGATGGTGAAGGGCTCCTTGTCGCCCGGCTTCAAGGGCAGGGACGCGCCGGGGAGGATCAGCGGCACCTTGTCGCCCGCTTGGAAGTTCTGCGCACCGCAGACGATCTGGCGCTCGCCTGTGCCGTCGTTCACGCGGCAGACGGAGAGCTTGTCGGCGTTCGGATGCTTGTCGCGCGTGATGACCTGGGCCACGACGATGCCCGCAAACTCGCCGCCGAGCTTCTGCACGCCCTCGACCTCGAGACCGAGCATGGTGAGCCGCTCCGCGAGTTCCTCGGGCGACCAGTTGAAATCAACGTATTGCTTGAGCCAGTTAAGGGTGACTTTCATGGGAAATTATTCGGTGTAACCGGGCAGGTGGTGCTTGGCCCAGTGTTTGATGCGCTGGTGGGTCGGGGGCAACGCGCCGATGGCGCGCTGCAACCGCTCACCAAACCGCGCGTCGGTGGCGAAGAAATCAAGGTCGGCCGTTTTCACGTCGCGCGCGCGAGCCACCCAATCATCCGCATCCAAGGAGCCAGCGCTTTCCAGGTCGGCGCAGAGTTCGTGCTTCAGGAACTGCGCGAGCACCGCGTGGTGGAGGCGGTCCTGCGGACGGTTCTTGCAGGCAATGAGCGCCTGCTTCTCGGCGAAAAGTGTTTCCGGCGCGAGCACCGAAAAGGTCAGGTCGCTCGTGTGAACTTCACGCGCACTGGTCAGCGCCTCACGCAGTGTCAGTCGCAAACCTTCTTCCAAAAAATCCACCTCCAGCCCCTCGAACGAAATCGTGTGCGTCTCCGGCTTGAACGAGGACTGAAAAAGCCCCTCCGCCTCTTCCACTGTCAGCCCCATGAAGTCCACGTCCTTGCTCAACCACACCTGTTCCTCCGCTGGTGTGGCCGGGGGCACTGGAAAATCCGGGTCGTGCGCCTGCCGGAGCGCCTCGCGGTAGAACCAGCACGCGCCGCCACCGATGAGCACCCAGGCGGGAAAGAAATCAGGGAACCGCGCCGCCAGCAGCTTCAACGCGGCGCGCACTTTTTCCCAGTCATAGATTTTCGGCAGCGGCATCATCACGCTAGGTGCATCACGCGGCGTTTTGGCCGGACGCTGCGCATGGTGACCTCCCCAAGGTCCGCGCTCATCTGCCGCAACTCCTCCGGGGTGTAGCGGTTGCCGGGAAGTTCCTTCCAGCGCTGCTTGCGCTCGAAGCCGGCGGCCCGCGCGGCCTCGGCGGCTTCGTCCTTCGGCAGTCGGATGTGTCCTGGTCGCAGCATAGGGAAGTTTAGTGGATGAGGGCGAGCAATGCGAGGCCGAGCATGGTGAGCCGCTCCGCGAGTTCCTCGGGCGACCAGTTGAAATCAACGTATTGCTTGAGCCAGTTCAGGGTGACTTTCATGCATGATTCTCAAGTGAAGCAAAAATCGGCTTTGGTTTTGCCAACAGCGGGTAAATTCAACACTTCTTTAACTCGGTTTGAACTGGTAGTGCGCTTGAGGAGCACTGTGGCGCGACGAAGCGTTGGATGCCCTAGAAACGGGCGGAAAGATTCCGGGGTGAGATTCGGGTTGTCAAAAACCTCCAGTTCTTCAAGAGCCGGACTGGCTGCCGCCGCAGTTAAATCCTTCACTCCCTGCATCTTGTTAAGCGTGACGCGGCGGAGGGCTTTGAGCTTTTCGAAACTGGGCAACAGCGTGACGTTTTTCAGGGACTCCAGATACAGATACTGAAGGGATTCGAGTTCGGCGATGGGTTTGACATCTCGGAGCCCTTTAATCCTCCAAAGTTCCAGATACTTGAGCCGTCCGATGGCAGGTAGAAGTGAGAGGTCTTTCGTTCCACCCAACTTGACGTCCAAATACCAGAGACGCTTGAGGGGCAACAGGAGGCTTAGGCCATTCAAAGTGATTGACCGAAGCGTCAAGCGCTCCAGAAGGACAAGCGAAGAAAGGGCTTCAATTCCTTTGTGGTGGCCTTCCAGGTAAACCTCTCGCAAGCAGGCGAGCGTGCGCAGAAAATCCAGCGAAAATCTTCTTGATCGTGTCTGCATCAACTGCAGGTATTCCAACGAGTCGGACACAGCTTCCACCCCTTGAGCCGAAGCGAGGCCGAAAACTTCGACCCATAGTCTTTTAAGTCCAGCGTAGTGCTCAAGGAACGCCAAGTCCTGCATCCCCTCGCGCCAATGGCCAAAGACTCGCAGGGTGGTTCGTGGACATTGCCGCAGCCGTTTCGCGAGCTTTTGGTGGTCCTTGCTTGTCAGGGGTGATTCGAATTGTGCGACGTGAGTGTCGGGGGTGATGGCAGCAAGCTGCCGTGGAGAAATGGGTGACGCCACTCTGACGAAAAAGGGATTCGCATTGAGCCACGACATCTTGGTCTAGTCAGATACAAGCTAGCGCTTCGGAAACGGAATCAAGCGTCCCAGCGATTTCGCTGTCTCAATCCACTCCTTGATGATGACGTCCACGTTCCCGGGCACGGCGGCACGCGTGGGGCCATCGGCGGCGCAGCCGGGGAGTTCTGGCACCTCGGCGATGAAGGCATCGTCGTCCTTGCTCCAGTAGATGATGATTTCGTATTTGCTCATGTCAGTCCTCCGCGCTTTCTGTTCAGAACTGCTTCAAAAACCGCACATCGTTCTCATAGAACAGCCGGATGTCCGTGATGCCGTAGCGGAGCATGGCGATGCGTTCGATGCCAAAGCCGAAGGCCCAGCCGGTCCAGACTTCGGGGTCGTAGCCGACGTTCTCGAAGACTTGCGGGTGCACCATGCCGCAGCCGGCGATCTCCAGCCAGTCCTTGCCCAGCTTCTTCACCAGAGCGTTGGTGAAATCAATCTCCAGACTCGGCTCGGTATAGCTGAAGTAGTGCGGGCGGAAACGGAGCTTCACATCGCTGCCCAGCACGTCCTTGAACACGGCCTCGACGGTGCCCTTGAGGTCGCCGACGGTGACGTGCTTGTCCACGTAGAGACCCTCGATCTGATGGAAGGTCGGATTGTGTGTGGCGTCGGCGTTGTCGCGCCGATAGACGCGGCCGGGGACGATGATGCGGATGGGCGGGGGCTGCGACTGCATCACGCGGATCTGCACGGAGGACGTATGCGTGCGGAGCAACGGACGCTTGTCGCTGGCAACGTAGAACGTGTCCTGTAAGTCGCGGGCGGGGTGGTCAGCCGGGGTATTGAGGGCGTCGAAACAGTGATATTCGTCCTCGATCTCGGGGCCGTCGGCGACCGCGAAGCCCACCTTGCGGAAGGCTTTCACGATGTCGTCGGTGACCTGCGTGAGCGGGTGGAGCTTGCCGAGCGCGCGACGGCGACCGGGGAGGGACCAGTCGGTCGGCTCCTTGGGCATCGCAGCTTTAAGTTCGAGGTCACTGCGACGGGCGGCGAGGGCGGTTTCAAGTTCCTGCTTGGCGGCGTTGATGGCCTTGCCGGCGGCGGGACGCTCCTCTTTGGGCAGGGTGCCAAGCTGCTTCATCAGCGCGGTGAACTTGCCATCGCCGCCGAGGAAAGCGCCTTTCGTCTGGTCGAGGGCAGGCAGGTCGGTGGCGGCAGCGAGGGCGGCGAGCGCCTCGGCTTTCAACGGGTCGAGTTGGGCCAGTAGTGACATAGGGCAGGGGAATTAGCCGTGAAAGGGCGCCCGGGACGCAAAGGAAAAATCTCCGGGACGGTGATTATCTTGGGGCATCGTGAAAAGCAAAACGGGCGGCCCTTGCAGGTCGCCCGTTGCTCGAAAAGCGGTTGAACCAACGTTCAGGCCTTGGCCAGCGTGGCGGCGGGCTTGGCGGCGAGCGCGGCCTGCGCGGTCTTGATCAGTTCGCCAAACGCGGTCTCGTCGGTGGCGGCGAGGTCGGAGAGGACCTTGCGGTCCAGCGCGATCTTGGCGGCCTTCAGGCCTTCCATGAAGCGGCTGTAGGTCAGGCCGGCGGCGCGGACGGCCGCGTTGATGCGGACCTGCCAGAGGCGGCGATAGATGCGCTTCTTGGTCTTGCGATCGCGGTAGGCATAGGCCCGGCCGTGATCCACGGCATCCGCCGCGTAGCGATAGAGTTTGGACCGCTTCAGGCGGAAGCCCTTGGCGGCCGTGATGGTCCGTTTACGACGTTTGCGGGAGGCGGGAGCGTTAGTGACGCGCATGGTAGTGGTGGAAAGTTAAAAGTTGGAGAGCCTCAGTGGCTGAAGGGCAGGGAGGAGATGATGCGATACTCGTCGGACTTGGAGACGAGCGACATCTTGCCGAGCCGGCGGCGGCGCTTGGAGTTCTTGGTGGAGAGCAGGTGGCGGCGGCCTGCGTTGGAACGGAGTATCTTGCCAGTGCCGGTTATTTTGAACCGTTTGGCCACTGACTTTTTGGTCTTGATGCCTTTAGGACGACGCATAAATTTTGCTCTTTCTCGAAAAAGAGGGCGCACTGTAGGCAATGGTCACGGGTGGTGCAAGGGGTAATTTTGCAGAACTGGCACATTTGCACCGCCAGGCTCCCGATCACGCCATTTTTCCGGCCTGGTGCGCCAGAAACCATTCGTAGGTGGAACGGATGCCTTCCGCCAGCGGGATGCGGGCCTGCCACCCGAGCGTGTTGATGCGGGACACATCCAGCAGTTTGCGCGGGGTGCCGTCCGGCATGGTGGCATCCCATTCGATCTCACCCGCGAAGCCCACGATGCCGCGGATCAGGCCGGCCAGTTCCCGGATGGTGGTGTCCTCGCCCACGCCCACGTTGATGAGTTGGTCGGATTCGTAGCGGTCCATGAGCATGGCGCAGGCCTCGGCGAAATCATCCGCGTGCAGGAACTCGCGGCGGGGTGCGCCGGTGCCCCAGAGCTTCACGGTTGGTGCGCCCGTAACCTTCGCCTCGTGAAACTTGCGCAGCAGCGCGGGGAGCACATGGGATTTTTCCAGGTCGAAGTTGTCGTTCGGCCCGTAGAGATTGGTCGGCATCGCGCTGATGAAGGCGCGGTTGTATTGGCGGCGGTAGAAGGCGCAGAGCTTCAGACCGGCGATCTTGGCGATGGCGTAGCCTTCGTTCGTCGGCTCCAGCGGGCTGGTGAGCAGGGCGTCCTCGCGCATCGGCTGCGGCGCGTGCTTCGGATACACGCAGGAGCTGCCCAGGAAGAGGAGCTTGGCCACGTCGAAGTCGGCGGCGGCCTCGATGACGTTGTTCTGGATGCGCAGGTTGTCGAGGAGAAACTCGACCTGATAGGTGCGGTTGGCGTGGATGCCGCCCACCCGCGCGGCCGCGAGCACGACGTGCGTGGGCCGCTCCTGCTGGAAGAAGGCGCGCACGGCGGCGGTGTCCTTCAATTCCAGTTCCGCGTGGGTGCGCGTGACAATCCGCCAGCCCGGCAGCCGGGAGTAAAGCCGCACCAGCGCGCTGCCGGCGAGGCCGCGATGTCCGGCGATGTAGATCGTTTTATCAGCCATGTCCATGCGCCGGTCGCCGCGGCTCCAGGGAGCTGCGGTCAGAAAGCGCGAGTTCTTCTAAGTCCCGTGCGGGGCCAAGTAAAGCCGATTGGACGCGGGCGGGCCGGGAAATTGCCTTGCGGATTTGGCGCGTGACTCCGAAGTTCGCGGCGTGCGCACGGTAGTTTACCCCGGAAGTTTCGATCCGCTCACCAACGGCCATCTCGATGTGATCGAGCGGGCGGCGCGGTTGTTTGACCATGTGATCGTGGCGGTGGCGCAGAACGCGGAGAAAGCTCCGCTCTTCACGCCGGAGGAGCGCTGCGCACTGGTGGTCGGTGCCACCAAACGGCTGCCGAACGTGGAGACGCGCGCCTTTGACGGGCTGCTGGTGGACTACGTGCGCGGCTGCGGCGCGCAGGCGGTCATCCGCGGGCTGCGGGCCGTGTCGGACTTCGAGTTTGAGTTCCAGATGGCGCTGATGAACCGCAAGCTCGACGAGCGGGTGGAGACGATTTTCATGATGCCGAAGGACACCTACACATTCCTCAGCTCGCGGCTGGTGAAGGAAATCGCGCGGCTGGGCGGGGATGTGCGGGATTTCGTGCCGAAGAATGTGGGGAAGGCGCTGGCGAAGAAGGTGGGCGGCACCAAAATCCTTCGGACGAAGTAAGACTGCTCGCAGTTCCGGCACCGTATGCAATATCCGTTGCCAAAGCACTTGGTAAATCTCCTTCAGGTTGAAGTCGCATCATCAAATGAGGAGCATCTGCACGGAGCGGTTAGGTGTCCCTGTGGTTCCATTCAATTCACGCCTCTTTTTGTCGCCGATCTGGTTTCAGAGCGAAGACAGAGCTTTCTTCGGTGGCGGGCTACCCCACCCTTTCTTCGAGTCAAACGGATCGGTGAAGAGTTCTTCTTACGCATCGGAGCCCGTTGTTCTTCCTGTTTCCAGGACCATTTGCTTTTCGACGATCACTTCCACGGTTGGAACGGCTACGTTTGCACTGGAGAAGAAGTGCGTCGCCTTCCTCGTCCAGAGTATCAGGAGTGGGGCTGCCATCACTGTAAATCCCCTGCTCACAGCATTAGCTTGGACATTCAAGGCGAAGACATGAAGGCGTCTCTCACCGAGAGCGACGGGTTTTTGACAAAGGAAGACTGGTTTGAAGGGTTTGGCTGGTTCACAGTGCGAGTCACTTGTTCGTCCTGCGGTTGCGGGCCGACGCAAATTGTGGATTATGAGACGATGTAACATCCATGGACGGTCGTTTTCTTGCCCTGTATGGCCAAACCTCAATCATAACGCCGCCGTTATCCGGCGAGTTTCATCTGCCGCACTACTTCTGCGGCTCAACTAAATAATCTCATGCCCCTCACCCTTAACCTCCGCCAATTGCAGACCGAGTCGCTGGAACTGTCCGGCGAACTGCCCGTCGCCGAGCTGGAACTCGGCAGCGAGGATGGCGTGCTGCTGTTCACGCATCCGCTTGCCTATCAACTGACTGCGACGCTGATGGAGGACGCCATTTTGGTGCAGGGCGAGCTGCGGTTGGTGTTTGATTGCGAGTGCGTGCGGTGCCTCACGCGCTTCCCGCAGGAGGTGGAACTGCCGGATTTCGCGGTGCATCTGCCTCTGGCGGGGGAAGATGCCGTCACCTTCGCGGAAGATTCCGTGGACTTGACACCCTTTTTGCGTGAAGACATTCTCTTGGCGCTTCCGCAGCATCCGCTGTGCAAGCCTGACTGTCGCGGTCTGTCGCAGCTCGCGGCCGGCGGCGCGTCGGGCCAAACCACCCAGACGAACGCAGGCGCGTCGGCATGGGCCGCGTTGAACAAACTGAAACTGAAAGACTAATACTATGGGCGTCCCGAAGCGCAAACCTTCTCACAGCCGTCAACGCATGCGTCGCGCCTACAACAGCGTGCTCAAGCTCCCCCAACTTTCCACCTGCCCCCAATGCGCCGCGCCGGCGCTGCCGCACCGGGTCTGCCCCGCCTGCGGTTTCTACAAGGGCAAGCAGATCCTGACCATCACGGCGGGGATGTGAACGACCTTGGTGAAGGGCGCGGAGGGATAACTTCCGCGCCTTTTGCTTTTTCCGCCCGGGACTTTGGCGGAATGACCAAGGTTCAGTGCCCGATGCCCAATCAATGCCCAATGACCCCGTGGACGCGCGTCGCGTCCCGGCGGCAGCGGACATTGGGAATTGGGCGTTGATTGGACATTGCGTCATTGGTCATTGGTCATTTCGCATCTCGCCTTCCGGCTTCTGAGCGGCTTACTCTCCCGTCATGCGCATTGCAGTGGATGTCATGGGTGGCGACCACGGGTGTGGCGTCATCATTGACGGGATCAAGCTGGCGCTGGCGGAGAACCGCCGGCTGACCGAGCTGCATCTGGTGGGCAACCAGGAGGAAATCTCCGCCCATCTCCGCAAGATCGGCCTCCACGCCGATGCGCGCGTCCACATCGTCCACGCCACGCAGGTCCTCACCATGGAGGACAAGCCGACGGCGGTGCGGACCAAGAAAGATTCTTCCGTCCTCCGGGCCGTCGAGCTGGTGCGCGATGGCAAGGCGGACGCGGTTGTTTCCCCGGGCAACACCGGTGGCCTCCTCGCGGCCGGAACCATCCGTCTGCGCACGCTGCCCGGCATCAGCCGGGCGGCGATCGCGACCGTGATGCCGGAGCCGGACAACGAGTTCATCCTGCTCGACGCCGGGGCGAACACGGAGTGCAAGCCCTGGCACCTCGCGGAATTCGCCATCATGGGCAGCATCTATGCTCGGGAAATCCTGCGCAAGGCCAGCCCGCGCGTGGGCGTGCTCTCCAACGGCACGGAGGAAATGAAGGGCAACGAACTCACCCAGGCCGCGCTCCAGCTCTGCAAGAAGCTGGACCTCAATTTCATCGGCTATGTGGAGGGGCACGATCTCTTCAACAATCATGTGGACGTGGTGGTTTGTGACGGCTTCGTGGGCAACATCGTGCTCAAGACCTGCGAGAGTCTCGCCCGCGGGATGTTCGCCATGCTCAAGCGTGAGTTGACCGCGAACCCCAAGCGCAAGCTCGGCGCGCTGCTGGCCAAAAACGCCTTCCGCACCATCAAGCGGCGCACGGACTCGGAGAACTACGGTGGCGCACCGCTGCTGGGCCTGAACGGTGTCGTCTTCAAGGCCCATGCTTCCGCGAAGGAGCGTTCCATCCTCAACGCCATCCGCGTCGCCACCGAGACGCTGGAGTTCAACGTAAACCAGGCCATCGCCCGCGAGGCGGCCAAGGCGGCCCCGGTGCTGGAGGAGGCCCGGGCCAGTTCGACGACGCCAATTGCCAATTGACTTTTCGTCACGAGAAAATTGCAATCGCGTGACACGGCAATGAGTTCACTACCCGCCCGCGACTTCACCAACCCCCGCGCGAAACATGGTTTCCAAGGGCGCACCTGCTCGGTGACCGGCGTGGGGGCCTACGTCCCCGAGCGCGTGGTGACCAACGCGGACCTGGAGAAGTTCGTCGAGACCACCGACGAATGGATCACCAGCCGCACGGGCATCAAGGCCCGGCGCATCGCGGCGGACAATGAGTTCTGCTCCGACTTGGCAGCGAAGGCTGCAGAACGGGCCATGGCGCAGGCCGGCGTCACCGCTGACCAGATTGATCTCATCATCGTGGCCACCATCACGCCGGACATGCCGTTCCCGTCCACGGCGTGCCTGGTGCAGCACAAGATCGGGGCCAAGCGCGCGGCGGCTTTTGATTTGGAGGCGGCGTGCTCCGGTTTCATCTACGCCTTGGAAGTCGGCCAGCAGTTCATCATGTCGCGCACGAGCGAATGCGTGCTGGTCATTGGCGCGGAGAAGCTTTCCTCGATCATTGACTGGAAGGACCGGACCACCTGCGTGCTCTTCGGCGACGGGGCCGGGGCGGCGGTCCTGCAGCACCGGCCGGAGTCGCATGGTCTGCTCACCGCCTGCATGGGCGCGGATGGTGGAAAAGGCGGCCTGCTCTCCCAGCCCGGCGGCGGGTGCCGTTTCCCGGCCACCCATGAGAGTGTGGACCAGCGGCTGCACTTCCTGAAGATGGACGGCAAGGAAGTTTTCAAGAGTGCGGTCAACGCCATGTGCACCGCCGCCCGTGAGGCCCTGGCGCGCTGTGAACTGAACATCAGCCAGATCAAGTGCATCATTCCGCACCAGGCGAACCAGCGCATCATTGACGCAGTGGCCGAGCGTCTTGGGGGGACGCCGGAGCAGATGTTTGTGAACTTGGACAAATACGGCAACACCTCGGCCGCCAGCGTGGCCATCGCGCTCGATGAGGCGGTCAGCACTGGAAAGATCCAGCGTGGCGACCTTGTGCTGCTCGTGGTGTTTGGTGCCGGGCTGACGTGGGGTGCGGCGGTGATCGAGTGGTAGCGGTTCAGGCCGCTTGGGGAGCGCCGGGCTAGGCCCGGTGCTCAGTCATGAGCCCGGTGAGGCCCCCAAATAATCTTGCCCCCTGCCATTGACGATTTTTCGTTCGCTGCTAGGTTCCCCGTTATCCTATGGCTACTCGTAAAGCTGAATCTACCGCCTTCGCCGCCTCCGCCAGCAGCACCACGCAACTGAGCCTGTCCGCCGACACCACCCGCATTCGCAAGAACGGCATCGAATTTCGTTCCCTGAGCCCCATCGCGCCCTGGACCGAGATGACGGTGGCGCTCCGCGACCCCGAGGATGGCCACGAGGTCAGCGCGACGGGCGTGGTGGTGGACTGCCGGGGTGACCGGCATCAGGGCTACTCGGTTTCGATGGTGTTCATGGAATTGACGCCCCAGGCCCAGGCCCGCCTGAGCCTCATGGCATATTCCAACTTGGCATGACGCTGGGCGCTGGATAAATTCCGCGCCATGTCTGTCCCAGTTACTGAACCCGCCAACGAAGACGTAGCCTTTTTCAACCAGATCCTGAAGGCCGGCGTGGACGCTGGCTGCTCGGATGTCCACATCAAGGTCGGCACGCCGGCGTCCTTCCGCATCAGCCGGGCGTTTCACTCCATCGACTTCGTCCCCACGCAGGTCTGGATGCAGAGTGTCATTGACGGCATCTGCCCCAAGCACATGAAGGCCGGCCTGGAGGCGGACCGCGAGACGGACTTCTCCTACTCCGCGCCGGGCGTCGGCCGCTTCCGCACGAACGTGTTCCAGTCGCTGGGCCGCTGGTGCATCGTGATGCGCTACATCAAGAGCACCGTCCCGACTTTTGAGAAGCTCGGCCTGCCGGATATTTTGAAGACCGTGGCCGAGTCGCCGCGCGGCATCGTGCTGATGGCCGGCACCACCGGCTCGGGCAAATCCACCACGCTGGCGGCGATGCTGGAGCACCTGAACAACAACTTCCGCAAGCACATCGTCACGCTGGAAGACCCCATCGAGTTCGTCTTCGAGGAGAACCAGTGCCTCATCGAGCAGCGCGAGCTGAACCTCGACACGATGAGCTTCCACCGCGCGATGAAGAGCGCCCTGCGCGAAGACCCGGACGTCATCATGGTCGGTGAAATGCGCGATGCCATCAGCTTTCAGACCTCCATCAGCGCGGCGGACACCGGCCACACGGTCATCTCCACCATGCACACCACGAGCGCGAACAGCTCGGTGGGCCGCATCCTGGAATACTTCAAGCAGGACGAGCGCGACACCATCCGGCGTCAGCTTGCCGGCACGCTCCGCTCCGTCTGCTGCCAGCGCATGGTGCCGACGGCGGACGGCGGGATGCGTCCGGCGCTGGAGATCATGATCAACACGATTTCCATCAAGAAGGCCATCGAGGAAAACCAGCTCGGCAAGCTCCTGCCCATCATCGAGGGCAGCCGGAAGATCGTCGAAACCGACGGCGTTCCCCTGTGGGAAGACCAAGGCGAAGGCATGATGAGCTTCAACCAGTGCATCTACAACCTGCTCCAGCAGGGAATCATCACCGAGGAGCGCGCGATGGAAAAGGCCTCGAACCCGCAGCAGCTCAAGATGTGGCTGGAAGGCATCTTCACCAGTTCCGGCGGTATCACCGGCTGAACCCGGAAGTCGAAGTGGCGAGCAGCCAAGTGTAGCGCAGGGCTGAAAGCCCGTCCGGTGACAGCCCGGGGTGAAGCCCCGGGTGGCCTGGCCAGCGAAGCCTGCCCGCCCTGTAAGGGCGGAACTCGTGCCAGCACCGTGCCGCGTCCCGCCCCTTCAGGGCGTTGCAGAAATGGGACCGCGAACCCGGGCCTTCGCTTCGCGGTGCTCGGCTCCAGCCCGGGCTGTCACCGGACGGGCTTTCAGCCCTGGAACCTGCGGAGCTTCTTGGATTGTGCGGCGGGTGCTTGAAGCCGAATTCGGAAACAGGTGAAGGCCGCCAACGAGGAGCGTGGCGTAAACACCGCACCCCAGTCCGCGCTACTTGCTGAACGCCGCGTGCTTGGCATCCCCGCCGGTCTGCACGAACGCCAGCAGGTCAAGTATCTGCTCCTTGTTCAGCAGGTTGAGCAGTCCGGGCGGCATGATGGAACTGCTCTGCGCGCGGCTCTTGATGTCCTTCTTTGCGAATTTCTTGATCATTGTCTCGCCCGGGCCGGTCTGGATGGTGAGCGTGTCGCCTTCCTCTTTCAGCAGGAAGCCGGTGAAGGGATCGTCGTTGCCGACCGTGAACTCATAGGGCCGGAAGCGCGGCTCGATGGTTTTGGAGGGTTCGAGAATTTCCGCCAGCACCATCTTGGCGTCCCCTTTGTATTTGGCCAGGACGCCGGTCAGTTCCGGGCCCCAGAGCGGGCCTTCCGCGCCGACCTTATGGCAGCCGATGCAGCCGACGGTGGTGAAAAGCCCCTTGCCCTTCGCAAAGTCCCGGCCCTTGGCGAGCTTGGGCAGTTCCCCTTCGAGGTCGGCCAGCTTCCACTCGGTGATGACGGGAGCGGCGGGCTCGGTGTGGCCTTGGGCGAGGTATTCGTCCAGATCCTTCACGACCTTGAGGACGCCGCGCATGCGCTGCCAGTGGCCGGGGTAGGTGCAGAGGTAAGGGTAATCCCCCGGCTCCTTCGGTGCGTCGAAGCGCAGGCGGAGCGTGTCATTCGGATTCAGGAGCTTCGTGGCCTGAAGGACTTTCGGAGAACCGGGCACAAAGAGGCGGCCTTGGGAATCGGGCTGCGGGGCCATCTTCTCGGCGGCGATGCCAGTTTCGTCCGCCCCGTCGGCGGTGGTGAGCACCCAGTTGTGCTGCATGGCATCGGAATTGTGGAAGACCAGTTCCACCGGCTTGCCGGCCTCGGCCACGAGCTGGATTTTGTCGAAGAACATCTGCTCGTGCAGCGTGCCGAGCCGCAGGACGTTCACACCCAGGGTGGAGAAGGACTTGCGCACCGGCAGGGCCGCCTCCTTGGGCAGCTTCGCCGCGAGCTGGAAGCCGAGCTGTTGCACGTCGAGGAAGTCGTTTTCCGTGCGCTTGGGCACCGGCACCAGCTTGGCCTGGGTCAGGAGCGCATCGGCGAGCGGCTTGAGGGCATCAGCGGGCCAGGCCTCGCGGGGCAGGGCGAGCAGGGCGCGGGCGGCGGACGGGACCTCGGTGCCGGAGGCCACAAGCTTGGCCAGTGCGGTGAAGGCCGCCGCCTCGCTGCCCGGCAGCTTCGCAGCGACCGCAATGGCGGCCTTGCGCGTGGCGGCCTCGGTGGCGGGGACGAGCAAGGGCAGGACCTTGCCCGCAAACGCCGCGCGCTTCGCTCCATCCGGCACGAGCAGAATGCCCGCGACGAGGTGCGCCTGCGCTCCGGGCTTGCCCTGCGCGAACGCCCACAGCGCGTCAGCCGCCTGGATGCCAATGAGCGCCGCAAAGGCCGCCTGTCGCGCGGCGTCCGGGCCTTCGCCTCCGGCCAAGGCTTCGAGCGCGGCCTGGTTCTTCTTCAAGTCCTCCGGCTTCTGCGTCACGAGCAGCTTCGAGAGGTCGGCGAGCACAGTGGGCTGCGTGGCGGGGGCGCGCTTGATGCCGGCGAGCAGTTCGGTCGGCACGTCGGACTTGTTCAGCTTGGCCAGCGCCTCGGCCGCCTCCAGACGGAACTTCGCCGCCATGCCGGGCCGGCCCAGGATGGCTTCCCAAAGCGGGATGAACTTGGGATGCGTGGTCTCGCGGTCGGCCAGCAGAAGCTGCTCATTCGAGAGCCGGCCAAGCTGGTATTTGACGATGACCGGACTCTTGTCGAGAAACACAACGGGCTTCTCCACCTTGCCAAGGGCCGGCTCCTCATCCGCCCCGCGGACCGTTCCGGGGTTCAAACCGAGAAAGGCGGCGGCCAGCAGCAAAAAGGCAACATTCGTCTTCATAAGCGGGCGGGACGATAGGCCCAACACGGTCATGACGCCAATCCCGAATCGAGGGTTCATCGGGATGGGGCGCATCTGGACACTGCCCCCGCACGACGGCGGAGCGCGGCCCGCTGGGCCGCAGCGGCTGGCAGCAGGGAAAGGCTTGGGAAGCTCCGCAGCCCGTTCTGCAGGGTGGCCGCTGCGGCCCGGAGCGCCGCGCTCCGGGGGCAGTGCGCGGATGCGCCCTCGGGATGGGGCGCATCTCAGTTTCTTGCCGGGGTGCAGGCGCGGACTGCGATCACCCCGGAGGGGTGCTACGTGAATAGCCGTGGGTGAAACCCACGGTGAGCGAGGCGTGGGGCACAACCCCGGGAGGGGTTGAATGCAACGCCCATGATGAGCGCGCGCGTTCGACCCTTTCAGAGGGTGTTCGGAAATTAGCTGCAACCTCTTGAGAGGGTGG
>CAZCBE010000054.1:0-46252 GCA_964496695.1 uncultured Klebsiella sp.
TCAATCCCCAAGGCCCGCCGCATCAGCGGCTCCGCCTCCCCCAGCCGATTCGTGTCCTGGAGCACCTGCGCGAGGTTGTTGAGCGCCACGGAGGTCTGCGGCTGATCGGCGCCGAAATTAAGCTCCGCCCAATTCAGGGCCTGTCGCTTCCATGCTTCGGCCTCCTGAAAGCGGCTGGCGTGCTCGTAGAGATAGGCCAGTTCGTATATCCAGCGCATTGCGTGAGGCAGCAGGTCCGCTGGGGGCGGCGAGCCAGCCTCCCGGAGCCGGCGCTCAAGCTCGGTCATGCGGAACGCTTTTTCCTCGAACGGCAGGGCATCCACCATGGGGAAGCCGGTAAAGGATTCTTTGACCAACTCCTTCAGCGGGACAGGCTCGGGGATGAACTCGAACTGATGGCTGCGGTAACGCCAGAAGTCGGGGGCGTGGCGGTGGAGGAGGGTGATGGCATAGTCGGCCAGCCAGAAGACGACAGGGCAGCGCAGGGACTCCCAATGCTCCCGGGAACTGTTGAGGACGCGGAGGGTGGGCTGGGCGGAACTGCCGAAAGGCACGCTGGACTCAAGATCAAGGATGAAGACGGCGGCAGGGCTCTGCGTGCCAAGCTGGGCGGTGACGGTGGCAAAGACGCTCTCGACCTGGGCCGAAAGACGGACGACGGCGATGCCGGGAAACTCGGCGGTGAAGCGCCCGACGAGGGTGTCCCGCAGCTTGCGGTCGTCACAAACGGCGAAGCTGAGGGAGAAGGTGCCGCTGGAGACCTGCAACATGCGGCGGAAGGCCGCGAGATCGGCGCTCTGACGCTGCGCATCGTTGTCACGCTCCGTCGCAGTGACCCCGGGAGCGCTCATGAGGCAGCCGCCGGCGGAGGCGCTGGCACCTTCAGGTCGCCAATGGCGGGATTCACGCCATACCATTCCTCCTCATTGCGGTAGAGGAGGATGGCGCGGCTGTCGAGCAGCTCGCGGAAGGGCTTTTCATTCTCGTCCGTGCGGACGATCTGGCCGGTGCGACGGACCTCCTCGATGAGCGGCCAGTGGTCGGCGCGCAGTTGGCGGCGGTAGGTGCGCATGAGCTCGGAGCGGCAGCGCTTCAGGCCCTGGCTGCTGATGGGCAGTCCGTCGGTGACCAGAGCCTCGCGGATGAAGCTCATCAGCTCGGTGGGCTGGCCGCCGGTGAGCTTGATGAGTTCATTACGGACACCGGCAGAATGAAACAGATCCTCCTCGCTGGCACTGACACTGACGAGGCGGGCGGCAATCATCTCGCGGAATTTCTTGATGCCTGGCGAATGCGCTTTGCATTGCGGAGGCGGCGTCTCGATCTTGGTCATCGGGACGACAGGCAGATGGCCGCTGTAACGCAGCTTGATGCTGGCATTGTGATGGGAGTAGGCCAGCTCGATGGGCAGGGTGTAGATGACGTGGCAGAGGAAGCCGGTGAGCTGCGCCGCGCGATGGATGAAGAGATACTCGGTGGTGAGGCAGCCAGCGTCCGCATGTGGACGGGTGATCATCTTGTCGAGGTCATCCACGATGACGACCAGACCACAGAACTGGTCTTTGGACAGGCGAGAGATGGCGTCGCCGATGACCTCATTGGCGGCAGTCATCCAGTTGCCAGTGTCGGGTTCCAGCGCGGCACGGACTTTGCGCCGGGCCTCCGGACTGCCACGGAGCGTGCTGGAGAGCTTGGCCATGCCGGCTTCAAGCTCCAAACCGTCGAATTCGACCTCGTTGAGAGCGAGTTGCTTCAGGCGCTGAAGGCGGTCTTTGAAGTAGCCGGGCGCCAAGGTGATATTGAGCGACTCCCGGAACTGCGCGGCGATCTGGCGGACAATGGCAATAAGAACCTCGGGGAAGTCGATATCATTGGTGTCGAGTTCCTTTTCCGCCTGGACTTGGACGACAAAGAACCGCTTTCCGTCAGGCCCCGGCCTTTCGAGGCTCTGGCGGAGCTGCCAAAGCTCCGTGCTCTTGCCACAGCCACGGTGGCCGGAGAGAACCTGGCAGGAGGGGCCATTGGCGAGGAGAATTTTCTGCTTAAGAACGCCAACGGTGCCGCTGTGACCACGCACATCATCCAAATCGACGTAGAGCTCCTGCTGGCCTTTATGCAACGGAGCGGGGTCGAAGGCGTTGTAGATGCGTTTCAGGAGATCGCTCATGCGAATGCGTATGCGTTCTCTTAATACGATGTCGTCGGTGACTTTGCCAGCCTGAACAAATGCATAGCGCGTCATGACTACCAGGAGCGGGAGACAGAACTTCTTGCTCGCCCCGCCGCGCCGGGTGCCGATAGTTTTCCGGCGTGATTCCAACGAAAGTTTTCGGACTGACCGGCGGCATCGGCATGGGCAAGAGCACCGTGTCGCAGTTGCTAGAGCGACGCGGCATCCCGGTGGTGGACACCGATGTGCTGGCGCGCAAGGTCGTGGAGCCGGGGCAGCCGGCGCTGGCGGCCATCCAGGAGATGTTCGGCGCGGCGGTGCTCGGCCCGGACGGCGCGCTCCGGCGCGACGAACTGGCGCGGCGCGTCTTCGCCAGTGACATGTCCCGCAAGCAGCTCGAGGCCATCCTGCACCCGCGCATCCGCGCGCTCTGGCAGGAACAGGTGGACCAGTGGCGCAAGAACGGCGTGCGGCTGGGCGTGGTGGTGATCCCCCTGCTCTTCGAGACGAATGCGGCGAAGCATTTCGACAAGGTGATCTGCGTGGCCTGCTCCGCGCCCTCGCAGCAGCAGCGGCTGGCCGCACGCGGCTGGACCCCGGAGCAAATCCAGCAGCGCATCGCCGCCCAGTGGCCCAGCGAGAAGAAGATGACCCAGGCCGACTACGTCATCTGGACCGAGGGCAGCCCGGAAGTGACGATGACGCAGGTGGACCGGATTCTGTCGCAGTCCTGAGCCGCTCAAGCCTGATTGACGCGAAGACGCAAAGGCGTAAAGCAATCTTATTCGGTGCCTCTTGCGGGAGCATGGTTCAGGAAACACTCACGCATATTGCAGATGCCCTTGAACTAAACTTCGCGTCTTTGCGCCTTTGCGTCAGAACCGCTCCACCTCGCACCGGAACAAATCGAACAACTACCTTTCGCCTGAAGCCTCAGTGATTGAACAGAAACTCCTTGTTGCTCAGGAGCCCCCAGTAGAGATCTTCCAAAGCAGCGCGGCGGTCGGCTTCACCGGCATCGGCAAGCAGCTTGAGGGAACGGGACTTTTCCGTGGCGGTCGGCAGGCGGCTCAACGTGCTGAGAAAGGCTTCTTCGAGAATCTCTTCGTTCGTCTTCTTCTCGGCGATGAGTTTGCCGATGCGGTTGTCCTTTGCGGCGAGCTTGGGGTTCAATGTGTCACCGTTCGCGATGTGGAGCGCCTGCGCCATGCTGGGTTCCTCGGTGCGTTCGCATTCGCAGGTCTGGAGGCGGTCCGCGCGGCCGAAGGTCTTGAGGAAGTAGTTCACCACGTTGGAGTCGGGAAGCTGGAAGGCGCGCAGGGAAACCGGATAGCGGTCGCCGATGCCACGGTTCGCGTTGCGGACGTCCCGGCGGAACTCGGTGGGGACGCCCGTCACCTGCGAGTAGGCATCCAGCAGCGCCTCGGCCATGAGGCGGCGCGTGTAGTAGTGCGAGTAAAAGCGTGTGTCAGTGGCGTTCCCCGGCACCGTCTCGCTGTTCCGCTGGTAGGTCTCGGACTGGAGGATGGCGCGCATGAGCGCCTTCAAGTCGTAGCGCTGGTCGGCGAGAAACTTCGCTAGCGCCGAGAGCAGCTTCTCGTTGCTTGCCGGGTTGGTCACGCGCAGATCGTCCACCGCCTCCACGAGTCCGACGCCCATGAAGTTTGCCCAGACGCGGTTGGCGATGGAGCGGGTGAAGTAGGGATTGTCGCGCGAGGTAAGCCAGGCCGCGAGCGTCTCGCGGCGGTCGCCGGGCGCATCCAGCGCGATGGCTTTACCGTCCAGCGGGCGCGGCGGGAGGGGTTTGCCGGAGAGCAGCGCGGGCACATCGCCGGAGGACGAGGCGAAGATGACCTTGTCTCCGTCGCCGCCGGGGCCGTTCTTGGTGCGGACGCGGGCGAAGAGATTGGCGAACTCGTAATACTGGTCGTTGGTCCACTTCTCCATCGGATGGTTGTGGCACTTGGCGCAGTTGATCGCGAGGCCCATGAACGCGACGGTCGTCGTCTCGGCCATGAGCGTCGGGTCGTCGTGGAGGACGAAGTAATTCGCCGCGCCGTTATCGAGCGTGCTGCCCTTGGCGGTGACGAGCTGGCGCACGAATTCATCCCACGGCGTGTTCGCCTCCACCTGGCCGCGAATCCACTGGTAGTAACTCCACATCGCAGGCTGCGGTAGCTTCGCGCCGTTGACCAGCAGCAGGTCGCTCCACTTGTAGCTCCAGTAGTCCACGAACTCCGGCCGCGCGAGCAGACGCTCGATCAAGTCGTCGCGCTTCTTCGGCGACGTGCTGGCAAGAAAATCACGCACCTCCTGAGCCGTAGGCAGCGTGCCGATGGTGTCGAGATAGGCACGCCGGATGAACTCGGGGTCCGCGCAGCGCGGCGACGGCGGGACATTGAGCCCCTTGAGCTTCTCGTTGACGAGCTCGTCAATGAAGTTGCGCTTCGGCGCTTTCGAGAAGGTCGAGGAGGCCAGCTTGTTGTCGAACGGCACGGTGACCGTGGCGAGCGCGAGGCGGCTCAGAAACCACGCGGAAATCGCGCCCTCGCCCCGGCCCATCACGGTGACGAGGCCGTCGTCGCTCACGACGCACACGGCGTTGTTCGCGCTCGTGAACTTCGCGTAGCGCGTCACGTCACGGGACTCGCCGTTGGAGAACGTCGCACGCACGAGGAGCTGCTGGGGGACGCCGGGCTTGAGCGTCACTTGCTCAGGGAGCACCTCAATCTTCGTGATGCGCGCGTCGCCGGGCTGCGGGGCAGGGGTGCCGTTCGCAATCCACTCGGCGAGGATGCGGTAGTCGAGCGAGTTGGTGGTGAAGCGCTCGCCGCCCTTGTGCGGGACGGCAATGGTGGGCTTGATGAGCAGGAGGCTGTGCGCCGGCTCCGCGACCGTGACGCGCCGGCCCAGCGCCGAGCGCGTGATGGCGCGGTGGTCGCCGTCCACGTCATAGCCGCGCAGCGAGAGCTTGAAGCCGCCTTGGCCCGCCGCCGCGCCGTGGCATGCGCCAGAGTTGCAGCCGGTCTTGGTGAGCACGGGCTGGAGGTGATTGCGGAAGCTCCACTCGAATGGCTTCTCCATGTTCACCACGCGCACCTCGGCCTTCGCGGAGCTGCGCCCGGACTTGCCCATGACCGTGGCCGTGCCATTACCCACGGCGATGGCGAGGCCGTTCTCGACGCGCACGACCTTGGGATTGCTGGAGGTGAAGGTGACGCTGTTCGTGACTTGGCCGAGCAAGGTCTTGCCGTCGGCGAGTTCGAGCACAAGACGCTGCTCGGCAGCCGGGCCGTCGAGGGTGAACTTGGCGGGCAGGAGGGTGAGAGATTCCGCGCGGGCGGCCAGCGGGGAAAGTCCCAGCAAGAGGAGGAAGACGAGATTCTTCATTGGACTAGAACGGACGGGACAGTGAGTTGCAGTGTGGGCTTCCTGTGGTTTGCTATCAGGACTGTTCACGGCTTTTCCTTCACACGTCGCATCGCGTCCTCCAGCGCGGTTTCAAGCGATTTGTCCTTGGTCAGTTCTACCGCCCGCTTTTGAATGTCGGCGGCCTTGTCCAACTGGCCCGTGCCGACGAGCACTTCGATCAGTTGCCGGAAGTTTTGCAGGCAGAGTTCCCGCATGGCTGCTGCTGCGGCTGGATTGCCCTCTCGAACAACATTTCCCTCCCACTCAGATTGCCGTGAACGGAACTGCCGCTCCGGTTCCGGTCCTAGCTTGAGAAAGAGAGCGTAATCCTTGTTTTTCGCAATTACGCCGCGCGCGGCAAAGAAACATTTTCCAGCCAGTTCGGGAGACTGCTCGGCCAGCTTGCGAATCAATTCGTAAGTCCTTTTGTCATTCCCGTATGTGCGGTCAATCGCGGCCACTTCCGAAAACTCCACATAACCTCCCTTGCCACCGAGGAGCGACTTTTCCTGCTCGTTGCGGATGCTCAGCAGCTTCTCCTTCGCGGCTGGAAACTCCTCGCCGAGCCGCTTCCAGTCGCTCATGGCGAACGAGAGCCGCACGCCCGCGTGCGCTGTCCCGCGCGAGTGCTCGTGATACCAAACATGCTTGTCCAGTGCGGCGGCATAGTCGCCCTCCTTGGCCAAGTCCTTCGCTTCCTTCAGCACAATTTGTAGCTCTTGGGAGTCTGCACCTACGACGGCGAGGCGCGACAGGACGATAGTCAGCAGAAGGAATATGGTGCGTTTCATAATGTGGTTTTCACCTAGTTTTCACTTGGTTGACACCGCAGTTCCTTTTTCCGTCTAGAACAACTCCTTCACCTCTCTCACCCCAAAGTCCACCAACGCAAACGGCCTCCCTTGCGGCCCCGGGAGGTGCGTGTCGAGGTCGAGACCGAGGCTCTTGTAGATGGTCGCGACCACTTCCCCGGGGTTCACGGGGCGCTCGGCGGGATACGCGCCGATGTCGTCGCTGCGGCCCACGACGCGACCGCCCTTCACGCCGCCGCCGGCGAAATAGACCGACCAGCAGTTCGGCCAGTGATCGCGGCCGCCAGCGGGGTTGATGCGCGGGGTGCGGCCGAACTCGGCGAGGTTGCAGACCATCGTGTTCTCCAGCAGGCCGCGCTGGCTGAGGTCCTCGATCAGCGCGCTGTAGCCCTGGTCATACATCGGCGCGACGATGTCCCTCATGCCGGCGATGCTGGTGAAAGGCTTCGAGCCGTGGATGTCCCAGGTGATCTCGCCGAAGACGGTGATGAAGGTGTTCACGGTCACGAAGCGCACGCCGCGCTCGACGAGCCGCCGCGCCAACAGGCAGCACTGGCCGAAGCGCGACATGCCGTAGCGCTCGCGCACGGACTGCGGTTCCTTGGTCAGGTCGAAGGCCTCGCGCGCTTGCTCGCTCGTCATCAGGCGATAAGCTGCGGCAAAGTTCGCATCCATCAGCTTCGCGGATTCGCTGGCCTCGAACTTCTTGACCGTGTCGTCCACGACCTGCCGCAGCTCACGCCGCCGCGCCAGCCGCACTTCGCCGATTTCCTTGGGCGGCAGGAGGTCGGGCACTTTGAACTCCTTCTGCGACGGGTCGGCGTTCAGCACGAAGGGATCGTAGGCCTTGCCGAGAAAGCCCGCGTCCTGGCCGTGCGGCATGTTGCCACCGGTCGGGCCCATTGGCTCAGGCAGGATGACGTGCGCGGGCAGGTCGCTGCGGCGGCCTTTGAGAAACTCCAGCGCGCAGCCCGCATGCGGCGTGACGATGCCGCCGGTGAAGAGCCGGCCCGTCTGCATCATCTGGTGGCCGGTGTCGTGGACCGCCGCCGCCGTGTGGTAGCAGGAACGAACGAGCGAGAACTTGTCCGCGACCTTCGCGTGGCCGGGAAGAATCTCGGAGAGCTGGAAATCGCCCTTGGTGGAGATCGCCTTGAACGGCCCGCGAATCTCGCTGGGCGCGTCGGGCTTCATGTCGAAGAGGTCGAGCTGGCTGGGCGCGCCGAGGTTGAAGATCATGATGACCGACTTTTCGTTGCTGCCGCCCGCGACCTTGCCGGCGGCCTGCGCAGCGGAGTAGTCCGCCATCGAGAGGCCGAGCGCGCCGAGCGTGCCGACCTGAAGGAAGTCGCGGCGCGAGATGCCGTCGCAGGTGGTGATGGACCCGGGTCCGGTGACGTTCAGCATAGGCTTCGGTGTCGCTTTGAACTCCAGCCCGCGGGCGCGTTCGTCTCAAGGCCCAGCCACACGGGCGGAGTTCGTTCAAGTTCTGCGCTAACATTGACGAATCCCAGCGGCCCGTCCATTGACTTTTCGTCGCCCGGCCATGAACTATCTTGCCGTGCTCCGTCCGCCGGCCAAGTCGCGCTTTCTCGTCTCGCTCTACCACACCCCGAGCGACCTGGCGCGCGAGGCGTTTTACACGTCGGTCCGGGCGGGACATCTGGTGGCCGGGCCGGAGCATCGCATTGAGCGGGACCGCTACCCGGGACACGAACTCATCCTCTGCCTGCGGGGCAAGGGCCATGCCCGCGTGCGCGGCAAGTCGGGCAGCATCAGCGCCGGGCAATTGCTCTGGGTGAACTGTCATCACCCGCACGCCTATTGGGCGGATGCGGCGTCGCCGTGGGAGGTGTATTGGGCGCGCATTGACGGACCACGGCTGGACCGGGTGGAGCAGAACCTGTTCGGCGGCGGATTCCCCGTGATGACGGCGGACCAGAAGGCTCTGGCACCGGTATTTCGCCGGGTGTTTCAACAAATGGAGTCGCTCAAGCCGGCCGCCGAGGCGCGGCTCCACGCGGAACTGGCGCAGCTCGTGGCGTTGCTGGTGCAGCAGCGCATCGCATCGCACCCCGATGGCACGCCGGCGGCGAGCATTCCCGAACTGCTGCGTCGGCCACTGGAGCGGATGCGCCTCTACTATCACCTGCCCCTCCGCGTGAGCGAGCTGGCGCAATTGGCCGGGATGAGCCCCTCGCACTTCGCGCGGACGTTCAAGCATGTCATGGGCACCAGCCCCATCCACTGGCTGCGCCGCGAGCGCATCAACCAGGCCAAGCGCCGCCTCATCGAGACCACCGACGCCGTGAAGGAAGTCGCATTGCAGTGCGGCTACGCGGATGCGTTCTACTTCAGCCGCGACTTCAAGCAGTTCACGCAATGCGCGCCGAGCGAGTATCGGCGGCGCGAGCAGGGCGGCGGAGTTGACGAGCGCCGCCCCGCCTCCGCACACTGAACCAGTCGCCCGAACATCTCATGGACACCACCGCAAACTCCGGCATCCGCTACGCCCACACCAACCTCATCGCCCACGACTGGAAGCGGCTGGCGGATTTTTACACCCAGGTCTTCGCCTGCGAACCAGTCAGCTCGGAGCGCGACCACAAGGGGCCGCACATTGACGCGCTCACCGCCATGCCCGGGGCGCGCATCCGGGGGCGGCATCTGCGCCTGCCCGGCCACGGCGAGCGCGGCCCGACCATCGAGATCTTCAGCTACGAGAAGAACGAGCCGATCCTGCCGACTTCCTTGAACCGCCCGGGCTTTGCGCACCTGGCCTTTGAGGTGCCGGACATGGACGCGAAGCGGGCGGAGATTCACGCCTGGGGCGGCAAGGACGTGGGGCAGCTTGTGACGATTGACATCCAAGGCGCGGGCCGGCTCACGCTCATCTACATGACCGACCCCGAGGGGAACATCATCGAGCTGCAGAAGTGGCATTGAGCCGGCGCGCCGTCTTGATCCCGCCAAATTCTTCTCAAGCCAGACCGCCGCGATCACGTCTGATGGCACGCACACGATGACCCGATCAAATTCGAATTCCGAAGCAGCAAACATCGGAGCGGCAGAGGCCATCCCCGGAGCGCGGCATTCATGCCGCAGAAAGCTCGAATGCAAAAGTGTGCTTCGAAACGTCCAGAACCTCGCACGTTCCTTCGGCCTGAAGGCCGCGCTCCGCGTCATCCGCATCCGCTGGACTTCAGACTTCGGGCCAAATCAACTCGGTCGAGGCCTGCTCGCCTGCGCCCTGCTGGCCGTCGCCTCCCCTGCCCTGTCAGCACCCGCATCCAAGTCAGTTGATTTCAATCGCGAGGTCCTGCCGATTCTGTCCGAGAACTGTTTCCAGTGCCACGGCCCAGACGAGAAGACCCGCGAAGCCAAGCTGCGCCTCGACACGAAGGACGGGCTCTTTCGCGCCAAAAACCCAGTCGTCATCCCCGGCAAAGCCACGCAGAGCGACCTCTTCAAGCGCCTCGTCACCAAGGACCCAGACGACCTGATGCCGCCGCCCAAGTCCAAGAAGACGCTCACCCCCGCGCAGATCGAGACGTTGCGGCGGTGGATTGACGCCGGTGCCCCCTACGCGACGCACTGGGCTTTCACCGCGCCGGTGAGACCGACTGTGCCGAGGGTTCAAAGTTCCAAGTTCAAGGTTCAAAGTCCGCTCGACAGTTTCATTATTGCCCGTTTGGAGAAGGAAGGCCTGAGCCCCTCGCCCGAGGCACCGCGCGAGACGCTTATCCGCCGCGTGACGCTGGATCTCACCGGCCTGCCGCCCACGCCCGCCGAGGTGGACGCCTTCCTCGCCGATGCTTCACCCAAGGCTTACGAAACCGTCGTGGACCGCCTGCTCGCCAGCAAGCGTTATGGCGAGCGCATGGTCTGGGAGTGGCTCGACGCCGCGCGCTACGCCGACTCGAACGGCTACCAAGGCGACCAGGAGCGCACGATGTGGCCATGGCGCGACTGGGCGGTGAAGGCGTTCAACGACAACCTGCCCTACGACCAGTTCACGATCTGGCAGCTTGCGGGTGATCTGCTGCCCGATGCCACGCGCGACCAGAAGCTCGCCACGGGCTTTGTGCGCAACCACATGATCAACGGCGAGGGCGGGCGCATCGCGGAGGAAAACCGCATCGAGTATCTCTTCGACCAGGCGGAGACCGTCGGCACGGTCTGGCTGGCGGCCACGATGAACTGCACGCGCTGCCACGACCACAAGTTCGACGCCTACACGCAGCGCGACTACTACGGGCTGGTCGCATTCTTCAACCAGACGCCCATCACCGGCAGCGGCGGCAGCCCGCAGACCGCACCCGTGCTGGACTTCACCACGCCGGAACAGGTCGAGAAGCTCAAGTCGCTCGGTGATGAAGTGAAGCGCCTCGGGGCCGAAGTGGACAAGCAGGAGATCACGGTCTTCCCCCGACCCGAGGGCAAGCCCGCGTCCGACTCACCTGCGGCGAAAGATCTCGCCGCGCAGCCCTTCGGCGCGTTGAAGCAAGCGGCAGCGGGTCGTGGGCTGACGGGCCTGAAGGACTTGGCGGCCGTGTTCAAGAAGAAGGAACCAGCGGAATATGGCAAATCGCTCGACACCTTGATCCAGGCCATCGAAGCGCGGGATGCGTTCAACAAAGCGGTCCCCCGGGTGATGGTGATGGAAGACATGAGCAAGCCGCGCGACACGTTCATGCTCGTGCGCGGGGCCTACAACAAGCCGACGGACAAGGCGAACGCAGCGTTCCCTGCGGCGCTGATCTCCAACTCCAAACTCGAAACTCCAAACTCGAAACAGTCCCCCACCAACCGGCTGGACCTCGCCCGCTGGCTGGTCTCACCGGAAAACCCGCTCTCCGCGCGCGTGACGGTGAACCGCTTCTGGCAGCAGTTCTTCGGCACTGGTCTGGTGAAAACCACTGAGGACTTCGGAGTGCAGGGCGAGAAGCCGTCACACCCGGAACTGCTCGACTGGCTTGCCACGGAATTCGTCCGCACCGGCTGGGACGTGAAGCAACTCGTCCGCCTGATCGTGACCAGCGCGGCTTACCGGCAGTCGTCGAAGGACGCCCCTGTAGCCGCCGACGTAAGGAGGCGGACCGGCTCGGATACGCTTTACCAACTCGATCCGGAAAACCGCCTCCTTGCGCGTGGCGCGCGCCATCGCCTCCCGTCGTGGATGCTGCGCGACCAGGCCCTCGCCGCCAGCGGCCTGCTGGTCGAGAAGCTCGGCGGCCCGCCGGTGAAGACCTACCAGCCGTCCGGCATCTGGGAAGACGCCACCTTCGGCAACAAGAAGTATGTGCAGGACCACGGCGAGGCGCTCTACCGCCGCAGCGTTTACGTCTTCTGGCGGCGCATTGTCGGGCCAACGATTTTCTTCGACGTGGCCACGCGGCAGAACTGCGCCGTCAAGACGCCGCGCACCAACACCCCGCTCCACGCGCTCGCCACGCTCAATGACATCACCTACATCGAAGCTGCCCGCGCGATGGCCGAACAGGTCTTGAAGAACGGCGGCCCCACCGACGTTGCGCGGCTGGAACACGCCTTCCGCCTGGTCACCGCGCGCAAGCCCAACCCCTCCGAACAGCAGGTCCTCGCCAGCAGTCTCGTGCGACTCCGCACCCAATACGCCGCAGACAAGGACGCGGCCAGCAAGCTCCTAACCGTTGGTGAATCCAAGCGCGACGCGCAACTGGACGCCAGCGAGCACGCTGCCTGGACCGGCCTGTGCAGCCTGCTGCTGAACTTGGACGAAGTGCTCACCAAGGGGTGAGCGCTGAACTCCGGCGCGCGGCCTTCAGACCGCTTCATCGTCCGAGCCCCTCGCCGTATCCGAACCCCAAAGGCGTAACACGTCGAGGCGGCGTGAACGCCGCGCGCCGGGGCCGGAATATCGGCACGCTGCTTGACGCAGGGGGAAACGTGGTGGACAGTGCCGCCGTTGGCCGGGGGCGCACTGGTTTCGACTTGGGAGATGCGCCAGAGGCGGCATGCCGAGGACGGTTCGTTGGCCTCGTTAATCATCGAACCAAAACATAAGAGCTAACGAAGAGTTGGCCCTCGCGGCCTAAACCACCGCGACGTTCACCAGTGGACACCTGCTACGCTGATTGAACGCCATTTGCAGGCATGGTTGAAGGCGGAGACCGCGCGCCAGCAGCCGAGAAAATTTCATGCGGACTAAGCAGTGGGTATCGAGTTCAGGCGCCATCCCATAGCCGACAAATATGCCTGGACTAAGCATGTAGTCGCGGCTGGTTATTCTGCCAAGGACGGGGGTTCGACTCCCCCCGCCTCCACCAATAAACAAAGGGAGCTGGGCAGGTCCCGCCTGCGGGCTGGATCTTCGGACGTAAGCGTTGCGAAACGAGCCGACCGCAGGGGGCCGGTGTTCCAGCCGAATGGATTCAAGGTTCAAGAGTCAAATGGGCCTCCGATGAATCAACCTTGTCCCCCAAGCGACGCTTCCCCGACACGCCGCCAGTTCTTGCTGGCCGCCAGCGCCCTGACCCTCGGAGGCGTCTATGGCCCGGGGCCGCTGCCGGCTGCCACAAGCGAGGCTGCCCCGACCGCGTCCAAGCCCCCGACCACCGACCCAACTGCGAAGCCGCCCGCGCTGATGCAGATAGGCATTCTGCTTTCCACGTTTGTCCGTCCGCCGTTGGAGGGCCGGCTGGACGCGGCCAGGGCCGCCGGACTGGTGGACATCCAACTGGCCTTGGATTGCGCCGGCCTGCCCATGATGCCGGACAAGCTTCCGCCGGACCTGGCGGTCCGCATTCGCCGTGAGACGACGGCGCGGGGGATCACCATCGCCTCCCTTCAGGGCACCTTCAACATGTGCCATCCCGACGCCGAACATCGCGCTTCGGGGCTGCGGCGCCTCGGTGTGCTGGCCGGGCTGTGCCAGGAGTTGGGCGTGCCGCGGATTCACCTGTGCAGCGGCACCCGCGATCGCGCGAGCATGTGGCGGCGTCATCCCGACAACGATTCACCGTCAGCGTGGCAGGACATGGTCGCGTCCATGCGCACAGCAGCGGACCTTGCCCGGCAGGCGGGCGTGATCGTGGCCTTCGAGCCGGAGGTCAACAACGTGGTGGATTCAGCGCTGAAGGCGCGCCGGCTGCTGGATGAAATCGGCTCGCCGCACCTAAAGGTCACGATGGACGCAGCCAATTTGTTTCACGCGGGCGAACTGCCCCGAATGAGCGAGATCCTCGATCAGGCCTTCGCCTTGGTGGGCAAGGACATCGTCATGGCGCACGCCAAGGATCTTGACCGCGATGGCGACGCGGGCCACAAGGCCGCCGGCGAAGGCAAGCTCGACTACGACCGGTATCTCGGCCTGCTGCATCACCACGGATTCAGGGGGCCAATTTTTCTGCACGGCCTCAGCGAGGCGCAGGTGCCCAAGTGCACGGCCTTTCTTCGCGAGAAGCTGGCGCGAGCCGTCGCAGCTCCCCGCCCAGATCGTTGAACCGGAAAGGCCGGGGCAAAGCCCGTCGCCCGACCGGTGGTGGGCTGGGCCACAACCACGCACCGGCCGGAGCGAAGCGTCCCGACCACGTCACCAAACGCGGGCCACCCACACCTGGCGGCTGATGGTCTCGTAGTGGCCCGGCACAAACGTGAGCTGGGGCTGGCCGTAGGCGTTCAACATGGTCACGTAGGCTCCGGCCACATAAACCGTGTCGTATTGCGTGGTCCAGTAGCCGGCGGGTGCGCTGGGCAGGCGGACCAGGCCGGGAGCCGGCAGCGGGCGGTAACCATGAGCGTGGTAGTGGCCCCGGTAAACCGGGCTGGGGGCCGGGGAATGACGATGGTTTTGAGCCGAGGCCAGGTTGGCGGCGAGGACGAGGGCGAGGATCAGGAGCTTTTTCATGGTGCGGTCTTTCGTTTCGATGGTGACGTTGTCGTTCAATTCGTATGTATGCGTATCATCTTCCGGGCGGAGTGGGGAAATCGAATGACCTGATGCGACCATCGGTAAACCGGATGGCATGTGCCCAGGCCCAGCTACGGAACGATGCAGTCAATGCAGAGCCGCAACCGAAGTGGCCGGATGGCGCGCTGCAACACATAGGGCGCAGAGTCTGCGGAGAGACGCGCAGACGGATATTTCCTATCGGTCCCTGCGCAAGCTCTGCATCCTCGGCGTCCTTTGCGTTGGAAGAAATCTTCTGAACCACTGTGGAGAACGGAAAGCGGAGTGGGTAGCCCAGGCAGGACACCCACTGGTGAATGCGGCCGCGTGAATGCCGCTCCGCACTTTTCCGCGTTCCCAGAGTCTCAGCGTTAAAGCGAAGGCCGCAGCGCGGCACCTTCCGGCTCCGAGCTTGTTTGGCAGCGCCAATCATCGCCCGTCACCAAGGCGGGCCATCCGCAGAGATTCGGCGGTTCAAACCTTTCCAGCAGCCGGAACCTCAAAGCCGGCGTGGTTCGCATCCTTCAACAGCGCGTTGGCCTCCGCCTTGAATTCGCCCGTGTGCTGTTCGGTCTTGGGGTCGAAAGTGAGCCAGGGGCCGACGACGTATTCGGCCCCATCCTCCGGCACGCCCGCGCCATCGCGCATGACGGCGTGAAGCTTCATGAAGTGATCGTGCGCGTCGGTGTTGTCGCCGAACCGGCCGGCCTTGGCGTTGAACGGAACCTTCCGGCCAAGCCGGTAGGAATTGTTCATCAGGTGCCCCAGCACGCAGCCGTAGTGCGCCTCGCTGGCGTTGCCATTGGCCATTTCAGGCTTGCCGGCCCGGCAGGCGGCGATGAACGCGCCCCAGTTGCCGCCCGGGGTCACCTTGCCGCCCGGCACGGAGACCTTTTCGCCTTTGGAACTCCCCTTGGGATAGTAGAGGCCGCGCACGATCTTGCCGCCATCCTCGAAGTAATACTCGTTCTCCACCTGGGTCTGGTAGCCCTTGTAGTTCACGTTGCGCACGTTGAAGAACACCTGCTGGCCGTTGGAATACTCGCCGAGGGCGAACATCGTGTTGGGGGTCTCGCCCTGGTCCTGCCATTGGAAACGGCCGCCCAGCGCCATCACCCGCACGGGATGCGTCAGGGCGGGGTCGAGCGCCCAGCGTGCCACGTCGAGCTGGTGCGTGCCCTGATTGTTGAGATCGCCGTTGCCCGTCGCCCAGAACCAGTGCCAGTTGTAATGCACGAGATTGGCATGGTAGTCCGCCACGCGGGCAGGGCCGCGCCAAAGGTTCCAGTCGAGCTGCTCCGGGGCGGCACCGACCGGCTTGGCCCCGATGCTGTTGCGCGGCTTGCAGCAGTAGCCGTAGGAGACCTTCAGCTTGCCGAACTTGCCCGCCTGGATGGCCGCGTGCAGGCCGGCGATGCCTGAGTCGCTGCGGCGTTGCGTGCCGTGCTGGATGACCACGCCATACTTCTTCTGCGCCTCCACCACCACCCGGCCCTCCGCCACGTCATGGCTCATGGGTTTCTCCACATAAACATGCTTGCCCGCCTGGGCCGCCCAGATGGTCATCAGCGAATGCCAGTGGTTGGGCGTGGCAATGGAGATCGCATCCAGTGTCGGATCGGCGAGCGCCGTGCGGACGTCGGTGACGCCCCGGCAGGTGAACTTGCCGGCGGCCGCCGGGTTTTTCTCCGCCGCCTTCTGCGCCCGGGCCTCAAGGGATTTCAGCGACCGGTCCAGCACCCGCTGGTCAGGATCAATGAGATACACGATCTCGACGTTCGGCTGGCTCAGCCAGCCTTCGATATGCGACTGACCACGCCCGTTGCAGCCAGCCACGGCGATGCGCAGCCGGTCATTGGCCCCGATGATGCGACCGGAGGCCCGGGTGCCGCTCAACATGGCGAAGGCCCCGGTCGCCAGCGCGGTGCGCTGGAGGAAGGTCCGTCGGGCGAGCGGAGTTGCGGAAGGCGCGAAGTGTTTCATGCAGGGTCGGAATTGCGTTGATGTGTGCGGCATTGGACTCCGCCCGCGTGGTTCTATTTCAACTTCCGCACGGCTGGAGATCTGCGCCGAATGCTCAGGCGAGAATCGGCTTCACTAGCTCGCCATGCACATCGGTGAGCCGGTAATCACGGCCTTGGAAGCGATAGGTCAGCTTGGTGTGGTCGAGGCCCAGGAGGTGCAAGGCGGTCGCGTTGAGATCGTGGATATGCACCGGATCTTTGACGATGTTGTAGCTGAAGTCATCGGTCTCGCCATAGGCCTGACCGCCCTTGATGCCGGCTCCGGCCAGCCAGATGCTGTAGCAGCGGGGATGATGATCCCGGCCGTAGTTGTCCCTCGTCAGGACACCTTGGGAATAGACCGTGCGACCAAACTCACCGCCCCAGATGACCAGCGTGTCCTCCAGCATCCCGCGCCCCTTCAGCTCGGCCAGCAGGGCGGCGGTGGGTTGATCGGTGTCGTGGCACTGGCTCTTGACGCCGCTGGGCAGGTTGTTGTGCTGATCCCAGCCGCGATGATAGAGCTGGATGAAACGCACGCCGCGCTCGGCCAGGCGGCGGGCCAGGATGCAGTTCGCCGCATAGGTGCCCGGCTTCTTCGACTCGGGGCCGTAGCGGTCGAAGATGTCCGCGGGTTCCTTCGACAGGTCCGCGAGATCCGGGACGGCAGACTGCATGCGGAAGGCGAGTTCATACTGGTCAATGCGCGCCTGCGTCTCCGGGTCCTGATACTCGGCGAACTGCAGGCGGTTCAGCGTGGCAGCGTCATCCAGCATGGCACGCCGGCGCTCCGGGGTGATGCCGGGCGGATTGGAAAGGAACAGCACCGGGTCTTTGCCGGAGCTGAAGCGCACGCCCTGGTGGCGGGACGGCAGAAAGCCCGAGCCCCACATGCGCTCGTGCAACGGCTGCGCATTGGTCGGGCCGCTGGGGCGGGAGATCAAGGCCACGAAGGACGGCAGGTCGGCGTTCTCCGAACCCAGGCCATACGACACCCAGGCCCCGAACGCCGGCCGGCCGCCGATCTGGTGGCCGGTCTGCAGCAGCGTCATCGCCGGGTCGTGGTTGATCGCCTCCGTGTGCAGCGAACGGACAACGCAGATGTCGTCCGCGAATTTCGCCGTGTGCGGCAGCACTTCCGTCAGCCACAAGCCTGACCGGCCGTGCTGATGAAACTTGAACACCGAGGGAGCCACTGGAAAACGCTTCGCCCCGGAGGTCATGCCCGTGAGCCGCTGATTGCCGCGCACCGAGGCGGGCAGATCCTTGTCGAACTGGGCGGCGAGGCCGGGCTTGTAATCAAACAGGTCCAACTGCGAAGGCGCGCCGGCCTGCGTGAGCCAGATGACGCGTTTTGCCTTCGGGGCAAAATGCGCTGGCTGAGGCGCGGCGAAGAGTCGCGGGTTGAGCAGGGAGGCGAGCGCGGCGGCCCCGATGCCCGTGGCCGAACGGCCCAGGAAATGGCGGCGGGAGAGTTCGTTGTGAAAGGGTTGCAGGCTCATGAGTTCACTCCTTCGTGACCGTTTCGTCCAGGTTGAGCAGCGTGCTGGCGACCGTCGTGTAGGCGGCCAGTTCGGCGAGGTTCAATTTGGCATCGTAGCCCGCCGAGCCGACGGCCAGGAACGATTTGGCCGCCTCCGCATCCTTGGTGAAGTCCGCGTGGGCGCGGGCATACGCCGCGTGCAGGACTTTTAATTCCGCCGGTGATGGCGGGCGCGTGAGCAGCAGCCGGAAGCCCGCGGTGAGCCGCGTCTCCTCCGTGCTGCCGCCTTCCTTGATCATGCGCTGCGCGAGAAAGCGCGCGGCCTCCACATACGTCGGGTCGTTCATGAGATTCAGGGCTTGCAGGGGCGTGTTTGTGCGGGGCCGGCGCAGGGTGCAGCTCTCACGGAACGGCGCGTCGAAGAGCAGCATCGCGGGATGCGGGACGGAGCGCTTCCAGTAGGTGTAAAGGCTGCGGCGGCGCAGGTCGTCTCCCTTGCCAGGCACATAGGTGTTGTAGCCATTGCCGGCCGTGATCTGCTCATAAAGCCCGGGCGGATGATACGGCTTCACCGACGGCCCGCCGAGCTGGTCCAGCAGGAGTCCGCTGGCGGAGAGCGCCTGGTCGCGGATGAATTCGCCCATGAGCCGGTGGCGCGGACCCCGGGCGAGCAGGCGGTTCTCCAGGTCGCGCTCGCGCAGCGTCGGCGTGAGCCGGGACGCCTGCCGATAGGTCGCGCTGGTGACCATGAGCCGCATCAACTGCTTCACATCCCAGCCGCTGCGGATGAACTCCTGCGCCAGCCAGTCGAGGAGTTCGGGATGGCTCGGGAGCGCGCCCTGCGATCCGAAGTCCTCGCTGGTCTTCACCAGGCCGGTGCCGAACACCTGCTGCCAGAAGCGGTTCACGGTGACGCGGGCCGTGAGCGGGTTTTGCGGACTGACGAGCCACTTCGCAAGGCCGAGGCGGTTGCGGGGCAGCTCGGGTGCCAGCGCGGGCAGCACCCCCGGGGTCGCCGCCGTGACGGATGTCCCCGGCTTGTCATACGCCCCGCGCATCAGGATGAACGTGGGGCGCGGCTCCTTTTGCTCCTCCATGACGAGGGTGGTGGGGATCTCGTTCTCAGCCGTCGCAACCTGCTTCTTCAGGCTGCCGAACTCATCGTTCAGCGTGCGATGCTCCGGCTGCTGCGAGATACGGAACGCCGCAAGCTGCTGGTTCTCCGCTGCCGAGCGGCTCGCCGGTTCCTTCTTGGTGATCGCCTCCACCGCGACCGGGGTCAGCACCTCCGGCGGCGCTTCCGTGACGAACAGCCGCCAGCGCGAAGGCCCGCCGGCATTCTCCACGCCGATCTCGATTTGAACCTCACGACTGGCGTTCGTGGCCCCCGGTGCGGGCTCAAACTCAAACACCGCCTGCACGGGTCGGTCTGGTTTCACGGAAAGGACCGTCCGGGACTTGCGGTCATTATCCAGCACCTTTTCGGTTTCCGTGCTGGCCAGCGAATCTCCCCAGGCCGTGGCGCGCAGCTTGTGCTGCCCCACCTTGAGTTCGCTCCACTGAAAACTGGCCGAGGTCGCCGTGGTCCCGCACTCGAGGCGCACTGCGGTGATGCGTCCGGCGGGCAGGCGTGCCGTGAGCTTGAGAGTATTTGGCCGCGTCTCCTGCGGGCCGACTTCCAAGGTGGTGCCGGTCGCATCAATCACCGGCGGCTGATCCCCGCCGCTGGCCGTGAGCAATTGGACCGGCTCCCACTTCACCACCGCCGTGGCGACGCGGTGTGACCATTCTTCGATCCCTCTCACCGAACGGTTGGTCAGGGCGGTGAGCTGGTCGGTCACCGTTTTCAATTTTCCGTTCAAGGCGACGAGTTTCGCCTCCGTTTCCGGGGAGGGCAGCTTCACGAAGGGCGGGGCGTTTTGACGGATGGGATTCGCATAAATGCCCACGCCCTTTTCCGGCACGTTGTGGAAGAAGGCTTTCAGCGAGTAGAAGTCGCGCTGCGTGAACGGGTCGAACTTATGATCGTGGCACCGGCAGCAGTTGAAGGTTTGCCCCAGCCACACCGCCGCGGTCGTCTCCACGCGGTCAGCGGTGTATTCGGCGAGGAACTCCTCCGCGATGATGCCGCCTTCCTCGTTCAGCATGTGGTTGCGATGGAAGCCCGTGGCCACCTTCTGTTCGAGCGTCGCATGGGGGAGCAGATCACCCGCCAGTTGCTCGATGGTGAATTGATCAAAGGGCTTGTTATCATTGAACGCGCGAATCACCCAGTCCCGCCAGGGCCACAGCTCACGGTCGCGATCCACCTGGTAGCCGTTCGAGTCCGCATAGCGCGCGGCATCCAGCCAATCAATGGCCATGCGCTCGCCGTAGCGCGGCGATTTCAGCAGGCGGTCCACAACCTTCTCATACGCTTGCGCCGAGGTGTCCGCGACATAGGCATCCATCTCCGCAAGCGTCGGGGGCAGGCCGGTCAAATCCAAGGTGACGCGCCGGAGCAGCACCGCCTTGGCCGCCTCAGTGGACGGCGCGATCGCGGCGGACTCCAGCCGCGACAGCACGAAGTGGTCGAGCGGATTGCGCGGCCAGTCCTTGCGCCGCACAGACGGCACTTTCACCGAAGAGACTGTTACGAAGGACCAATGCTCTTCATACTTGGCTCCCTGCGCGATCCACTGCCGCAGCTTGAACTTCTGCACCGAGGTCAGCACCTTGTGGGACTTGGGCGGCGGCATGACTTCGTCCAGATCAGCACTGTTGATGCGCTTGAGCAGCGCCGACTTTTTCACATCACCCGGCACGATGGCGACGGCACCGGACTTTGCCGCCTTAAGCGCCGCTTCACGCACATCGAGGCGCAGACCGGCCTTGCGCTGCTGCTCATCCGGCCCGTGGCAACTGAAACAGTTGTCCGAGAGGATGGGCCGGATCTCCCGGCTAAAGCTCACCGGCTCCTGCGCCTGGACCGTCACGGCGGCCAGTAATAGAGCTACGAACTGAGCAAGAGCGGCCCCGGAGCGCGGCCGTCTGGGCCGCAGCGGCAACCTTGGAGAACATGCTGCGAGTATTCGCAAGTCATTCCCTGCTTCCAGCCGCTGCGGCCCGGAGGGCCGCGCTCCAGAGGCAGTGTGCGGATGCGCCCGCTGGTGGAGGAACTGGTGTTTCATGGTTGATGACCGAGAGGTCTGACGCAGCACACGCCCGGCTAGTTGACACAGAACTTCAGGATGCGCGCCGCCGTTCCTTGGGCCGTCGGGCTCTTCGCGCTGGAAAGCTTCAAGGTCAGCACATGCGGACCGGGCTTCAAATCGGCGTCGAACATGATGCTGCGCGGGTAATGCAACCCAGCGCTGAAACCGTGGAGCAAATTGAACTGCTTGGCGGGCGCGCCATCAATGCTCGCCTCCAACGTGCCCGCATCCGGACCGGCGAGCAAAAAAATCCCGATGGCCCGGCCGTCGAACTTCAACTTCAACTCCGCGCCGGGCTCAGTGGCGCAGAGGAACTTCTCGTGATCGAAGCGCGCGCGGTGGCTCCCTTTGAGCTTCGACCACTCCGGCGTCTCAATGGTCCAGCCTTTCACGATTTCGGCCTTCGCAGGGTCCAGGAACCGGCCGTTCGCGTAGCTGTTCGGGTCCAGTGGTTCGGGCAGCGGGTGTGGTTTCTTGGCAGCATCGGTCCCGACCGGCCCCGCCCAAGCCTGGTCCAGCAACCGCTCGATCATGTTGGCGCAAATCCGGTTGCCGGGCGGCGCCGGATGCACGCCACCAAACTGCTTCCACGTCAGCTTGCCGGCCTGGATGCGCTCAAAGACCTCGCGGTTCAGCTCAATGCCGGAGACCTGATAATGCCGGAGCACTTCGCCATGGCTGCTGCTGGACAGCGGCTCCTTCCCCTCCTTGAAGGTCGCCAGCATGCGCTCGTTGACGAAGTAGGTGACCACAATGTCCGCCGCCGGATTGTGCTGCCGGACATGGCGGATGATCCCTTCCAGACCACGGATGCACTCCCGCCGTTCGTGATGCGCGTCCTGGTCGTCGTTGACGGCAAACTCCACGAAGAACAAGTCCACCGGCCCACGGTCCAGCACATGCTCCTGCAGGCGGAAGGCACCCGTTGTCGAGCAGGTCGAGGAGATGCCGGCCGCGGTGAAGGTGAAAGCAGTTTTTGGGAAGCGCTTCTTCAAGCCCTCGCAGACCATTGGGCGGTAGCCCTCCATCTCGGTGATGGACCCGCCGATAAAAGCAACGTGTCCCCGGCCGGATTTCGCAAACACCTGCCGGCTGTTCTCCAGGTTCCCCCGGAATTTCACGTTCTTGCTATCGGCCGGCACGGAAACATCCACCGCCTCTGCCGGAGCTTTTGATTCAGCGGCTTGAGGCGCGGCCGGCGGAGCCAGCAGCAGGACGGTGAGGAAGGTAAGGAGGTGCTTCATGTCGTTGGTAACGTGTGACGCCCAGCTTGTTACCAAGATTGAAACGGGTTTGCTACAAGCAATGGTCCTTGAGCACCAACCTGGACGGGCCGTTGATGCCAGCATGATTTCCGCGCCGTTCGCGGCCTTACTGCGCAGGCGGCGGCGGAAGCTGCTTCAGCACGAAGTCCACCAGCTCCTGGCACTCGAAGAACGACGGCGACACCTTGTGCCCCTCGCCGGGGATGAGCTTCACGGTGATCTTCCCACCACCGGCTTCGTAGCGTTCCTTGAGCAGGCGGGTGTTCTCGTTGTAGGGCACCACGACGTCGGAATCGCCATGCACGACGAACATCGGCACTTTGTTCGCGAGCAGGCCCTGCAAATTGTCCACCGGATTGAACTGGCTGAGCTTGGCGACAAGTTCGGCCTCGGGCAGGGCGAAGTCGGCGAGCGTGGCCGCCTTGGAATTTTTCAGCGGCCAGCTTGCGAGGTTGCACACGGGATAGATGCCCACCCAGGCCCGCACCTTGTCCGGATGCCGAAACGCCCAGGCGAGCGTCATCATCCCGCCGCGGCTCTGGCCGAGCAGAATGGGCTTGGGCGACCAGCCGCGTTTGACCATCTCCTCGTAAAAGAGCGTGAACTTCGCCGTGCTGGCCGGCGAACCGCGCACCTCGCCGAGATCGAAGCCCGCGATGCTGATGCCCGCCCGCATCAGCCCCTCGAAATACAGCTTCCGCTGAATGATCGAAATGCCCCCCAGCGTCGGCGCATACCAAAGCCACGGCTTGCCGGCGGCGGGCTTGGGCGCGGCATAGACGAAGGCCTTGTGCCCGCCAATCTCGAACGTCTCGGCGGTGCGCGGGAAACTGTCTTGCGCCGCCACCGGCAGCGCGAGCAGCGACAGGACGATCAGGCAAAGCCGTGCGAGCGAGTTCATGGAAATACTAAGACTAAGGCGCAGGCGGGAGCTGCTTCAGCCACGCGAGGTTGAAGACGTAGTGGTTCTTGCTGGAGATGAGCTGCACGCGGCCGTCGCGCGTCTGCGTGGCGGCGAGGTAGCCGTTGTGCTCGGCGGAGGTGGGGCTGAGGGTGAACTGGCTGCGGTCGGTGCCGTTCACGCTGCGGGCCGGGCCGCCGGGCGTGACGAGGCGGCGCTGCGGCCAGGTCTTGCCCTCATCGAACGACACGGCGGCAAACAAACCCGCGCCATGAAGCGTCCCGCCCTGGCAGGGAAAATCCATGCCCGTCGGCTTCTTCGCGTTTGCCGAGAGATCGGTGAAGGAGCAGAGCAGCAGCGGGCCTTCGCGCAGACGGATGAGCACGGCGCGCTGCACACTGCCGATGGCGGGAAAGGGCGTCGGCTCGTGCGTCCACGTCAGGCCGCCGTCGCTGGAATAGCTCGCCGGGGTCTTGAAGCTGAACTTCGCCTGCTCGGCTTCCGTGTTGAGCCGGCCGATGGTCATCAGGCGGCCATCGGCGAGCTGCACGATGGGGGCGTGGATGCCCGCGTGGCGGGCGGGGCTGCCGTTGCGATACGCGAGTTTCTTGTCGCTGATCGGCGCCGAGGCCCATGTCTTCCCGCCGTCGCGGCTGACGGTGAGGCTCGTGCTGGCGGTGTCCTGCGTCATCAGGATGACGCCTTCGCGGGTGCGGATGAGACCGTTGCCGATTTCGCTCACCGGCTGGAAGGCCTGCGCCTTCGTCCAAGTGACGCCGTTGTCGGCGCTCGTGCGCACGATGTCTTCCAACTGGCCGCGTGCGAGATGAAACAGCGTCCGGTCGCCATCCCACCAGAGTTTCGGCGCATGGTCGTTGATGTCCGGGCCATCCCAGAAGAGCGAGGCGGGCTCCCACTCGCCCGCGCCGTGACGCAGGCGGCCGGCGAGATTGTTCAACTCCGTGCCCGCCTCGTCCACGCACGAATACCACACCGCCAGCAGGTCGCCGTTCGGGCACTCGGTGATGGCGGGGCTGTGATTGTGCCAGGAGAACAGCGGACCGGAGGAGTTGGGCGGAACAATCACGAACGGCTTCGGCCCGGAGAAGAACGGGATGTCCGGCGACGGCGGCTGCTGCTTCGGGATGGTTTGGGAAACATTCTGCGCATGGAGCGCGGGCGGGGCGGGCGGCAGCATTCTACCGCGCGGCAGCTCGCCGAGCACCACGCGGAAGCCGGTCTTCTCGCTGCTCGTCTCCGGCAGCCACGCCGTGCGGTTCGCGGAACGCAGCAGGCGCGTCTGCACCGAATGGCTGCCGCCACGGATGATGCGGAAGTCGCCCTCGCTGCGGCCGAGCGGGTCGGTCTGCGCGCCCGCCTCGTAGGGGCCATGCCAGTCCGCACACCATTCAGAGACGTTGCCGTGCATGTCGAAGAGGCCCCACGCATTCGCGGGCGTCTGGCCCACGCGTAGCGTGAGCTTCGCGCTCTTCGGGCGATACTCGGGCGGCAATGAGTCGTCGGGGAAGAAGCGGTCGCGCAGGCCGAGGTCGGACGGCCACTGATGAAAACCCGGCGGCAGCGCATCCCCCGTGTGGAAGAGCGTCGTCGTGCCCGCGCGGCAGGCATGCTCCCATTCCGCCTCCGTGGGGAGACGATAAGTCTTCCCTTCTTTCGTCGAGAGCCAAGCGCAGAACTTTACCGCATCGTGCCAGCTCACGCCGGTCACCGCATCGTCGTCCGCGCCCTTGCCATGGCCGGGCTTGAACTGCCGATACTGGCCGACTGTCACCTCGGTCGCGCCGAGGTGAAATGCCATGGTGATGGTAACCTGGTGCGCCGGCTGCTCGTCCCAGTCCGCGTCGTCAAATTTCGCGGCGTGCGCCTTCACGTTGTAATCCGCCGCCGGCCCGTCCTGCCCCATGAGAAAGGTGCCGGGCGGGATGCGCACGAGCTTCAGGCCGATGGAGTTCGTGAATGCCCCCGGCTCGGCGGCAGACGTCGGACCGCCCAGACAGCCCAGGAGCGCGAGGAGCGAGGCAATTCGTTTCATGTCATGAAGCGTTCAAGTCTCTCCCGCCGCGCGCTCGACGGCGGCCACCACCATGGGAACGGTGAGCGAGTTCATGCAGCGGAAGTCAACCGGACATTGGCGCAGAAAGCAGGGGGCGCAGGGGGCTTCGCCGCGCAGCAGTTGGTGGCGAAGCCCGCCGGGCCTGCCCGGCCCCGTCAGCTCGGGCGACGTGCTGCCAAAGAGCGCCACCAGGCGCGTCCCCACCGCCGCAGCGACGTGCATGGGACCAGTGTCGTTGGTGAGCACGACGCGACAGGCGCGCAGGGCCGCGCACAGCTCGCGGAGGGAGGTGCGGCCCGCGAGATTCGTCACGAGGCTGACGGCTGGCGGCTGGAGGTCGGAAGGTGCCGAGGCCAGCGCGGCGGCAATTTCCGTGGCCAGCGCGCCATCCGCCGCACCGCCGAAGATGACGAAGGAGCAGTTCAACCGCGCCCGGAGTTCCCGGGCCGTGGCGATGAAGCGGTCAGCGGGCCAGCGTTTGGCGGGGCCATATTCCGCACCGGCGTTCAGGCCGACGAGCAGGCCGTCGGGCAGATCAAACTTCGCCTTCACGGCGGCGACCTCGGCATCCGAGACAGCCACGTGGGGAGCCAGCGGTTCGGGCTTGGCTCCCAGCACTGCGGCGAGGTGCAGGTAATGGAATATATGGTGACCGGCGGAAGGGAGTTCGCCGGGCCTCACGGCCGCACGCCCCTGCGACTCCGCCACCAGCCGGCGCACCTCCTCCGTGGACTTTTTTCGCATCTTCACCGCATCCGCACGCCAGGGGACCACTTCCGTGAGCAGCCAGTTCCGCCAGCTCGCCGCGTAGCCGGTCCGGCGCGGGATGCCCGCCAAGCGCACTTCCAGTCCGGTGCGGACGGAGTTGGGCAGCACCAGCGCCGCGTCGAAACGCTGGTCCCGCAGACGGCGTGCAACGCTGAAGATTCCTTCCTTCGCCCCAAACGTGAGCACTTCGTCCACCGCCGGGTGCCCGTGCCACAACCCGGCAAGCTTCTCGTGGGTGAGCAGCGCGAGGTGGGTCTGCGGCAGCGCCTCGCGGAGCCGCAGCAGCGCGGGCGTGGTCATCACGGCGTCCCCCAGCCAGTTCACCCCGCGCACCAGGAGGCGGCGGGGAGCGGCGAACATTGAGATCGGCATGGTCACGGGACGGCGACGGTGCGGGGAAGATTAAGATTGGGATTCGGATCGGGAGCAAGAGTCCATCGCAGGCCGGCTCCATTCCCGCTCATGATCCTAGTCCTGCTCCACCTGGGCTTTCTCCTTCCGCCATTTCCCTTCCTTCCACCGGTTATGCACCCAAAACCAGTTCGCCGGATCGCGCCGGATGGCCGCCTCAAAGGCCGTGTTCACATCCCGCGCAATGTCCTCGGTCGGGCGTGGCTTGCCGTCCCGGTGCGTCGGTATTTCCTCGCCCACCTCGATGCGCCAGCGGCCCGGCGCGGTGCGATAGCAGATGCCGGTGAACAGCGGGCAGCCGTAGCGGAGGGCGAAGACGGGCGCGGCGAGGCTCGTCGAGCAGTCGCGCCCGAAGAACGGCAGCCGGGCGCCGCGATCCCCCGCATGCTGGTCGGCCAGCAGGCCAAGCATCATGCCCGGCCGGTGCATCGCGGTCTTCAGCGCCTCGGCGTCCTTGCGCCGCTCGAAGTAGAGACTGCCCGACTTGTCCCGCAACGCCTGCATCACCCGCGTCAGGCCCGACTGACGGAACCCGCGATACGTCGTCGCCATCTGGTAGCCGGGGCAGAACAGTCCGCTGCGGCCCAGCAGCTCGAAATTGCCGAAGTGTCCGACGGCGCACACGATGCTCGGCGGTTTCTCGCCCGGGGCCGGTTTGGGAAATTTCTCCACGCCGACGAACTCCGTCACGGCACGAATCCCCGCCTCGTCGAGGCTCGCGGTCTTCACGGCGGAGGCGAAACTCTCGCCAACGCGCTTGAAATTCTCGCGCGCCAGCGCCCGCACCTCCGCGTCGGACTTCTCAGGAAAGCAGAGGGCAAGATTGCGCCGGGCGACCTTGCGGTGCCGTCCGTCCAGGGCATATCCCAAAGCCCCGCAGGCGCGCCCCAGCCGCGCCACCGCTCCCAGCGGCAACGCCTGGAGCAGTGCGACCACCGCACGGGCGAGCAGAGTCATGATGAAATCAGCCACGGCACGGCCACCCTACAAACCCGCAGGGCCAGGCTCCAGAAAACTCGGCCCCGCGCGTGAAGTTGGCGCTTCCGTCCGCCCTGCCCGCCGCCTACGCTCCCGCCCCGAAAATGAAGCCGTTGCCCATCGTGCAGCTCGACCACGTGAGCGTCTCGCTCAGCGGCAAGCGCATCCTGCACGACGTGAACTGGTGCTGGCATCCCGGCGAAAGCTGGGCGCTGCTCGGCGCGAACGGCTCCGGCAAGAGCACCTTCCTCCGCCTCGTCGCCGGCGAACTGCATCCCGACCCCGTGAACGGCGGACGGCGCACTTACGGCCTGGATGACGAGCCTGTCACGACCGCCGTGGGCGTGCGCGCCCACGTTGCGTTTGTCTCGCCGGAGCAGCAGGAGCGTTACCTGAACCTGGAATGGGTCCGCACCGGCCGGGACGTGCTGCTCACCGGCTTTCATCAGACAGATTATCTCTACCAGCGGCTGAACGCGGAGCAGCAGGCCGAAGCGCGCCGGCTGACGGATGAATTCCAGCTCCAGCCCCTGCTGCGCCGGGATGTGCAGACGCTGTCGCAGGGCGAATTCCGCCGCCTGCTCATCGCGCGCGCCCTGGTGGGCAAGCCGCGCGTGCTGCTCCTCGATGAATTTACCGACGGGCTGGACGTGGCCATGCGCGCCCAATTGCTCGCCGCCATCCAGCGCGCCGCCGCGGCCGGCACCAGCGTGCTGCTCGCCACGCACCGTGCCGACGAACTGCTGCCCGCAATCCGGCGGCGGCTCGTGCTGGAGGGGGGACGCATCATCCGCGATGCCAAGCAGTCCAACGCGAAGCGCCTTGGCACACGGGAAGCTGAATCAGCCACGCCCCTCGAACGCTCGCAGCCAGCCCGGCCTGCGCGTCGTTCTCCGGTTCCAACGGGAACCGCGCCGTTCCTCTTCCGCCTGCAAAACGTCAGCGTCTATCTGGATCGCAAACCCATTCTGCACCGGCTCAACTGGGAGATGCAGCCGGGCGAACACTGGGCCATCACCGGCCCGAACGGCTGCGGCAAGAGCACGCTCCTGAAACTGCTGCAAGGGGAACTGCACCCGGCCATCGGCGGCTCGATCCACCGCTTTGGCGAAGCCCGCCGCCACACGCTCTGGGAGATCCGCGAGCGCGTCGGCTACGTCGGGCCGGACTTGCAGACGGCGTATCGCGACAGCCTGACAGCACGCGCGGTGGTCGCGTCCGGATTTTTCGCCAGCATCGGCCTGATGGATGCGGTCACGCCCGCGCAGTGGCGGCGCGTGGACGCACTGCTGGCGCAATTCGAACTGCGCGACCTGGCGGCAGAGAACTTCCTCCGGCTCTCCTACGGCCAGCGCCGCCGCGTGCTGCTGATCCGCGCCCTGGTGCATGCGCCCCAGGTCCTGCTGCTGGACGAGCCGCTGGACGGACTGGATGCGGAATCACGTCGCCTGGTCAGCGCGCAACTAAACGCGCTGGCCCAGCACGTCTCCATCATCGGCGTGACCCACCATCAGGGTGAACTGGGCCTGCCCCAGCAGCGCACGGTGAAGCTGAGCGAGTTGAACGCCCGCTGAACCGCAGCGCCGCTCAGACCTTCGCCTCCACCGCGACCCGGCTGATCTTACCGTCCTTCGCCTCACAGACGAACCACCCCTTCTCCTTCGAGAAATCGTGGTTGGTCCGCCAGGCGGAACAGCACCAGTTCGTGGTCAGAGCCGCGCTCCCAAACACCCGCTCCGTGAACCCGTGGAAGTGCCCGGAGAAGACCGCCTGCAAGTTGAAGGGCTTGAACCGGGCGAGGAAGACATCGGCGTTGATCGGCCGCGCGGGCGTCAACTGGCCGAGCGGGAAGTGGGTGAGGATCACCAGCGGCCGCTTGGGGTCGAGCTTGGGCAGTTGTTCATCCACCCACTGCAGCGTGTGCGGCTGGATGCTGGTGTTGCTGCCCTGCCGTCCCTGCGTGCTGTCCAGTGCGAGGAACTGCCAGCCGTGGTTCTCGAACCGGTAGTTCAACGCGTCCTTGAACACTGCCTCGTAGGGGCTTCGGTCGTTCGCGGCCAGGTGGTCATGGTTGCCGATCACACCAAAGGTCGGGACCCCCAGCGACTTGAAGGCATCGCGGCAGGCGGCGAGTTCCTCGCGCTTTCCATTCTCCGAATAGTCGCCCGCCATCAGGCAGAACTCCGGCTTCTCCGGCGCGGCTTTCACCTGGCGGAAGATCCTTTCCAGCCACGCACCGCACCGGTCGTCGCGATAGTGGACATCATTGATGACCACGAAGCGGAAGGTTCCCCCCGGCGCACTGTCGGCCGCACGGAGCGCGCCCGGCCACAGGCCGAGGGCCAGCAGGCTGCCCGCCGAGAGCCGGAGCGAGCGCCGCCGGTCCATAGCGGGCTGGGAAGCAGAGCGGGCGACTTTCACCCGGGCAAGTTGGATTTCCCGACGGCGAAGCGAAAGCCATTTCTTGGCGTGTGCGGCCGACGCGCCGCATGGGCGCGACCGTGCGATCAAGTGAACTCACTGGATGCACGGCTCCTCTAAAACCAAGTGGTCGGGGCGGTGAGATTTGAACTCACGACCTCTTGGACCCGAACCAAGCGCGCTAGCCAAACTACGCTACGCCCCGAACCAAAGGGCCGTGAAAATGCAATCCACCGCCGGGAAATGCAATGAAGTTTTTTGAGAATCGAACGAGCCCGTGCATCTCAGATTCTTGCCATCTCATTAACACCGGGCTTGAGCCCGGTGTCGTCGGCCCAGCGGGAGCCAAGCTGTTTCAACAGCTTGGCCATGCGGCAGCAGAATCTGGACAGGGGCGAATTCGTTAGAGCGTTTCCAATAAGCATGTAGCGGTGTTTTTCTAAAATCGCCATGAAATATCGGCCTTTTCAGAGACGAGCCGCTACATGATTTCTGATTTCGCTCTAGCCTTCCACTCCCTCTCCCTTTGCGGAGCAAGGGGAGAGGGTTGGGGTGAGGGGTGACGTGCGTGGGCATGGGTGGCCGCACCCCTCATCCGGCCTCCGGCCACCTTCTCCCCTCGCTCCGCGAAGGGAGAAGGCTCGGAACGTGGCATCCCGGGGTGCAAGAATCTGAGATGCGCCCGGACGAGCCCGGTGCCAGTCTGGCTGTGGACCGAACGCGATCGGGCGCCCACGTAAAGGCACCAGCACCGCGTAGCGACGCGTGAACCGCGTGCTTCCACCCCGGTCATCTATCCGGCGTTCAATCGTCGCTACGCGACGTATTCTTTGCCGCGGTTGTCCGTGGGTTGAAACCCACGGCTCCCACCCATAAGTCGCCACGCGACCCTTCAAAAGCGCGTTCAATGCTCGAAGTTCCGCAGCCGGCCCAGAGCGAGTTTCAACGGCAGATAGCCCAGCGCGAGGGAGAGCCCGACGAAGGCGAGGAAGCACTTCACCACCGGCGGGTCATGGAGTTCGTTGTTCCACGGCCAGGGCGAGCCCCAGGCCAGCAGGAGCACGCTCGCGACGATGTAGAGGAAGCTCATCACCAGCGCAAACGTCCCGCCGAAGCCGCTGACGATCTTGCTGGGGTTGTCCTCGCGGAGGTTCGGGTAGAGCACGCCGATGCCCAGCGCCAGGGCGTTCAGCGTGAGCGTCATCACCGTGATGGCCCCGGCGAAGTAGGTGATGCGCTCCATGGGCATCCGCAGCATGTGGCACGAGAGCCCGATCATGGCCAGCGTGACGACGAGCGACGCGCCGGCGGTGAGGGCGAACTTCGCCTGCACCACACGCACCAGCCCCAGCGGTGCGCGGCCCACGATCCAGAGGCGTTTCCCTTCCAGTGAGAACTGCGGGAAGACGAAGCGCGTGGTGAGCGTGGCCAGGTTCAGCGAGCACGCGGCGAGGTTGAGGTAGGAAATGAGGTGCAACCAGAAGGGGCTGCTGATCTGCGAGGTGAACTGGCGGAGGTTCAGGATGTAGGCCCCCAGCAGGCCGAAGAGCACGAGCGTCTGCCCCCACTGCGTGGTGTCGCGCCAGAACATCCGCACGTCTTTGACCATGATCGCCCGCACGTCCCCCGGCACGGGCAGCAGCCGGAAGACGTGCTCCAGGAACCCGGCCCCGTAGTGAAACTTCCGGCGGCGATCCTGCCAGTTGCGGAACCATTCCCACTGGCCGAACACACTCGCGCGGCTGTGGACGACCGAGGTGGCGTCGTAGAAGAGATTGCCCATGCGGGTGAAAGCCAGCGTGCCGAAGAAGAGCACATGGCTCAGCAGCACCAGCACGAAGAAGCCCGCGGACCCGCGCGCGCCCTCGGCCCATTGCTGCACGCTGGCGGAGAGCCAGTAACTTGGCAGGAACGGGAAATGGGCGAAGCGCGTCTTGGCCAGCAGGCGGTCCAGCACGGCGAGGACGCGTGTCTCGAGGGATTCCTCATCCACCTGCTCGGGGCGCAGGTAATACCTCACCGCGAAGAACAGGATGCCGGCGGCGACCAGGGCGGCCATCTGGAAGGCGCGGCGATCCAGAAAGCGGGCGAGGCTCACCGCCGCCCACGTGCCGAACACGGCGGGCAGCACGATGAAGAGGCCGACGAGCACCACCGTAAGCCCATAGAAATGCCACGGCACCTGCCGCCACAGCCCATAGGCACCGAGCAGCGGCGCAACGAGGAAGAGAAACGCCCACGACGCCAGCAGCGTGGACTCGACGAACTTCCACCGGAAGACCGTTTGCGCCGACACCGGGAGAGTGAGCAGGAAGGCCGTCTCGCGGTTGCGGAAGAAATTCGAGTAGCTGATGACCAGATTGCTGAACAGCAGCAGCATGAACAGGATGGCGAAGAGCAGGAACAGCAGCCGCTCGATGAGCAGTTCGCCAATGCCCGGGAACACGCCGATGAACTTCAGCCCCCGGTGGAACAGCCCGAACGACAGCACGATGTAGCCGCCGATGAACACCACGATGATCGCCGTGAGCAGGGTGGACTGCTCGCGCACCGAGCAGAGCCGCCGCCACGCCTGCAGCAGGTTCACCCGCAGCAGCAGCCGCAGGGGCGAGGGAATGGATTGTGGATGCGCGTCGGCCAAGTGCTGGCGGAATGACTAGCGCAAGCGAGCGGTCGCACTCAATGGCAATCGGTGGAGTTCTCCTCCTGCTCGTAATCCTGATCCTAATCCTGCTCTTGGCCTGAACGGGAAGGGGAGGAGCAGGATTAGGATCAGGATTACGAGCAGGAAGGAAGAACCGCACTCGCTTGCCAGCGCAAGGTTCACGGCGGATACTCCCGGTCCGTGAGCGTCACCGTCACCCAACTGACCAACCAGTTGATCGCCTCCTACGCCCAGGCTGGCGGCATCAACCATCTCGATGGCAAAAACCTGCCGTCCAAGACCGCCATTGCCGGCATCACCGTGGATTTGCTCCGCCTGCTCTTCCCCGGCTTCTTCGAGGAGAAGCCCATGCACTCCTCCGAGTTGAAGGTGGAGACCGCCATCCTGATGGACTCGGTGCAGGGCCGGCTCGAAGACGAGGTGCTCAAGGCGCTCGAATACCACCCGCGCGACACCGCCAAGAAGAAGGACCACCGCCCCGAGGCGCGCGAACTCACGCTGGAGTTTCTCGGCAGCCTGCCACGCTTGCGTGAGATCCTGCAGACGGATGCCGAAGCCGCGTTCAAGGGCGACCCTGCGGCCTTGAGCAAGGAGGAGGTCATCGTGGCGTATCCCTTCATGGAAGCCATCGCCGTGCAGCGCATGGCCCACGAGCTTTACCGGCAGGAGATCGCCCTGCTGCCGCGCATCATGACCGAATGGGCGCACAGCCGCAGCGGGATGGACCTGCATCCGGGCGCGCAGATCGGCACGCACTTCTTTGTGGATCACTGCACGGGCACGGTCATCGGCGAGACCTGCACCATCGGCAACCATGTGAAGATGTATCAAGGCGTCGGCCTGGTGGCGCGCTCGCTCGCGGGCGGGCAGGCGCTCAAGGGGCAGAAGCGCCATCCGACCGTCGAAGATCATGTGACCATCTACGCGGGCGCGACCATCGTGGGCGGCGAGACGGTGATCGGCGCGCACAGCACCATCGGGGCCAACGTCTTCCTCATGCACAGCGTCCCGCCGCACTCGCTGGTGCTCTACGAAGAGGTCAACGTGAAGGTGCTGGACAAGCGGGAACGCGACAAGGGTCGGACGGACTTTCAGATTTGAGCGGCCGACGAAGTGAATCCGCCGCGACAGGCCGCCTCCCCTGCCCCGCCGTCAGCCCGGGGGAAAACCGGTCCCGAAATAATCCGATGGCCGGCCCTCGTTCCTGCGTCGAAGTGCGGACAATAGAACCGCCGTTGCAAACGAACCAGCAGTCCTGAGCGCGCCCTTGGCCAATCTTTTCCAACCGAACGCCCTCGCCGCCATGACCCGCCGTCGCTGGCTGCAAGGCGGTGGCGCGCTGGCCGGCGCGATGTTGTGGCCGCAGTTGCTGCGCGCGAAGGAGACGCAAAAGGTCGTCAATTCTCCGGCGCGCGCCTGCATCGTGATCTACCTGCAAGGCGGCCTCTCCCACTACGAGAGCTTTGATCCGAAGCCGGACGCGCCCTCCGCCTACCGCAGCACGTTTGGCGACATCCCCACGACGTTGCCCGGCATCCACTTCGCGGAACACCTGCCGCTGCTGGCCAAGCGCGCCCACAAGTTCAATCTCATCCGCAGTGCCTACGTGGACTCGCCGAGCCATCCGGTGGCGATCTACCAGACGTTGACCGGCGGCGACTTGCCGGATGCTTCCGTCGAGGCGAAGAACCGGAACCTCGCGCATCCGAGCATCGGAGCGGTCATCGCGCGCGCTTGTGGTGCCCGTGCACCGCTGCTGCCGCCCTACGTCGCCATCCCGCACGCCGGCCAGCTCGGCAACCGCGTCCATTACGCCTCGGCCGGGCCGCTGGGCGTGGCCTATGAACCGCTGGAGTCCGGCATTCCGCCCGAGGATGCTCGCACGCCGTTCGGCGGACCACAGGACTTGCGACTAAACCAGGGTCTTTCCGGCAAACGCCTTGAAGACCGGCTCACACTGCTCACCGCCCTCGGTGGACAGGCCTCCGCCGCCTCCGTGGACGGCCTCGACAAGTATCACCGGCACGCGCTGGAGATGCTTTCCGGGGGCGAGGCCGGTGGCGCCTTCGACCTGACCCGCGAGCCGCTGCGCCAGCGCGAGCGTTACGGCCACCATCTCTGGGGCCAGCAGACCATTCTCGCCCGCCGCCTCGCCGAGGCCGGCGTGCCCTTCACCCTGCTCAACTACACGCTCAACCAGGAGCGCGGCCAGGACTGGGACACGCACGAGGACAATTTCAACCTGATGCGGAACCGCCTGCTCCCGCCGATGGACCTCGCCGTCAGCGCGCTGCTGGACGACCTAGAAGAACGCGGCCTGCTCGACACCACGCTGGTGGCGATGTTTGGCGAGTTCGGCCGCACCCCGAAGATCAATGCCAACGCGGGCCGCGATCACTGGGAAAAAGTCTTCTCCGTGATGCTGGCGGGCGGCGGCTTGAAGAAGGGCATCGTGCTCGGCTCCAGCACCAAGGCTGGCGACCTGCCGTTCGAGCGTCCCGTCCACTTCAACGACGTGCTGGCCACCATCTACCGCCAGCTCGGCGTGGCGACCGACGAGGTCTTCCACAACGCCTTCGGCCAGCCCGCTCCAGTGCTCGCGCGCGGGAAGCCGATTGAGGAATTGATTTAACGGGGAGCATAGAAGTGGCGGTTTACAGTCTGGCCATCACTCGGAGCGCCAGCTCCGGCCCGCCAAGTTGGTGGACGCAATGGAGACGGATGGGGGAGCGGACCGACGATTTCCAGTGCCCTTGCCGGGGCGCATAGTTTCTTTTGGCGGACGGACCGGGGGTGTTACCCCCGGCTAAGTTCCGTCAGCCCTCCGGGCTGGGTTTTGCGCCGGCACGAAGCGTCCGGTGGTTCGAGGACGATGAGGGTGCTCTAATCTTCCACTGGAAGAGGGCCAAGGTGACGAATCGCGTGCGGGAGTCTCATGCGGTCGGTCGCCAGCGTCACTTCTCTTCGTTATCGGCTAGTCAGTGGCACTTCGATCAGCTATTTGATGCGTATGCGTCTTAATCGAGTTCAAATTAAGAATTTTAGGTCAATCGCAGATGCGACAATTCCGATGCAGCCATCTTGCCGCGTGCTGGTTGGTGTCAATGAGTCTGGTAAATCGAACATCCTTCGAGCGCTGGCCTTGCTGGACCCAACTACCAAATTGCATACGGCGGATGTGAGAGAATCGGGGCCAAATGAGGATCCTAATGAAGAGGCATTCGTGAGGTTTGTTTTCGAACTCACTCAAGAGGAGTTGGATGTCCTCTTTAAGACTCTTTCCAAAAAAGTATTCGACCCTAAAGACGGAAGCTCACTCGTAGTCATTGAAGGTGTCCACCGCAATTTACGAGAATTCTGCCACTGGAAGCGCGAGATTCTCTATAAAGTAGATGTGCGCACAGGTAGTAGAACCCTGACACATTGGGCTCTTCCAGAAGATAGCCAGATGCGTGACAACTGGTTTCAACCAATACTTCCAACCGCGGCTACTATCAAGATTGGGAACGAAGCAGTCCAACTTTCCTCCTTCTCGCTTATTCACACTGTGCGTTCGGAACAGAACGCACAGTTTTTCGCAGCAGTTAGCACAGAAGGATTGAATAATATTATTGGTAAAGAGCTTACCTCATTTGCAAAGGATAAACTGCCAGAAGTAGTTTTCTGGACTTACGCTGATTCAAACCTTCTGCCAGGCCAGATTTTAATCCAAGGGTTCAAAAGCGACCCTTCTTCCTGTATGCCACTAAACCACATGTTTGCATTGGCAGGGCTCGATAATGCAACGCAGGCGATTGAAGACGCTCAAAGCAAACCGAATGGTATGCGCAACTTGCTCCGCCGTGTGTCGGATGCTGCAACGAAGCACTTAATGTCTGTCTGGAAGGAAAACAGAGGTATACGCATCAACCTGAGCCAAAACGGACAACACATCGACGCGACAATTGAAGATACATTTAACCATTACGATATGTCTCGACGGAGTGATGGCTTTAAGCGCTTCGTGACTTTTATTCTGCTCGTTTCAGCTCAATCAAAGACAGACATAATGCAGGACACATTGTATCTACATGATGAGCCGGACATCAGTCTTCATCCGTCTGGCGCTAGGTATCTTCGGGATGAACTAATCAAAATCTCGGCTAAAAACTACGTCGTATACAGCACTCACTCGATTTTCATGATCGATCGAGAGTCCGTCGAGCGGCATCTTATTGTTCGGAAAAAGAAGGAAACCACTTCGGTGGAAGCTGTTTCTGAATCGAACATTGTTGACGAAGAGGTGATCTACAATGCTCTTGGTTATTCAATTTTTGAGTCCTTACGCCCGATGAACCTTGTTTTTGAGGGCTGGCGGGATAAACGGCTTTTCATCGTTGCCATTTCTGGTCTCAAGAAAATTGATCCCTCTACACATGCGCTTCTTGGAGACGTGGGAAGATGCCATGCAAAGGGTGTGAAAGATATTAGACGCATCACACCGATGATCGAGTTGGCGTCCCGTCGCTGTCTCATTATCAGCGACAGCGATTCTGTTGCCCGAGAGAATCAACGCGATTACGACGGGATCGGGTCTTGGTTTCGTTACGATGAACTTCTGCCAACTGGGCTGGCGTTTACCGCAGAGGACTTCGCTAAACCCGAAGCTTTCGAGGAACCGATTGAAGCATTGCGCGTAGAGCACCCAAATTTGCCTGAACTCGACATCGCTGAACTATCCAAGACTGAGCCAAAATTGAGTGTCCTGACAAAATGGCTCACGAACTCAGGCGTTCAGGCAGACGATAAGAAGCCAATGCTGAATGAAGTCAAGGAAGCCGTGTTTTCGAATTTAAAGGTGGGGCAAATTGAAGACAAATATTTCGCGCTACTCAAAACGTTAGCTGAAAAAATCAGGCAAGAAGTCAATGGGCACGCGGACTGATCCTTGCAGGTTTGGCTTTCCTATTGCACCACGGCAACGAAGCTCTCTCTCAGTTCTCACCAAACTCTATCGAGCCCTTTTCACTTCCCCGCCTTGAGATGCTTGACGAAGAATTCCGCCATCTCCAGGCCTGCATTCTTCCCCTCGTCCTGGTGGCGGACGGTGCATTCGAGGCCGAGCTTGTCCATGTGCTCTTTGAGCCGCAGGCCGAAGTTGATGTGGTGGATGCCCTGGCCGGGCTTGGCGTTGGCGGGGAGCGGGCCGCGCGGCTCGTTGTAGAAGGCATAGACGGGCGGGTCGTCGCGCGTGAGGTGGGTGATGGCGGAGGCGTCCACGTAGAGTTTGTGGGCGCGCGGTGAGTCGAATTCCTCGGATTTCAGGCCGTAGAAGCCGGGCAGGGCAGGGTGGCGTGCGGCGGCTTCGCCCACCCATTCCTTGATCACGCGCGGGTCGTAGCTGCTCTGCGCGCCGTTGACGGCCATGCAGGTCAGGCGCGTGGACTGGCGGAGCACGGGGTCGTCGCTCTTCGGGTCCGCGAGGTCGTCGTGGAAGCCGAGCCAGAGCGAGGTGCCCGCGCCCGCGCTGCCGCCGGTGGCTCCGACGCGCTTGGGGTCGAGGTTCCATTCCTTCGCGTGGAGGCGGGCGTATTGGATGGCGCGCCCGCAGTCGAGGTAGTGCGCCGGGAAGCTCACGCCAGGGGAGAGGCGGTAGTTGACGGCCATCACGGAGATGCCGGCCTTGAGCATGAACTCAATCAGCGCAGGCGAGACGCTTTCCTTGCTGCCCGCCGCGAAGCCCCCGCCGTGGATATAGACCACGAGCGGCGTGGGCGTGTCAGACTTGGCCTTCCAGAGATCGAGGACGTTGCGCTCATGCGGGCCGTATTTCTGGTTGGCCAGGTCGGGCGCGGGCCGGGTGGCGGCTTTCTTGGTGGCCTTCGCATCGGCCTGCGCGAAGGCAGGCAGCGGCGAGTGGCAGAGGAGTGTGGCGGCAAGCAGCGCGAGGAGGTGGAGGGAATTTGATTTCATGGAGTTGAGAGAGGGGCCCGCTAAACACGCGAAATGACGCGAAAGCGGAGCGGGGAGGAAAGTTTTACGGTTCTTCGATGTTTCCAGTGGAATGGCGTGTGGAAAAGCTCCAAACCCCAAATTCCAAAATTCAAAGAAGCTCCAAATCCCAAATTTCAAAGGGCAGCGTTGCCTGGCGCTGGACGGGCCAGCCGGGCCGCACCAAGGTGGAAGGGGGTGGCCGCATGGCACGCTGAACGATTGGAATTTGGGGCTTGGGATTTCTTTGGAGCTTGGGACTTGGAGTTTGGGATTTTCCTGCCCGACTCCCTGTTCCACCGAAAACAGCCGAGAAACAGTTTTACTGAGTCGGTTCCTTTTCGCGTTCATTCGCGTGTTTCGCGGGCAAAATTTGGCTGGCTCACTTCCCATCCAGCCCGCGCAGATAGGCGAAGATGAGTTCGGGGAGATCGTTGCTGTAGCCGCCTTCGAGCACGCTCACCACGGGCACGCCGAGGGCGCGGAAGGACTGGCCGAGCCAGTGGTAATCCTCCGCCTCCAGCGTCTCCTGCGCGAGCGGGTCGCGGGCGTAGGCATCGAACCCGGCGCTGACCACCACCACGTCGGGCTTCTGCGCCTTGAGGGCGTCGAGGGCGCGGATGAGCACCTGGCGATACTCCTCGCGGGGCGTGCGCGGTGGGACGGGGTAGTTGAAGCAGTTCTCGCCGACGTTCCTGGTGCCGGTGCCGGGATAGCACGGGTGCTGGTGGATGGAGTGGAAGAACGCGCCGGGCTTGCCCAGCAGGATGGCTTCGGTGCCGTTGCCGTGGTGAACATCGAAGTCATAGACCGCCACGCGTTTCGCACCTGTAGCGAGGGCTTCCAGCGTGGTGATGGCGACCTGGTTGAAGTAGCAGAAGCCCATCGCGCGGACATCGGTGGCGTGGTGGCCGGGCGGACGGAGCAGGCTGAAAGGATGGCCGCCTTTGCGCGCGAGTTCCAAGCCACGCAGGCCGCCGCCGATGGAACGCAGCGCGTGCTCGTGGATGCCCGCATGCGCCGGCGTGTCCCCGTCGAAGGCATCGGTGGCGGCCTTGATACGGGCGAGGTGTTCCTTGGTGTGCGCGCGCAGAATGGTTGCGTCGGGAACCTCGACGGGCTTGTCCCATTCGAGCTTGAGGTCCTTCTGCTCGCGGAGCTTGGCGAGCGTGCGCGTGATGCGCTGGGGCCGCTCGGGGTGGCCTGCGGAGTGATAGTTGACGCAGCGTTCGTCGGTGATGAGGTGCAGCGGCATGGGCAGGGGATACGGCAGACGCGGCTGGTTTGCAACCGGCGGCTGCAACCGTGCCGGTGAAATACGCCAGAAATGTTTTTGACAAAGCCCCGCTCCATTCCTACCGTGCGCGCCGCACTGAGTTGGTCGGGGTCGTAGCTCAGTTGGTAGAGCACCACAATGGCATTGTGGGGGTCGTAGGTTCGAATCCTATCGGCTCCACCATATTTCAGTGCGCGAAGGAAAGGGAGTTGCGGAGGAGGCTGACGGCTGCTCGCCGGGGGGAAAACTCCAAAACCCCAAATCCCAAGTTTCAAGGAAGTTCCAAGCTTCAAATTCCAAGTGGAAGTTCTTGGCGCGAGAGGTGTTGTCACCTGACTGAGTCTGGATCGGTAATTGGGGCCGGGATTTTCAACGCTTCACAGCTTCCTCAAGCATGGGCAGAATCACCTGACCATGTCCGGACTGGCAATTCTCTGCGTGCGCGCTGCCCGCGTTTTCGCCGCGCTGACGTTGCTGGGCTTGGTGGCCTGTGGCGGCGACAAAGGGAAGCCGTCGGGCCCGCCGCAGACCAATGCTCCGGTGGCCGCGCCGGCACCACCGCCGCCACCCGCACCGACCAACGCGCCGCCGAAGAAGATGCCGCCCCGCACCCCGGCGGAACTTTACCAAGACGGACTGAAGCTGTGGAACGGCAAGGGCGTGACCCGGGACCCGGCGGAGGCGGTGAAGCTCTTCGCCCAATCCGCCGCACAGGGCAACGTGGACGCGCAGGCCTACCTCGCCAGCGCGTATCGGACCGGCACGGGCGTGGAGAAAAACCCTTCGGAAACACTGCGCTGGTTCCGGGCCGCCGCCGAGCAGGGGGATGCGCGGTCGCAGGGCGTCCTCGGCTCGTTGTATGGCACGGGCGAAGGCGTGGCCAAGGACCCCATCGAAGCCGTGAAGTGGTATCGGCGGGCGGCGGAGCAGGGCCTCGTGCGCGCGCAGGCGAATCTGGGCGCGATGTATTACCTCGGCCAGGGCGTGGCCAAAGATCCGGTGGAGGCTTACAAGTGGTTGCATCTGGCCGCGCTCAAAGGCGACAAGGATGCGGAAAAAAACCGCGGCCTTGTGGCACCCAAGATGTCCGTGGCCCAGATGGCCGAAGGCCGGAAGCGCGCGGCGGAGTTCGTGCCGGCCAAGGGGAAGTAACGTCGCGCGCAGCGGCGGCGGCAAGCCGTCGGCACGGGTTCATGAGCCTTCCGCACTTCCTGGGCGCATCTCGCCACTGGCCCCGGGGAAGGAACCCCCGGAGCGCGGCTGTGTCGCGGCGACCAGCCGCAGCGGCTGTGCCTGGCAGAAGGCGTTAGGGCGTCCCGCCACCGTTCGGCCCTTCCCGGTTGCTGCGACTGATCCCGCGCCGAGCGGGACACAGCCGCGCTCCGGGGGCAGTGCGCGGATGCGCCCGCACTTCCTTGATCTCCCGGTTTTTGCTCGCCGCTCCCCTGCCCCTTCGCCAAGGTTCCGGCCCGTTGCATGATCATCCATAAGTTGATTTACAGCTTTCTGAAGGCCAAAGGCGGCAGCCCGGAGTTCTTCAACATGCAGGCGCGCGACGCGATCCGTTGGATGCAGCACGAGGGCGTCAAGTTCGACTCCACCACCACCGTGCTGGACATCGGGTGCGGGTTTGGCGATGTCGGCGGCGAGGTGTCCAAGACCGGGGCGCAGGTGACCTTGTCCGATGACGACAGCTTCGTCTCCCCGGACTACAAGCACCTGGCCTTCAAGAAGTTCAACATTGATCGCGATGATTTCGCCACCTTGGGCCAATACGACGTGGTGATCTGCTCGAACGTGCTGGAACACCTGCCGCATCCCGACCGCCTGCTCGCGGCCATCCCGCAGTTGCTCAAGCCCGGCGGCTGCTTCTACCTGAGCTGGACGAACTGGCACTCGCCGTGGGGCGGGCATGAGTTCTCGCCGTTTCACTACCTTGGCTTTCACCGAGGCGTGCGCATCTGGGAGCGCGTCACCAAACGCCAGCGTCAGCACACGCCGGGCGAAAACCTCTACTACACCACCATCGGCAGCACGCTGCGGAAGCTGCGGGACAACCCCGCCCTGCGCATCCGGTCGCTGGCCCCACGCTACTACCCGGAGTTTGCCTTCCTCCTGTATCTCCCGATCATTCGGGAGTTTTTGACTTGGAACTGCGCCATGCTGCTGAGCCGCAAGGAAAAGGCCGGCCATTAAGGTGAGGGGCGAATCGGATATTCGTTCGACCCTCACCTATCTCATCAGCACCCGGCCTAAGCCGGGACGATGCAGTCGGAGCGCCGGCTTTCAGCCGGCTTACCGTGTTGTGACGAACGATGGCTGCCGTTGTCGAAGGCGAAGCCGAGGCACTGAAGGGTGCGTCCAATCTCCTGCCCTGCGCAGGGCTTCTGAACTCCGTTTGGGCTAAGCCGGCTGGGAAGCCGGCGCTCCGTCAACTGCATCGTCCCGGCTAAGCGACTGGCTGCGGGGAAGGCAAACCGTTTCAAGGGTTTGCCGAAAGTGCTCGGTGAGTGCAACCCGTAGAAAAGCCGTTGAAACGGCTCCGATTCAGCCGGTGGATGCCTGCACCCGGCTGAAGCCGGGTGCTAATGGGAGCCGATCTCCACTTCACCCCTGAATCCCCACGCTTGAAACGCAGTCCCAACTCGCCTTAACTGACTGCACCGTGACCCACGGAAACGAACCTCTTGCGCCGCTGGACGGGCCCTGCCCGAAGCCGGAGCTGTGCCCGCTCGACTCGGTCGGGCCGGGTGTATCCGTTCGGATCAAGCAGCTCAACGGCTCGGCGGAGGTTTCCAACCGCCTGCGGGAGATGGGGTTCTGCGAGGAGCAGCGCATCAAGCTGCTGATGAACCACACCAACATCATTTGCCAGGTCTGCAATGCCCGGCTGGGCATCAGCACCCAGCTCGCCAAGACCATCATGGTCGAGCGCATCCCCGCCCTGCCCGACCGGAAAAAGGCCGCCTAGCGCGCCACCGCAAGCGACCGTAAACTTTTCGCAAGCTGCCGGAAGCCGAAGCGATGCCCTGCTCCCAGTCTTCAGCCCATGTAAAACACTAAACCGAGCCCGGACGCGAAGCGGCCTCTTGCCGCGCCTCCGGGAACCGTCACCTATGCCCGACAACCCCACCCAACCACTCACCTCGCTCGCCCTCGGCTCCACCGCCAAGGTCGCGGAGATCAAGGTCCCGCCCGCCGACAAGGCGCGGCTGATGGAGATGGGCCTGCTCGTCGGCACACAGGTCGAGCTGGTGCGCTTCGCCCCGCTGGGCGACCCGGTGGAGATCAAGGTGCGCGGGTATCACCTGACCCTGCGCAAGCACGAGGCGGAACTTATTTTCGTGCGTTAAGCAGGCAACGCTGCGGGTTAAATTCCGAATCCCAAGCTCCAATGTTCAAAGAAATTCCAAGTTCCAAACTCCAAATCATGCCCGGCACAAGGGAGGCTGATTGGAATTTGAAGCTTGGAGTTTGGGGTTTGTTTGGAACTTGGAACTTGGAACTTGGAGTTTACTGAGTCGCGACGATGTCTTCCCCCTCCGCCAACACCACACCCGCGACTCAGTTTGTCGCCCTGACCGGCAACCCGAACTGCGGCAAGACCACGCTGTTCAACGCGCTGACCGGTCTGCGCGCCAAAGTGGGCAACTACGCCGGCGTCACCGTCGAGCGCAAGGAAGGCGCGCTCAAGGGTGCGGAGGGCATCACGGTCATTGACCTGCCGGGCACCTACAGCCTCAGCCCCAAGTCCCTCGATGAGGAGGTCTCGCGGGACATCCTCTTCCACCGTCTCCCCGACGTGCCCGCGCCGTCGGTGATGGTGGTGGTGGTGGATGCGTCGAATCTCGAACGGAATCTCTACTACGCCACACAGGTGCTGGAACTCGGCTACCCGACGATCCTTGCGCTGAACATGACGGACGTGGCCGAGCAGAACGGCCATCGTGTGGATGCCGCGCTGCTGGCGAAGGAACTCGGCGTGCCGGTCCTCCCCCTCATCGCCAGCCAAGGCGATGGTGTGGAGGCGCTGACCAAGCAGATCGTCACCACCCTGGGTAGCAGCCGACGTGAGGAGACTCCATCCAATGTGGAACGCGGAGTGCGGAGTGCGGAATCCAAGCAGAGCCTCCTCACGTCGGCTGCTACCGGAAGGCTCTTCGTCACCCTTCCCGCTACGTTCACAAACGAACTCACCACCCTCGCCGCCGCCTTGGCGAAGGCCTTCCCCCAGCGCTGGACTTCCCCGCAGGCCGAGGCCCTCCTTCTCCTCTCCGACGAGAAGGTGCTCACCAGCGGCCATTCGCACTATCCCGCCGACCTCACCGCCGCCGTCACCGCCGCGCGGGCCCGGCTCGAAGCCGCCGGGGTGGACTGGCGCACGGTGGCCATCGAAGCCCGCTACGGACGCATCGCGGACATCATCGCCGCGACTGTCACCGAGGAGACCATTGCCCACGAGACCTTGAGTGACCGGCTGGACCGTGTCATCACGCACCGCGTCTGGGGCTTTCTGATCTTCATCGGGGTGATGGCCTTGATATTCCAAAGCATCTTCAGCTTCGCGGAAATCCCGATGGGCTGGATTGAGACGGTGGTGAACGGCCTTGGCGACTGGGTCGCTGGACTGCTGCCGCCGGGGGACTTGAACGATCTGCTCGTCAAAGGCGTCATCGCCGGTGTCGGCGCGGTCGTCATCTTCCTGCCGCAGATCCTGCTGCTCTTCCTCTTCATCAGCCTGCTGGAGGACACCGGCTACATGGCGCGTGCGGCCTTCCTCATGGACCGCCTGATGAGCAAGGTGGGCCTGCACGGCAAGAGCTTCATCCCGATGCTCAGTTCCTACGCCTGCGCCATCCCCGGCATCATGGCCGCGCGCACCATTGAGACGCCGAAGGACCGGCTCGTCACCATCCTCGTCGCCCCGCTGATGAGCTGCTCCGCGCGCCTGCCGGTGTATGCGGTGCTCATCGCCGCCTGTATTCCTGACCGCAAGCTGGCCGGCTTCTTCGGCCTGCAGGGGCTGACCATGCTCGGCATGTATCTGCTCGGGACCGTGATGGCGCTGGTGATGGCCTGGGTGTTCAAGAAGACGCTGCTCAAGGGCGAGACGCCGATGCTCATCATGGAGTTGCCGCCCTACAAGCGCCCCGTGGTCACGACCATCCTGCGCCACATGTGGGACCGCTCGAAGCTCTTCCTCGTCCGGGCCGGCACGGTAATCCTGGGCATCAACATCATCCTGTGGTTTCTGGCGACGTATCCGAAAAGCCCCAGCCTCGATACGCAGCTCGAAACCAAGCAGCATGCGCTTGTGAAGCAAGTCTTTCCGGAAGTGGATTCGGCGGAAGCCGTCGTCAAGAAAGTGGCTGAACTCAAGGATGCGGCGGAGAAGGCAAAAGCCACCGGAGCCCCCACGACTTCTTCTCCCTCGCCCCCAACGGGGGAGAGGGCCGGGGTGAGGGGGCAAACGCCACTTGCGCCAGTCGGCACCCTCACTAACTCAGTCGCCCCGCCCCCTCACCCTCAGTCCCTCTCCCCCGTTGGGGGCGAGGGAGGTCTGCTCCCGGCCCACGCTGCCTTGCTCGAACAGCTCGACACCTCGGAAAAGGAGACCCAAGGCGAAAAGCTCCGCCGCTCCTTCGCTGGCCGCCTCGGCCACCTGATCGAACCCGCCATCGCCCCGTTGGGAATGGATTGGAAAATGGGCATCGGCATTGTCGCCAGCTTCGCAGCGCGGGAGGTCTTCGTGAGCACCATGTCCGTCGTTTACAACGTCGGCGAGGCGGATGATTCCGACGCCGGGGTCGCCAGCCTCGCCAAGGTCATGCAGGAGGAAAAGCGCGACGACGGCAAACCGGCCTACACCACGCTCGTGGGCGTGACCCTGATGGTCTTCTATGTCTTCGCGCTGCAATGCGTCAGCACCATCGCTGTCGTCCGCCGGGAGACCAACTCGTGGAAATGGCCGCTGTTCCAGTGGGTTTACATGGCCGTGCTCGCGTGGGTGATGGCCTTCATCACTTATCAGGGTGGGAAGCTGCTGGGCTGGGGGTGAGGGCGAATGCCCGCGGCATGGGTTGGACGCGGAGCGCGGGTGACCGCCGAAACGAAGCGAACCCTGCCCTGAACACGCACCCCCAAATTAGCCCGGCGGGCGCGCTCCGGAGCAGTGCCCCAAGGCGCCAGAGGGCTGGCCCACCGCTGACATGAATTCAAGGCCTGCCGTAGTAAAGTCGCTCAACTTCCTTGGCTCCTAATTTTACTTGGATCAATAGGAAAATGACTCCTTCGGTTTGGATGTTTCCGATAATGATCTTCCCATGAACTCCTCCACACAGTCCTTGGAAGCTTGTGCCCTTGACCGGTCGATTTATGGCCAAGCGAAGCTCTCTCTCAAACGGTTCGCCACGGAACTTGAAGCCGTCGAGCAAGATCATGTGCTCGTAAGGCTCATATGTGACCCTTAGAGCACTTTCTGTTTAAGTTGTCGCAAGGTCCGGTCGAAGGTAAGGTTGCC
>CAZCBE010000055.1:0-43366 GCA_964496695.1 uncultured Klebsiella sp.
AGGCTGGTAGCCTGTGCTACCCGGCGGCTGCGCCGCCGCTACTTCGGAGTTCGGGCTAATCCCGAACTCCGCTATCGGAATGGGTAGCACCGGCCACCGGCCTGTGCCGTCCGGCCACTGGCCGGACGGAATGACGGGAGGGGTTGGTTCCCCTGTGACGCGGAAAATAGTCCGCGGCGTGCGGTCGTTCCGAGCGGCTGGTAGCCGCTCGGCACAGGCCGGTGGCCTGTGCTACCCGCCGACTTCGCAGCCGTTACTTCGGAATTCGGGCTAATCCGGAACGATGCCGTTGACGCTGGCGTTTGCTCCAACGCAGAGACGCAGAGAACGCGGAGGAACGCGGAGGAACGCAGAGTTTGGGCCGGCCTTTCGCATCCACCTATCGGTGGCCTTCGCCGGTCTTTTCTCTGCGCAGCTTGGCGTCCTTTGCGTCCTCTGCGTCTCGGCGTTGAAGCGGAACGCTCTATTTTCAACTGCATCGTTCCGGCTAATACCAATTCACAATGCCAAGCGGTAGATCGCCACCGGCCGCCACCCCTCACCCCAACCCTCTCCCCTCCTCCGAGGAAGGGAGAGGGAGAAGATGTGCGTCCCGGTCCGCTTCGGCCATTCCGCCGATAATCATTGGGGATTGGTTTTGCGGAGTAAGGGGTGAGCCTCCTCACGTCGGCTGCCACCAGTGGGTCAGGCAGCCTTGAAGCTGGTTTCCTGCACGGCCGGAGCGGCGAGCCGGGCTTTCGCCTGCGCCACGGTGTTCTGGACGGTGAGGCCGTATTTGTTCCGCAGGTAGTCCACGGTGCTGGCGTGCTCGATGAACTGGTCGGGCCAGCCGATCCGCGCCACGGGGGTCGTGATTTGCTGGTCGGCGAAGTGCTCGATCACCGTGCTGCCGTAGCCGCCCATGAGAACGTGGTCTTCCAAGGTGATGACCAGGTCGGCGGCCCGGCCGAAAAAGGCGTGCGTGCCGGCGTCAATCGGCTTGGTCCAGCGGGGGTTGATGACGGCGACGTCGAAGCCCTCGGCCACGAGCTGCTCGGCGGCCTTCTTGGCGATGCCGTGCATCTGGCCCAGGCCGAAGAGGGCGACCTTTTTCCCGCCGCTGTTGGCGAACTGGCGCGTGATCTCCGCCTTGCCGACTTCGAGCAGGGCAGGGGTGTCCTTGATGGTTACACCCTCGCCGTTGCCGCGTGGGTAGCGGATGAAGGTGGGGTGCTTCTGGAGCGACGCGGTGAACATCATGTCGGCCAGCTCATCCTCGTCCTTGGGCGCCATCGCGATGACGTTGGGGAGGCAGCGCAGGTAGGCGATGTCGAAGAGGCCGTGGTGCGTGGGGCCGTCGTTGGCGCTGAGGCCGGCGCGGTCCATGCAGAAAATCACCGGCAGGTCCTGCAGGCAGACGTCGTGATGGATGCAGTCGTAGGCGCGCTGGAGGAAGGTCGAGTAGATCGCGACGACCGGGTGGAAGCCCATCGTGGCCATGCCGGCGGCGAAGATGACGGCGTGTTCCTCAGCGATGCCGACGTCGTAATAACGCGAGGGCATGGCCTTCTCCAAATGCTTGAGGCCCGTGCCCGTGGGCATGGCGGCGGTGATGCCGACGAGCGTGCTGTCCTTCTGGCACAGCCGGACGAGCGTCTGGCCGAAGACGTCCTGATAGGCGGGCGGGGTGCCGGGCTTGGCGGTGGGCGTCTCGCCGGTTTCGGCATTGTAAGGTCCGAGGCCGTGGAACTTCTCCGGGTGCTGGAGCGCGGCGTCGAAGCCCTTGCCCTTCTTGGTCAGCACATGGAGAACGATGGGGTAGTCGCAGTTCTTGGCGAACTCCAGCGCCTCGATGAGCAGCGGCAGATTATGACCGTCAATGGGGCCCAGATAGCGCACGCCCAGTTCCTCGAAGATGAGGCTGCTGCCGAAGCCGCCGCGGCCATCGTCCTCGCTGCTGGTGGGGTTGTGGCGGAGCGTGAGTTCCTTCACCACGCCCTTGACCGCCTCTTCGACCTTCTGCCCGAGCTTGTAGGTGATTTCGCCCCGGGGCGTGCCGCGCATGAAGCCCTCAAAGTCCTTCTGGAGCTGGTTGTAGGTCGGGTTGGTGATCAGCTTGTTGAGGTAGCCGGAAATCGCGCCGACGTTTTTGGCGATGGACCACTCGTTGTCGTTGAGGATGCCGATGAACTTCTTGGTCGTGTGGGCGATGTTGTTGAGCGCCTCGAAGGACACGCCGTTGGTCAGGGCGGCATCGCCGAACACGCAGACGACGTGCTCGTCGCTCTTGCGCTGGTCACGCGCGGCGCACATGCCCAGGGCGGCGGAGAGGGCGGTGCCGGCATGGCCCGCGCCGAAGCTGTCGTGCTCGGATTCGGTGCGGAGGGCGAAGCCGTTGAGGCCGTCGGTCTGGCGGATGGTGTGGAAGCGGTCCTTGCGGCCGGTGAGCAGCTTGTGGACGTAAACCTGATGGCTCACGTCCCAGACGAACTTGTCCTTGGGCGTGCTGAAGACCCGGTGCATGGCGATGGTCAGCTCGACGACGCCGAGGTTGGGGCCGAGGTGGCCGCCGGCCTTGGCCAGCTTGGTGATCAGTTCCTCACGGATGTCCGTGGCGAGCACCGCCAGTTGGTCCAGGGTCAGCTTCTTTACGTGTTCCGGAGTGTCCACCATGTCGAGGTATCGGCTCATAGTTTGCAGACTTAGTTAAGGAAATAATTTGGCCGGGGAGCCAGGACGAACTTGTCCTGCCGCCCGGCACGGGGGTGAATCCTAATCTTCCGCCCCCACCGTCACGGGCCGGAGATCGAAGTCGCCGCCGGGCTTCTGTTCGAGCTGCTTCACCTTGAGTTCCGCCTCGGCGAGCTTGGACTGGCAGACGGCGGCGAGCCGGGTGCCTTCCTCATAGCGGGCCAGCAAGGTCTCCAAAGGCAGTTCCTGCGATTCCATCGTTTCCACGATGGATTCGAGCTTCTGAAGCGCCTCCTCAAAGGGCATGTCCGCCGCCAAGGGAATCGCCGCGCTGGCTTTGGCAGCTTTCGACATTGGGCGGAACTTAGGGGAAGCACGGGCCTGCGTCTAGCCCAGAAGTGGGGTGGGGAACGGAGCGGGCGCATCTTGGCCCTGCCCCCGCCCTCGCCACGCCGGGCAAGCGAGGACGCTTGCGGCACGGCCGGCCGGAGGCCGGCGCCACGTAGCGCCCGCGTCCCGCGGGTCGTGTCGCCGGCGTCCGCGCCGGCTCGGTTTCGGGGGCAGTGTCAAGATGCGCCCGCATCTGGAGGTGGGCGTATCTCGACTCTGCCCCCGGAGCGCGGGTCTGCGACCCGCAGCGGCCCGCCCTAGTCCATGGCTCTTCGTGTAGGCCAACGGGGACGGCCAATCGGACGTTGCTGCGGGTCACAGACCCGCGCTCCGGGGGCTTTCCGGGCAGTGCCGAGAAACGAAACCTACCGGAGCGCGGCGGTGTCGCGGAGACCAGCCGCAGCGGCTGCGCCTGGCCGGAGGCGCCACGGTGTTCCGACCCCGTTCGACCCTCCCACGTTGCTGCGGCTGATCCCGCGCCGAGCGGGACACAGCCGCGCTCCGGGGCAGTGCCGAGATGCACCCGCATCTGCGCACTGTTTCACGGGGCCGGGCAAGCGAGGACGCTTGCGGCACGGCCGGCCGGAGGCCGGCGCTACGGCCGCGCTCCGGGTTCGACAAACTGGTCGGCTTCCCCTACAAGTCCGGCCCAACATGAGTGACCGTTTCAAAGTCGTGGTGACGGATTTCGTCGGGGAACCGCTGGAGGTCGAGCGCCGCCTGCTGGGGGACATCGCCGACGTGGCCGCACTGGACGCCCGGCACGAGGATGAGATGGCGGGCCGGATCGAGGATGCGGACGCAGTGATGGTCTATCACTTCCTGAAAGTCACCCAGGCCACCATCGCCCGGCTGCGGCGCTGCAAGGTGATCATCCGTTGTGGTGCGGGCTTCGACAACGTGGATGGCGCGGCCTGCCGGGCGCGGGGCATCGCTCTGTGCAACGTGCCGGACTACGGCTCCGAGGAGGTGGCGGATTCGGCCCTGGGCATGGCGCTTTCGCTGATGCGGGGCATCCACTTCCTGAACAGCCGGCTGCGACGCGGGCACGGCGCGTGGACTTACGAGCAGTTCAAGCCGGTGCACCGGTTGCGCGGGCGGGTGTTTGGCGTCGTGGGGGTCGGACGCATCGGCACGGCGGCGGCGCTGCGGGCCAAGGCGTTTGGTTTCGATGTGGTGTTCCACGATCCCTATGCCCCTGACGGCCGGGAGAAGGCGTTGGGGGTGAGGCGGGTCGAGACGTTGGATGAGTTGCTCGCGCAAAGTGACGTCGTGAGCCTGCACTGTCCGCTGACGCCGGAGACGCACCATCTGATGAACCGCGCCACGATTGCGAAGATGCGGCCGGGTTCATTTCTCGTGAACACTGCGCGCGGCGGGGCGGTGGAGCCGCTGGCGGTGCTGGATGCCCTGGCGCGCGGGCACCTGGCCGGGGCTGGCCTCGATGTGCTCGAACAGGAACCGCCGTCGGACGACCACCTGCTGCTGGTGGCCTGGCGCGATCCGAAACACCCCGCGCATGACCGGCTCATTCTGAATCCGCACGCGGCCTTCTACTGCGAGGAAGGGCTGAACGACATGCGGGTGAAGGGCAGCGGGAATGTTCGGCGGGTGCTGCTGGGCGGAGCGCCGCGCAATGTGGTGAATTGAGTTCTGCCCGCGAATCACGCGAATTGACGCGAATCGGGAGTTGGAGGGCCTGAGGGCCGGCGCTGGTGCTGATGAGTGCGCCGGTAGCCGTCCAAATTTCTCGTCGCGCGCGGTCGTGTGATCCGCGGACGAACAGGCTCGACAGTCCTTCGCGGTGACGCACCTCCTCTCCCCGGCCCTCTCCTCCATTCCATGGAGGAGAGGGAGACCGGAGCGCGTCGCGGTCGGATGGTGCGGGGGTCAAGATGCGTCCGGGCTGCGCTCCGGGGCAGGCGCGGATGCGTCCGGGCAAACTGGGCGTATCTGGACACTGCCCCCGCCCTCGCCTCGCCGGGCAAGCGAGGACGCTTGCGGCACGGCCGGCCGGAGGCCGGCGCTACGTAGCGCCCGCGTCCCGCGGGCCGTGTCGCCGGCGTCCGCGACGGCTCGGTTTCGGGGGGCAGTGTCCAGATGCGTCCGGGCGAACTTCGGCCGCAACTTTGGGTTTCCGGCGCATGGCTGACTTGATTAGACTGGCCCCGCACATGACAACCAATCCGGTCGCTCTCATCACCGGCGCGTCGCGCGGCATCGGACGCGGCATCGCGCTGGAACTGGCCAAGGTGGGCTACGACTTGGTCATCAATTTCGCCGGCAACGCAGACGGGGCGCGGCAATCGGCGGCGGATTGCGTGGCGGCGGGGCAGGGGGCGGGGAAGACCGTCCGCGCGGAGATTTGCCAAGGCGACGTGGGCAAGGCGGCGGATCGCGAGCGACTCATCGCCTTCACGCGCGAGCAGTTTGGCCGGCTGGATTTGCTGGTGAACAATGCGGGCATCACGTCCATTGGGCGGCGGGATATACTGGAGGCGCGGGAGGAGGAGTTCGATGCGCTCATGGCCATCAACCTCAAGGGGCCTTATTTCCTGAGCCGGCTCGCGGCAAACTGGATGATCCAGCAATCCGGCTCTCAACTCTCAACTCTCAACTCTCAACCGGGCAGTCCGCCTCCTCACGTCGGCGGCTACCGGCCGAAGATTGTCATCGTTTCGTCCATCAGCGGGTATGCGGTATCGACGAATCGGGGTGATTACTGCATGGCGAAGGCGGCGCTGGGCATGATGACGAAGCTGTATGCGACCCGGCTCGCGGATCATGGCATCACTGTCTTCGAGGTCTGCCCGGGCGTCATCGCCAGTGACATGACCGCGCCGGTGAAGGAGAAATACGACAAGCTCTTCGCCGAGGGCCTTGCCCCCATCCGTCGCTGGGGCACGCCGGAGGACGTGGGCCGCGCGATCACCGCCATCGCGCTGGACTACCTGCCCTACAGCACGGGGGAGACGATCAATGTGGACGGGGGATTTCATGTGCGTCGCCTGTAGCAGCCGACGTGAAGAGGCTCACTTTGAACTTCACCTTAAATCCGATGCCTTTTTGGAATTCGCGGGGAGAAATCCAAAGGGATTCACCACTGCGTCGAAGGCTGCAGCCTTCAGGGCTGAAAGCCCGTGCGGTGACAGCCCGGGCTGGAGCCGAGCCCCGCGAGGCGGAGGCCCGGGTTTGCGATTCACTGCGTCACCGCCCTGAAAGGGCGGCACTCGGCACGGGGCCGGAAAGCGTCCCGCCCTTTCAGGGCGGGCGGATTTTGCTGGCCAGGCTACCCGGGGCTTCACCCCGGGCTGTCACCGGACGGGCTTTCAGCCCTGATTTCCAGTCCACGCTGCCTGTGGATTGATATTCCCGAAAGGCATCAACCCTAAATCAACCTCACAGTCAGAGCCTCGTCACCTCGGCTGCTACCAGTTTCGATATGCCAACCAAGATCAACCCCAAGCTCACGCCACAAACGCTGCTTCCCAAAATCACCCGGCTCTTCGAACTGTCGGGGGAGAAGATCCTCGCCATAGAAAAGTCGTGGAAGCCGGAGAAGGGCACGCCGGTCTTCACGGTGAAGGGGAAATACACCTCGCGCGGCTGGACGGAATGGACGCAGGGGTTTCAGTTTGGCTCGGCGATTCTCCAGTTTGATGCCACGGGGGATGAGCGATTCCTGAAGATCGGGCGCGAGGGGACGCGGCGGCACATGGCGTCGCACGTCTCGCACATCGGTGTGCATGACCATGGGTTCAACAACGTTTCGACCTATGGCAACCTGCTGCGGCTGATGCGCGAGGGCCGCATTCCGCAGGACGACCGTGAGCAGGAGTTTTACGAACTGGCGCTCAAGGTGAGCGGCGCGGTGCAGGCGGCGCGGTGGACGAAGCTGGCCGATGGCACCGGTTACATCCACAGCTTCAACGGCGCGCATTCGCTCTTCGTGGATACGATTCGCACGGTGCGGACGCTGGCCGTGGCGCACCAGCTCGGGCACGCGCTGATGGGCGAGCAGGACGCGAAGATTTCCCTGTTGCAACGGCTGGTGGAGCACGCGCTGAACACGGCGCGCTACAACGTCTTTTATGGCACAGGCCGGGATGCTTACGACGTGAGCGGGCGGACGGCGCACGAGGCAGTGTTCAACGTGGCGAATGGCGTCTTCCGGTGCCCGAACTCGCAGCAGGGCTACGCGCCGTTCAGCACTTGGACGCGCGGGCTGGCGTGGGCGGTGTGCGGGATGGCGGAGGAATTGGAGTTCCTTGGCACACTGGAGACCGGGACTTTGGAAAGGGCTTCGGCACCTGATTGGTTCGATGGTAAAATGGATGAACCTCCCGCCACGACCCAAGACTCTGAAGCTTACAAACGTATGCGAGAGCGCAGAGTTGAGAAGCCTACGAACGAACGCCTGAGGTTATTCCTGAAAGCCGCCACCGCCACGGCCGACTTCTACCTCGCCAATTCCTGCGCCGACGGCATCCCGATGTGGGACACAGGCGCGCCGAATTTGCACCGGCTGCCGGCGAGCTATCTGGCCAAGCCCGCCGACCCGTTCAACGCGCACGAGCCGGTGGACAGTTCAGCGGCGGCCATCGCGGCGCAGGGTTTGGTTCGCCTCGGCAATTACCTCATTGCGAAGGGTGACAAGAAGAATGGCGCTCGGTATCGGCAGGCCGGTCTTACCGTGGCGGACACGCTCTTCTCGGAGCCGTATCTCTCCACGAGCGCGAAGCATCAGGGGCTCATCCTGCACTCGGTCTATCATCGTCCGAACGGCTGGGACTACATCGCGCCCGGGCAGAAGGTGCCCAATGGCGAAAGCTCGTTGTGGGGTGACTACCATGCGCTGGAACTCGCATTGCTGCTCCAGCGCGAAGCGAAGGGGGAGCCGTATCTGACCTTCTTCGGGTGCGTGCCGGCGGCGAACGCCAAGGGCCGATAGCGGCGTGTTGCCACCGGGGGCCGTGGAGGTCGCGGCAGCGTCTGGAGTGCGGTGTCTTTCAGCACCGCTTTTCCCCGTCCGCGGTGTGCTGGTGAACTTGCAGTTGCGTGGTGCGCTCAACCGAAAGCGGTGGTGGAACACGCCGCACTCCAGACGCTTCGCGAAGTCGGGGGCCGGGGAGGTTGGGGCAGCGTCTGTAGTGCGGTGAGGAGCCAGCAAAAAGCGCGAGGGAAAATTCCCTCGCGCTTCGTGCGGGTCTGAACCGGAGAGCTTACTTCGCCGCCGCGTAGGCCTGGGCGACGGTGGTCCAGTTCACGACGTTCCAGAAGGCTTTCAGGTAGTCGGGGCGCTTGTTCTGGTATTTGAGGTAGTAGGCGTGTTCCCACACGTCGCAGCCGAGGATCGGAGCGCCTTCGCAGCCGGCGATGGCCTTGCCCATGCAGGGATTATCCTGGTTGGCAGTGGAGACGATTTCAAGCTTGCCGCCGTTGACGACGAGCCAGACCCAGCCGGAGCCGAAGCGGCCCACGCCGCCGACTTCGAACTTCGCCTGGAAGTCGGCGAAGGAGCCGAACGAGGCGTTGATGGCGTCCGCGAGTTCACCGGTGGGCGCGCCACCGGCGTTGGGGGCCATGAGCTTCCAGAAGAAAGAGTGATTCCAGTGACCGCCGCCGTTGTTGCGGACGGGGCCGCGGATGTTTTCGGGCACGGAGGCGATGTCCTTGAGGAGTTCGCAGATGGACTTGGACTCAAGGGGCGTGCCGGCAAGCGCCTTGTTGAGGTTGGTCACGTAGGCGTTGTGATGCTTGCCGTGATGGATCTCCATCGTGGCCTTGTCAATGTGCGGTTCGAGGGCGTCGTGCGCGTAGGGGAGAGCGGGGAGTTCGTGTGCCATGGTGTTTTCGATTTGGGTTTGAGCTTTCGCGTTACGGGAAAGCGGCACCAAGCTAACACCCGACGCAGCGCGCGCAAACGGATTTCTCCGCGAGCTTGGTCCGTCGGGCGCAGCTCGACCCTGCCCCCGGAGCGCGGGTCTGCGACCCGCAGCGGCCACCCTTGTCGGTGCCCGTTAGTGCATGCCAGCGGGATGGATGCTCGAACCTTGCTGCGGGTCACAGACCCGCGCTCCATCGGCTGTCGGGGCAGCGCCGAGATGCGCCCCTCCGCACCGGGCACACTTGACGCACTGCCCCGACCTCGTCCCGCCGGGCAAGCGAGGACGCTTGCGACACGGCCGGCCGGAGGCCGGCGCTACGTAGCGCCGGCGTCCGCGCCGGCTCGGATTCGGGGGGCAGTGTCAAGATGCGCCCTGGGCCATCGCTGCCATGGGTGGCGAGGGGAATTTGAGTGACGTTCGGACTGAAGATTTCTGATTTCCCCGCCTGACAAAGTGAAGTTTTTTTGCTACGGTGGGCGCGCGAGTGGAGAAGTCAACCTCCTGACTTCCTCGCGGGAACTTGCAGAGCAACGCGTAATGGTGCGGGTCAAATGGGCCAGAGCTATGTCAGGCCGGGCGCAGGGCGTCCGGCAAGGACTGCCATTCTGGAGCACGCGGCTGATCGCTGCGGATTTCTTCGACTCTCCGGTTATTGCGAATCTCCCATCATGATGAAACTGAATGTTCCGTCGCGAGTTAAGCGTGTCTTCGCCGCTCCCTTGCGCGTTCTCTGCTGGCTGGCGTTGTTTGGCCTGCTGCTGCCCACGGCTCAGGCGGCGTCGCCCTACGCCGGTTTTTACACCGGGTATGTTTACAGTTCCATTTCCGGCACGATCACGGTGCCGGAGTCTGCGATTGGCGCGGCGGGCTTCACGGTGGACAGCGATGGCAACATCACGGGCAACATCGCCGGCACGGTGGACGGCAGCGGGAACATCACCTGGAACGCCAACCCATCGGGCTTCACCACCGGCACGATCAGCGGCGGCGTGCTGGCCGCCACCACCAGTGTGAACAACGGCGGGGCCATTTCCACCTTCCGCATCGCGGCGAACAATACGGCCGGCGGGTTCGGCGGCGGGGCGACGGTGGCGCAGAGCCTCGTGTGGCGGCAGCCGTCACCCTCCGGGGCCACCATGCGGGGTATCACCCACGGCGGTGGGAAGTTCGTCGCGGTTGGTCCCGGCGGCAGCGTGGCGATTTCCGGCGATGGCACGAACTGGCTGGCGGCCAATGCGAACACCAGCAAGCAGTTGAACGCGGTCGCCTACGGCAACGGCATTTACGTCGCGGTGGGCGACGCGGCGACGGCCATCAGCTCCCCGGACGCGATCACCTGGACGGCGCGCAGCCTGGGCAGCTCGCCGTTGCAGAACTTTGTGGGCGTGGCCTTTGGCAACGGGACGTTTGTCGTGGTCAACATCGTCAACGAAGTGTTCACCTCGGCCGATGGCATCGCCTGGACGAAGGTGGTGAGTTCGTCGGTTGGCCCGTTCTGGAACAACCTCAAGTTCGTGGGCGGCCAGTTCGTGCTGGTCGGGCAAAACAGCACCTCGGGGCGCATCAGCACCTCGGCCAGTGGCTCGACGTGGACCACGGAGGTTTACCCGGCGTCGGGCGGGATCGCCGATGTCGCATTCGGCAACGGCAAGTGGGTGGCGGTGGCCTCCGCCGGGACGAGGGTCGTCACGTTCGCGAATGCGGCAGCGACGGACGCCGCCGTCGCCACGGTCGCCGGGCTGGGGGATGCCGTCGGCTTCATCAACGGGCTGTTCGTCGCGGACAACTGCTATTATTCGACCGACGGCCTCACTTGGAAGCGTGACTCGTATCCCAACCTGGACATCAACGACTTCGTGACCGCCAACGGCCTCCTGGTGGCGGCGGGCGCGGGGCTCACGACCTCCACGGACGGCAAGCTTTGGACGGTCCGCACCAAGGTTCTGCCGCAGGCCACGGTGAACAATGTCGGCTATAACAACGCCATCCTAACCGGCGATGTCTATGACGAGATTGAGTATTACGATGTTTCCGCCTTTCCCCGCTACCTGCGGCTGGGCGTGGGCGGGCTGCAGGCGCAGAAGCCCACGTTCAACGGAACCTATACCAACATCGCCACGCCCACCACCGCCACGCTGCGGGATGCGCACGGATCGTCCAGCGGGGGCGTCGCGGTCGGCGACAACGGCACCATCATCCGCTACAGCTCCGGGCAGAACGCATGGACCAACGTGGCCTCCGGCACGGGCGCGCACCTGCGCAACATCGCCGCGCTGAACGGCAACAACCACGTGGTGGTGGGCACCGGAGGCACCATCCTGCGCACCCTCAACGGCGGTCAAACCTGGAGCGGGGTCAGCTCCGGCACGACGAGCGACCTCAACCGGGTGGGTTACTTCATCTTCTCGGGCACCAACTACTATGTTGCCGTCGGCGACAACGGCGTGATTCGCAAGTCCATTGACGGCTCCAGTTGGACGACCTTGACCTCCGGCACGACGAAGCGCCTCACCGGTATCGGCAGCCGCACCACCGGCAACGTCAAGCTCGTGGCCGTGGCCGACGACTCGACGGTGGTGGTCTCCGAGGACCACGGCGGGACGTGGCGCTCCATCATCGTCAACGCGCCGCTGGGCGCCACCTGGACCGACGGCGCGACGGCGCGCGGCATGGGCGGCATCTCGATGACCACCACTGACGGCACGAACTGGACCTATTCGCTGCCGGCCATCGGTGCATTGACCGGGGTGGGCCATGGCAACGGCCGTTACGTCGCGTTGGGCTTCACGCACCGGTTGTTCTCCACCGATTTGGAAAACTGGACCGCCGCTCCGGTGGCCTACGGCCACAATGGCGTGGTGTTCGGCAACGGCCTGCTGGTCTCGGTGGGTGGCGGTTCCGCCACGGAGGGACGCGGCTATGTCAGCACGTCGGTGGACGGCACGCGGTGGATAGACCGCGTGACGCCGACGATGATCACCCTCAACGCGGTGACCTACGCGCTGGGCAAGTTCGTGGCCGTGGGCGACTCGGGAAAAATTCTTACCTCGACCAACGGCGTGGACTGGGTGGACCGCACGCCGTCAGCGGCCGGCTCGCTGCGTGGAGTGGTGTATGGGAACGGCCGGTTCACGGCCATCGGCGACAGCAGCCTGCTGCGCCACTCCACCGACGGTGACACCTGGGTGACGACGGGCTCCTCCGGCGGGACGTTCAACTCGGTGGCCTTCGGCAACGGCGTCTTTGTGGCGGCCGGCAACAACGGCAGCATCCGCAGCTCGGTGGACGGCATCGCGTGGACCGCGCGCACGACCAGCCCGAGCCACACCCGGACCCTGCGGGCGGTGCGCTACGCGGGCGGACGGTTTGTGGCGGTCGGTGATCAGGACGGCACCGGCGAGGGGGCGGTGGTGGTGCATTCGACCGACGGCACCAACTGGACGAAGGAAGTCTCCAACATTGCCTTTTCACTCCAGGCGGCGGTCGCCGCCGCCGGCAACTATGTCGCAGTTGGCGGCAGCGGCGGCACGGTGGTTTCCGCACCCGTGCAAGATCCCGGCTCGCCCGTCATCACCGGCCAGCCCGGTCCGGCCAGCCAGACCGTCAACGCGAATGCAACGGTGACCTACACGGTGACGGCCACTCCGGCGACGGGCCTGCAATATCGCTGGGTCAAGGACGGCACGCCCCTGACCGATGGCCCGGGTGTTTCCGGTTCCGACTCCGCCACCCTGACGCTGACCGGGGTGGATGTGCTGGACACCGCCACTTATCAGGTGTCCGTGTGGAGCGCCACGGCCAGCACGCTCAGCGAGGCGGTCACCTTGCTGGTCAACGGTCCGCCCATCATCACGAGCCATCCGGTGTCCGTGACCACGAGCAACCTGCTGACCACAAACTTCAGCGTGGTGGCGGTGGGGCCGGGGCCGTTCACCTACCAGTGGCGGTTTAACGCCCAGAACCTCGCCGATGACGCGAAGTTCAGCGGGGCGACGGCGATGCGGCTCATCATCACCGGCGTCACCGGCACCAACGAGGGGGCTTACGACGTGATCGTGAGCAACGCATTTGGGGCCAGCCTCCCCAGCAACCCGGCGCAGCTCACCGTCCGGCGTCCGCCCACCATCGTCCAGCCGCCGGTGGCCACGAACCTCGCCCAAGGGCAGACGATCACCCTGTCCGTGGTGGCGGATGGCTCGCCCACGCTCACCTACCAGTGGAAGCGGGGCGGAGTGAATTTGACCAACAGCGCCCGCATCACCGGGGCCACGACCGCGAGCCTGACCATCACCGGGGCGCTGGTGAGCGACGGGGGTGGTTACACGGTGGCGGTCACCAATTCCTTCGCGCCGGGAACGGTCAGCAGTTCGGCTTTTGTCTCGGTGCTCGGGCCGGGGGCCTTGGTGCCGCAGTTCATCTACAATGGTTCAGGCACGATTTGGGACATTGCTCCCGCAGGCGATGGCAAGTTTTTGGTGGGCGGCGACGGCGGGCTCTTTCTTTCGGGCACCGCGTGGACCCGGCTGCTGAAAATTGATTCCAACGGGGTGCCCGTCGCCACGTTTGCCACGACCAACGCCGCGCAGTCCCCCAATGGCACGGTGCGCAGCATCGCGGCGCAGGCGGACGGCCAGATCGTGGTGGGGGGCAGCTTCAACTGGGGTGGCAACACCACCTACAGTTACGTCGCGCGCCTCAACGCCGACGGCATATTGGACACGACGTTTGTGGCGTCCCCGGGCATGACCGTGAAGAAAGTTCTGCCGGTGGCGGGCGGGAAAGTGGTCATGGGGCGCACGCTTCTGGGCTTTGCCAACAGCTTCGTGGACCGCCTCACCACCAGCGGCGCGCTGGACGGCACGTTCACGCAGGTGGTGAATGCCAACCGTGAACTCCACGGCCTGGCCATGCAGAGCGACGGCACGCTCTGGCTGTCCGGTGTGTTCGGGCTGAAGAGGGCCAATGCGAACGGGACCAACCCCACGGGCATGTTCACTTACGCACCATTCCCCGAGATGTATTTGGTCTTCGTCGGGCCGGACGACAAGGTCTATTACACCGACAACAACGGCCAGTATTTTGGCCGGTTGAACGCGGATGGCACGCGGGACACCTCGTTCGTCATGACGATCAGCGGGCATGTGACGGACATGGCGTTCCTGCCGGATGGCCGCCTGGTGATCGTCGGTGATTTCCAGACGGTCAATTCCGTCACCAATGCCTACATCAGCCTGCTGGAAAGCAACGGCACGTCCGTGGCGGGCTTTCAGTCGCCCTACACCTGGTCCGCGGCCACGTTGCTCAATGCGATTGAGATGCTCGGCGATGGCAGTGCGCTCGTGGGTGGCAGTGTCCAGATGACCCTGCCTTCCATTCAGCGATACGTTCAACGCGTTCAGATTCTGTCACCGTCCGCACCGGCCTCGCCGACTTTTGCCGACTGGAAGGCGGACAAAGGGCTGCCGGTCGGACAGGACGGCCCCGGTGATGATCCCGATGGGGACGGCCTGCCGAACGTCGCGGAGTTCGCCTTTGGCACGCACCCGATGCAGTCGCAATCCCGGGTGCTGCCGGCGGACCGGGTGCATTCCGAGGGCGGGGAAAACTACCCGGCGGTTTCCTACATCCGGCGCAAGAATCTCAACGGAGCGAGCATCATGGTGGATGCGTTCACGACGATTCCCTTCAACAGCGCGGTGGGGACAACGCAGGTCGGGCAGCCCGAAGATTTGAACGACGGCACAGAGCGGGTCACCATCCGGTCGCAGAATCCGTTGCGGACCACGCAGGGGTTCTATTTCCGCACGCGGGTGCAGGTGCCGTAGGAAGGCGCGCGGGCTTCAGGGGCTTCAGCGTTCGAACGCTTCGAGGCGTGGGATGACGAAAGCCGGACGCACGGTGAAGCGGCATGAAGGCCGCGCGCCGGGGCAGAGATCAGCCCGCCAGCGTGACGAAGTTCTGCAGCAGCTTCAGCCCGACGGCCTGGCTTTTCTCCGGGTGGAACTGCGTGGCGAAGACATTGTCACGCCACACGGAGGAGGCGAAGTGATCGCCGTAGTCCGTGCGGGTGGCGACGATCCCCGGGTCCACCGGCTGCGGGTAGAAGCTGTGGACGAAATAGACGTGGCTGCCTTCGGGAATGCCGGCATAGAGCGGGCAGTCAGGGCGCGTGATCTCCAACTGGTTCCAGCCGATCTGCGGGATCTTGATGCCCGGCCGTTCGGTGAAGCGCACGACCTTCCCGCCGAAGACACCCAGGCCGAGCGCGCAACTGTTGAACTCCTCGCTCTTCTCGAACAACGCCTGGTAGCCGACGCAGATGCCGAGGAAGGGTTTGCCGGTTTTGATGAAGTCCTTCACCGCGCCGAGCAGGTCCTGCCGCTGCATGGCGGAGATGCAGTCGTCGAACGCGCCGACGCCGGGGAGCACGACGGCACGGGCGTCCCGCAGCGGTTCCGGCCGCGTGGTGACGAGCAGGTCCGCGCCGACCTTGCGCAGGGCTTTCTCCACGCTGCGCAGGTTGCCGGAGCCGTAATCGAGCAGAGCAATCACGGGGAAAGTCTAACCACGGATGGACACGGATGGACACGGATTTTCCTGAACCGCAGAACAGCGAAGGCTCAGCCTAACGACCCAAGCTCAGCGACCCGGCGCAGGGGAGGCAACGATTGCAACCGCGACGCTCCCGCCGGGTTCGCTGCAGCGCATGGTTAGCGAACCAACCGCCGCCGCGGCGGGGCAATGACGTAAGAAACTCAAATGGCACCGACCGTTGCATATCAACAACTTGCGCGTCTAGTTTCTCAGGAGGCGGCACGGTCATCTGCGCTGCCTCCATATCTCACGCATGAACGGGGTAGCGTGAAAAACATTGTCGAGGTCTGACTCCTCCAAAAGACACCAGTAGTGAATAGTGCGCTCGTGCGTCCCAAAATCGGCCACGAGATGCCGCCGAACTCTTTGGATAATCGCATCATCTGCACCGTCTGCCTGAAGCCAGTCGTCGAAGGAGGAAACAATCAGCGCCATCAATGCGAATCGGTCGTCGTCGCTCAAACCGCCATGCTCATACAAGTCGAGGAACTCTCCGAGCCGATGTGAGTCCGCGCACTGGTGCTCCCAATCCTGCATGTCTGGGTGAGAAGGCAGACCGAGCACGGAAGGAAGTCTGGATGCAGAATCTCCTGTCACCCATCGGTCTTTGATTTCGTGGTCACTCATGCGAGGCGCTTCATGCCGCCTAACGACCCAAGCTCAGCGACCCGGCGCACGGGACGAAACGATTGCAAACCGCGACGCCATGCCGGGTTCGCTGCAGCGCATGGTTAGCGAACCAACCGCCGCGGCGGCGGGGCAATGACGTAAGAAACTCAAATGGCACCGACCGTTGCATATCAACAACTTGCGCGTCTAGTTTCTCAGGAGGCGGCACGGTCATACTCAATCTGGCATCTCTGGAATGTAAGCCTCAACGAGACGCCCGACCTCTGCAATGAACTCATCAGTCGCACTCGCCGCCAAGAAATAAAGCTGTCCGTCAACACACGGAACAACTCGCGCGCTGAAGCGGTGAACCAACTGCAAGAAATCGGGCTTGTCCTGGAGCGCGCACAGGAGAATGTGCCGGCCCTGACCGGAAGCACCAAAGCACACCTCGTCGTGGTCAGGCTTCGGGAAGACCGTCGCCATGACAGCGCGCGGCAAACTCACACGTCGCGAAGGCGGTGCAGGAATCTGGGTCGTTGGAATTGCCATACGCGTGATGCCGCCTAACCGAGCTGTTGAGCGATCAAGTATGCCGTTCTTCTCGTGATGTGTCCTGGGCCATACTCTCGGATGTGGGCTTGGACCAGTTCCCATCTTTCCTCCGGGGTGGCGGCGATGCCGAGTGCGTGCAACGCCTTTTCATCCTCGCTCTGGCCGCGCACATGCTTGAGCCGCGCCAGCACACGTTTGGCGCGAACGGCGAGCGGAGTTTTTGGCTGACGGCTCATGTCTCGCGTATGTTTATCATGGCTGTGCCGCCAGTTCCCGCTCTGTTTTCAGCCGCAACTGCCCGCAGGCCGCATCAATGTCCCCGCCCTTCTCGCGGCGGAGGGTGGCGGTGACGTCGAGGTTTTCCAGCGCGGTGAGGAAGGCTTCGCAGACGGACTCTTCCGGACGCGACCAGGGGAGACCCTCCACGGTGTTGTAGGGGATCAAGTTCACCTTGGCATGAAGCCGGGTGGCGAGGGCGGCGAGGGGCTTGGTCTGGTCGAGGCCGTCGTTCACCCCGGCGATGAGGATGTATTCGAACGTGATGAGCTGGTCCTTGCGGCGCTGATACGCCTCCAGTGCGGCGGTCAGCTCGGCGAGCGGATGCTTGCGGTTCACCGGCATGATGCGGGCGCGGACCTCGTCGGTGGCTCCGTGCAGCGAGAGGGCGAGGCGGAACTGCTCCGGCTCGGTGGCGAGCTTGCGAATCTGCGGCGCGAGGCCGCTGGTGGAGATGGTGATCTTGCGCGCCCCGATGCCCGCGCCCCATGGCGCGTTCAGGAGGCGCAGGGCCTTGAGCAGGTTGTCGTAGTTCGCCAGCGGCTCGCCCATGCCCATGATGACCAGATTGTTCACGAGCCGCGTTTCGGGTTTGGGGTTGGGAGTTTCGGGTTGGCCGACGGTGCCTGTGCTCGAACTCGAAACCCCAAACTCCAAACGCAGAACCCTTTCGACCGCCAGCACCTGCTCGACGATTTCCTCCGGGCCAAGATTGCGCTTCCAGCCGTCGAGGCCGCTCGCGCAGAACTTGCAGCCGTAGGCGCAGCCGACCTGGGTGGAGACGCAGAGCGTGTGGCGGTCGCTGGCTTCGCCGTAGAGCGCGGGGTTCGCGGGGATGAGCACGCTCTCGATGAGCGCGCCGTCGCCGAGCCGCCAGAGGAACTTCTGGGTGGTGTCGCGGGCGCCTTGCTTGCGCACGAGTTCGAGCACGCGGAGCGAGAAGTTTTCAGCGAGCTTCGCGCGCAGCGGCTTGGGCAGGTTGGTCATCGCGTCCCAGCTTGCGGCGCGGCGTTTGTAGAGCCAGTCGAGCACCTGCCCGGCGCGATAGGCCGGTTCGCCCCACGCTTTCAAATGGGCTTCCAGGTCGGCGCGGTCAATGGATTTGATGTCAGTCACCGCACCCATGGTGACCTACCAGTCGAGCAATGACAACGCTTCGCCGAGAAACTCGAGGACGGGCTTGGCGACGTCCACGCCGTTTGGCCCGGCCGCCCCGCGCATGACTTCGTGGGACCGGAAGGAAGAACCAGGGTGACCGCAGGTTGTCCCTGCCTCACCGCTCAATTACGCGATAGAAGCGCCGGGGCTGGCTGGCGCTGTCTGCGTCATCGAACTGCACCTTGCCGTTGTCAATGGTGAAGCCGTTCGTGTAGCGGACCCAATTCGTGGAAAGCGCGTTCGTGGCGGCCTCCACGACGAAATTGGTCAACTGATTGACAGTCAGCGGAAAACCATCTGAGTCACCGAACAGCAGCCGCACCTGCCCGTTGCCGAGCAGGGCGGGCGATTGCACAAATCGCTGCGGCACCAGCACTCGCAGGAGATGGCTGGCGTTTGTCACAGTGCCAGCCGCGTTGGTCACCACCACAGAATAGAGGCCGGACTGAGCGCGGCTCACATTCGTGAGCGCCAGCGTGGCGGCATTCTGGCCGGGCAGCGCCACTCCATCCTTGCGCCATTGATAGTGAAACGGGGCCGTGCCCGTGACTACCACTCCGAAGCCCACGCTCTGTCCCGCGACAGTTGTTTGGTCAAACGACTGGCTGAGGAAGGTGGGGACGATGGCCGGCGCAGTGCCGACGATGGCAAGGCTGTGGTTCCAACCACCGGCAATCGCTGTCACCCCAGTCAATCCGGCTGGAGCTTCTATCTGCTCAGTGCCAACAGGTTCTCCCCAGACCACTACTGTGCCGTTGCTTTTCAGGACCATATTATATGTCGAAACAGCTGCGATGGCTTTTACTCCACTCAGCCCAACAGGAGGCGAAATGTTCTCATCAAAACCGGTTAGACCCCACTGCACCACAGTTCCGTCGCTCTTTAATGCCATGGAATGCACCCCACTTGCAGCTATGGCGCTGAAACTACCGTTCGCCCCGAGAGGAACCGATGCCTCGCCAAGCAGACCGTAGCCCCAGCCCGTGACCACGCCATCATCTCTCAGCGCCAAACTGTGTATGAACCCCGCCGCAACGGCGGTCACTCCGCTCAAGCCGGGAGGAATGGCCCTTTGTCCATTGCCGTTGGCTCCCCACACCACCACCGTCCCGTCGTTCTTCACCGCCAGCGTGTGGTAATATCCTGCAGCAATGGCCTTCACTCCGCTCAAGCCGGCGGGAACATCTGTTTGGCCACGATCGTTGAACCCCCACGCCTTTACCGTGCCGTCGCTCAACAAGACCACGGTGTGCGCTGATCCCGCAGCTATGGCGGTCACTCCGCTTAACCCGGCAGGAATGGTTGCCTGGCCTGCACCATTGGCACCCCATGCCACCAAGGTGCCATCGTTTTTCAATGCCACAGAATAACCAACACCTCCCGCAATGGCTGTCACCCCGCTCAAGCCGACAGGAGGGGTCGCCTCACCGTAACCGTTGGCACCCCACGCCACCACAGTGCCGGGACCGGCCGCGATTGCCATTGGCAACGCTGACACCAGCCACCAGCAGAGCACGACGAGAAGCTTTGTCCGATTGAACCTCACAGCAACGATTATCCAAATCGCTGCTCATGCTAACCTACCAGTCGAGCAATGACAACGCTTCGCCGAGAAACTCGAGGACGGGCTTGGCGACATCTACGCCGTTGCTCGCCAGTTCACCCAGCGTCTCACCGAGCGGCGCAAGCAAATCCACGACGGGAAGATCAATGCCGTCATACCAGCGCGACGGCCGGTCGCTGGCTGCGGCTCCCGCCATTGGTGCGGCGGCTCCGGCAAGGACGAGATTCCTTCGCTGGTAGTTGGCAACGATCTGCCGCAGCTCGCCGGCGTCGAGCCAGATGCCGTGGCATTTCTGGCAGACATCAATCTGGATGCCGTGCAGCCAGCGGACGGCGAGCTGATAGTTGCAACCGGGGCAGAGCCGCGCGCGGGACGGCGTGGGCGCAAGCCGTGGCGGCTCGAGTTCGGCCGCGTCGAAATGCTGCGGCGGGTGGCGCGATGCGAAGGTTTGCTTCAGCATGTCGCGGGTGATCCAGAGGCCGTGGCAGCAGCCACAGGCGGCGGGCTTGAATCCGCCACGCTCCACCTCGCACAAGGGGGCATCGTCCACGGGGCATTTCATGCCGGGACAGTGCCTGACGCGGCGACAGTTTCAACCGGATTGAAGTCTCGGGAATTATCCTAATCTTACTCCTGTTCTTAATCTTAATCTTTCCTCCCCGTGGCCGGGAAGGAAGAGGATTAAGAGTAGGATTAAGATTAAGATTAGGATTACGAGCAGGAGCAGGGACCGGAAGGCTACTTCGTCTGGTAGAACTTGCGGGTGTATTCCTGCACCATGCGCCAGGTGCTGAACTGCGGCACCAGCGTGGTCATCGCGCGGCGGACCTTGCCGAGCCATTGGCGCGGGATGCCGGTGGCGTCGCGGTTGTAGAAGCAGGGGATGACCTCTTCGGTGAGCACCTTGTAGGTGTTCGCGCTGTCACGCTGGTCCTGCTCCTCGATGTTCGCGGGATGGGTGTCGTCGCCGATGGAGAAGCCGTTCGTGCCGTCGTAGCCTTCGCGCCACCAGCCGTCCATGATGCTCATGTTGAGGCAGCCGTGGCAGCCGCACTTCATGCCGCTGGTGCCGGAGGCTTCGAGCGGGCGGCGCGGGTTGTTGAGCCACACGTCGCAGCCGGAGACCATCTGACGGGCGACATGCACATCGTAGTTCTCGACGAAGAACAGGTGCCCCTTGAGGTCGCTGAACTTGCTGAGGTGGATGATGTGCTGGATGAAACGCTTGCCCTCGTCGTCGCGCGGGTGCGCCTTGCCGGCGAAGATGAACTGCACGGGGCGCTGCTTGTCGTGCGCGAGCTTCACGATGTTCGCGAACTGCTGGAAGATCAGCGGGGCGCGCTTGTAGGTGGCGAAGCGCCGGGCGAAGCCGATGGTCAGCGCGTCGGGGTTCAGCATGTGGTCGAACGTGATGAAGTCGCTCTGGGAGAGGCGCTGGCCCTGGAGCAGGAGGCGGCGGCGGGTGAACTCGATCAGTTCGCGGCGCAGGCGGTAGCGGAGGGACCACAGCTCCTCGTCGGAGATGAAGCTGGTGTCGGCCATGCGCGCCCAGAACTCGGGCTCGTTGATCTCGCGCTCCCAGTCAATCGAGGGACGGCTCTTCCAGAAGCGTGTGGTTTCGGTTGTCGTGGTGTCGGGATTCGCGTGCGCGGTGTCGAGCTTCTTGCGCCAGAAGCGGCGCACGGTGCCCTTCATCCAGCCGGCGACGTGGATGCCGTTGGTGACGTGGCCGATGGGGACTTCGTCCACCTTCTTGCCGGGGTAGAGGCACTGCCACATCTCGCGGCTCACCGCGCCGTGGAGTTCGCTCACGCCATTGGCGGCGCGGGAACCCTTGAGCGCCAGCACCGTCATGCAGAAGGGCTCGCGCTCGTCGGACGGCGTCACGCGGCCCAGGGCCATCAGCTCCTGATGGGACAGCTTGAGGTTCGTGCAGAACTTGTTGGCGGCGAAGCTCATCAAGTCGCTGCTGAAGCGGTCATGGCCGGCTTCCACCGGGGTGTGCGTGGTGAAGAGGCACTGCTGCTTCGTCTCGGCCCAGGCCTGGGAGAAGGGCTTGCCTTCGGCCATTTTCTCGCGGGCGAGTTCGAGCGTGAGGAAGGCGGCGTGCCCCTCGTTCATGTGGAAGGTCGAGGGCTGCAGGCCCAGCTCGCGGAGCAGGCGCACGCCACCGACACCGAGCAGGATTTCCTGCATGACACGCGTGGTGGTGTCGCCACCGTAAACGCGGAGCGTGAGGTCGCGCTGGTGCGGTTCGTTCTCGGGGAGGTTCGCGTCGAGGAGATAGACCGGGCAGCGGCCCGCGTTCACGCGCCAGGCGCGGAAGCTCACGGTGCTGGTGGAGACCTTCACCGTGCAGACGAGCGGGTCGCCGTTCGGGTTGAGGACGGGTTCGAGGGGCAGGTTATGCGGGTTGAGCTGGGAGTAAAACTCCGTCTGCCAGTTGTCCGCATTGACGGTCTGCTGGAAGTAGCCTTCGCGATAGAAGAGCGTGATGCCGACGAAGCCGAGGCCCAGGTCGCTGGCGGCCTTCGCGTGGTCACCGGCCAACATGCCGAGGCCGCCGGCGGCGATGGGCAGCGTCTCATGGAAACCAAATTCCGCGCTGAAGTAGGCGACGGGATTCTTCAGCAGCTCCGGCGCATTCTGCATGCCCCAGGTGTCCTTGCTGTTCAGGTAGGCCTCGAAATTCTTCAGCACCGTGCGGACGCGGTCGGCGAATTCCGGCTCCTGCAGGCGCATCCGCAGCTCGTAGTCGGAGACCTCGTGGAGGATGGCGACCGCGTTGTGATAGAGGTTCGTCCAGCCGCGCGGCGAGAGGTCGTGGAAGATCTCCTGCGGCTCCTGGTTCCAGGTCCACCAGAGGTTCCGCGAAAGGCGGTGGAGTCCGGCGGTCAGTTCAGCGAGTTCGGCGGTCGTCAACGGTTTGTGATTCATAGTCGCGGTAGCCACGGGGAGCCGGAGTTGGAATTTGCCCGCCAGCAGCGACGGCGACGCTAGAGATGCCCGCGATATACGGCAAACAAAAAGCCTTCATCGGTTGGATGAAGGCGGAGCAGCGGCTCGGCGACGGGCGCGCGGCCTTCAGGCCGCTTCAACGTGATTACTGCTTGAGCGTGAGCATCCACGGAGCCTTCGGACGATGAAGCGGGCTGAAGCCCGCGCTCCGTGTCGTCAGATGATCTCGCGGATGGGCTGGCCGCCGTCGAGGATGGGGACGGGGCGGCCGGTGAAGTCGTTGAAGGTCTGCTCCGGGTCTATGCCCAGGAAGTGATAGACGGTGGCGAGCACGTCCCCCGGCGTGAGCGGACGCTCGACGGGAAATTCCGCATTGGTGCTCGAAGCGCCGATGACCTGGCCAGTCTTCAAGCCGCCGCCGGCGAGCATGACGGAGAACACATCACCCCAGTGATCGCGGCCGGGAACCGGGATGCCCGGCTGGCCTTCGTTGATCTTCGGCGTGCGACCGAACTCGCCCATGACCATGACCATCACGTCGTTGAGCATCCCGCGTTCGCCCAGGTCTTCCAGCAGGGCGGCCACGGCGCGATCCAGCACGGGCAGCTTGTAGCCGTGGCTTTTCGCGATGCTGGAGTGGTCATCCCAGTGCGGCATGTCCACCGTGACGAAGCTCACGCCTGACTCGACGAGCCGCCGGGCCAGCAAGGTGTAATGGCCCCACGGTCCGCGCCCGTAGCGGTCGCGCGTCTTCGCGTCCTCCTTCTCAATATCGAAGGCATCGCGGGCACGGTTGCCGGTGACCATGTCCACCGCCTGGTGCTGGTAGCGGTCCATGGCATCCATCAGCTTGCCGCGGTCCAGATCGCGACGGAAGCTGTCGAGCTGCGCGAGGAGATCCACGCGCGACTGCGTGCGGGCCACGTCGCCGGAGAAGTTTTCGAGGCACTGGGGCTTCTGCACCGGCCCGGTCTGGCTCGCGGCCAGATACTTCTGCGACGTGTTGACGTCGAAGGGATTGTAGGCCGGTCCCAGATACGCCGCGCCCTGATAGCCGGGGAAGAGATACACGCTCTGCGCCGCCGGGAGACCGACGTAGGCCGGGACGCCGGGTGCGTTGGCTCCGCGCGTGCGCGACACGATCGAGCCGAGCGAAGGATACTTTTGCTCCTTGTCCGTGGAAGTGGAGCCGAAGCGGCCGGTGAGCATCCAATGCGCGCCGGCGAAGTGGTCGCCGGTCTTGTGATACACCGAGCGGAGGAAGACCATTTTGTCCGCGTGCTTGGCGTGCAGCGGGAGCTGTTCAGAGATGCGGATGCCGGAAACATTCGTCTCGATGGCACCCCACGGCCCGCGATACGCGCTCGTGGCTTCAGGCTTGGGATCGTAGGTCTCTAGCTGGCTTGGCCCGCCGTCGAGCCAGAGAAGGATGACCGACTTGCCCTTGCGCCGGGCCGCGCCCTGCGCCTGCAGGCGCAGCAAGTCCGCCGAACTCAAACCGAGCGCACCGAGAAAGCCCGCCTTCAAGGCCGAACGGCGCGACACCCCTTGGCAGGTGAACGACGACCGCCCGTTTTGAAGCAGCAGCATGGAAAGTGGACGGCGGGGGCGGGGATGGATTCACGAATTATCCGTTGTGGTAGTCGCCTGCACGGCCGTTTTGTGCGTTCAGCCGAAAGCGGCGGTGAAACGCGCCGCACTCCAGACGCTTCGCGACCTCCCGTGCGGAGGCGCGCACCAGCAGCCACAGCGCTACGTTTCAACCACCCGCTTCAGCGCACGGTCATCTGCACGGGTTCGCTCCAGTGGCTCCAGCGGCCGGTGTTGTCCCGGTAGCGGGCGCGGACGCGGAGGGTGCCGGTGTCGTCGAAGGCCTCCTTGGGCAGCTTGACCTGCGGTTCGCTCTGCGTCTGTTCGCCACTGCTCCAATGCGGTTCGATTTCGTAGTGCCACGGCTTGCCCGCCTTCCAGCCCGGCTGGCCCGGGGCGGTGCTGTGGCCCACGCGCCACTCGACGGCGGCGAAATGGTTCGTGGCGACCGGTGTCGTGAAGGGCGTGATCTGAAACACCTGCACGCCCTTCTTTTCGCTGCCCAGATGCCGGATCACGGGCCGCTCGGGAATCTGCGGGTCACGCGATTCCCACCACAGGTGGCCGAAGCCGTAGCCCAGGATGTTGCCATCGTTCGGCGCGTAGTTCCGGTTCGTCCGCGTGTCAGTGCAGAAATTCACGATCTGCTTGCAGAAGCCGTTGAAGTCCGGCGTGGCGAGAGTGCGCTTGAACTCGCCGCCCATCATGCCCTGGCTGGCGGGGTTGCGGTAGAAGGCGCCTTTGTCGCTGGTGCGCGGGTGGTAGTTCCACATCGCCATGTCCAGTTCGGCCCATGTGCGGTCCTGCCCGGAGGGACAGATGGCGGTGGCCAGTTCCTCGACGAGCTGGCCGACCTGGCCGCCGGTGGGCGAGGCATCGGAGCAGAAGAGGTCGAGGATTTCACGCGCCCGGTTCTGATACTCGCGGCGCAGCACAGGCAGGTCCAGGCACCGGGTCTGGTCAATGATGCCCGGCCAGTGCGTCCGGGGAATGAACATCATGTCCAGGTCCCACGGCACCGGGGACCAGCCATCGCGCGGGGAATGGAAGAGGAAGTGGTTTGCGCCGTGCCGGAGATCCACATTCGAGACGATGCGGTTGACGGCGTGGAAGCTGTAGTAGTCGGGGAGGTTCAGGTTCTCGCGCCACCACGCCTCGGATTTCGTGGAGCGCGAGCCGTTCATGAACTGGTTGAAATCAGAGCCGTCCTTGGGCATGGCGCTGCCCAGATGCTTCTTGCCGGTCTCGGGACTGAACGTGTTGCCATTCGGCAGGCCGCGCTCCTTGAGCCACGGGCCGTCCGGGTCCTGCACCACGAGGTAAAGGCCCCAGAGGTCGCCCTCGTATTGGGATTTCGGATTCGCCTCCTCCGTGCGCGAAATGATCCGGTAGTGAATCCAGTGTGTATTCGGACTCGGCACGCCGGTCAGGTGATAGGAGCGGAAGGAGACGGCCTCGTCCATGCCGGCCATGCCGCGGTTGATCTGCACCCACGGGCTGGCGCAGCCGCTCAAGTTCATGTGGTCCCAAGGGCGGACATAAGGCTGGCCCCAATGATTGCGCGGCGTGAACTCATGCGTGCGCGCGAAGTGAATGCCCCACTTGGTCTTGCCGCTGACATACGTGCTGGCCTGGCCGCGGTTCTGGAATTGTGCGTGGTCGAAGACCTGGCCGTCGCACACGAAGGTGCTGAACAGGCGGCGCTTGTTGTAGCCACCGTCCCACTGGCTGCGCTCCACGTCCTCGTGCCGGGCGAGGAGATGATACACGGGCAGGGTGTTCAGGAAGTTCGGGGTGAACGTGAGCGCAGGGGTCTTGCCGGGCTGGCTGGCCCCGGTCCAGGCCGGCACGCCGTCGTAGCAGAACCACGCGAAGTTCGGGCACTCATCGTCAGGGTAGGGGAGGCGCACCTGCATGCCGGAGCGTTCCGTGAGGACCACGCGATAGCGCAGCAGGCGGCGGTGCTTCTGGAGGTCGCCGGGCACCACGGCGGTGAACACGGCGTCGTCCGCCCGCGCATCCCCGTCCTTGCCGTCATCGTGGAGGGCGAACTCGCGCCAGCCCTGCTCATACGTCGGATCGGTCTTGCGGATGTAGCTGCCGGGTTCCACGACCTGCACCAGCAGCTTGGCGGCGGGGTAGCCACGCACCTCGGCGAGCCGCACGGTCACGCTGACGGCCTCGCCGGATCGCGGCTGCTGCGGGGAGTGGGTGACGGTCTCGACCGCCGGGGGCTGGAGCGTGGTGAAGACCGAATTCGTCTTGCCGGGCGTGGGTGACTTTTTCCCCACGGTGCCATCCACACTGAAGCCGGAGGCTCGCCACGAACTGGCGAACTTCGCGGGCAGGCTGGGATGCACGCGTTCGAGCGACGAACCGGCGCCCGCCGTGGCGGCGGGCCACGGGAAGCCGACGCCGTAGCGGACCTCGTCCACGACCTTGCTGCCCGCGTCGCGCAGGGCGATGCGTTCGCCTTCGTTGCTGAGTTTGCCCGGGAACTGGCCCAAGGGCGCGAAACCGTAAGTTTTCTGAAACGTCGCCGGGTCCACCGCCACGACGGCGAAGCCGCCCGGGGCCAGCACGTTGGTCGGGCCAAAGCGATACTTGCCCAGCAGCCATCCGCCGAGCGACACCTCGGCGGCGCTCGCGTTGTGCAGTTCCACGAACTCCAGCGATTTCTTGTCCGCCGGGTCGAAGTGGATTTCGTTGATGACGACCTTAGGCTGGGCGGCGGCGGAAAACGTGAGCAGCAGGAAAATGAAAGTGCTGAGGAATGCTTCGTTAAACCCGAACGCCGAAGTCGGAATGGGTAGCACGGGCCACCGGCCTGTGCCGTCCGGCCACTGGCCGGACGGAACGGCAAGGCGGCCCCGCATCCACTTGAGGCACCGAACCAGTGCGCACGCCGTCGTCGTTCCGAGCGGCTGGTAGCCGCTCGGCACAGGCTGGTAGCCTGTGCTACCCGGCGGCGATGCCGCCGCTGCTTCGGCGTCCGGGTGCTCGGCGGCGGGCTGAGGACAGCCCGCCCTACCCATCGCAGATTCACGGAGCGGGCCGGGGTGCGGGACGCTGGAACTGAAGGAATGATTGCTTGCGCAAGCGGCCAACCCCCTCACCCTATCCCTCTCCCCCAAGGGGGAGAGGGAATTGAGAGCGCGTCGCACATTGGAACACAGGCGCACGAATGCGGTCACGAAGCCGAGGCTCAGACAGGCAGGGAAGTTCACGCGACGAGGCGGGCGCGTGGGGGCGGTTCGTTGATGTGCGCCCAGAACTGGCCGAGCTGCTTCACCGCTTCGAGGTATTGCTGGAAATCCACCGGCTTGACGACGTAGGCATTCACGCCCGCACGGTAGCTCTCGACGAGGTCGGATTCCTCGCGTGACGACGTGAGCATCACCACCGGGATCGTGCGCAGTTCCGGGTTTGCCTTCATCTGGCGCAAGAGCGAAAGGCCGTCCACGCGCGGCATCTTGAGATCGAGGAAGGCCACCACCGGCTGGCCCTCAGGCCGGCTGGCATGGACGCCGCGGCGCAGGAGGTAGTCGAGCGCCTCCTCGCCGTCCCGCACCACGATCACCTCATGCGCGAGCCGGTGCTCGTCCAGCGCGCAAAGCGCCAGTTCCGCATCGTTCGGATTGTCCTCCGCGAGGAGGATGCGTTTGTTCCCCGAAGCCATGTCAGTTGGTTGTGCGTGGGTTGGACGCGCTGCCGCCGGGAGTTTTCAGCCCATTTCCGTCCGGCGTCAATTTCGGAAGCGTGAACCAAACGGTGGCGCCCGCATCGGGCTGGCCTTCGGCCCAGGTGCGGCCGCCGTGCCGCGCAATGATGCGGCGGACGTTGGCCAGACCAATGCCGGTGCCTTCGAACTCCTCCGGGCGATGCAGCCGCTGGAACACCCCGAAGAGATGCTCGGCATACTTCATCTCGAAGCCGACCCCGTTGTCGTGGACGAAGAAGCGCGTTTCCTCAGCGTGGTCCAATTGACAGCCGATCTCGATGACGGCCTTGGGGCGGGGGCGTGAGTATTTCACGGAGTTGGACAGCAGGTTGGCCCAGACTTGGCGCAGCAAGGAGGCGTCACCCTGCACCACCGGCAGGGGATTGACCCGCCACTCAATCACGCGGCCCTGTGTGTCCGGCTCCAGCTCGCGGAGCGCGGCCTGCACGAGTGCATTCATGTCCACGGTGTCGCGGCGCATCTCGGCGCGGCCCATGCGGGAGAAGTCCAGCAGGTCGTCAATGAGCCGGCCCATGCGTTTGGCCGACTCGGTGATGAGCGTCAAGTAACGCTGCTCCTTCGCGTCCAGCTTGGCCGTGCTGGTGCGCTGGAGCAGGCCGGCAAAGCCGTCAATGTGCCGCAGCGGGGCGCGGAGGTCGTGCGAGACCGAGTAGGAAAAGGCTTCGAGTTCCTTGTTGGCCGATTCCAGCAGCGCGTTGCGGCTGGCGACCTCGGCCAGGAGCCGGGTGCGTTCGTTCTCGGCGCGCTGGCGTTCGGTGATGTCGCGGATGTGCTGGGCCGCGCCGAGCAGTTCGCCCTGCTCGTCCCGGATCGGGCTGAAGGTGATCTCGAAGTGGCGGAGTTCGCCGCCGGAATTCATGGCCCGGGAGATGGTGAAGAACTCGCCCTTGAGCGCCCGCGCCCAGACCACCAACTGCTCCTCCTGCTCGTCCGGGAGGTGCGCGAGCGGGTCGGACAAACGCGTGCCGATTTCAATGTCCTTGCCGAAATCGCGGCGGAAGGCCTCGCGGTAGGCGGAGTTGAACGTGAGGAAGCAGTAGCGCGTGTCGAGGGCGGCGATGCGGTCATGCGTGCCCTCGATGATGCCGCGCAGGCGGTGGTTCGCGAACTCCAGCGCCTCGTGGCTGGCGCGAAGCTGCGACTCGGCGCGCTTGCGCTCCGTGATGTCGGTCGAGATGCCGCACACGCCATAGGGCTCGCCGAGGGCATCAAGCAGCGGAAATTTCACGCTGACGTAGGTGTGCAGGCCGTCGTCCTGCGGCGCGATCTCCTCGATGGTCACGGCATCGCGGGACTTGAGCGCGCGACCGTCATTGGCGCGGAAGGCATCGGCCATCAGCTTGGGGAAAACGTCATGATCCGTCTTGCCCAGCACGGCATTGCGATCCAGATGAAAGAGCGACTCATAACCGCGGTTGACGAGCAGGTAACGGCCTTGGGCATCCTTCAGATAGATGATGGCGAAGCTGTTGTCCAGGATGGCCTGCAGACGCTGCTGGCTTTCCCGCAACTGCTCCTGCGCCTGTTTGCGTTCGGCGATTTCGGCCTCGAGGGCCTGATTGCCGGCCCGGAGCTGGCGCTCGCGCGCGCGCGAGGTCTGGGCGAGGAAGGTCGCCATGCCCAGCAGCCCCGCGAAGGTTGCGCCGCCGACGAGCGCCACCGTGGCGAGCGGGGTGCGCAGTTCGGCAAGCGTCTCGCGATTGGGCCAGGCGTGCATCGTCCACGGCACGTCCTGAACCCGCACTTCCAACTGGCGCGGGCGGCCCAGTTCTCCGGGGGCGGCGGTGCTGCGGAAGATTTCACGTTCCCCCTCCAGCAGCTTGAACCAGTGCCCGCGCTTCACCGGCCCGAGGGCCGAATCAACCAGACCCTTCACGCTGAACAGCCCGACGATCAGGCCGGAGAAATTGGTCCCGCGATTCATGGGGGCCATGATGAGGAACACCCGCTCGCCGTTGGCATCCATGGTCGGCGAGGCGAAGACATCCTGGCGGTCGCGCGCGGCCCGCAGCAGTTCCTCGCGCCGGAGGCTGGGGGTGGCGTTGGTATCGAGGAAGGAAAGACTGGCGCGGGGCAGCACCATGCGCGGGCTCAGGTTGTCATCCGCCCAGGCGATGGCCCGCAGGTCCGGGTAGTGCGCGAGATGGAGATGCGCCTCCGCCTCCCATTCCAGCGGCCGGCGCAGGGTCTGGATTTCCCAGCGGCGGGCGAACCGGGTCAGCGCCAGCACCCGGGTCTGGGCTTCGGCGTGGATGAGCTGCCGCATCTCCCGCACCTGCTGGGTCATGATGCGGTCAATCTGCCGCTCCTCCTGCACGCGCAGCGCCTGCCAGAGCAGGAGGGTGATGGTCAGTGCGCTGGTGCCCACGGCCAGCGGCAGCCAGCGCACCAGCGCCAGGCCTTCGCGCTGGCCCCATTCGTGCGCCACCGCCATCAGCCCGGCGGCGAGGGCCATGAACCCCAGCGCGGAGCGGAGGGCCATGGGCCGCGCGCCTTCCCAGCGGTAGGTCGTCGGCACGTCGAAGGCGAGGCCGGACAGGGAGAACAGCGCCAGCCCCAGCAGCACGCAGGCCAGCAGGCCCACCACCATCGGCCGCCGGCGTTTGCGGGGCTGGCCGTTTAGCAGGGTGAGCACGATGCCCGTGAGGAGGAAGCCGATCGCGCCGTTGACCGACATCCGGCCCGGCGGGGCGAGTTCATCGCCCTCCACGTCGGTGGCGAGGAGTTCGTCAATGCCCAGATTGGTGCCGAGCAGGTATTCCGCCAGCGTCAGGCCGCCGATCAGCGTGACCAGGGCCGCGAACAGATGGGCGACCAACCATTCCCACCGGCGGACGTTGGGGGTGGAGTTGAGTGTCAGCGCGGCTCCGGCGAGCATGAAGGCCAGCGCGGCGTTGGCCTTCATGAAACCCGTTGGGGCGAGGAAGGCCTTGAAGGACGGCATGTCCAGCCACCATCCCGCGAGCACGAAGCCGCCCATGAGCAGGCAGAACAAGCCGGCTCCGAGCGCAATGCGGCCCGACACGGAAAGGTGTTTCATCAACGTCACGCGGAGGTTACGGCAACCCTGGCCGCGCGCCTATCAGGAAAGCTCTGAGCCAGCGATGCGGCGGCGCAGCTTGGCACTGCCCCCGCACGACGGCGGAGCGCGGCCCGCTGGGCCGCAGCGGCTGGCAGCAGGGAAAGGCTTGGGAAACTCCGCAGCCCGTTCTGCAGGGTTGCCGCTGCGGCCCGGAGTGCCGCGCTCCGGGGGCAGTGCGCGGATGCGCCCACCGATGCGGCGGAGGCGCTGTGCGTTTGACGCAGCGCGGCGGAGCTGCAAGCCAGGTGGACCACAGAGACGGGATGAACACAGAGAAAGGCCAGGGAAGAGAGGAGGCATGCCGGTTCTGAAGGTAAATCGGCGGCTGCCGGCGGACGGCACTGCTCCCCACGAACGGATCAGAAAGCTGGGCCAGAAAAATGAGGACGGGATAGGCGGAGCCGAGGATTTCCCGCAGATTCAAGACGACCGCAGATGGGGAGAGGGACGTTCACAGAATCATGGGGCACAGAATCATGGGGCACAGAATCATGGGGAGGAAATGCCGAAAGATTTGGGACGGAGAGGATTGAGATTAAGAGTAAGGTTCTCCGCTGTTTTCAGTGGAATGGGTGGGGGAAGCTTCAAATCCCAAGTTCCAAATTCCAAGGAAGCTCCAAACTCCAAACTTCAAAGGGAGGGGGTGCCCGGCACGGAGGCAGCCCTTGGGCCAAGGGCCGAACCCGGGCGGAAGCACTGGCGGCGTGGCACGCTGAACTATTGGAATTTGGGCTTTGGAGTTTCTTTGGAACTTGGAATTTGGAGTTTGGAATTTCCCGACCCGCCTCCCGGTTCCACCGAAAACAGCGAAGAGCCAAGAGTAGGATTATGAGTGGGAGCGGTCTGACACGCGGCTGTGGATTGAGAGGGGCAGAAGGATGGGGGCGAGGCGGGGGAGGATTTCCCGCAGATTCAAGACGACCGCAGATGGGAAAGGGACGTTCACAGAATCATGGGGCACAGAATCATGGGGAGGGAATGCCCAAAGATTTGGGACGGACAAAGATGGGGAACCGCAATATCAGGTGAAGGGAACAGGGCTGGCGGCTGCATTCCATTGGCGTGGCGCAAATGCGGGGCGGCTTCGCGGGTGGCAGGTTGCGCGGGCGGGGAGAGGGACAACTGACCGCAGACCGCAGACTACAGAGCGCCAATAGTCGAGAGCCAACCGCAGATTTCAGATTTCAGATCACAGATAGATCACAGATCGCGGACTTCATACCGCCAATCGCCGAGAGCAGATCTGAGATTTCAGATGTCAGATTTCAGATCGCCGAGAGCCGATGGCTGACTGGGGAGCACAGACCGTGGACCAGAACTCCAAGCTAGAATCCAAACAAAATCCAAAAACCAAAACACAGTGAAATGGCGGGAGCCCGGGGGGTTCAGGGGCACGACCCGGGGAACCGCACCAAACTTATGAAAAAACCAATGACGGAGAAACAGATGGAGGCCAACCGGAGGAATGCACAGAAATCCACGGGGCCGCGCACGGCGGCGGGGCGGGAGGTGGCCCGCATGAACGCGCTCAAGCATGGGTTGCGGTCCGAGGAGGAGGTGCTTGGACCCCGGACGGGCACCCTGAATGGGGGACACCGAACGGGGATACGGTCCACGGCGGTGCTGGTGCGGGGGGCGCAGTATCAGGAGAGCCAGGAGGAGTTCGATGCGCTGCATGCGCGGTTTGTGGCGGACTTGGAGCCGGTGGGGCCGGTGGAGGAGATGCTGGTGGACCAGGTGGTGACGGGGCACTGGCGGCTGCGGCGGGCGTTGCGCGCGGAGGCGGGGGAGATCGCGTTGAGCGTGGACGAGGGGCACTGGGGACGAAACCTTGAGGAGAAGGGGCCGGCGGATTTCCGCTGGCTGGAGAGCGGTGATCCGGTGGGGGCGCTGATGGATTCAGCGTTCGGCAGCCGGCTGCTGGAGCGGGACCTGGAGCGGCTGCAGACCAAGGTGGAGGCCACGGGAGAGCTGACGAAGGAGGCCATACAGGAGTTCGCCGGGCAGCACGAACCGCACTGCATGGCGCGGCAGTTGGAGGACTTCCGGGCGGAGTTGGAGGCGAATCCCGAGGGGCTGGAACCGCCCGCACTGCGCACGCGGCGGAAGGAGCTGGCGCTGGCCCACATTGACGGGGATCTGCGGCTGGTCCGGTGGGCGCGGCAGCGGTGCGAGGAACGGGAGCTGCGGGAGGAGGCGGCGCGACAGGCGGCGGCGGTGCTGCCGGCGCAGGCGGTGCTGGACCGAATCCTGCGGTATGAGACGAAGCTGGAGCGGCAGATCCAACGGGCGCTGACGCAGTTGGAGCGGTGGCAGCGGCGGAGGAGGGAGGGGGAGGTTCAAAGTCCAAAGTCCAAGGTTCAAAGTCCAAGGTCCGAGGGCCAAGGTCCAAAGTCCAAGGTCGAAAGCCTGGGGTCCGAAGGCCAAGGGGTTAGGGAGGGGGGAGAGGGGACTGATGGGACTGAGGGGACGAAGGGGACGGGGGTGTCGCTCCGCGCTGAGAGCACGGCTCTGATGAAGGGGGAGGGGACGCGAGGGGGGCGGCGTGGGCTGGGGGAAGGCGGGGACGGATTTTTGCCGAACGAAGCCATTTTGGGGAGCGGCCAGAAACCCCTCACTCCAACCCTCTCCCCTCCGCCGAGGAAGGGAGAGGGAGCTTGAGCGCGTCGCGGTCCGCATCAGTGATGCCATTTTTCCACCGCATCCGTTTCGGGCCACGATGCACCCGCGCGCGGCCCTATTTGAGCTTGGGGAAAAACGCGTGGGCGGTCCGGCACGTAGCCGCGCTCAATTCCTCCAGGGAGCAATCCTTGACCTGGGCCACCGCCGCCGCAATTTCCTTTACGTAGGCGGATTCACAGCGCTTGCCGCGATAAGGCACCGGAGCCAGGAAGGGCGCGTCTGTTTCCAGCATGAAGCTGCCCATGGGCGTGGCAGTGAGCGCGTCCCGCACGGTCTGTGCGTTCTTGAAGGTCAGGATGCCGGTGAAGCTCACGATGGAGTTCATGGCCAGCACGCGCCGCATCTGCTCGGGCGTGCCGACGAAGCAATGGAACACACCGCGCACCCGGCGGGCGAACGGCTGCATGAGGGCCAGCGTTTCCTCGAAGCATTCGCCGCGCGTGTGGATGACACAGTTCAAGCCCGTCTCCGCCGCCACTTCGAGCTGCTGCTGGAAGACCTCGGCCTGGCGCGCCTTGATGGGTTCGTCGTCCGCCGTGGTTCCGCCCTTGCCGCTGGGCAGGCGATAGTAGTCCAGCCCGGTCTCGCCGATGGCCACGACTTTGGGGTGCTGCGCCAGTTGGCGGAGTTCCGGGCGGATGTCCTTCGGAGCGTGAATTGCTTCATTTGGGTGCCAGCCTACGACGGCGAAGACGTTGGCAAACCGTTCCGCCAAGGCCACCGCACGGGCGCTGCTTTCCAAGTCGGTCCCGATGCTGACCAGCCGGGTGATGCCTGCCGCCGTGGCGCGCTCGACGAGTTGCGGGAGGTCGGCGGCGAAGTCAGGGAAGTCGAGATGAACGTGGGTGTCGTAGAATTCGGGCATGAGTCAGGCCAGCCGGGCTGGCGGCCTTTGCTTAAGGGGGGAGCCGGGCGGAAGCAACCGGGATTTTGCAAAGTTTTCGTCCGCCGTGTGGCTTTGGAATTGCCTAACTTGCTGCGCGTTTGCTATTTCATCCCCGACAGCGCAACCAACCAACGACAGAACAGCTATGGCCCAGCCCATTTACCATCCGAGCCTCGAGTGCGCCCAGCACGGCGGCAAGTCCCTCGCCGAGGCGCTTGATTTTGCCAAGGCCGCCGGAGCCACCGGCATTCAGCCGAGCAACTATCACCTGAACGGCGGCAAACTCTTCAAGTCCGCCAAGGAAATCCGCGACACCTTCGAGTCGCGCGGCATGACCCTGGACGGCATCTCCGCCCACTGCCCGTTCTGGGTCCACACCAGTGCCTGGACCGGCACCAAGTCCGGCAACCCCTTCATCGCGCCCGACATTGCCAAGAAGACGCCACAGGAGATCGAGAAGTGGCACGAGAACTATCTGCTCAAGCTGATGGACCTGGCCGCCGAACTGAACGTGAAGATCATGCCGATGTTCTGGGGCGTGGCGTTTGGCTGGGAATTGGCCAGCGGCTATCCGTGGGGCTTCTGGGCGGGTGGCGGCTTCGACCTGCTCGCCGAGGGCAAGGAACGCTTCGTGAAGAAGACGGCCAAGCTGCGCAAGCACGCGAACGATCTGGGCATCAAGCTTTGCCACGAAATCCACCCGGGCACGGCGGCCAGCACGGCGGATGACTTCAACATGCTCGTGGAAATCTGCGGCGGGGACGCTTCCCTCGGCGTGAATGCCGACCCGTCCCACTGTTGGGAAGGCGAGACCTGGGAAACGCGTTTCCTGAAGGTCGGCAGCCGGATCTACGCCGCGCATGTGAAGAACTTCGTGGTCCGCTCCGGCTTCCCGCTCCGTGCGATGCAGCCGGACTGGGGCAAGCGCGCGATGCAGTTCACCGATCTCGGCAGCGGCGATCTGAACATGCACCGCTATGTCGAACTGCTCATCCATGTGGGCTATCCGCAGCGCTACATGCAGGCGATGGGCACCAAGTCCGCCCCGCTCGTCGTCGAGGCCGAGAGCGCGCACAAGGATCTGGACTACTGCTCCGCTGATGGCGTGCGCTACGTGAAGAACAACCTGTGCTTCCCTGCGGCGGCTGGTTCCTTCGAGGACGGCATGGGGGCGTAGGACGCAAGCAGCTTAACTTCAGGCGAAGGGCGCGGAGTGATCCGCGCTTTTTGCGTTTTGGGCACAGCCCGTTGGAGATGGGGCGCATCCGCGCACTGTTCCCGGGGCGCTGCCCTCTGGGCCGCAGCGGTTGGCAGCGGGAAGGACATAGGAATGTCCGGAATCGTTTTAGCCCGAACTCCGAAGCAGGAATGGGTAGCACAGGCTACCAGCCTGTGCCGTCCGGCCACTGGCCGGACGGAACGGCGAGGCGGCCCGCAGCCACATGAGGCACCGAATTCGTGCGCACCCGGTCGTCGTTCCGAGCGGCTGGTAGCCGCTCGGCACAGGCTGGTAGCCTGTGCTACCCGGCGAATTCGTGGCCGCTACTTCGGTGTTCGGGTTTAGCAAGGTTGCCGCTGCGGCCCGGAGGGCCGCGCTCCGGGGCAAGCGAGGACGCTTGCGGCACGGCCGGCCGGAGGCCGGCGCTACGTTGCGTCGGCTGCGGAATGGTGGCTTGACACTGACTTCGCACTCCGCACCATCCATCCCAGACTGGGTTGGTTTCCTGCTTCATGTCCGCACGGCTTCGTGTCGTCGGCAAATTGGGGACTGAATTGTGGTTCTGACCTGATGGATCGTCAGGTCGTTTGTGAGGTCAGGAGCCTGTCGGAATTGACAGTATGAAAGAGCACTATCAAACCACGGTTATCCGCCGCTTCGCTGTATTATTGCTGGCGCTCGCGTGCTTGCCCCTGGGCACCTGGCACGCCGGGGCAGCGGCCTCGGGGACGGCCGTTGCGTGGGGGAATAATTCCTACGGGCAGGCAACGGTTCCCGCAGCCGCCGCGGGCGATGTGATCGCGATCGCCGGGGGCGATGGCCATTCGGTCGCGCTGAAGAGCGACGGCACCGTGGTGGCATGGGGTTCCAATTTTTCTGGGCAGACGAATGTGCCGGCCGGGTTGAGCGGCGTGACAGGGGTCGCGGCGGGCTGGTATTCCACCCTGGCCTTGAAGGCGGATGGCACGGTGACTGCGTGGGGACAGGTTTACGACGGCGTCAACTACGTGCCAGCCAGCGTGCCTGTCGGTCTGGCGGAGGTGCGGGCCATCAGCGCCGGGGTGGGTCACACTGCGGCCTTGAAGAATGACGGCACCGTTGCCGTGTGGGGTTGGAACGGTTTCGGGCAGACCAATGTTCCGCCCGGCTTGAGCGGCGTGGCGGCGGTTGCGGCCGGTGCCGCCCACACACTGGCCTTGATGAGCAACGGAACTGTGGTGGCATGGGGCAAGAACGCCTCGGGCCAGGTCACCGGAACCTCGAACACCTCCATGCCATTCTGGGACGTGGCGGCTCCCGTGACGTTGGGCGGTCAGGTTTTGAGCGGGGTGACGGCGGTGGCTGCGGGCGAGGAGATCAGCGTGGCGGTGAAGAGCGATGGTTCCGTGGTGGTGTGGGGAAGCACCGGGGATGGCCTCACCACCGTGCCGGCAGCGGCGCAGAGCGGGGTGGCCAAAGTGGCGGCGGGCAATCACATCGCAGCCTTGAAAGCTGGGGGGACGGTCGTGGCCTGGGGCCGGAACAATAATGGTCAGACGGTGGTGCCCGCCGGGTTGAATGGGGCCCTGGCCGTCAGTGCCGGACGCTTCCATACGCTGTCGTTGATGCCAACCAGCCCGCCGGCAATCGTAATCCCGCCAACAAACCAGACGGTGGTGATGGGAACGATCGTGAGCCTGAGCGTGGGAGCCTCGGGCTCGCTGCCGTTGGTTTACCAATGGCGCAAGGACGGGACCAACATTCTGGGCGCAACGAATGCCAGCTATAATCTGGGTGCGGCACAACCCAGGCACACCGGCAGTTACACGGTGGTGCTGAGCAATACAGCCGGCGCGGTCACCAGCGCCCCACCTGCAGTCTTGACAGTGAACCCGGTGCCGGCTGGCCGGGTAATCGCGTGGGGGCGTGCCACCAGCGGGGCAACCACGGTGCCGGCTGGTTTGAATTCCGTCATCGCGCTGGCCGCCAACGGTGAACATACGCTGGCGCTGAATCTGGACGGCAGCGTCGTGGCATGGGGATTGAATGATCATGGCCAGACGGAAGTGCCGCCAGGCCTCAGCGGTATTGTGGGGGTGGGGGCGGGGTTTTACCACAGCCTGGCATTGCGGGGTGACGGCACGGTGGTGGGATGGGGAGAGAACACTGCCGGCCAGACGACCGTTCCCGCAAATTTGACCAATGCGGCGGCGCTGGCCGCCGGTGGCTATCACAGCCTCGCCTTGACGGCGGATGGAGCGGTAGTGGGATGGGGGCTCAATGACAACGGCCAGGTCACAATTCCCGCCTCGGCTCAAAGCGGTGTCATGGCCATAGCCGCAGGCTCTTACCACAGCGTGGCCTTGAAGGCGGACGGCACGGTGGTGGTCTGGGGCCATGCCCTCAACGGGCAGACGGCGGTGCCCGCCGGCTTGAGCAACGTGGTCGCCATCGCCGCCGGTTACTACAATGTCCTTGCCTTGAAAAAGGATGGCACGCTGGTGGTATGGGGATTGAATGCCGACGGCCAGTTGAACGTGCCTCCAAATCTGGGCCCAGTGCGAGCCGTGGCCGCAGGCTACATCCACTCTGCCGTCATCAAGAATGACGGCACCGTCGTGGTCTGGGGTGGCAACAATGTGGGCCAGTTAAACATCCCGCCGGATATAACCGGCGCGGTGGCGATTGCGGCGGCGGGCGTTCACACGGTCGTGATCGTTCCACCGCTGCCCGAGATCACCGGCATGCCCGCCGGGCAAACCTTTACGCTGGGCGCCAGCGTCACCCTGGGGGTGAATCTCGCGGGACTCGGCTACCAGTGGCAGTTCAACGGCACCAATCTGGCCGGAGCAAATGGGCCGACGCTGACGCTGGCCAACCTAACGCCCGGCAACGCCGGGACTTACCAGGTGGTGATCACCAACTTCAGTGGTTCGCCCATCACCAGCGTGCCGTCCACTTTGCTCTTCTTCGGCGACTTGCAGCAATACGCCGGCACAATTCTCGCTGGTCCGGTGGGCCAGCAGTTCCGCGTGGACTATGCGGACGTGGTCGTGCCGGGAACGACAAACTGGCAAGTGCTTACCAATCTGGCACTGCCTTCCAGCCCCTTTCTGCTCATTGACCCGAACTCGGCGGGAAAGCCCCGGCGGTTCTATCGGGCGGTGATTTTGCCGTAGCATGGCGGCGTCTGCCCGCCCCGGGGCGGCACGGCTCACCCAAAGAACGGGAAGAGCCGTTTCAACTCCTCCTTGTCGGGGCGGCGGCCATACTCACAAATCTCGAACGCCTCGGCGTGCTTGACGGCCGCGCCCTTCGTCTCGCCATACCAGTCCTTGAGTTCCTTGCGGAAGCGTTCGGCGATGCCGAGGTAGCGCGCGGCGTGCCCGGCCCGGACGGCGGCGACGCGCTTGGGCTTGTCCGCCGGGGTCTTGGGCAGCAGGCCGGCGTGGCCCAGCGCACCGCCTTCGAGGAACTGCGATTCCATCACGGCCAGCGCGTCGAGCTTCTTCTCGATCACCGAGTCAATCGAGATGGCGATGTCGGCGCTGGAGGGAGTCGGTTTCTGGAAGCGGTCGGTGTAGAACATGAAGACTGGGTTGCGCGCCAGGGGCGGCACGTCAGGGCAGATGAAGGGCACGCCGACCATGAAGGCAGCGTCCTGCACCAGCACGCCGGTGTAGCGGTGGTCGGGATGGTAGTCGTTCAGGCGCGGGCTGAAGACAATGTCCGCGCCCCACTGGCGGATGAGGCGCGTGATCTGCCGGCGGTTTTCCAAGGTCGGCTCCAGCTCGCCATCGTGGATGTCCAGCACCTGGACGGTGGTGCCAAGAATTTTAGACGCCTGCTCCACCTCTTGTTTGCGGCGGAGCGCCAGGGGCCCGCCGGCCTCGCGCCAGTGGCCGATGTCGCCGTTGGTCACGGAGACGAGCTTCACATGGTGGCCGCGCTCGGCCCACATCGCGCCCACGCCGCCGGCCTGCAGCTCGCAGTCGTCCGGGTGCGCGCCGAAGCAGATGATGCGCAGCTTGCCATCGCCGGCGGGGGCGGCGGGCAGCGAGGACGCGGCGGCGGCCAGGGACAAGGAGGTGAGGAAACGGCGACGGGTGGTGGCGGTCTTCATGATGGCGTGCGCCGATTTAGCCATGCGCATGGCGGGGAGGGAACAGGGAAAAGGAGGAGGGTTCTCCGCTATTTTCAGTGGAATGGGCGGGGGAAGCTCCAAATCCCAAGTTCCAAATTCCCCAAAAGCTCCAAGCTCCAAACTTCAACTGGAGGCGTTGCCCGGCACTGGGACCAGCCCTTGGGCCAAGGGCCGAACCAAGACGGAAGCGCTGGCGGCGTGGCACACGGAACCATTGGAATTTGGGCTTTGAAGCTTCTCCCGCCCCTTCCACTGGATACATCGGAGAACCAGTCTTCTGCGGCCTGCAGGCGCGCCCCGTCAGTTTCCGTAGTTGAACGGATCGGAGAACTTCACCTCCGTGGCCAGGTTCGGGTCGGTGAGCGTCTTCATGAAGGCGACGAGCGCGGCCTTTTGCGCGGGCGTCAGGTTGAGCCGCAGCGGGGTGCCGGAGGCCGCGCCGTTGCCGGGCGGCACCTTCAGCGGAGGCGAGAGATTGGGATGCGCCACCACGCTGGAATCGTAGAACTCCACCACCTGTTCGAGCGTGGCGAAGCGGCCGTCGTGCATGTAGGGCGCGGTCAGTTCGATGTTGCGCAGCGAAGGGACCTTGAAGCGGCCATCATCCGCCGTCAGCCCGGTGATCGCGCCTATGCCCCTGTCCACCGAAGGGTTTTCCAGCCCGTTGTTGTCCACGATCGTGGCTGTCACGAAGTTGTCCGTGTTGTGGCAGCGGGAGCAGGTGACGTGGTTGAAGGTCGGGCCCTGCCCGAAAAAGATCTGGCGGCCCAGGTTTTCCTGCGCGGTGAAGTTCGCGAAATTGTTCGACACCCCGGTGTCGTATTTGGACCGGGTCGAGACGATGGAGCGGACGAACTGGGCGAGTGCGCGGGAGATGCGCTCCGAGGTCACGTCCGGCGTGCCGAAGGTCTGCGTGAAGAGGTTCGTGTAAAAGGGCTCGGCGGCGAGGCGGTTGGTCAGCGCCTGCAGAGTCATGCCCATTTCCACGCTGTTCTGGATCGGCATCAACGTCTGGTCCTCCAGCGTCGCCGCCCGTTCGTCCCAGAAGAACTTCTTCCGCTGATACCACCGCGCGTTGCTCAGGCCCATCGAGTTGCGCCCCGTCAGGCCGCCGTTGAACCCCACGCTGAACTGGCGCGGGTCCGAGAAGCCATGCGCCTGCTGGTGGCAGGAGGCGCAGGAGATGGTCTGGTTGGTGGAGAGCCGTTTGTCGTAGAAGAGCACGCGGCCCAGCCCGGCCCCGGCGTCCGTCGTGACATTCGTTGCGGGCATGTTGTCCTGCGCCAGGATGGGGTTGACCGAGAAATTCGCCGGGAGCACGGGCGCGGCGTAGTTGAACGGCGACGCCGGCAGGAGGAGGGCGTTGGTCACGTAGCTGGGGATGGTCTGCCGCGTCGGGTCATACACCGCGCGGAACATGAGCCCCGGCGAGCCGGCGGGCGGGATGCCCCGGGTGAAGACGCCGTTGTGCAGCTTGAGCGCCGCAACCTCGCTCCAGGTCACGAGGTCGGGCGAGCTTTGGAGAATCAGGACATGATTGGCCGGGTCCGTCAGACGGACGCTGACCATGTTCGTGCCGGAGCCTGGGGCGATGTCGAGCGACGACGCCGCGGGCGTCTGCGCCCGTGCGACCGAGCCGATCACCGCCCAGGCTGCCGCGAAGGCCGCGAGCCGGGAGAGGAGTTGGGATGCCGGTGTTTTCATATCGTGCCGCCAGGATGGCACGCGGACGTAAAGATAGTGTGAAGCCGTGGTAAATCAGCCCTGAATCCGGCTAGGGAAAAACCCGGAGAGTGCGAGTGGACGACGGCTGCTGCGATGGTCCAACCGGTCCGCAATAATTTGGCTTCCCACATTGGCCTGGCGGTGGTCTTTTGTGCGCTGTGCTCCGCCGCTAATAATCAGACGCTTTTCCATTTCGATTCCCATGCACTTTCGTTCCTGCCTCGCGCTCGCGCTGTTCGTCACGTCCACCGCCTTGGCCGCGGAACTTCCGCCGGTTCCCGCTGCCTCCATCGCCAAGAAGAAGGAACTGCTGTTCGCCGATGATTTCGCAGGCGCGGTGCCGGCCAAGGTGTGGCACAAGGTCGTGCCGACCTTCGCCGTCGAGGGCGCGGCGCTGAAGGGAACGCAGACGCGGGACAAGGACGTGCCTTCCGCAGACGGCAAGTCAGTTGTCCGGGCTCATGCCGCGGTGCATGGGCTGGAGCTTCCCACCAAGGACAGCGTCGTCGAGTGCCGCATCAAGTTCGAGGGGGCGACGATGATTGACGTCGAGTTCGACGACCGCAAATACACCGGCGCACACTACGGGCACATCTGCCGGGCGCAGGTCCGGCTCAATGGCGTGACGATCATTGATGAGCGCGACGGGAACATGCGCAACGACATCTATGAGATGAACAAGCAGCCCGAGAAGAAGGCCGAGCGCGCGAAGCTCCTCGTGGGCCGGCAGGTGACCTACCCGGCCAAGCTGGAAGCCGGCAAGTGGTATGCCCTCGTCGTCGAGACCGCAGGGGACGAGATGCGGGTGACGCTGGACGGCAAGCCCGCGGCTTACCTCAAGTCCTCCGGCATCGGGCACGCGACCAAGTCCAAGATCGAGCTGGGCGTCGCCGGCAAGGATGGTTACTTCGACGACCTCAAGGTGTGGAACGCCGAGCCGGCCAAGCCCTGAACCGGCCAGTTTCATCCGCCACCAACCATCTCCATTCCCAGCCGCCATGCCCACCAAGATCACGCCCTGCCTGTGGTTTGACGATCAAGCGGAAGCCGCCGCGCGGTTTTACACCGGCATCTTCAAGCACTCGGCCATTACCGCCATCACGCGCTATCCGGACACGGGACAGGAAGTCCACGGCAAGCCGGCGGGTTCGGTGCTGACGGTGGAGTTCCTGCTGGACGGACAGCCCTACACGGCGCTCAACGGGGGGCCGATCTTCAAGTTCAACGAAGCCGTCTCCCTGCAGGTTGAGTGCGCGACGCAGGAGGAGGTGGACTACTATTGGGAGCGGCTGTCCGAGGGCGGCGATCCGGGCGCGCAGCAGTGCGGCTGGCTGAAGGACAAGTTCGGGCTGTCCTGGCAGGTGGTGCCCGCAGGCATGGTCGAACTGCTCAACCATCCCGACGCGGCCAAAGTCCAGCGGGCGTTCCAGGCGATGATGGAGATGAAGAAGCTGGACCTCGCCGCCTTGCAGCGGGCGTTTGCGGGGTAGCTGTCAATGGCCGGGCTTGCCCCCATGAGCGAAGCTAGCCCCTGATCGTCGCCAATGCGCCGATTTGCAGGGGCTGAACTGTTCAACGGCATCCTTGTATTTGCAGCCGGGCTTCAACCCAAACTCCGAAGTAGCGGCGGCACCGCCGCCGGGTAGCACAGGCTA
>CAZCBE010000056.1:0-43104 GCA_964496695.1 uncultured Klebsiella sp.
CCTCCATGGAATGGAGGAGAGGGCCGGGGAGAGGAGGGGCGGCAGGTCCAGTTGCGTTGGGAGACGGTCGAAGCACCCCCCGGCCCTCCCCGCTCGTGCCTCGCAGAGCGAGGGAGACAGCGGTGCGTCGTGCTTAGGCCAGCGGTCGCGAACTCGCTGCCGGCCACGGTCCCGGCACGATGGGGAAGTTCAGGGACTAAAATCGCGGCAGTTGGCGGGCCGTGGGTTCTCTCCCCGCTCGTGCCTCGCGGGGCGAGGGGGTTCAGTTCCTGTGGTGAGGAGCGTTTGCGGGTTGCCAGCGTGCGTTGCGGGCAGGGGCCGACCGCACGACTTCGGAGTTCGGGATAAGATTGGAAATTTGAGATTTCAGAGGGCGTATCTGGACACTGCCCCCGCCCTCGCCCCGCCGGGCAAGCGAGGACGCTTGCGGCACGGCCGGCCGGAGGCCGGCGCTACGTAGCGCCCGCGTCCCGCGGGCCGCGTCGCCGGCGTCCGCGCCGGCTCGGCTTCGGGGGCAGTGCCGAGAAGCGCCCGATTTCAGAGGGGAGGCGTTTCAGCATTTGACCCGATTCACGGCGCGTGATGGAGTGCGCAGGCTGTGGTTATGCAGACTCGCAACCGGTTATTCATCTTCTGGCTGTGCCTGCTCCTGCTGGCGGGGCTGGGGTGGCTGGATTTCGTCACCGGTTACGAGCTGAACCTGTTCATTTTCTACTCCCTGCCGGTGGGCATCGCGGCGTGGTATCTGGGCCGGTGGCCCGGGGTGGCGATGTCCGTGGCCTCGGCGGTGACCTGGTGGATGGCCGACCGGAGCGCGGGTCAGAAATACTCCTCGAATTTCGTGCTCTACTGGAACTCGACCATTCACGCCGGCTGCTTCGTCATCAACGCCGTCAGCATCGCCAAGACGCGGGAAACCGTGGACCGGATGCGCGGGCTGGAGAAGGCCTTGAAGGAGAAGGACCAGGAATTGGAGCGGTTGCGACAGCCGTTGCCAGGGAGTTCCGAACCGCCGGCCGCCAGCGTGGCCGCGAGCAACGCGTTCGCGGAACGAGCGGAGCGTGACGGGGACTCTTGAGCCGATGGGTGTGCGAAGCGGGAGCAGGATTAGGATCAGGATCCGAAGCAGGAGCGGTCAACCGGGGATGATTTTGACTGACGAATGGGGACTGACGAATGAAAACGAGGCGGGAAGCAGTTCGATACCATTCCTGGGCAGGCCGGTAGCGTGTCGTTGGAAGCCACCCCAACCCTCTCCCCTCCTCCGAGGAAGGGAGAGGGAGCCGACGTGTAATGTCGTCCCCAACAGTCCCTTTTGATTTGCTGCGTCGCCCTTCGTGGCGTGTGAAGGCGGGCCGGATGCAAGGTCGGGCGAACATTGTATTTACTGAGCGCCGTCTCAGTGGCAATAGTTAGGGAGCATGTTACGCCGCCAGCAGCAAATCCGTGCGCAGGTCCAGCAGTGGGTGGACGCCGGATTGTTTGCCCTGGCCTTCTGGCTGGCGCATACCGTGCGGTCCGTGGCGGTGAACTACTGGCCAGGGATGCAGGAGATTCAGCCCTTTGACCAGTATCTCTGGCTCTACTTGCTGATCCTCCCCGGCACGCTGTTTCTGCTCAAGGCGCTCGGCTTCTACAACCGTCCGCTGCTCTTTTCCCGGAGCGAAACCGCCTGGGCGCTGTCTCATGCGGCAATTCTTGCGATGCTGGGCGTGGTGACGGCGTTGTTCCTGCGCAAGCAGGAACTGGCCCGCTGGGTGATCATCCTCTTCGGCGGATTCAGCTTTCTGCTGGTGATGGCGAAGGAGGAACTGCTGCGCCGGTGGCTGCTGTCCAAGCTCGGCCAGGAGCAGATGCGGCGGCGGCTGGTGCTGATCGGCACGCCGGCGGACACGGCGGAGATCGAACGGGATCTGGACGCGAAGGCACGCGGGGCCGTGGAGGTGCTGGCGCGGCTGGACCTGCAGCACACCCCGGCGGAACGGCTGGTGGAACTGCTGCATGAACGCTCGGCCAACGGCGTGATCCTCAGCGCGCGGCATACTTACTTCGAGCAGGTGGAGAAGGTGATCGAATTGTGCGAATTGGAGGGCGTGGAGGTGTGGCTGCTGGCGGATTTCTTCAAGACGCGCATCTCGCAGACGAGTGTGGATGACTTTCTGGGGAGGCCCACGGTGGTGTTCCGGTCGGCCCCGGAGGCGGGCTGGCAGGGATTGGCGAAACAGATGCTGGATTTTGCCGGGGCGCTGATGTTGTTGATCGTGCTCACGCCGCTGGTGTTGCTGCCGGTGGCAGTGGCGGTGCGGCTGACCTCGCGTGGACCGGTGTTTTTCCGGCAGCAACGGAGCGGTTTGAACGGCCGGCCATTCACGATGCTGAAGTTCCGCACCATGGCGTCCAACGCGGAGCAGCGGAAAGCGGAGCTGGCGAGCTTCAATGAGATGGACGGCCCGGTGTTCAAGGTCACGAATGATCCGCGCGTGACGCCGCTGGGCCGCCTCCTGCGCAAGTGGAGCATTGATGAGCTGCCGCAGCTTTGGAACGTGCTGCGTTTCGAGATGAGCCTGGTAGGGCCGCGGCCGCTGCCGGTGGACGAGATCCGGCGCATCAACGATCATGCGCACCGTCGCCGCCTGAGCGTGAAGCCCGGCTTGACGTGCCTGTGGCAGATCAGCGGGCGCAACGACGTGAAGAGCTTCAAGGAATGGGTGCGGCTGGACCTCGAATACATTGACAACTGGTCGTTCTGGCTGGATTTGAAGATTCTGCTCAAGACGATCCCGGTGGTGCTGACGGGGGCGGGGGCGAAGTAGAGGGGGGATTGGGTCTGGTGTCTGGGGTTTGGGGTTTGGGAGGGAGGCTGCTTCGGTTCGTAATCCTAATCCTGCTCTTACTCCTACTCTTAATCCTCGGCCTCCCCCGAGGATTAGGATTAAGATTAGGAGTAAGAGTAGGAGTAGGGGTGGGAGGAGTGGGCGGGGGAGGGTGCGGGCTTGCGGGCGGGCGGGGAGGGTGTCCTACTGATGCAGATGAACGCAGGCACGAGCTTTCAGATTTCCGTCGAGCAACTGATCAGCGGGGCGGCTGGTCTGACCCTGCTGGGCGCGTTCCTCGCGTTCCTGCTGGCGGGCGCGCTGCACGCGGGGTTGCACGTCTTCGGGGCCTTCCAGACGCGGAAGGGGCAGGAGCCAACGTTTTCGCGGTGGATGGCCGTGCTCGGCATAGGTTTGTGCGTGCTGGCCGGAGGGTTGACGGGGCTCACGGTTGGGACAGGGCGGATGGTGCTGGCGCTGGCCAAGGACAAGGACATCGGGCCGAAGACGCTGCAGGGAGAGCTGGAGAAGGCGGCGCGCAGTGCGGGGATGACCAACATGACCGGCCTCGATGTGAAGCAGCTCCGCAAAATGGTGGCCGAGGCTGAGAAGGCCACGGTCCCGCTGCCGGAGCATCTGGAACAATTCCGGCCGCAGATCGAGGAGGCGCGCACGAAGCTGCTGCCGACCGTCAAGAGCCTGCTGGCCGCGCACGACGCCGAGGGGAAGCTTGCCATGGACGAGGCCGTCGCCACACTCTGGCCGAAGGTGTTTGACGAGCTGGTCGTGTGGGAACGCCGGTTTCGGCGGGCGGTAATCATTGCCGGACTCCTGTGCGTGGTGGGCATCGAGGCGGTGTTTGCCTTGGGATGCCTCACGCTGCGGCTCACGCGCGAACCGCAGGCCGCAACACCCAAGCCACCCAAACTTTAGCCATGTCCACCAAGCTCAAAGCGAAAACGAAACGTGCCGCCCCCGCCCAGCCCACTTCGGTGGTCACCGGGGCCGCCGGCTTTCTCGGCTCCCACCTCACCGACCTGCTGTTGTCCAAGGGCCATCGGGTCGTGGGCATTGACAACCTGGTCACGGGCTCGGTGTCGAACATCGAGCATCTGGCCGGAAACCAGAGCTTCCGGTTCATCCAGCAGGATGTGACGGAGTTCCTGTTTCTGGACGGGCCGGTGAACTATGTCTGGCATTTTGCGTCGCCGGCCAGCCCGGTGGATTACGCGCTGCTGCCGATCCAGACCTTAAAGGTCGGCTCGTTGGGCACGCACAAGGCGCTGGGCCTGGCGAAGGAGAAGGGCGCACGGTTCCTGCTCACCAGCACGAGCGAGGTCTATGGCGACCCGCTGGTGCATCCACAGACGGAAGATTACTGGGGCAACGTGAACACGATTGGCCCGCGCGGGTGCTACGACGAGTCAAAACGGTTCGCCGAGGCAATCACGATGGCTTATCACCGCCAGCACCAGCTCGAGACGCGGATCGTGCGCATTTTCAATACCTATGGCCCACGGATGCGGCTGAAAGACGGGCGGGTGGTGCCGGCATTTGTGAGCCAGGCGCTGCGGAACGAGCCGATCACGGTCTTCGGCGAGGGGAAGCAGACGCGGAGTTTTTGCTACTGTTCCGACCTCATCGAAGGGATTTACCGGCTGATGATGAGCGATTACCCGCTGCCGGTGAACATCGGCAACCCGCGCGAGATGACGATGCTGGAATTCGCCCGGGAGATCATTGCAGCGACCGGCGCTAAGAGCAAAATCGTCCACAAACCGCTGCCGGTGGACGATCCGAAACAGCGCAAGCCGGACATCTCCCTCGCGCGAAAGCTCCTGAAATGGGAGCCGAAAGTGGAACTGGAGGAGGGGTTGGCGCGGACAATTGAGTTCTTCCGGACAAAAGTTTGACCGGGTCCGATCTACAGCATTTGCCGCATGGCGTTCCGCCGGACCCGTTTTATATTTGACCCATCCTGTGAATTCCGTTACGAAGCGGCCCATTCAGAACGCCATATCAACGCGAATGTTTTTTGAAGCCGGATTCGGGGCGGGGGCGACCATCAACACGCTCGGGCAATGTTAAAGTCAAAGTCATTCCTCTGCATTGATTTCGGAGCCACGACCGTGAAGGTCGCGGAGTTCGAGCCGAACGAGACGGGGTCGTTGCGCCTGAAGAACTACGCCCTCAAGTCCATGGGGCAGGAGGGCTTCGCGGAGGCGGAGCGCGAGGCGGTGGTGTTGCAGGCACTGAAGGACATCCTTTCCGAAGGCGTGCAGGGGCCGTTCAAGGCCGGGGTCATCAATGTCTGCGCCCCGGGCTTTCAGGTTTTTTCCAAGTTCGTCAAGCTGCCGGCCACTGATCCGGGCAAGGTGGGGCAGATCATCCAATACGAGGCGCAGCAGAACGTGCCGTTCCCGTTGGAAGAGGTCGTCTGGGACTACCAGATCCTGGGCAGCACCCCCACGGGCGAACTGGAAGTCCTGCTCGTGGCCATCAAGAACGAGGTGGTCGAGAGCCTGTTCCGCATCGGTGAGCAGGCGGGGCTGGGGATGCACTTGGTGGACGTGTCTTCGGCGGCCCTGTGCAACGCCTACCGGTTTAACTACGGCGACGCCGAAGGGTGCGTGATGCTGCTGGACATCGGGGCGCGCAGCAGCAACCTGCTGTTCTTCGAGTCCGGGCGGGTGTATTCGCGGTCCATCAACATCGGAGCCAACTCCATCACGCAGGACTTCGCCGGCGAGGTGAAGATGAAGTGGGAGGAGGCGGAGAAGATGAAGATCGAGGAAGGCTTCGTCAGCCTCGGTGGCGCCTACGAGGAGCCCAGCAACCCGCATCAGGCGCTGATCTCCAAGATCGCGCGGCAGGTGATGACGCGGCTGCACATCCAGATGAACCAGACGATCCAGTTTTACCGGGGCCAGCAGGGTGGCTCAGCCCCGACCAAGCTGTATCTGGCGGGCGGGGCGTCGCTGCTGCCCTACACGGCGCAGTTCTTCGCGGAGAAGCTGAACGTGCCGGTGGACTACTTCAACCCGTTCCGCAACATCCAGATTGACCCGGCCATCAACATCGAGGAGATGGCGAAGGTGGCGCACCAGTTCGGCGAGGTGGTCGGGCTGGGCATCCGGAACCTGGCGCAATGCCCGGTGGAGCTGAACCTGATGCCGGCCAGCCACCTGAAGCAGCAGCAGTTCAACGCCAAGCGGCTCTACTTCGTGGGCTCCGTGCTGTGCGTGCTGATCACGCTGCTGGCCTTCGGCTGGTTCTTCGGCTGGATGGCGGGCCGGAAGCAGGCGGAGCTGGAAGTCATCCGGAAGGACATCAAACCGCTCAAGGAGAACAGCCAGGTGCTGGGCCGGACCACGCAGGAATTGAACGGGGCCAAGACCTTGGCCAAACAGTATGTGGAATTGATCAGCGCGCGGCCCCGGTGGGCGGAACTGCTGATGGGCGTCCAGCATATCCTGATCGTCGCCTCTACCAATCACGGCATCAAGGGCGGTGCCAGCGCTGACAGTGCGGGCGGCAGCAACGAGGTAATTGCGGCCGTGTGGATTGAGCGGATGGAGGCGGCGATGGGTGCTGCCACCCCGGCCCCGCGTCAGCGGCGTGGCGGTGGGGCGCCCGGCGAGGACGGGATGGCCCCGATGGCCCCGATGGCCCCCATGGCGCCCATGGCACCGATGGCCCCTCCACCCATGGGCGGAGCGGCGATGTTTTCTCCCGGTGGCGCGCAAGCGGCAGCGGGGCCCAAGGAAATCGGTTTCCTCAACGTGAGCTGCCGGGCCTTGAACCTGAAGCGGTATTCGCCCTCGGCCAACCGGGAGTTTGTCGAGGCGTTGCAGACAAATTTTCAAGCGGCCACGAATCTGTTCCTCGCGGAGGGCACCACCCTGACGAACCGGATTGATGAAGTGGAACTCACCAACCATACCTTTGGCTTCACCGTCACACTCCAGTTGAAGGAGGCGATCCGCTTCTAGCGTGGCACTTATGCTCTGGATCAAACGCAACTTGATGCTGGTGATCGGTGTCGTCGTGGCGCTCGCGCTGCTGGGCGGCGCGGTGTTCTACGTCATTTACAACTTCGATGAAAATGCCGCGCGGGACGAGGACCTGGAGAAGCTCAAGGTCGAGCTGGACCAGCTCAAGTCCGGAACGTTTCCCAGCCTGGACAACATCGCCATGGTCAAGTCCAACGTCGCGCAGGTGACGCGGTTCACGGCGGCGGCGGAGGACATCCTGGCGCACGAAGCGCCCAAGGCGACGACGGCATCGCAGTTCAGCATCGCGCTGCCACGGGTGCTGGATGACCTGCGGCGCGACGCCACCAATGCATCCGTGGACTTGCCGCCGAGATACGAGTTCACCTTCGGGGAAGTGAAGGCGATGACCCGGCTGCCGTCCTATGCCCTGGAGCCGCTGGCGGCCCGGTTGTCCGAGGTGCGAACGATCTGCGGCGTGCTGTTCAAGGCGCGGGTGCGGGCCTTGGAGAGCCTTAACCGCGTGGCGGCCTTTGCGGACGAGCCCAAGGGGGCGGACCTGCTGACCGACCGCATGGAGCAGACGAACTCGATGTCCACGAATGTCTCCGTGGTCGTCACCCCTTACCGCGTGGTGTTCCGGGGCTTCTCCGGTGACCTGTCCGCCGTGCTCAACGGGTTTTCCGCCACCAAGGACTTTTTTGTGGTTCGTCAGGTGTCCGTGGAGCCGGCGGGCGGCATGGTTGACACCTCCGGGGGGGGCCAGATGACCCCGATGATGACGCAGCCGAATCCCTTTCAGCCGCCCACGCTGCCCGGGGGCATGCAGCCGCCGGCGGCCCCGATGATGAACCCGGGCGCGCCGCGCCCGCCCGCGCCGAAGACCGGCGTCGCCCCCGCCCCCCTGCCGCTGAAGTCGAGCTTGGTGAAGGTGCTCGACGAAAAGCCGCTCCGGATCACGCTCGTGCTGGATGTAATCAAAGTGACCCGCAAGCCGGTGGCGGGTCCGGTGGGGGCCGCTCCGGCGGCTTCCGGAAGTGCGCCGGTGCCAGCCGCGGCGGTGACTCCAGTGGCGGCGACCCCCAAGTGATTCCATGGAATTCCTCAAGAACCATTACGAAAAGATCATTCTGGGCGTGATGCTGCTGCTCATGGCCGTGGGGGCCGTGGTGCTGGTGATGGAGGTCAGTTCCGTGCAGGCCCAACTGGAGGAATACCGCAAGATAATCGTGGCGGGCACCGACAGCAAAAAGCCGGCGGCGGAAAATTTATCCATTTACACCAATGGACTGGCCAAGGTCCGGAACCCGCCACAGACCGATTTCATCACCGTGCACCGGGTGTTCAACCCGGACGCTTGGTATGTGAACACCAATGGCGATCTCATCCTGGGCACCACCGTCGGGGTCCACCGCCTAGCCGTGCCGCAGATCACCCCGCAGCATCTCAAGCTGTGGTTCGATGGCATTGGCGGCACGCCGGGACGGGAGTCGGTCAAGATCAACGCCATCCGGGAGTTCGCGCGGACGCCGCAGGAACAGGGCAAACGGCCGCTTTCCCTGTCCCTGACTTCGACCAACACGGTCAACATGCTGGACGCTCCGAGCAAGCTGCAGATTTTCGCCCGGGAAATCGGTGGCACGCCGGAGGCGCCCGAGGTGAAATTCGAGCTGGTGGAGCCCGGCAAGGAGCCGGTGAAGCTCACCATGTCCAAGACCCAGGGCTACACCAATGTGGTGGAATACGTGGCCCACATCGTCTATACGGTGGAGACCAACTTCGTCTGGCGGACGGCCCGCAAGGGCACGCCGCTGGTCTTCGCCGGGGACACGAACATTGTCGTTGAAATCACCGCCAGCAACGTGGTAGTCAGGGCGACTTCAAATGACAAGCAAACGACCATCCCGCTTGGCCCCGGCCAAGCCGCCCCGATGCGTCCGAAGGCACCCTGAGTCCGTCTTTGCCCGTCCAGTCATCACTCTCATTTCCATGAAATATCACCTCGCTGTTGTTGGCGTGCTGTGCCTGCTTGCGCTGCCCGTGCGGTCTGCCGCTCCTGATCCAGTGGCCATCGCAGAAGAGGAGGCGCTGCGCCGTCAGGAGCGCAAGCTGGTGCTGGATGCGAACCTGACCCGCGCCAAGCAACTGCAGAAGGACAAGGATTTCACCAACGCCGCCAAGCTTTACGAGGAGACCATCGGCCACGCGAAGCTCTTGGGCGGGGTGGAAACCGTCGAGCGTCAGTATCGGGAGGCGCTGGCCGGGCTGATCCATTGCCGCATCCAACTGGCCGTCGGCCTGCAGGAGAAATACGACTTCAAGGGGGCGGCGGCCGAGGCGGACAAGATCTATGCTTTCGACCCCAAGAGCACGGCGGCGGACGAATTCAAGCGGTTCAATGAACGGGTGGAGGTGGCGCACAGGGGCCGGCTGCCCAGCCAGCAGGTGCTGACCCGCCAGACGGAACTGATCGAGGAACGCTCCAAGATCATGGGCCTGGTGAGGGACGGACGGCTCTACTACGAGGTGGGCGAATACACGGAGGCCAAGAAGCGGCTGGAGGAAGCCATCACCTTGGATCCGATGAACGACGCGGCTTATTTCTATCTGCGGCTGATCTTGGAGTCGAAGTTCGAGCGGGAGAGCCGGCTGCGGGAGAAGACCTACGGCGAACGCGTGGTTGAGGTGACCCAAAAGTGGAATGAAAAGACCCGCACCGGGCTGCCCGTCCCGAATCCCTATTACAAGACGAACTCGGAGGTGCCGTTCCTCACCCACTCAAGCAAGGGCGCCCAGCGCATCAACCGGAAGCTGGAGGAGATCGTCTTCCCGGAGATCACCTACGACGGCCTGCCGCTGCCGGAAGTGGTCAAGATGATTGACGCCGACGCCAAGAAATACGACCCGGAAAAGAAGGGGCTGAATTTCCTGATCAACAACGTGATCATGGACTACATCTCGGCGAACGCCGCCGGCGGCGCGGCGGGTCCGGGGGCGGCCCCCGTGGCGGCGGCCCCGCTGCTGGACCCCAACGGCCAGCCCATCGCGGCGGCGGCTGGCGGCACCCAGAAACCTGACCTGGACACGGCGCTGGTCAAGGTGGGCACCGTGCTGAAGGATCTCACGCTGCGGCAGGTGCTGGATGTGGTCTGCAAGACGGCCGAGGTGAAGATGCCGGACGGGCGCAGTTCCGGGTTGAAATACTCGGTGGAGGAGTATGCAGTCGTCTTCTCCCCCAAACTGCCGGAGCAGGCGATGCTGTTCGCCCGCATGTTCAAGGTAAATCCAGACACGTTTGTCCAAGGTCTGCAAAGCGTCGTGGCCAACCCGATTCAGGCGGTGTTTTCCGGTGCCGGCGGCACCGGCGGTGGTGGTGGCGGCCAGCAGGGCGGCGGCGGCGGCGGCCAGCAGGGCGGCTTGGGCGGCGGCGGCGGCCAGGGCGGCCAGGGCGGCCAGCAGAGCGGTTCCGGATTCTCCATAGCGGGCGTGTCGGTGGCGGGCGGTTCCCAAGGCGGCGGCGGCGGTGGTGGCGGCGGCGGGAGCGGCCAAGGTGGCTTGGCAGGCGTGACCTCCACGAACTTGACTTCCGCCCTGAACATCCAGGTGCGGCAGTATTTTCAGGCGGCGGGCGTGGTCAATCTGGGCGTGACCAACGGGCCGGATGCGACGCAGGTGTTTTTCAACGACCGCAACGGGTTCCTGCTCGTCCGCGCCTCGCTGCAGGATCTGGACATCATGCAGCAGGCGATCGAGCTGCTGAATGCCATTCCGCCCCAGGTGCTGGTCGAGTCCAAGTTTGCGGAAATCAACCAGAACGACAACAAGTCGCTTGGCTTTGACTGGTTCTGGGGCAACACCATCGTCGGGCCCACGGCCCTGCAAGGCGGCACGGCACCTTCGTTGCAGGGCCGGCCGACGGCGGCGAATCCTGCGGGCATCTTCCCGTTGCCGGCCTCTCCGATTGGAGCCACGGCTTCGGATGGCAATTTCACCAGCGGCGTGTTGTCTCGCAACAGCGCCCCGGCGTTGATGACCCTCACGGGCATCCTGACCGATCCCCAGTTCCGCGTGGTCATCCGGGCTTTGGAGCAGCGTGACGGCACGGATGTGCTCTCGGCTCCGAAAGTGGTCACGGTCAGCGGCCGTCAGGCGCAGATTCAGGTGACGGACATCCAGACGATCATCACGGGCATCAACGCCCAGCAGAGCACCGCCGGCGGCGGTGGCGGCGCGGCGGCGGGCGGTGCGGCGGGCGGCGGCGCGATCGGCTCCATCATCACGCCGAACGTGCAGGCCCTGCCCACGGGCCCGGTGTTGGACGTGCTGCCGACGGTGGCGGCTGATGGGTATACCGTCAACATGGCGCTGATCCCTTCGATCACGCAATTCATCGGGTATGACGCGGTGCCGCCTGAGTTTGCCGGTGCGATCCAAGCGCAGTCCGTCGGTTCGGGCACGGTCGGTGTCTCGCTCACGGCCACCGTGCCGCTGCCGCGCACCCGTGTCCGCCAGGTGGTCACCCAGTGCGTGGTGTGGGATGCACAGACGGTGATGCTGGGCGGGCTGATCTCCGAGGACATTCAAAACACCAAGGACAAGGTGCCGGTGCTGGGTGATCTGCCGCTGGTGGGCCGGCTCTTCCGCAGTGAGACGAAGACCAACAAGAAAAAGAACCTCGTGATCTTTGTCACTCCGACCATCATTGATCCGGCCGGCAATCGCGTGCATACCGATGATCAAATGCCCTTTGCCAACGCCAACACGCCGCCGCAGCCCCGGCTGGCGGGTCAGTAAGCCCTTCCCCTGCGGTGTCCACATCCCTCAACGGTGGCATTGCCCCGCCGTCCGTCGGCGGCCCATGCCTCCTGATCGTGGATGGTCATGCTTATGCGTATCGCGCGTTTCACGCCATCCGGTCGCTGAACGGCCCGGACGGATCGGCGACCAACGCAATCTACGGCTTCATCAAGATGGTGGGCAAGCTGCGGGCGTGGGTGGCCCCGACCCATCTGGCGGTGATCTGGGACGGCGGCCTCTCTGCCGAGCGGACCGCGGCGCACCCGGCATACAAGGCGCAACGGCCGCCCATGCCAGAGAGCCTCGCCAGCCAGATTGATGCCATCATGGGGTATCTTCAGGCCGCCGGGATGGCTTCGTGGTGCCAGGACGGGGTGGAGGCGGACGACTGGATTGGCGTGGCGGCCCGGCGCGCGACCGACGCGGGCGCACGGGTGGTCATTGCCAGCTCGGACAAGGATTTCATGCAACTGGTCAGCGGCACCGTCGGCTTGGTGAATCCGAATGACAAGGCCGAGCGCATCTGGACTGCGGCCGAGGTGGTGGCCAAAACCGGTGTGCGCCCGGAGCAGATCGTGGACTGGCTGAGCCTGGTGGGGGACAGCGTGGACAACATCCCCGGTGTCCCCGGGGTCGGGCCCAAGACAGCGACGGATTTGCTGCGGCAGTTTAGGAGCGTGGAGGCGTTGTATGCGCGGCTGCCGGAAGTGAAGTCGGAGCGGGTGCGCCAGAGCCTGACGGGGGCACGGGAGGCGGTCCGGCGGAATCTGGACCTGATCCGGCTGCGGGACGATGTTGGCGGGGTCTTCGACCTGCGGGATGCCGCGTTCCGGGCGGAGGATGCGCCGCGTCTGGCCGCGCTGTATGAGGGGTGGGGCTTTCGCACCATGCAAGCCGAACTGGCCGCCCGGCAGCGGCCGGCCCAGGGGGAGCTTTTATGAGCCGCAGAATCCCCGACAACACGCGGCAAACAAAGGGGTTCCGTAATATACTCTCCGTATTAATCCGTAGGATTTGCGGGCAAGAAAGCGTGGACAATGAAGGGTTGTCTTGTTACTTCTAAACGAAAGCGTATGCCGCCAGTTTTCCGCACTCTCGCGAAGCTGATTGCCGTGCTCCCCTTGTTCATGGGAAGCGCGGTGGTGCTGGCTGATGGCGCCTATTCACGCCTGGCGGGCGAGTATTCACTCTCCGGTGCGCTGCCGGGGGATCAAACCCGGCCGGCGCTGGCATTTGGACCGACCGGGGGCTACGTGGTCTGGCAGGATGCGGTGACCGATGGCGACGGCAGCGGCATCAGCGCGCAGCGGCTCAATGACAACTTGTCCGGCACGCTGGCGACCTTCCGGGTGAACCAGCTTGGGGCCGGCCACCAGGAATTGCCCCAGGTGGCGGTGCTCCCCAATGGCGGGGCGGTCTTCGTCTGGCAGGGAGGCGCGCTGGGCTTTCAAAAGATTTACGCACGGTTTCTCAATCCGGACGGGATCTTCGCCACGGGCGACGTGCTGGTCGGGGTGGACACGAACCAGGCCAGCCTGAGTCCCGCCGTGGCGGTGCTGGCCGGGGGCGACGTGGTGGTGGCGTGGAGCCGCATGGAAGGGGACGGACACCTGCAGGGCATCTGTGCGCGCCGGCTATCGGCGGCGGGCGCGGTCCTGGGCGACGAGTGGGTGGTGAACCAGACCACGCTCTACAACCAGTCGAAGCCGGCCATTGCGGCTTTGGCCGGGGGCGGGTTCGCCATCACTTGGATTTCTGAGTCGGTGCGCGGGCGCGACCCGAATGTGGCCGAGTCCATCGCGGAATCGTATGCGATTGATGTTTACGCCCGGAGCTTCGGTGCCCAGGGGGCGGCCCTCGGCGGCGAATTCAAGGTCAACACCGTGGCGAACCGTTGTGACAATCCGGCGGTGGTCGCCACAGTGGACGGCGGCTTCACCATCGTGTGGGAGCAGCGGGATGTCGTGGTGCGGACCAACAGCCTGGACATCGTCGCGCGCAGCTACGATGCCGCCGCGGTTCCGGCCTCTGCACCGGTCGTGGTGAACGCCACCACCTATGGCGATCAATATGCCCCGCGCATCGCGACCCAGGGCGGCACGCACTTCGTATTGTGGACCAGCCTCGGGCAGGACGGATCGTATGAAGGCATCTACGGCCGGGCCCTGACCTTGAGCGGCGCGCCAAGCGGGGACGAATTTCTGATCAACACCACCACCCTCAACCGGCAGATTCATCCGGCGGTGGCGGCAGATTCCACCGGGCGGCTGCTGGTGGTATGGTCCAGTTTCACGGGCGTGGCCGCAGGCTGCGACTTATACGCGCAGCGGTATGCCTCCGGGCAGCCTGTGCCGACGCCTGCGGTTCCCAGCCTGAGCGCGGTCGGGCAGTCACGCCTCTCGGTGTCCTGGGCGGAACTGGCTGGCTATGATGTGGCGCATTACGCGGTGTATGTGGATGGCGGCACGAACGCGCTCACGACCACCAACCTCTTCCTGGTCATCAGCAATCTGGTGGGCGGCAGCACGCATTCGGTGCGCATGGAGTATGTGCTCCGGGATGGCCGGCGTTCGGCCTTGTCCGCTGCGGGCAACGGCACGACCTGGGGCGAGGATGCGAACTTCGACGGGCTGCCGGATGACTGGCAGGCGCGCTACTGGGGCTTGAATCCGCTGGGCTGGCCGGCCGCGACCGCGGACAGCGACGGCGACGGCGCGACGAACGTGCAGGAATTCCTCGCGGGCACGGACCCGACCAGCCGGGACAGCGCCCTGCGGCTGGGGATGATCCGCAACGCGCAGGGCCTGTGGCTGAACTGGAACACCGAGCCGGGCTTCGTCTATCAGGTCCAGCTCTCCACGAACACGGTGACGTGGCAGAATCTGGGCAGCGCCCGTTTCGCCCCTGGCGCTGGCGATGCCGTCCCGGTGGGCGGCAGTGATCTGCGGCTCTATCGAATCATCCGAATGAGGTGAGGCGTCATGCAACGATTGCTCAAAAAACTTCTGGTCCTGGCCGCCACGCTGACGCTGGCGGTCAACGTCTCCGCGTTTTCCTTGCTGGGACCCTACGCGAGCTGGCAGACCTCCGGGCTGGGCTTCAATTTGGTTGGCGACATCGGGGGGCCGATGAATCTGGGCGAGGAATACCGGCTCACGGCACCGATTCTGACCTACGGCTATGACGCGACTTTCCTGAACTTTTTCGGCTCGAACGGCATCGTCGCCATTGAGGCGGCCATGACCATTTTGAATGCGATTCCCGCGGCCGGGGCCATGAGCGCCAGCCTCTCCGAGTTTCCCGTCCAGGCCGTCGGCCCCAAGAATGCCACCGCTGAATCCCTGCTGTTGTTCGACATCAAGTCGGCGGCCATGGCCACGATTGTGGCCCAGATGGGGCTGGCCAGCCCGGAACGCTGGGTGTTCACCCTGCGTGACCGGACCATCATTCAGAACACCACCAATTACACGGTCGTGCAGCGGAATTTCGACCCGATCAATTTCCGGCCGACCAATGTGGTCAACGGGGTCCTCTACACCTACTCGGTGTTGGAGCCGCTGCTGCCGGGCAACTACGCGGACGCCGTGGAGACGCGCGTGAGCGGCAACGCGAATTTCGTGTCTGTGGCCAGTGTGGACAACGGGGGCGGCCTGCTGCCGGGCGAGTTCTTCACCAGCCTGACCCGGGATGATTATGGCGGGCTGCGGTATCTGCTGCGCTACAACAACGTCCAGGTCGAGGACATCAACGATGCCGGCTCCATTTCCCTGGTCAATACGACCTCGCCTTATGCCCCGTTTACCGGCACCAATTCCAACACCAATGTCGTGATCGCCATTGCGCGGCGCCCAGGCATCGAGAAGGTTTCCTTCAGCCCGATCGCGATTGACGCGCTGCTGGGGGTGAGCGTCCGTTCGGTGACCAACCGCTACGTGGACACTTTTTTCCATCCGACCAATTTCTTCCTCACCAACCAGACGGTGCAGCGGGTCACCACCACGCCGGACATCCTGTTCGCAACCGGGGATCTGGGGCTGGTCCAGGGCTCCCCGTTCATCCTGTCCCGGCCGGACACCGCACGTTGGGTGGACAACTCCACGCTCAACGCCCAGGGCGGCGGCGTGGGCACTGTGCTCCTGACCGGGCCGGGTGTGATTCCTGCGGCCACATCCAACGCCACGGCCATTGTCGTCACCTTCACCACGCTGCTGCCCAGCCGCGCAAATTTTTCGTCGGCGGGGGCGCGGTTCATTGATGAGCGCTCGGCCTTTTTCAACGGCGTATGGGGCTATTTTGACACGACCACCATTTTCTCGATCTTCCCGGACGGCGCGACGATTCTGGATTTGGAGCGACAACTCCTCGGACGATGACCACACACACGCAAACATGGCCGGCGGCTAGCTCTGGCCCGCCCCGCTCGCGGGCGCTGGGAGCGGTCTTGGCCGCCCTGTGGCTGGGCCTGCTGCTCATGGGCGGGGTGGCCCCGGTGCGGGCGGCGACGGCGGTCGCCTTCACGAACTTCACGGATGTAACCAATCCGCAGATCAATGCGACCAGTTTCATCAACTTCGGCACGGTGAACGCGGTGAACAATTCTTTCTCCTCCTCGGCCAGCTTGTTCCAGACGGAGTGCACCCTTCACTTCACGAACACCATCGCCGGGAGGCTTTTTGGTGACCTGGGATTTCAACTGGAGTTCATCACCAACTCCATCGGTTATTCGCAGCACTTCATTGCGCACAACATCGTCAACCAGGGCATCATCCAGGGTGAGACCATTCTGCTTTCCGCGACCAACCTGATCAACTCGGGGGAATTGCGAGCCGGAGCCAGCGGACTGCTCCAGTTGCAGGGCCAGAACGTCACGTTGTCACGCTCCGTGCTGTCGGCCTCGGCAACCAGCGGCAGTTCGGTGGGCTTCCGCTTCGTCAACACCAACGGGGCGGTGGATTACGACAACCCGATTTCCGTCACGGACAGCTACTGGGGTGCGGGCACGGGGAACGTGATGCGGACCACCCGGAGGACCGGGTTGAATCTGCCCTCGCTCAATTTCAATCTCACCCCGCCGGTTGTGTCCTCGCCGTCCCACGAAGTGACATTCAACGGGTCCTTCGGATTCTCGAGCGCTTCGATTTTTGGGTTCAACTTCATCCCCTTCGTCCGCACCAACATCCAGGGCACGAACGTGAACATCCAAGTCGTGCTGGTGCAGACGAACATGGCGAACACCAATCTGACCGTGGACGTGCGGTTCAGCGACGTGTCGGGCTACGGGGGCGGGAACTTCCCCGGCTCGACGCCGATGATCCGGTTCACCACTTCGGGGTCGGACATCACGACGGGGGCAAACTACACCAACAGCCTCTTCTTTTTGGACTACCTCAATGAAGCCACCAACGCCACGCTTTCGGTCAATAATTTGTCCCCTAGTCAGGCGCGTCCGGCGGCCTACGAACTGAGCCGTGATTCGTTTTACGATTTCTACTTCAACTCCATCTTCTTCAGCTACCCGACGAACGAGGACGTGGTCAACGTCACCTACTATCAGCCGGGCTTCCTGCTGGCGACCATCACGAACAACTTTTATGCCGGGTATCAGGCCACCATCGGCAACGCATCGTCCCTGCCGGGGACCATCGGCTACCTGCCCCATTTGGACGATCCCACGAACTTTGGGGGCCGCATTGAAATTGACGCCAACAATTTGGATCTCGGCCTGGCCCGCATTCGGGCGGAGAATTTGGTGAGCATCCGCGCGACCAATCTTGTCAGCAGCACGGGAACGCTGATTGACGCGCCCTACATCCAGCTTTCAATCGCCAACACGAACAGCACCCTGGTGCTGACCAATTTCGCCCCGACCCAGGTGTCCCGGGTCAATGGCACGGTTTCGTTTTATAGCACGGTCTGGACGAATGTGGTCACCAACACCATCCCGCAGCAAACGTTGAATTATCACGTCCTGATCGTGGACGCCTCGCAGTTGAGCGGGATCACGCCGGTCACGATCCAGGAGTTTTCAGCGCGCGGGACCAATGTGATCATCAACAACACGCTCAACATCGGCCGCTCGCTGGAGGTGAACTCGCCGGCGTTCACGCTGAGCGCCTCCAGCCAGTTGATCCTGCCGACGCTGACCTCCACCAACCTGGTGTCCACCAACTTTCCCAACCTCCGATACTTCACAAACTTCGGCACGATCACCGTGCCGTATCAGTGTTCCTTGGGGAGCGACCGGGAACTGGCGCTGGACAATTTTGTGAACACCGGAACCCTGACGGCCAACAACATTTCCATCCGGGCGCTGGAGTATGAAAGTTCCGGCACCAACCTGACCCGTTCGCAGGTGTTTGGCTCGGGCGGAGGACCGATCTCGATCTTGGCCGGCACGGCCAAGTTTGACGGTGGCACGGGCCGGGGGCTGCTCTCCGCCGGCGGCAGCATCCTGCTGGCCGGGAATGACATCAAGATGCGCAACCACCAGATTGACACCGCCGGAACGCTGATCCTGAGTGCGACCAACTCGCTCACGGACACCGGCTCGTTCGGGACCAACCGCATCAACGTGGCCCTGGGCTTCAGCCTTTCGATCAAGCCCCTGAGCGGTGACCTGCTCGGCACCACCATTTACACGACCGCGCCGTTCAACCGGGATGTGCCGCACGTCTGGGCGGGCACGGACATGGGGCCGGTGGCGGCAGGCTACTCGAACAATGCCGCGCTGGGCCGGCTCCTGATTGACACCAGCAACAGCGTGGTTTCCCTCAACCGGCTTTCGTTTGCCGGGGCGACCACCAACAACGCGCTCTATGTGGATTACCTCGAGCTGGCCGGCACCATCACCAATGACGTGGCGGCGCACCTGTTCATCGAGACGAACATGACCATTTACTTCGCCAACGCCAGCGTGCCGGTGGAGAGTCTGGACGGGCTGCTGGGCGGCCGTTTGCGCTGGGTGCGGGACTTCGCAGGGCCCAACACCGGGGTGGACGTGCGCCTCGCGGATGGCCGGACCATCAAGGTGAATGTGGCGAAGCTCAACAGCCTGACCCTGGATTCCGACGGCGACGGCGTGGTGAACGGCAGCGATCTGAGCCCCTTTGACGGCGTCATCATTGACAGCCGGGTGACCTTCACCAATGTGCCGCCGCTCACCGCGTTCGTGACGTGGGAGGCAGCCGCGCAGACGGTCTATCAGATCGAGGTGAACACGAATCTGCCGGTGGCCGCGTGGCAGTTGCTGGCCAATTTCACCAATGCCGCTCCCATCAACCGCGTCGTGACCTTTTCGGAGGTGCTTCCGACCGGCAGTGATGTGCGGTTCTATCGTATTTCGTATCAACCCTGAGCAGGCGCATGGCAGCACCCCTTCATCGGCATAGGACGGCACCGGCGGCGAGTGCCTGGCGGCGATGGACAGCCAGGCTGCTCGGCGGGTTCATGGCGGTATTGTGCCCCAGTTTTGCTTCGGTAGCGGCCGGGGCGCCCATGGCGGCCATCAACTTGGATGGTCAGACAGTCCATCCCACCAGCGTGCTGGTGAAATACGGGACGCGGACCACGACCGCCACGGCTGGGCCGGCCGTCACGGCTGCCAGCCTCAAAGTGGTTCGTGAGTTTCGCAACAGCCGTTGGGCGCTGCTGGATCTGCCGCCGCAGGCACCCCGCCCCGCCGCCGGGCAGGAGGCGCAGGCGCTGCGGGACCGCATCGCGCAGCTTCGCAAGTCGGGGCAGTTTGAACTGGTGGAGCCGGACCATGTGCGGAAGCTTTCCCTCTCACCGGCGGACGCCTTTTTTCAGGATGGCACGCTCTGGGCGCTGCGCAACCTCGGCCAGTTCGCCGGAGTGCGGGGTGCGGATTTGGGCGTAACGAACGCCTGGGACATCACCGTCGGCAGCACCAATGTCCTGGTGGCGGTGCTGGATTCCGGCATCCGCTACACGCATTTGGATCTGGCCGCGCAGATGTGGCGCAACCCCGGGGAGGTCGCCGGGGACGGGGTGGACAACGACGGTGACGGATACGTGGACGACGTGTTCGGCATCAATGCTCTGACCGGTTCCGGGGATCCCAACGACGACAACGGTCACGGCACCCACGTCGCCGGCACCATTGGCGCTGCGGCCAACAACGGCCAGCCGCATATCGGCGTGGCGTGGAACGTGCGGCTGATGGCGGTGAAGGCGGCGGATGCCGCCGGCTTCCTGAGTTCGAGTGCGATCATCGCCGGCGTGGACTATGCCATCGCCAAGGGGGCCCGGATCATCAACTGCAGCTTTGGCGGCTATGCCTATTCCCAGGCGGAGTTCGATGCTTTTCTGCGGGCGCGCAACATGGGGGTGCTGGTGGTGGCGGCGGCGGGCAACGAATTTACGGACACGGACATCTTTTTGCACTACCCGTCCGGGTATCAGCTCGACAACATCATTTCCGTGGCCGCGCTGGACCGGTTTGACACCAAGCCGGCCTTTTCCAACTTCGGGCGCACGAACGTGCATGTGGGCGCCCCCGGCGTGGAGATCACCTCCACCTACAACCTCGCGGACAACAGCTACACCTCGCTGGATGGCACGAGCATGGCCGCCCCGCATGTCGCGGGCGTGGCGGCGCTGGTCTTTTCGCTCACCAACACCATGACCTACAGCGAGGTGCGCAACCGCATCCTCTTCACGACCACGCCGGTGGCGGCCCTCACGAACATCACCAGCATGGGGGGACGCGTGAACGCCTACCGGGCGCTGACGACGGCCGGGGACGGACAACTGGAACTGCTGCTGACGCCATCGCCTGGGTCCACTTTGCTGGCCGGGGCGACCGTTCCCATCACGGTCGAGGTCAACGATCTGATGCCGGTGACCAATGCCACGGTGGTGGGGTCCATTCCCGGTGTCTTCACGAACCAGTTTCCGAACAACGGAATCGCGCCGGATGCCGTGGCCGGGGACAACCGGCACGCCTTCAACATCCCGCTGCCCACGGTCACCACCAATTTCAGCCTGACCTTGGCGGTCAGCGCCCCCGGCAAGAGCAACTTTGTGGGCACCTTCAACTTCCGCACGGCCACCATCCCCCCGAACGACACGTTTCCGCCGCTGGCGAAAGTGCCGGACAATGGCGGGGTGGTGTTGGGCGACAACACCTTTGGCTCGATGCAGTTTGGGGAGCCGGTGCATGCGGGGGTTTCCAGCGTGGCCAACTCCGTCTGGTGGAATTTCGCGCCCACCAACACCGGGGTGGTGCTGGTGGACACGGCGGGCAGTTCCTTTGACACGGTGGTGGCGGTTTACACCGGCAATGTGCTCACCAATCTCACCCCGGTGGTGGCCACCAATGACGTGGGCAACATCATCCAGGGCTTTGTCAGCTTCAATGCGACCAACGGCCAGGTTTACCGCATCGCCGTGGCGGCTGCCTCCCCGACTTCGGTCGGCCAGATCCGGATGCGGGTGCAGTTCGGCGGCGTGGCGGACACGCTGCCGCCTGTGGTGGCGATCACCAATCTCGTCAGCGGCCCCCTCTCCATCACCAATCCTCCCAGTGGTTTGATCGTGACGAACGCCGCCCTGACGCTCTCGGGAACTGCCTTTGATCCGACCACCAACGCCGTCGGAGTCAGTCAGGTCCAGGTGCGGCTAAACAATGGCCTTTCCGCCGTGGCTGTCGGCAGCACCAACTGGTCCATCCCGCTGTTTCTGGTGCCGGGCACGAATGTCATCCAGTTCTCGGCCACGGACTTTTCGGGCAACGCCTCGGCGCTGCTCTCGTTCCAGGTGATTTACCGCGTCTTCGACCCGTTCAACGACGTGCTGGCCAACGCGCTGGAACTGCCCGGCGTGTTTGGCGGGGCCACGACCAACAACGCCAACGCCACGCTGGAGCCGGGGGAACCCCTCCACGCCGGCAAGCAGGGCGGCAAGTCCGTCTGGTATTTCTTCACGCCGACGGCGGACGGGTTGCTGTCGCTGACCACGTCCAATTCCTCCTTCGACACCCTGCTGGCGGTTTACACCGGCACCCGGGTGGACCGCCTCACCTTGGTCAGCGCCAACGATGACACCCCCTCCGGGGCGGGGGTCCACAGTGACATCCTGCAGGCGGTCCGGGCCGGTGTGCGCTACTACATCGCGGTGGATGGGCTGGCCAGTTCCTCCGGCCAGCTCTTCCTGACGTATGGTTTCACGCCGGTGCCCATCTATGATCTGACCGTCACGGCGAGTGCCGGCGGGCTGGCGTTTCCGAACACCGGGGCGTTTGTGAGCAATTCCTTTGTGGATGTCACCGCCGTCGCCTCCAATGGCTTCAATTTTGTCACCTGGACTGGTGACCGGCTTTCCCTCGACAACCCGTTGCGGGTGTCGGTCACCCGCAGCACCTCGCTTGCGGCCCTGTTCGCCCCGGTGGTGCTGGCGGACGCGTTTGAAAACGGGGCCCTGCGGGCCGGCATCGGATGGTCCACCAACAACGCGGCGGGCATCGCCCCCTGGCAGGTTCAGGCTGCCGCCGGCCAGGCGACCAATCCTCCATCGGGCGGGGCCTTTCATGTTCGTTCCGGGGCGATCGCCAACGGGCAGACGAGCGTGCTGCGGCTGGTGGCGAACTGCCGGGGCGGCAACGCCTCCTTCGCCTACCGGGTCAGCAGCGAGGCATTTGGCCCCAACGGCGATTTCCTGGAGTTCTGGCTGAACGGAGTGCGCCAGTTGAACCTGAACGGGGAGAGCGGCTGGCAGTTGCACGCCTTCACCGTCCCGGCGGGCGCTTCCACGCTGGAGTGGCGGTATTTGAAGGATGCCTCTTCCTTTGCCGGGCTGGACGCGGCGTTTTTAGACAACCTGGACCTGCCGCTGGTGGAGCCGGTGAACCTGGCCGTGCCGGTGCGGATCCAAACCAACAACGTGGAGCAGGTGAACGGGGGCCTGCAACTGCGCATCACGGGCCAGACCAACCAGACGTATTTCGTGCAGGCCTCCGCCGATCTCGCGAACTGGGTCACCGTCTCCACGAACTACGCGCCCTACGGGCTGATCCAGTTCTCCGAACCGCAGGCGTTCACCAACGCCAGCCGTTACTACCGCGTCATCCTGCCGTAATGGGGGAGATCCGGGCGGCGGAGGGGCCTGCTTTGGCTGGAGTTCGAGGAGTGCGGCACCCGCGCCGTAGTTGGCCCCGCTGGCAACCCTGCGCCTGGGAGCACATCTGGACTGCTCAGACCGCTGCGGTCTGAAAGGGCGCGACCTTCGCCATCGCCGCCGCGGAATCCAGGCCTTATTTCTCCCGGATCTGGAGCTGGTAGGGGACGGACAGCACGCTGTTCGACTTTGCCACGGGAATGGCGTTGTATTCGAAGTCCACCTTCACCCGGTAGCTGACCAGATTGGTGCTGACCGGGACCGGCAGGAGCGTCTCCCAGCGGTGTTCCATGCGCTGCGTGCGGCGCATCGGGTAGTTGCTGTCGCCGACCTGCAGGTAGGGCTTGAGCGTCTCCGGCTTGAGCGCCTGCATGTTGCTGCGGAACTCGATCTCCACCGGGTAGAGCCCCTCGGAATTCCGGGTCTGGGTGCGCGGCGAGAGCTGGGTGATGGTGGACGTCGTCCCGCATCCGACGAGCAGTGCCGCCGCCATCAACCCGCCAAACCGCAGTGTCTTGCGCATCATGGCGCGAGTGTGGCCCGCCGCCGCGCGCCCTGTAAAGACGGTTTTGCCGCTTGCGAAAACGGCCCCCGCCGCTAACGTCTGCGCCTTGTTATTTCGCGGCCCGACCGCGCGCTCACTGAACACTGGTCACTGAATACTGATTCCCGCCATGGCCCTGCTCAACGACAACTACCTCAAGCTCAAAGCCGGCTACCTCTTCCCTGAAATCGGCCGCCGTGTGAAGGCCTTCTGCGAGGCCAATCCCGAGGCCGCCAAGCGCCTTATCCGCTGCGGCATCGGCGACGTGACCGAGCCCCTCCCCGCCGCCGTGATCGCCGCCCTGCACAAGGCCGTGGACGACCAGGCCAACCGCGCCACGTTCCATGGCTACGGCCCCGAGCAGGGCTACGAGTGGCTCCGCTCGGCCATCGCGCAGAACGATTACCGCGCGCACGGCCTCGACGTGGCCGACGACGAGATCTTCGTCAGCGACGGCTCCAAGTGCGACACCGGCAGCATCCTCGACATCCTTGGTGCGAAGAACAAGATCGCCATCAGCGACCCCGTGTATCCCGTCTATGTGGACACGAACGTGATGGCCGGCCACACCGGCGAGGCGAACGAGGCCGGGGCCTATGGCAAGCTGGTCTATCTCCCGTGCCGTCCCAGCAACGGCTTCATCCCCGACCCGCCGAAGAAGCATGTGGACCTGGTCTATCTCTGCTCGCCGAACAATCCGACCGGTGCGGTGGCCACCCGCGCGCAGTTGGAGGCCTGGGTGAAATACGCCTTGGAGCACAAGGCCGTCATCCTCTTCGACGCCGCCTACGAGGCCTACATCGCGGACCCCGCGCTGCCGCATTCCATCTACGAGATTCCCGGCGCTCGCGAGTGCGCCATCGAGTTCCGCAGTTGCTCGAAGAGCGGCGGCTTCACCGGCGTGCGCTGCGCCTTCACCGTGGTGCCGAAGACGCTCCTGGCCCAGACCAAGACCGGCGAGTTCAAGCCGCTGCATCCGCTGTGGTCGCGCCGCATGACCACCAAGTTCAACGGCGTCTCCTACATCACCCAGCGCGGGGCCGAGGCGCTCTACTCCCCCGAGGGCAAGGCGCAGGTGCGCGCGCTCATCGAGCATTACATGGGCAATGCCGCCGTGCTCCGTGCCGGTGCGAAGAAGGCTGGACTGAAGGTGTTCGGCGGCGTGAACGCGCCCTACATCTGGGTTCGCACGCCAGCGGGTGTCACGAGCTGGCAGGCCTTTGACAAGATTCTCGGCGAGGCCAACGTCGTCATCACCCCGGGCTCCGGCTTCGGCTCGAAGGGTGAAGGCTACTTCCGCATCAGCAGCTTCAACAGCCGCGTCAACGCGGAGGAAGTCGCGCGCCGCCTGCAGGAACTGAAGTGGTAGCGCCCGCTGCCCAGCCGGATGGTCCGTCCGTGCCGCCCATCTCCCTGAGCGTGGGCGGCCTGCCCGCCGAACTCACCGTCCTCGCGCCGGATGTGCTCCGTTTGCGCGCGGGCGGTGGTTCGCTTGAACTCACTTCGTCAGCCGGGGATTCCAAGACGTGCGGCCACAGTCCAACGCTGACTACGGTTCTCCCTGCCTATGAACCCGCGCTGGTAGGGCGGGGTGTCCTCACCCCGCCGCCGATGACCCGGATGCCACAAGACTTCGGCGGCGCGCTGAGGACAGCGCGCCCTACCATCGCGGCCGGAGAGGGCCGGGGTGAGGGAGAGCGCGTGCTACAACCAAGAACGCCGCACAAACTCCACCACACCGCCCAACGCTTCACGCTTACCACCCCCGCCGGCAAGTTCGCGCTGAACCTCCGCACCGGCACCTGGTCGCTGCACGATCACACGGGTCTCGAAATCTTTCGCTGCACGGAACTGTCCGTCACTGAACAGAAGCCTCGGCTCACGCTCCAGCTCGCGGACGGCGAAGCCATCTTCGGTCTCGGCGAATCCACCGGGCCGCTGAACAAGCGGGGGCTCATTCGCGAGTTTTGGAATGCGGACGTGCTCGGGCAGGCTTCGTGCATCCATCCCAGCCTGCGCAATCTCTACGTTTCGATTCCGTTTGCACTGTCACTCCGCGAGGGCAGGGCAGGGGCCATCTTCTGGGACAATCCCGGTCGTCAGACCTGGGACGTCGGCGGCACGGAGCCGGACGAGTTCCGGCTCCGCGCCGCGACCGGCTCGCTGGACCTCTACCTCTTCCTTGGCCCCACGCCCGCCGATGTGGTCGCGCGCTTCACCGAGTTGACCGGCCGGATGCCGTTGCCGCCGCGCTGGGCGCTGGGCTACCAGCAGTCGCGCTACAGCTATGCCAGCCGCCCGGAACTCGAGCGGGTCGCGCGCGAGTTCCGTCGCCGGCAGATTCCGTGTGATGCCCTGCACTTGGACATCCACCATATGGATGGCCACCGCGTCTTCACCTTCGGCAAGGATTTCCCGCAGCCGTCCGCCATGTTCGCCCGGCTCGCGAAGCAGGGCTTCAAGGCCGTGGCCATCGTGGACCCCGGTGTGAAGAACGACCCGCAGTTTGGCGTGCTGCAACGGGGCGTTGCACAACGCGCGTTCGTGAAGGCACCCGGCGGCAAACGCGATTTCATCGGCAAGGCCTGGCCGGGCAAGTCACGCTTCCCTGACTTTCTCAATGCGCGGGTCCGCCGCTGGTGGGCGGAGGAACAGGCGGCGTTCCAGCGGCTCGGCCTCGACGGCATCTGGAATGATATGAACGAGCCGGCGCTCTTCGACACGCCGAACAAGACGCTGGCGGATGGGTGTGTGCATCAGGTAGGGCGAGACTCCGTCGAGCCCCATCTCGAGCGCAGCGAGGCGAGCGCAGCGAGCATCACTGTCGAGGCGCATTCGATTCGAGATGCTCGCTCCGCTCGCGCCTCCTGCGTCGGCGAATGGGGTTCGACGGAGTCTCACCCTACCAGGGTGTCGGTGCCGCACGCCGCCGTGCATAATCTCTATGGCTCGGCGATGGCGGCTGCCTCCCGCGAAGGCGCGCTGCTGGCCGCACCGGATACCCGGCCCTTCATCCTCACGCGCGCCGGTTACGCGGGCATCCAGCGGCACGCGGCCGTCTGGACCGGTGACAACAGCTCGACCTGGGAACATCTCGCCGAGTCCATCCCGATGCTGCTGAACTTAAGCCTCAGCGGCGTTGCCTTCTGCGGTGCGGACGTGGGCGGTTTCCTCGACCATTGCACTGGCGAATTGCTCGCGCGCTGGACGCAACTCGCCGCGTTCACACCGTTCTTCCGCAACCACTCGAACGTGGACACCCGGCGGCAGGAGCCGTGGGCGTTTGGCCCGCGCATTGAGGCGCTGTGCCGCGATGCCATCATGCTGCGCTACCAGATGCTGCCGTATCTGGGCTGCCTCTTCGCCGAAGCTCATCGCAGCGGCACGCCGATCATGCGCCCGCTGCTGTGGCATCATCCGAACGACCCGGCGGCGGTTGCGTGTGAAGACCAGTTCCTGCTCGGCGAGAGCCTGCTGGTCGCGCCCATCCTCCGGCCCGGAGCGACGGCGCGCAGCGTGTATCTGCCGCGCGGGCTGTGGTTTGACTTCTGGGGCGGCGGCGTGTTTGAAGGCGGGCAGCACGTCGTGGCCGAGGCGGTGGCGGAGCACATCCCAGTCTTTGTCCGCGCGGGGGCGGTGGTGCCTACCGTCGCGCCGCGCCAGTTCATTTCCAGCGAGGTGGATTCGGTGGTGAATCTCCACGTCTGGCCGCACGGACGAAGCTCGTTCACCTGGCACGAAGATGATGGCGAGACGCTCGGCTACGAGCGTGGCGAGGTTTTGACGCGGCAGATTGAGTTCACGGATCGCGGGACCAGCCGGGAACTGGTGCTGGGAGCAGTGACTGGCGCGTTCGCCAGCCGGGTGCAGACGTGGCGCATCGTGGTCCGCGCGGCGCACCGTTCCTATCGCGTGTGGGTGAATGACCAGCGCGTCGAAACGGCGTTTGATCCAACGCTGGGCGTGCTGCTTTTCGAGGTCCCGAACTCGTCGGAGCCGCTGCGCGTGAAGTGGCTGTAGCCAAGTGGCGGCAGGCGTCCCGCCTGCCGTAGAGGGCGGCGTCTCGCCGCCCGGACATGGGCCACGAAGGTAGGAAACGGGTTGGTTGTTCGAGGCATTCCGTCCGCCGGGCGGGACGCCCGGCTCTACGGCAGGCGAGGACGCCTGCCGCCACCACTCACACCACTTCCACGGGGCACTTCGGGATCGCGTCGAGGAAGGCCTGGCCGTAGCGCTTGTTCAGCACGCGATTGTCCAGCACCACCACGATGCCGCTGTCCGTCTTGGTGCGGATGAGGCGGCCCACGCCCTGACGGAATTTCAGAATCGCCTCGGGCAGGCTGAACTCGCTGAAGGCATTGCCGCCCCGCGCCTCGATGGCCTCGATGCGCGCCTCGATCAGCGGATGATCCGGCACGGCGAAGGGCAGCCGCGTGATGATCACATTCGAGAGCGCCTCGCCCGGCACGTCCACGCCCTGCCAGAAGCTGTCGGTGCCGAAGAGCACGCTGTCCACGTTGTCCTTGAACTTCTCGAGCATCGTCGAGCGCGGCGTGCCGGTGCCCTGGATGAAGCACTCCAGGCCCAGCTCCTCGAAGAACGGCTGCATCCGCTCGCCCAGCTCCTGCATGAGCTTGTAGTTGGTGAAGAGCACGAACGCCTTGCCATGCGTCTGCCGGATGAAGTGCTTCACCCAGTGCTCCAAGGCGTCGCGATACCCGGCGTCGCGCGGGTCAGGCATCTTGTTCGCGACATAGACCTTCATCTGCTGCTCGTAGTCGAAGGGCGAGCCGAGCTGGAGGACGGTGGCGCGCTCGGCACCCACGCGGCGGACGAAGTAGTTCAGGCCGGGGGCGGGAGGAGGTGGTTGCGGGTTGCGTGCTGCGTGTTGCGTGATTTTGGCCTCGGGATTCGGTGCGCGTGAAACACTCGTGCCCAACGTGGCGCTGGTCATCACGATGCTGGTGTCGCTCTCGAAGAGCCGGCGGCGCAGGTAGTCGGCCACGTCCACGGGGGCGGCGTTAAGTGAGAGGTTTCGCTGGGTTTTGCCGCCACGCTCGACCCAATATACGTAGTCCGGTCCGGCCTGGCTGAGGAAGGCGGAGACGGCCTCGCGCAGCTCCAGCAGGCGGCGGTTGCACTCCATCAGCTCCTGCCCGGTGTCCTTGTCGTCAGAGGTCTTGATGAGTTCGCTCACGGACTCGCGCAGGCGCTGGATGGGCAGCGTGACCGTGTCCTTCACGAGATCGGGCTGGCGGATGCGCAGCTCCTTCCAGTCGCGCCGCACGCCATCGCCACCGCCGAAGCGCGGGCGCTCCTCCTCGCGGGGGCGTTCGTTCAGCGAGTCGCAGCTCTGTTCGACGCTTTGGAAGAACGTCTCGGACTCGGCGAGGAGTTCGTCCACGAGCTTCACGGACTTGCCCTGGCGCAGCGTCGCGAGCAGGCCCTTGCCGGACTTGGGGTTCCACAGCCGGTTGAGCGCGAACCGCATCTGGCCGCTGCTCACGCTCAGGCCGATGTGCTTGGCCGCGACATTCTCGACCGTGTGCGCCTCGTCGAAGATGAGGAAGTCATTCTTGAAGAGCACGCCGCCCTCCTGCTCCTCGGTCACGCCGCCGAGCAGCGTGAAGAACAGGGTGTGGTTCAGCACCAGCACGTCGGCGGCAAGGATGCTCTTGCGGGCGCGCTGGAAGAAGCAGAGGCCGTGGTCCTTGGCGAAGTCCGACTGGTGACCGCAGATCTTCGGCGAGCAGAGGCCGCGCTCAGAGCAGACCTGCGCCCAGACCTTGCGGTCGGGCTCCAGCTCGAAGTCGGAGAGGCTGCCGTCCTTGGTTTCCTTCGACCAGTCGAAGACGCGCTTCAGCTCCTCGACCTCGGGCGAGGTGAAGAGATGGTCGGCCTGCTGCATGGCCTTGTGCAGGCGGCGGGAACACAGGTAGTTCGCGCGCCCCTTGAGCATGGCGTAGTTGAACTTCACGGGGACCGGCAGCGCGCCGAGCACGGCGGCGAGCATGGGCAGGTCCTTCTGCGTGAGCTGCTCCTGAAGGTTGATGGTGTGGGTGCAGACGACGGCCTTCTTCTGCTTGGCGAGGGCGAAAAGGATGGACGGGATCAGGTAGGCGAGGGACTTGCCGACGCCCGTGCCGGCCTCGACGACCAGATGCTCGCCCGTGGTCAATGCGCGGGCCACGGCCACGGCCATCTGCTGTTGCTCAGGGCGGAACTCGAAGTTGCTGGCTTTCGAGAGCAGCCCGGTCGGGGAAAAGATTTCGGCGACCTGCTGGACGAGGTCGGTGCCGGACCCGGCGGGCTGGTTATCAATGGCGGCAATCACGGACGGACGAACTATGGGAAGCGGCGAGCACGGGAGGCGAGTGAAAAGGGGACGTGGCGCGCGCATGGAGTCCCGGCTTCAGCCGGTGAGGCGTGTGATCCACCAGGACGCTGCGCGCGCAGCGTCTGGAAGTGGGCGGCGTTCCACCGGCTGAAGCCGGGACTCCATACGTCAGTCCTTGCCTCGCCCCGCGCGCGGTCTTAACGTCTGCCTGCCCGGCGCATGATCCGCTCCTTTGCTTTCACCACTCAAGGCCGCCTGCACACGCAGGACATTGACGTGTTCCTCATGCCCACGTTGCTGGCGGACACCGCGCTCTTCCTGTGGGTGGACCTGGAGCGGTCCACGCCCGAGGAGGCCAAGACGATCCTCGAGGGCATCTTCCATTTCCATCAGCTCTCCATCGAGGACTGCATCAACGCCAGCCCCGCGCCGAAGGTCGAGGTCTATACGCCGAAGGATGACGACAAGTTTGCCTCCTACCTCTTCATGGTCATCCATGCGGTGGACTACAGCCGCAAGGACGGGGTCTTTGCCACCAGCGAGCTGAACTTCTTCCTCGGGAAGAACTTCCTGGTGACCTACCACGACGTGCCACTCAAGAGCGTCACCAGCACGGCCGAGCGCGCGACCAAGGCCACCATGCACATCGCCCGTGCGCCGGACCGGGTGGCGCACACGCTGCTGGATGCCATCGTGGACAACTACAAGCCGGCCCTGGAGGAGCTGTCCCTGGAGATTGCCGAACTGGAGAACGATGTGGTGGAGCATCCGAACCAGCGGACCCTGAACAAGATCGTGCTCATCAAGCGCGAGGTGCTGCACCTGCGCCAGATCATCGGCCCGCAGCAGGAGGTCTTGAAGCGTTTTGCCGACGGCGAGTTCAAGCTCATCCGCGCGCATCTCGTGCCCTACTACCGGGACGTGTATGACCGGCTCTTCCACATTGCCAACCTCGCGCAGAACTACACCGACTCGCTCACGGGCATCCTGCACATCCACCTGAGCATGACGTCGAACAAGACCGGGGAGATCGTGAAGGCGCTGACGATCATCACCATCCTGTCCACGCCGGCCACGCTCATTGCGAGCTGGTATGGGATGAACTTCAAGCACGACATGCGCGAGCTGGACTGGCAGCACGGGTATGCGTTTGCCTTCGGCGTGACCGCGGTCACCACGATGGTGACGTGGTGGTATCTGCGGAAGCGGAAGTGGTTTTGAGGGGTGGCCTTTGACGCGAAGGCGCAAAGCCGCAAAGAAAGCCCGCCTGAATTGATGTCGCCGGGGTTGTCGGTGGCGGTCTCGAAACTGACTATTTGAGCCGCGGTTCCGGTTTCGCCCTGTCGGGGGATTGCGCCGGTGGGACGAATTGATTCGTGCGCGTCTGCAGCTGCCAGATTTCGAACGGGATCACCTGCTGGCCGGCTGGCTTGACGCCGCGTTCGAGGTAATCCGCACACATGCGCAGAACCTCCGATTCTCTGGCGAGGTCGCCGCTCACGAAAGAAGAGTTAACTCCACCGCCGGTGCGCGCGCGGAGCAAGGTCTGAACTTTCTGGTAAGGAACAACCTCGACTTCGGTATGCGAGGGCAGGGTTTGCAAGAGCCAATTCGCGTCACGAATAATGAAGCGTTGGTAGGACAGCGGCAAAGATGAGGGCACCTGGTTTCCGCCACCAGATTGGGTGGAGAGTTGGGCAAGCTTGACTCGGGCGGTTGCGGGATCTGCCCTCACCACCAAGGCGGTTCGCGAGCGAGATACGCAGCCAGATAGGTTGCACAGAAAGGCTGCTGCCAACCCATAAGTCAGGAGGGGGCGCAGGTTCATGGTGGATTCAGCGCCGACTCAGGACGCCAGTTGGTAAATGGCCGGGCGGTAGCGCGGTTCGGGGACAGGCCGGCCTTCAGCCTTGGCGGAGGCCAGCCAGGCGCGCTTGGCTTTTTGCGCTTCACGCAGGGCAATGTTGGGCGTGTCGCCAAACGCGGAGCAATGCCGGAGGTCGGGGATGTCAGCGATGTAGCCGCCGTCCTCCGTGCTGTAGAAGACGTTGATGTGGTAGTCTTTCATGGCCGGTCTTCGAGTTTCAGGTCGTAGCTTTCCACCAAATCGAGAAACTGTCGAATCTGATATGGTTTCGCCTGCCCGTGAACCTCTTGAAGGTTGACCAGTTCCGGCACGCCGTCATGGACAAAGATGTGGTGACTGCCGTTGACGCGCGAGAAGCGGAAACCGAACGCCTTCACCAGGCGGGTCATGTCACCGAACCGGATGTTCCGGGAGCCCGAGAGAATCCGCTCCAAAGTTTTGCGGGGCTTCATCGGGCAGCAAGTTCACACCCGGCCCTTGACCAGTGACTCCACCACCGCCGGGTCGGCGAGCGTGCTGATGTCGCCGAGGTTGTCGGTTTCGTCCTCGGCGATCTTGCGCAGGATGCGGCGCATGATTTTGCCGGAGCGGGTCTTGGGCAGGCCCTCGGTGAACTGGATCTTCTCGGGCACCGCGTGCGGGCCGATGATGTCGCGCACCTTCAGGTTGATCTCCTTGTGGATTTGAACGGTCGCCTCGATGCCAGTCTTAAGCGTGACGTAGGCGTAGATGGCGAAGCCTTTGATGTCGTGCGGGTAGCCGACCACGGCGGCCTCGGCCACCGCTGGGTGCGCGCCAATCGCGCCCTCGACTTCCGCGGTGCCGATGTTGTGGCCGGACACGATGAGGATGTCGTCCACGCGGCCCGTGATCCAGTAGTAGCCGTCCGGGTCGCGCCACGCGCCGTCGCCGGTGAAATACTTGCCGGGGAAGCGCTTGAAGTAGGTGTCCACGAAGCGCTGGTGGTCGCCGAAGACGGTGCGCATCTGGCCGGGCCAGCCGGGCTTGAGGCAGAGGTTGCCGCGCACGTCGTTGCCGAGGAGTTCGTTCCCCTGGTCATCCACGATGGCGGGCTGCACGCCGGGCAAGGGCAGGGTGGCGGAGCCGGGCTTGGTGGGCGTCGCGCCGGGGAGGGGCGAGATGAGGATGCCGCCGGTCTCGGTCTGCCACCAGGTGTCCACGATGGGGGATTGTTCCTTGCCGATGGTCTTGTAATACCAGTTCCACTCCGGCTCCTTGATGGGCTCGCCCACGGTGCCGAGCACACGCAGGGAACTGAGGTCGTGCTGGTTCGGCCACATGTCGCCTTCCTTCATCAAGGAGCGCAACGCGGTGGGGGCGGTGTAGAAGAGGTTGACCTTGTGCTTGGCGATGACCTGCCAGAAGCGGCCGTAGTCCGGGTAGTTGGGCACGCCCTCGAACATCACGACGGTGGCGCGGTTCGCGAGCGGGCCGTAGATGAGGTAGGAGTGGCCGGTGATCCAGCCGACGTCGGCCGTGCACCAGTAAACGTCGCCGGGCTGGTAATCAAAGACGTAGTGGTGCGTGTAGGCGACGTAGGTCAAGTAGCCGCCGGTGGTGTGGAGGACGCCCTTGGGCTTCCCGGTGGAGCCGCTCGTGTAGAGGATGAAGAGGGGGTCCTCCGCGTCCATGACCTCGGGTTTGCACTCGGGCGAAGCGGCTGCGAGCGCATCATGCCACCAGACATCGCGGCCCGGCTGCATCTCGACGGGCGTGCCGGTGCGGCGGACGACGAGAATCTTCTCCACGGTCGGGATGCGGGGCGCGGCCTTGTCGGCGTTGGCCTTCATCGGGATGTCGTGCTTGTTGCCGCGCACGCCGGTGTCCTGGGTGATGATGACCTTGCAGATCGAGTCGTTGATGCGCGTGACGAGCGAGTCCGCGGAGAACGCGCCGAAGACCACCGAGTGGACGGCACCGATACGCGCGCAGGCGAGCACGGCCACGGCCAGCTCAGGGATCATCTGCATGTAGATGCACACGCGGTCGCCGCGGTGGACGCCGAGGGCCTTGAGCGCGCTCGCGGCGCGCTGGACCTGGTCGTAAAGCTCACAGTAGCTGACGCGGCGCGAGACGGCGGGGTCGTTGGCCTCCCAGATGAAGGCGGTCTGGTCACCGTGCCCGGCCTCGACGTGGCGGTCCACGCAGTTGTAGCAGGCGTTGAGCTTGCCGCCGATGAACCACTCAATGCTGACGGGATCGTAGTAGTTCACCTCGGAGAGCTGGTTCCACTTCTGATACCAGGTGAGCCGGTTCGCCTGCTCGGTCCAGAAGCCCTCTGGGTCATTGATCGAACGGGCGTAGAGCGCACGGTAGTCGTCCAGCGACTTGACGTGTGCGCGGGCGGACGCCGCGGCGGGCGGTGGGAACACGGCGGTAGGAACAAGATTCTGGCTCATGTATGTGGCGAACTGTGCGGGCATCTTAGGAACGAGCCGCGAAGCGTCAACCTGCGAAAGTGGTGATGCGAAGTTTTTGGGGTGCCGGGCCGCCTGAGAATTTCCCGCAGATTCAGGACGGCCACAGATGGGGAACTGGGCGGGTCAGGTGAACGCGCCGGATCGGAGACCGGCGCCCCGGTTGAGGGAGCGGCCGTTACTTCTTTGGCTCGAAGGGGGAGGGGGGGACTTTCTTCGCGGCGGCGCGCGCGTCTTCAAAGCTGGCCACGTCCGTCTTCAGCTCGATGAGCTGCCAGAGTTCTGGGAAGTCGAATGCCTGCCCGGGGGCCAGCGTGGTCATCGGGCTGAACAGTTCCAGCGCGGCCATCTGGTTGTTCCAGGAGAACTCGACGGTGTGGCCGGCGCCGGCATACGACGCGCCCGGCCAGGACTTGAAATACTTCACGAACATCAACCGGCCGCGCACGTAGGCCACCCAGCCGCTGCCGGTGTCCGAGCCAAGCTTGCCGGGGTCGCCCGCCGCCTGGGCCACGAGGAGGTCGCCGAAGACACGGACATTGGGCGAGGTGGGTTGCTCGCCATCGAAGACCGGGCCGGTCTCCGCCGCCCGCAGCACGGACCAGCCCGCATGGAAGCGGCTCTGCTTGGGCAGCCGGAGGAGCACAAAGCCGCCGGCCGGGCAGAGGGTGCGGTCCTGCAGGCATTGCCGGGTAGCCTGCGGCGACTCGTTGACCATGCGCTGCATGACGCCCAGCGCGCCCGTGTCCGGGTCGAGGGTGAAGCTCTTGAGCAGGCGCAGGCCGGTCATTGCATCCACCGGGCTGGCGGTTTCAATCGTCTGGTCGCGCGGCGTAACGAAGCCATGGGGTCCGAGCCAGACGGCCTGGCGCTCGGGCAGGCCAAGCAGGCCGGGGCCGAAGTCGCACTGGTAGCCGCCCACCCAGAAGCCGCCAGGGAACTGCGCGAGAGTCTTGCCGTGGCTGGCGGGATTCTCCAGCAGCGCGTTCACGCCACCCCGGCCGTATTGCACCACGCGCCCGCCGATGCCGGGCACGAGGATGGCCACGGTCTTGCCGTGGTCGTCCCGCAGGCTGAAGGCATTCGTCCAGCCGAGGAATTCGCCTTGGTTGACCCCGGCGGGCAGGGCAGCCTGCAACGGCAGGGAGAACAGCCCCAGGCAGAGCGCCAAGGCGCGGGGGGCGATGTCTCGGACGAAACTCATGTGGGCGGAAGCTAGCAGTCTCCGTCGCAGGCTCAATGCTGTTCGCATTGATCGGGCGAAGAATACCGGCTGCTTGGCCGGCACGATGCGGTAGCAGCATAATCCTCTTTAACGCAGAGATGCAGAGAATGCAGAGAAGCGCAGGGCTCGGTTTCTCCCAGCTGCGTTCAACTTTTGGGGATCTGGATTGGCCGTCAACGCTGCACTTAGGCTGCGTCATACAGCGGTGCCAAGATTGTCGGCGACGCCTATGGAGTGCGGTGACTTGTCACCGCTTTCCACAGGCGACTTGTCGCCGTCGGCGAACGGTGGCGTGCTTTCGCCAAGCAGCTTGCGGCGCTCGCGCGAGCGGGAGTGGTGCCTTGCAACGCTTCCGCAACCCCTTCGACGGCGACAAGTCGCCTGCGGAAAGCGGCGAGAACTCGCCGCACTCCATAGCGGTGCGCCGGACGGTTTGGTGCCAACTGCATCGCTCTGTGTAGGTGAGGGGTGATCTCTTCGCGAAGCCGGGCCGGCGAGGACGCCGGCGGCACGGCAAGCCGGAGGCTTGCGCTACGTGGCGTCGGTGGGCGGTGTTGCCGGTGGAGCGGTTAGTCTTTAGTCTCTCCGCATCGTGGCCACGCAAACCACCCATCGCACCACCGCCGCCGTCATTGTCGCTGCCGGGTCGGGCACGCGCATGGGGCCGGGGGTGGACAAGCTGTTTCTCGAAATTGCCGGGCGTCCGATCGTGGCGCACACATGGGCGCGCTTTGAGGCGGCGGCGTGCATTGACGAGTTGGTGCTGGTGGTGCGCGACGGGATGCAGGAGGAGTTCCGCAAGCTTGCGGCGGAGTCCGGGTTCAAGAAGCCGTTCCGTCTGACCTTCGGTGGCAAGGAGCGGCAGGACTCGGTCTGGAATGGGCTGGCGGCGGTGTCACCGGAGTGCGAGATCGTCGCGATTCAGGATGGGGCGCGGCCATGCACGAGCCTGGCCGTCATCGAGGCGACCATTGCGGCGGCCCGGGAGATGGGCGCGGCAGTCGCCGCGCAGCGCGTGACGGACACCATCAAGGAGTCCGACGGCGGCACGCGGGTGGCGAAGCATATTGACCGTGCGCGCCTGTGGGCGGTGCAGACGCCACAGACGTTCCGTGTGGAAGTAATCCGGCGAGCCCTGGCGGCGGTGCGGCAGCGCGGCCTGCTGGTGACGGATGACACGGCGGCGTGCGAACTCGTCGGGCAGCCGGTGGCCCTGGTGGAGAGCCGGGAGCCCAACCCGAAGGCGACTTCGCCGGCGGACCTGCCTTATCTGGAACTGCTGTTGAAAAGAATGAACGGGTGAGAAGGGCGGCCAGTCCACTCTTCGGTCTGCGGTGAAGCCCTCACTTGCCAAGCACCTGAGCGGCACTTACTGTCGTCACAACGGTTAATATGAAGCGACGTTTCTTCCTCAGCTTGCTGGTGGCCGTGCTCGGCCTGAACCTTCTCTTCGGCACGCGGCTTTACCTCTCGCACGCCGAGACCGCCACCAAGGAAAACGCCTACGAGAACATCGAGCTGTTCACCCGCGTGCTGGAGACCATCCGGCAGAACTACGTGGACGGCGGGAAGGTTTCCTACCAGCAGCTCATCCATGCCGCGCTGAAGGGCATGGTGAACTCGCTTGATCCGCACAGCGAATTCATGGAGGCGCGCAAGTATGACGACATGCGCAACGACACCGAGGGCGCGTTTGGCGGCGTAGGCATCGTGCTGGGCGTGCGGACGAACAGTCCGGGCAAGGGCGTCACGCTCACCGTCTCCGAGACCATGGAGGACACGCCGGCCAGCCGCGGTGGCATCACGATGGGCGACCGCATCATCAAGATCAACGGCCAGACTACGGAGAAGTTCAACCTCGACGATGCGGTGCGCCGGCTGCGCGGCAAGCCCGGCACGGACGTGACCGTGACGATCTTCCGCCCGGCCACCGAACAGGAGTCAGAAATCAAGCTGACCCGTGCGGTCATCAAGGTGGCCAGTGTGCGTGACTTGAAGGGCCATGGCGACTATCCGCTGGACGAGAACAAGATCGGTTATGTGCGACTGCGCCAGTTCGGCGAGCAGACCAGCGCGGAACTGGAAACTGCCCTGGCCAAGATGGAGAAGGCCGGCATGAAGGGCCTGATCATGGACTTGCGCGACAACCCGGGCGGCCTGCTCGACCAGGCGGTGAAGGTGTCGGAGAAGTTTTTGCCGCGCGGGCAGCTCGTCGTCTCGACGGAAGCCCGCCAGATTGCGGACATTGCCAAATATACGGCCTCGGGCCGCAATGCGCGTCCGACCTTGCCGATGGTCATCCTGATGAACGGCGGCAGCGCGAGCGCCTCGGAGATCGTGGCGGGCTGCCTGCAGGACTTGAAGCGGGCCGTGGTGCTGGGCGAGCAGAGCTTTGGCAAGGGTTCGGTGCAGAGCATCCTCCCGCTGTCCGATGGTTCCGCGCTGCGGCTGACGACGGCGAAGTATTACACCCCGAGCCACAAGGTCATCCACGAGAAGGGCATCACGCCGGACGTGGTGGTGCCGATGACGGCCGAGGAGGAGCGCTATCTGGCCATCCAACGCTCTGGCGCGTCGCTGGACGCGCTGGAAGAGAAGGAGCGCACGCTGGTGCTGAAGGCTCGCGACCCGCAGTTCGACCGTGCGACCGACATGCTCAAGGGCATCCTGCTCTACGACAAGCAGGGCAAGCCGGTGGGCAAGGTGGCGGCGCAGGCGGCCGAGCCGGCGAAGAAGTAGGCCTGGTGCTCCTCGCCCTCGAAACCTCCTGTGACGAAACCAGTGTCGCCGTCATCCACGACGGACGGGTGCTGGCGAATGTCGTCTCCTCGCAGATCAAGCTCCACGCCGAGTATGGCGGGGTGGTGCCGGAACTGGCGACGCGGGAACATTTGCGCAACGTGCTGCCGGTGGCGCGGGCGGCGTTGTTGGCGGCGAAGTCCTCGCGGCCGGTAGGGCGAGACTCCGTCGAGCCCCAACTCGAGCGCAGCGAGGCGAGCGCAGCGAGCATCTCGGGAATCAGTGCGTCCGGCCAAGAGGCTCGCTCCGCTCGCGCCGACTCCGTCGGCAGATGGGGTTCGACGGAGTCTCACCCTACCTTGGGGGACTTCGTCGCCATTGCGGCGACCATCGGGCCGGGGCTGCCGCAGGCGTTGATGATCGGGGCGCGGGCAGCGCAGGCGATGGCCTTCGCGCTGCGGAAGCCGTTTTATGGGATCAATCACCACGAGGCGCATCTCTACTCGCCGTGGATTGTCCCTGAGCCACCTGCGGATCACGGACCACGCACCACGCAACTCCGCGCCGACTTCGCCGGCTTCCAGCCCAATGTCTCCCTCATCGTCAGCGGCGGCCACACCATGCTCGTCTTCGTCGAGGCCGAGCTGAAGCACCATCTGCTCGGCAGCACGGTGGATGACGCGGCGGGCGAGTGCTTCGACAAGGCCGCGAAGCTCATGGGCCTGCCGTATCCCGGCGGGCCGGAGCTGGACGCGCTGGCGGAGCAGGGGGACGCGCGGGCATTCGATTTTCCGCGGCCGATGATCCGCGACCTGCACGACGACTTCAGTTTCAGTGGTCTGAAAACTTCGGTGCGCTATTTCCTGCGGGACCAGCCCTACATCCTGGATGACGCGGACCGGGTGCGGGACCTGTGCGCGAGCGTGCGGGATTCCATCGTGGACGTGCTGGTGACCAAGACCGTGCGCGCGGCGAAACGCCTGGGCGTGAAGTGCGTGACGGCGTCCGGGGGCGTGACCTGCAACCGCGCCCTGCGGCGGCAGCTCGCCGAGGCGTGCGCCCGCAACGGGCTGACCCTCCGGCTCGCGGAGAAGTCCATGTGCACGGACAATGCTGCGATGGTGGGCATCCTCGCGGAGCGCAAGCTGGAGCACGGGGTGGCGCCGACTTCGTTGGACGAGGAAGTGAAGCCGACGTGGGCCTTGGCGGCGAAATAGGCGGGTCTGGATCAGGTCGCTGAGTTGGTGCCCGCGAAACACGCGAAGGGACGCGAATATGGAGTGCGGCGAGTTCTCGCCGCACTCCAAAGCGCGCGCGGAGAGCACCCGCTCTTATGCCATCCGAAGCACCTTGTGGAATTCGGGTTCCGCTTCGGAGTTCGAGTTGGAGCAGGGGGACAGGAGTGTCCCCCTCACTTGCCTTTACTTGGCGGCCTGCTTGATGGGCTTGCTTTCGATGCGGTAGAGGGCGGTGTCGGTGCGGAGGAAGAGGGCGTGGTCCACGGCGGCCAGGGAGGCGAAGATCTTGCCGGGGAGCTGGTTCTTCTCCAGCACCGTGAACTGCTTGCCGGGTTTCACGACCGTGGTCAGACCTTCGCGGTTGTGGATGTAAATCTTGCCGTCGGCGAAGGTGGGGGAGGCGCTGTAGTTGCCGCCGAGCCGCTCGCGGTAGTGTTCCACACCGGTCTTCGCGTCTAGACAGGTGAAGATGCCGCCGTCGTTGACGAAGTAGAGCTCCTCACCGATCAGGATGGGCGAGGGCATGGTGGGCGCACCTTTGTCGTAGCGCCAGGCGATCTCCGGCTGCGAGACACCTTCATACTTGATGGCGAGGATCTGCGCCTTCATGAAGCCGGTGCTCATGTAGATCATGCCATGGCCGATCACGGGACGCGGGGTGAGCGAGAAGCCAAGCTGGCCATACTTCACGCGCCACAGTTCCCGGCCTTTTTCGTCGTAGGAATAAATCCAGTCGGACGCGGGGGAGATGAGCTGTTCCTTGCCGTCAATGGTCAGGATGAGCGGGGTGCCGTAGGACTTGCGGAGCTGCGGGTCCTTGTTCATGTCGCCGGAGCGAGGCGTCTTCCAGGCGAGCTTGCCGGTGCGTTTGTCCAGGGCGGCGATGAACTGGTGGTCACTGCCGTCCATATGGAAGACCAGGAGGTTCTTCCAGAGCACGGGGGAGCCGCCGGGGCCGTTCTCGTGCATGACCTGGAGGGCGGTCTCGGTCCAAAGCACCTTGCCGGTGCGGGTGTCGAGGCAGGCGTTGCCCATCGCGCCGAAGTGGCAGTAGAGCTTGCCGTCCTCAATGATCGGGGTGCAGGAGGCGTAGCTGTTGAGCGCGTGGACCCACTGCGGCTCGCGGGCGGTGAGGAGCGGAATGTCCTGCGTGAGCTTGCCGGTGTCGCGGTCCACGCAGAGGGCGCGGAACTCGACTTTTTCGAGCACGGTGAGGGGCTGATTGCCGGTGTTGGCCTTGAGGCGGCGCTCGGCGTCCTCTTTCTTGGCCGGCACTTCGAGGGCGGTGGTGAGCCAGATGTTTTTGCCCTCGATGACCGGGGAGGACCACGCGCGGCCGGGCAGGTCGCGTTTCCACACCACGTTCTTGGTCTCGTCCCAGGACGTGGGGAGTCCCGTGGCCTTGGCGTGGCCTTGCCCGCCGGGGCCGCGCCACTCGGGCCATTCAGCGGCGGAAAGCGTGGTGGCGAGGGTCGCCAGCGTGGCGGCGAGGAGAAGGCGGGTTGTGTTCATGCGTTTGACGGCAGGTAGCAAGACGGATTGGCGGGGGATGTCAATTCAAGGGAGGGGCCAGAATTCAACCACGAATGGACACGAAGAGACACGAATGGGGACAGGCCGGCCGTCACGGGCGCTTGCCTTGGAGGGCGATTCGGGCAGGCTTTGGGGCATGAGCATTCCGTTACACCAGCTTCGCGCGGGCGTCATTGGCACGGGCTTCATTGGGCCGGTTCACATCGAGGCGCTGAAGCGGCTGGGGGTGCAGGTGACGGCGATTTGCGGCTCCACGAAGAATGCGACGGCCACGGCGGAGAAGTGGGGCATTCCGGAGGTGTATGGGGATTACGATTACCGCGCCATGTTTCGTTCGCCGAACGTGGATGTGGTTCACATCACGTCGCCGAACAAGGTGCATGTGGAGCAGTCGCTGGCGGCGCTGGCGGCGGGGAAGCATGTGGTCTGTGAGAAGCCACTGGGGATGACGACGAAGGAGACGGCGAAGGTGGTCGCCGCCGTGAAAAAGCCGGGCGCGTCGGTCTTCGCGGTGAACTACATGTGCCGGTTCTTCCCGGCGGTGATCCAGATGCGCGCGATGGTGCAGCGCGGTGACCTGGGCCAGATCATGCATGTGCAAGGACACTTTTTTCAGGACTGGCTGCTCCAGCCGACGGATTACAACTGGCGGCTGCTGGCCAGCGAAGGGGGGAAGCTCCGCGCGGTAGGCGACATCGGCACGCACTGGATTGACGCGGTGTCCTTCATCCTTGGCGCGCGGGCGGAGGCGGTGTTCGCACACTTGGAGACGTTTCACAAGACGCGCTATCGGCCGCGCGGCGAGGTGCAGACGTTTGCGAAGGTGGACCCCAAGACGATGGTGCCTTACCCGGTGGACACGGAGGACTTTGGCAGCCTGCTGCTCAAGTTCGGGAAGGCGGGGCATGGCTTCGTGAACGGCACACATGCCAATGCCTCCATCTCGCAGGTGGCGGCGGGCTGGAAATGCAGCCTCGCGCTGGGCATCTACGGCACGAAGGGCAGCGTGCGGTGGGATTTCCAGCAGCCGAACGAGATTCTGGTGGGGCGTCGCGACGAGCCGAACCAGGTGCTCCAGCGTGGGACGGCCGGGTTCAGCGAGGATGTGGCGGGCTTCACGGACTATCCCGGAGGACACCCGGAAGGCTTCCCCGACAGCCACAAGATGCACTACCGCGCGGTGTATGAGCACATCGCCAGCGGGCGGAAGACGCCGGTGCTCTTCGCCACAGCGGAGGATGGGCACCATGAAGTGAGGCTGTGCGAGGCGGTGCTGAAGAGCAGTCGGGCGAAGCGGTGGGTGAGGGCTTGAACCGCAGACTATTTCCCGCAGATTCAAGGCGACCACAGATGGGCGAGGAACCTGAGCGAACCCAAAGATTCAGGGAAGACAAAGATTTCGGAGGCTGACCGGGGAGGCCAATTCTCCGGCAGGTCGAAAGCCTGCCGCCGGACGACCACCCCTCACCCCAACCCTCTCCCCTCCTCCGAGTAAGGGAGAGGGAGCCAAAGCGCATCGCGCTCCGCATCAACTCCTGCGACCAATGGCGGAGGCTTGGTTGGCACCTTTGAACCGCAGACTATTTCCCGCAGATTCAAGGCGACCACAGATGGGAAGCGGAGGCGCTCGGTTCCGACTGACACTGTGAACCAGAGGCGGTCCCAAAGATTCAAGGAAGACAAAGGGCTCTTCGCTATTTTCGGTGGAACAGGGAGGTGGACCGGGAAATTCCAAGCTACAAGTCCCAAGCTCCAAAGCCCAAATTCCAATGGTTCCGCGTGCCACGCCGACAGCGCTTCTGCCCTGGTTCGGCCCTTGGCCCAAGGGCCGGCCCCAGTGCCGGGCGCCCCCTCCCTTTGAAGTTTGGAGTTTGGAGCTGCTTTGGAGTTTGGAACTTGGGATTTGAGAGCTTCTCTCACCCATTCCAATGAAAACAGCGGAGAACCAGGCAAAGATTGGAATCCCTATGGGAGACATCCATTTGCGCCACGGGGTAGCGGAAGGAGGTCGGAGGTGCGAGGGTGCGCGGGATGAGGAGCAAATTGACCTGCACCGCAGAGGCGGGATGAACGCAGAGGCCGAGGTTCGGGGGAGCCTATCGAGGGCCGTCGCGGGTGCTCGGGGTCATACCAATTCCCAATGCAAATCGGCAGCCTGCCCCGGACGGCACCCCTCACCCCAACCCTCTCCCCTCCTCCGAGGAAGGGAGAGGGAGCCGAATTTGCGGCTCGATCTGGGATTTTTGCGAAACGAAGCCATTTTGGGCTCAGCTTCAGAGGGCAGGCCCGCAGATAACGCGACTGACGCGGATGGGGATGGGTTACGGCTGGGCTTTGGGCATGCCGAGCGGGTGCTCGGGGTCATACCAATTCCCAATGCAAATCGGCAGCCTGTCGCCGGACGGCACCCCTCACCCCGACCCTCTCCCCTCCTCCGAGGAAGGGAGA
>CAZCBE010000057.1:0-42158 GCA_964496695.1 uncultured Klebsiella sp.
GAAGTCGAGTCGCTTTCGAACTCTCAGCCAGCCCGTGAACGCAGCCTTCGGAAGCGCCATTGACGCCGCAGCCCGTCCCCTCACCCTGTCCCTCTCCCCTGATGGGGGAGAGGGGAATAGGGTGCTTCGGCTTCTCCCATGAACGAATTCTACGTCGTCCTTGCCGCCGTCCTGCCGGTGCTGCTCATCTCTGTCGCGGGGGTGGCCATGCGCAAGCTCGACTGGCTCACCGAGCAGGCCGACCACTCGCTCCTGCGCGTCACCATCAACCTGCTCGTCCCCGCCTTCATCTTCGACAAGGTGCTGGGCAACCCTGCGCTGCAGCGCACGGAAAATCTCTTCCTCCCGCCGCTGGTCGGCTTCGCCACCGTGGCCTTGGGCATCGGCGCGGCCTGGTTCGGCTTGCGCTTGGCCGGCCTCGCCCGCGACGCCACGGGCCGCACCTTCGCCTTCAGCACCGGCCTCTACAACTACGGCTATGTGCCGCTCCCGCTGGCCATGTGGTTCTTCGACCGCGAGACCGTCGGCGTGCTCATCGTCCACAACCTCGGGACGGAAATCGCCTTCTGGCTGCTGGGCACCCTGGTCTTCGCCCACGCGCCCAACGAACCGCTCTGGAAGAAAATCTTCACCCCGCCGCTCATCGCCATCCTGCTCACCCTCACGCTCAACCTGACCGGCGTCGCCCCCCACGTCCCGGAGTTCGTGAAGATCACCGCCCACATGCTCGGCGCCTGCGCCATCCCGATGGGCCTGATCCTCATCGGCGCCCTGGTGGCCGACCACCTCGGGGAATTCCACTCCGAGCAAGGCCTGCGCGTGATGACCGCCTCGTGCGTGCTGCGCCTGGGCTTGATCCCCGTGCTCTTCCTCGGGCTCGCCAAAATCCTTCCGTGCTCCGTCGAGCTGAAGCGCGTCATCATGCTTCAAGCGGCCATGCCCTCCGCCGTCTTCGCCATCCTCGCCGCCCGCCACTTCGGCGGCGACGGCCCCACCGCACTGCGAGTCGTGATCGCGACCTCCGCCGTGAGCTTCATCACCATCCCGCTCTGGATCCGCGCCGGAATGAAATGGCTGGGCTTGGAGTCCCTGCGATAAAACCCGCTGACCCCAAAGCTGTTAGTTGAGAAACCACGGACCACGCGGAACACCTCAGCTCCCTCTCCCCGTAAAGCCGCGCAGGGTTTGATACGGATTCTCGCCGGTTTGACACAGATGGCGGGAAGACAAAGGGGCGGAGGCGGGTTTTGCAAGCCCCTTGCAGACGGTCAGCAGAGGGTCGCGCCGGGGCGGACGGTGCCCTCGGTGATGCGGGTCACTTCGGCGGCGGTGAGGCGGCCTTGGGCGGCCTCGGTCCCGATCATCCGGGCTGGTGCCTAGACGAGTTCCAGCGCAAGGCTGTGGAGCGGCAGCAGCGGGGCGATGTCGGACTCCCATTGGGTGACCGGGATGTAACGCGCCTCGGGTCCCACCAGGTGCCGCATGATGGCCGCGTCCGCCTCAGTCACCGGCCAATAGCCGCCGTCCCGCAAGGTCATGGTGATCGTGTTCATTGGGTCTGTTTGAAGATCACCTCAGCGAAGGTGATGCTGTTGGTCTGCGCAGAGGTGGTCTGGTCCACCAGCTTGAGCAGGACCACGAAAGGCTGGCTGAAATCCACCCCGTCAACATAGGTGCCCGGCTGGCCCTGTGCGACCGTGTTGGCCACCACGGTATTGCCCAGCCAGGCATTGGTGTAACTGCCCGCCAAGACGAGGAAGAAGGACTGCTCGGCCTGGGCGCGGAGATTCGACCCGGTCACGAGGTTGGGGTTGAACGCCAGCCGCGTGGCATCGGCCACGTTCTGGCCGATGTAGAAATATCCGGTCACCGTCAACGGCACCGTGTCCCACTTGGAGAGCGCGTAGGAGATGGTCAGCTTCGAGTTCGTGCGGCTCAGGCCGGGCAGGTTAAAGACGTTCGTGGCCAGCGTGGTGGAGACGTTCGTGGTGATGTTGGTGAGCGTGATCGGCGCGTCCAGCGTGTAGATGGGCACGACCCCATGGACGCCGGTGAGGCGCGAACCGTCACCGCCCCAGATGCTGCCGGTGTTGGTCGAGGTCTTGGCCCCGGTGATGAGCTGCGTGCCATCGAGCGTGACGATGTTCGTGCCGGCGGGAAGGGAGTTGCTGTAGCCGGCCAAGGCAATCACGGTCGCATACGCCGAATTGCTCACGGTGGCCAGGTCAGCAGCGCTGGCCTCCAGGCCGGTCGCGTTGGTGACGTTGAGCACGCCGCGCGCCGCCGAGGCCGTGGACTGCGCCAGCAGGTTGGTGCTGAGCGTCGTGAACGCCGCCGAGTCAATGGTCGTGGTTGAGAAGAAGGCGCGCTTGGCGACCGTGGCCGCCGCAATGCAGGTGACGGCGATCAAAGTGAGGAGGGCCGTCTGGGGATCAAGCTTGAGTTTCATAGCCAGGTGAGGAGGGCGGTGCTGCGCCAGGTCTGCGCGTTTGGGTTGGTGACGGTGATCTTGAGTGCGCCGGCAGCCGCGTCTTCGGCGACGGCCACCACGCAGGCGGTCGTGCCGGTGTAGGGGCCGGGGATGAGCGTGACGGCCGTGCTGGCCGCATTGGCGTCCCGCTTGATGATGCCGGTGAATTGCCACATATCCACCGAGCCGTGCGTGAGGAGCCGCTCGCTCTTCACGAGCAGGCTGAAGGCCCGCGCGGAATTGTTCTCCAGCACGAGCGATCCATAGATGGCCGCGAGGTCGGTCGGCGTGTTGTCGGTGGTGGTGGCGGCCGCCTTGACGATGTTGGTGGCGACCTCGTCCGTCTCGCGGCGCGGCTCGAAGTAGATCGTGTCGGCAGCCCGCGCGAAACCGACCAGGCGCACGGGCTTGCCCTCTGCCGGCCGCGTCTGGGTGAGGCCACCGGGCGTGTCCGGGTCCAGATAGACCGGCTCGCCGGCGACCAGCGCGGAGAAGCCGGTCACGTCCCCCGCCTCAATGCGGACGTGGACCGGCGTCGTGCCGTCCACGCCATCGTAGGGATACGCCACACCCTCGCCGTCGTTGTAAAGCGCGCGGACCTCCGCCAGCGTGAGCGCGCGCTTCCAAATGGCCTGCTCATCCCAGTGCGTGTCGCCGCCCATGACGGTGGTTCCATCGCTCAAAGCGAAATCGGCCCCGGTCGGGTTCACGCTCGCCTGCGCGGCCTCGATCCACGCGCCGCCGTTGACGCTCATGCGGCAGGTCGTGCCATCCACCTGCCAAGCCACAAAGAACCACTCCGCCCGCTCCGGCTGGGGCACGGAGATCACCGCGCCGGCCGCGCCGCCGGCGAGATAGACCGTGAGCTGGAGCTGCGTGCCGGTCTGGTTGAGCAGATACTCGGACGCCTTCGACACCAGCGGCCCTTCCGCGTCGCCCGTGTTCTGATCGTTCTTGAACCAACCTGCGTAGGTGAAGGCCGGGCCGATGGCGAAGACGTCGGCGTGCGCGCGCCACAGCTTGCCCGCGTTCACGTCCGCGATGCGGTAGGCGGTGCCCAGCTTGCCGGGGAGATTCACCCAGGTGGGGCCGGATTCCAGCAGCGAGTAGCCCGAGATCGGGTGGACGAAATCCGTCTTGGGATCGCCCTCGTCGTCCTCCAGATGCACGCCCCACGCGATGTCGGACAACAGGTCCACCACGCCGCCGTCTTCGAGGGTGATGCCGATCCGGGGGCCGATGCGGCCGGCGAGCGGGGCCGTGCGATACCAGAGCTGCGGGCCGCCGCCGACGGCATCCAGCACGTCCTGCCAGACCAGCTTGCGGGTGTTCACCGACTCGCCGCAGTTGACGACGAGCACGCCCTTTTCGAGCGAGTCGCCCAACTCCGCCGCCTGGTCCAGCGTGACGTTCACCGTCTGGAGCACCCCGGACATGAGTCCGTCGCGCTTGTCCAGCAGCAGTGTGACCGTTGCGCCGGAATCCACGATGAGGTCAGCCAGGAAGCTGGCGGTGTTGATGACGGCGGAGGCCCCATAGTTGAGCTGATAGACGGCGGCAGGAGAGCTGACGGTGAGCGTGCAGAGGTTGCTGTTGTTCGCGGGGGTCGGAGTGCCGCGCCGGAAATAAGCGGAGTCGCCGAGCTTGGACGTGCCGCCGGTCGCCGGGTGCAGCTCAGTCATCAGCTCGACCAGAATGCGCGCGGCGTAGCGTTTGCCGGCCGTGCCGAGCACGGTGACCGCCTGGCTGTCCGTGTCCGGGCCGGGATCGGTGATTTCCACACTCAAGGCCGGCAGCAGCCCCGGCCCGTCGAAGAAGGGCCGCACAAACAGGCCATCCTCTCCCTCGTAGATGCCGCTGAGCGCGGGCCGCCGGACGTAGGGGGAGAAGGTGTTCGCGACGCGCGGCCAGGCGATGCTGTTGGTGTCTTCCAGCGCGGCCTGCAACAGGTTTGCGAAGTGTGTTTCGTCCACATCCTCGGGGTCGCTCAGGTCGCCAGGGTCGGGAGCGTAGAAGAGGCGGGCCTCCTGTTGGACAATCTGCGGCTTGCCACCCGCCGGCGTGCGCGCCACGGCCAGCATCACCGGGACACTCCCCTTGGCGGCCAGGCTGCCGGCGGCGGCGATGGCGTGGGCCGTGTCGAAGTTCAGCGTGCCGTAGAACACTTCATCGTCTGCATCCCAGGTCAGCGTGGCAGTTTCCGCCAGCGTCACCTGGTCGCTGTTGACGGCCTTGGTGTAGGCAAAGACGTTGAGCGTGTAGCCGGTGCAGTCGGCGGCCGGCCAGTTGCCATTGAGCCCGCCGGTCGCGTTGAACTCCAGCGGGTGGACGGCGATGGGAACCTCTTCGTAGAGGGTGAAGTCGCGGAGCTGCACCCCGTTCGAGTTCACGGCGCTCTGCATGAAGCGCGGCACGTTGCGCGGAGCGCCAAAGGCGGGAAAGAGGTGGTAGTAGGCGCTCATGGGTTACACGGACTCGTCGGAATTGTCGGGGTAGTTGTCCACGACACCGTTGGGCTCGCCGGCCAGATAGACCTGCTGTTTCTGTCGCGCCACATCCAGTGGCACCCAGACACGGCCGGGCGTGATGTCCACCCAGGCCACATTGAGCAGCTCGCCCTCCGGCTCTTCGCCAAACTCCAACTGCCGGAGCGTCGCGCTGTCCACCCACACGGTCTTGCTTACGCGGGCGCAGATTAGCTCCACGGCGCGGGAGGGCGTTGACTCGCCGAAGTGTGGTGTGCGCGGGACGTTCAGTTCGGGTGACCCGCCCACATTGTCCACCCAGGGCGGCCAGACCACCTGCCATTCGTCGAGCACCAGCGGAGAGAGGTTGCGGTTCCGATAGTTGATGACGTAGCCGAAGTCCTGCCAGGCATCCGGGTCGGTGACCTGCGTCACCTCGCTGATCTGGTTCAGCACGAAGGCGGCGCGCACCATCCAGGACAGGCGCAGCGGCTCCGGCTTCATCACCACCACCTCGGCATCGCCGATCAGGCACAGCAGCGCATCCATGCCCTCTTGCAGCACGGGGGCGGAGACAATCTGCGGGCCGCTGGCAGCGGCGCCGGCGGGCTCCTTGACCTCAAGCTGCGTTCCGCCCGGACCGCTTTGGGCGACGCGGATGGTGCCGCTCTCCACAATGCGACGCTCGTTCAGCAGCGCCCGCACGCGCTGCTCCAGATCGCCCAGCAGGCCGGTGAATTGTTGATGCAGTTCGCTCACACGCGTTCGTAGAGGGTGGGGTCAATCTCAGTGCCGTGCTCGAAGTCCTGGACGTAGCGCACTTGCCCGTCCGGCGACTGCTGGCAGTCCGCCTGATGCTTGAGCCACATGCCCGTGGGCAGCACATACGGGCAGGTGCTGTCGGGGTCTTCGGCTGCGAGAAAGGCGACGGTGGACGCGTAAACTTTGCCCACGTTGAAATCCGCCGCCCAGTGCGACCAGCCCGGCGGTATTTTAGCGACCCGTTGGATGAGGGTGCGCCCGAGCGTGTAGCTCTCCACTTTCCGCCCGCGCAGCTTGAAGAGCTTTTGCAACTTCTGGCCGGAGATGCCGTAGTCCGTCTCCAGTTCAGCGAGCGCGGCAATCGTCACTGCGTAGGTGAACTCCTTGTTGAGATACGCCTGCCAGGCCTCGCGCAGCACCGCGCAGTGCTCTTCGTTCAGGTTGAGGAATTTCGGCGCGTCGAAGATGTCCTTGCCCTGTTCCATCTTCGGGCGGTTCCATGTGACGTTGGGGAGCGTGCTGCTCGGAGGCCGCCCATCCTGGCGGTCAGGGAAGCGGCCCTCGATTTCTGTGATGGCCCCGCGCCGGCCGGCAATGCGCACGCCGGTGATGCCGGGCGCGTTGTCCACGAGCCACTGCATGAAGTCCCTGTGCTGGGCGGTCGGCCCAGACCACACGGTGCGCGTGGACCAGCCCCGGCCCACTTCCCACTCGGGCTCGCTGCTTTTCGGGGTGTCGGCGTTGAAGCCGAAGATGCCACAGAGGGTGCTCATCGTCCGGTGAAGGCGGCCACGCGGCCGTCGAGTTTGTCGATTTTCCCACTCGCATCGGTGAGCTGCTTCACGAACTCACGGGTGAGCTGCACCAGCTCCGCCTGCGAGCTGCGTTGCGAGTCTGCGGTGGTCGTGCCGTTGAAGATGCCGCGCTTCTGCTGCTCGTCGGCTGACGTGTTGAAGACGGACTGGTTGGCCAGGGCCGCGAGCTGGCCCTGTATCTCAAAGGCATCCGCCACCTTCTTTTGCTTGGCCTCCCCCTCCTTCATTCCGCCGATCTCCTGCATGAGCTTGGCGCGCTTTTCGAGCAGGGCCTGGCGCTGCTTGTCCACGGTGAGCAGCGACAACTGGAGCGCCTCCAGGCGCTTCTCGTTGGCAATCTGCGTCTCCGACTTGATGACGTTGAAGAGCGGCCCCTCGCCGTTTTGCGCCCGAGCAACCATCTGGTCGAAGGTCTCACTGGCCGCCGCCGAGGCCGCCTGCAACTGGTCACCCAGCCGGCTCGCCTGGTCGGCCGCCTCGGACTCCCGCCGCTCCAGTTCGGCGATCTGTTCGAGCAGCCGGTTGATGCGGCGGCTTTCATTTTCCGTGGGCGTCCGCCCTTGGGCGGGCTCCGAAACTCCGACGAGTTCGGTGAGCAGGCGGTTCCGCTGCGCGGCGAAACGCTGCTGGTTGCCGAAGGCCGCATCCTGCAACCCTTCGAGCTGCTCCACCCGTCCATCCGCATCCGTGCGCGCGTTGAGGAACGCGCGATACTGCTGCGCGGCCGGCCCCATGTTCGCGCTGGCCGACGCCCAGTCAATGGAACCATCCGGTCGCCGAGACTGAGTCAGGGTTCGGTTGTAACGGCGCTGGGCTTCCTGTTCGTTGGTCGGCTCGTTGGGCCGGTCCACTCCACCACGCCCAAAGAAATCCACCACGAACTCGCCCTGCCGGATCAGGTCGCCGAAGATGTTCGCGAGGCCGCTCTTGAAGCCCTTGATCCAGCGGCTGGACGCCTTGTCGAGCCGGTCAATGGCTTCGATGTTCTTCGCCTCCACGCCGACCGGCCCGTTGGACTCGGACAGCTCCGCGAGCGCGCCGGCCATGCGTCCGCCGCTTTTGCCGAGCAGCTCGGCCAGCGCCGTGCGGTCCGCCGGGTTCAGGTCTTTGCTCACCTTGCCCAGCATCTTCATCAGGTCAATCGTGCGGAGCGCCGGGTCTTGGAGCTGCTTGAGGGAGATGCCGAAACGGTCGAAGCGGTCGGCGGCCTTGTCATCCCCTTCGGCGGCGGCCTTGCGCGCGGCCCCGAGCCGATCCAGGGCGGGAAACAGTTTAGTGATGCTGATGCCCACGCCGCCGAGCGCCTTGCCGCTCTGCTGGAGTTCATCCGTGGTCACGTCGCTCTGCTCGCTCATGTCCTTGAGCGCGCCGGTGTATTCCACCACGCCGCCCAGCAGGCCCTTGACGGTGCCCACGAGGGCCGCGCCGCCGGCGACCGCGCCGAGCGGAGCCAGCAAGGCCCCGCCCGCGCCGGCCAGCTCGGTGCCAAGGCGCGCGAGGAAGGGCGAGCCGCCGCCCGCACCGCCGCCGGACTTGCTCTTCTCCGTCGTCATGCGCTGCTGCAAGCGGAGCTGCTCGCCCATCTGCGCCGTCTGCGTGGCCAGCAGGGTCACGCGCGCGGCCTCCTCGTTCTTGCCTTCTCGGGCGAGGTTGTGCGCGCGGTTGACCAGGTCCGTCTCCTGCTTCTTCAGAGCGACGATGCGCTGTTCGTGGCCGGCCTGCGTCGCGACCGCCTGGTTGTGCTTCTCCTGGGCGGCCTGGCTCTGGTTGATGAACTGGACGTGTTCTTTGAACGCGGCGAAGTCCGCGTCCAACCCAACCTTGTAGTTGAGGGCCATCTCGCTCATGCGCTCGGGGGATGGGGTTTGGCGTCTGGGGTCTGGGGTTCGGCAACGCGGCGGGCCTTGTTCATCTCGTCGGCCTTGTCCAGGGCGGCCATCAACCAGCCGGGCGCGTTGTCAATGGTCAGCTTCCCCTCGGCCTCGCGCGCCGCGCACACGTCAAAGATCGCCTTGACCAGCGGCGTGCGCAGCGCGTCGCGTTCGGAGAGCCGCAGCTCGCTCATGAGCGCAACCTTCACGCTGGCGAACAGCGGCGTGCCCGGCATCCGGCTGCCGCCTTCCTTGGGCGGGACCAGGTCCGGCATCTGGCGCGCGGCTTGCAGATGCGCGGCAAACGCGCTGCACGCGGCCAGCAGCTCCAGCTCGGGGACCGTCCACACGCCCCACCGGGGCCGCCAGCGGAGCGTGAAGCCCTCATGCCGGGCCTGGAGCAGCCCGGCCCGCAGCCGGAGCCAGCGCAGCCGCCACGGGCCGGGCGTGGCCACCCAGCACGGCTCCGAGCAGACCACCAGCGCGGTGAGCAGGTCGCCCAGGCCCGGCAGCCGCTCGCCCTGGAAGACACCAAGCCGCTCCAGCGCGAACCAGTGACCGAGCTGCAACGCCTCCAGCCGAACACCCCAGATGGTGCGCGCGGGCGGGAACTGGATGGCGGCGTAGTCAATCATGGCTGGCTGGAGCGGCGGGGGTGGTGGGTGCGGCGGCCTTGGCAGCGGCCTTGAGCGCGGCGGTGCGGAACTTCTGCACGTCGGCCCGGCGTTGCGGCGTCATGCCCACCTTCGTCGGGTCGGGCAGGATGCCCTCGCGCACCTCGAACTCGTGCAGCAGCGCGCGCGCCTGGCCCTCGAACGCGATGTTGGCGGCCGAGGGATCGGCGGCGCGCCGCTGTTCGGCGAGCGCGACGGCCTGGAGAAGCGTGGCGTGCATGGCGCGGCTCAGGTGGGCGTGGCGTAGGCTTCGCCGGCTGCGTCACGCACGAGGTTCATGGTGATTTCGGCGTAGTCCTTCCGCAGGCTCACGTTCCAGCCATCCTTGTAGTTCCAGTCACCGTCAATGTCGCCGACCGCACAGTCGGCAATGGTCACCTCGGCGAAGCGCGCCGGCTTGCCGAGCGCTTTCACGTTGGCGAGCGTGTCATCCTTGGCACCGAGCTTGAGCGTCAGCTCCTGCTCTTCGCCGTCCGCGCCATGGCCTTCGATGCCACCGTCGCCGTTCTCGGCGTCGGTGATGTTGGCTTTGTCCTTCCACTGAGCGTCCAGGACGATGAGCGTGACGCTTGCGCCGCTCCATGTGACGGACACCGTCTCGCCTACGGCGGAGACTCCTTTCAATCTGGCGGGTCCAATTTGGCTCATGTGTGTTTAAGGTTGGGGTTTGGGTCTGGGGTTTCGGGTCTGTCGTCTGGGGCAAGAGTTACTTCGCGGGCTCAGGGGCCGGGGCGGGCTCGGGGGCGAGCACGGCCTTGAAGGTCGCGCTACCGTTCGTGGCTTCGATGGTGCCCTCCTTTTTGCCGGAACCGATGGCGAGCGCGGCCTTCTCGCCGAGTTCCTGGGCGACGCTGCGCGCCACAAGCTTGTCGGCCTTGGTTAGCTTGGGATTGATGGTGATGGTGATGGAGGCTTGCATGGTGTTTTCTGGTTGTGGGTTGGGGAACGAGATCAGTAGCCGCCGCCGGGCAGCGCGTATTGCGTGCTGAACTGGAGCGCGATGATTTGCTCCTGAAAGAGCTTGGTCTTGTCCTCGGGCGGGGTGACGTCCACCAGCACGTTGGATTCGTCAAACTCGACGGCCTCGAAACCGTCCGGCGCCCACGGCCGCTGTTCATCGCCGTGCAGGGCAAGCGCGTCATGCACCTCATAGGCGAGCGGCCACGCCTGCTGGAACTCCGTCTTCCTGCGCTCTTCAAAGCGGACCAGCACATGCGCCCGGCGCGAGGTCGCCCCCTCGCCCTGCCGGATGTCCGGCGTCTGCACCACGACCAGCACGCCAGTCGCCGCCGAGAGGCTCGCCACCTTGGCCGCGAGCGAGCCGTTGGCCTCGCGCACGACGCGTTCCTGCAAAGCGCTGAACCCTGTCAGGGCCTTGATGAACGTCACGAGCTGGTCTTGCAGCTCGATGACTTTGGTTTCGGTGAAGGCGCTCATGATGCTCAGGCCCGGCCGGCTGCGCGCAGCACGGTGGCGGAAAGGTGCTGGCCAATGCGCGGCTGCATGTCCTCGAGGCCGTGCCGCAGCGGGGCACGGGCGGGCACCTTCACCTGGTGCGCCTCATAGCTCACGTTGCGCACACGCTGGTGCGTCCGCTTGGCGAAAGTGGCGAGGCGGCCGTTGCGCAGCATCAGCTCGCCCGAGGCGTCGGTGCGCAGGCGGACGTGGCCGCCCTTGCGTGTGAATGTGGCCCCGTGCTCGTGCATTCCCGGGTAGGGCTGCAAGTTGGTGCCGATGGCCGAAATGAGCGCATCGCCGCGCCACTGCGCCGGCGTGAAGCGCAGCGAGTTCCGGTAGCGGTTTGTCTTCACCCCCAGCTTGTGCTGTGCGGCGGGAAACGGCCCCTTGCCGCTGAGCCGGTTCTCTTTGATGTGGCTCACCGTGACGGCGGAGATTTCATCCAGCGAATCGCGCAGGTCCGCGCGCAGCGCCTCGTCGAGCCGGTTCATGCGCTTCAGCGCCTCGGCGGCATTGGAGGAGAGCGGGATGTTCACGCGACACCTCCGAGGTCCACGAGCACCGTGCCCAGCGTGCAGTTGCAGTTGATGGTTTCCTCGGGCGGTCCGTCCGGGTCGCCAGGATAGCGCAGCCCGTTGGAGAACACCTCATCCATGGGGATGCCGTGCTTGCTGCGTTCAGCGGCTTCCTTGTGCGAATGGCGCGTGTTGTCCAGGCCGCTCGTGATCCACTTCTTGAGCAGGTTGCCCCGGCGGTTGGCCTGGGTGAGCGCCTCGTTGTTCGCGAACCCATACGCCGCACCGGCCTCCGTCTGCGCAATGACCGCCGCGCGCTCCGGGCTGATGGCATCCCCAAAGGCGGCGCGCACCCGTTCGGCGAGCTTGGCGGTCGTGTCGCCCGTGTCCAGGCCGGCCGCCAGGCCGCTTTTCACTTTGGCGAAGACGTCGTCCGCAATGGTGTCCGACCACTTCTGCCGCTTGGCCAGGAATTTCTTGGCGGCGGCCGGCGGCAGCTTGAAGGGATCGTCCAGCCCGAGGGCTTGCAGACGGCTCTGCCCCGCCTCGTCCAATGCCTCCTCATGCACGCCTCGAAGTTCAGTCCAGAGGCGGTCGCGGAAGATGGAGGGGTCCAGCAGGATGTCCGCCCCCACGCCGCTGTTGGCCAGCGCGGCATTCGCGAGCAGCGCCGGCGGGCGCGTGGCGCTCGCAGCGTTGCCCAGCGCAGATGACTCCACCTTGGCCAGCGCGTCGCGCTGTAGGCCATCCACGGCGCGGCGCAGGGCGTTCTTGAAGCGCGCCTCAATGGGCAGGCGGCCGGCGGCCTGGAGCGCCCAGGCGAACAGCTCGTCGGGGTTGCGCCCGTAAAGGTTCTGGAGCCGGGCGGTGGCCGTCTCCAGGTCCATGCCCATCGCCAGCTCGGCGCGGAGCTGGTCGAGCAGCTCGCGCATGAGCAGGCGCGCAGCCGCCAGGCCGTGGGGGCTGGCGGAGAGCGGCAAGGTGGACAAGGCGGGCTTCACGCGGGCTTCTGGACGATGAGTTCACCGAAGGTGGCACCCGGGGACGTGCGGGTGTTGCGTCGGTTGTTGCGCGTCCGCACGGGCTTGGTAGGGCAGTCGCTGAAGAGCGCCCGGTTCTCCGGCGAGTCGTTGACGGTGAGCAGCCAGCGGCCTTGGAGACGGTCCAGGCGTGTGCGCAGCAAGTTCATGTCCGCCTGCGTCCACGGCGAGTAAGCCTTGATGTCCTGGCCAACGTAGGGCGGGTCGAGGAAGAAGAACGTCGCGGGCGCGTCGTAGTTTTGCAGGCAGCGCTCGTAAGGCAGGTTCTCCACGACCACCTTGTTGAGTCGGCGGCGGATTCCCTCGAGACGCTCGCCGACCAGGTCGCGGTCAAAGCCGACGCCGCCGCCCTTGGCCTTGGCCACGCCGAAACTGGTGCAGTCGCCGCCGAAGCTCGTGCGGTTGCGCAACAAGAAACGGGCGGCGCGTTGGATCTCCGTCAGGCCCGGCTGCGCCTTGAAGTCGTGGAAGTCCTGACGGCTCGCGACGAACCAGCGCATTTCCTCGAGGAGCGCCGGCAGATGGAAGTGTGCGTTACGCATGAGCGCGACCAGGTCGCCGTTGGTGTCGTTGATGACTTCGGTGCTGTGGCGCTCCTTGGTGAGCAGCAGGACCGCCGAGCCAGCGAAGCCTTCGCAGTAGCATTCCGCCTCGTCCGGCCCTGGCAGGAGCGGCAGCAGTTCCTTGAGCAGCCGGCGCTTGCCGCCGGGCCAGCGCAGAACGGGCTTGGTGGGAGTGTGGGCGGGAGCAGTAGCGGGAGGATTCATATCAGTGTTTGGTGAGATGCCGGCCGTCGCAGTCGGGACAGGGATAGGCGCGGAGCTTCTTGGGCCGGTTGCGGCGGTGGCCGCTCATGATGGAGTTGCGCGCCGTGAGCGCCGCCTTCTTGTCGGGGTAGCGGTTCTTGTGGCAGCCGTTTTCGTTGTGGGCTCCCATGGCGTCAGGTGGTTCCCAGGCCGCTGAACGGGTTGCAGCCGGGCCGGCGGATCAGCTCAATGGCCGGGCCGCTTTGCACCTCGGGCTCGGCCGCCGTGTCCGGCAGCTCAATCGGAAAGTCGCAGGCGCGGATTTCCTTCAGCATCCGCCGCCGCCACGCGACGGTGTCGCGCTCGTCCTGGGTCAGCTCCATTTCCAGCGCGCCTTTGAGGCGGGCCTTGATGAGGTCCACGGCCAGGTCACGCAGGCTGGCCGGGATGGTCGTCGTGTCCGCGTCCAGCTCGCGCGTCGGACAACCGGCGATGGCCGTGCGGATTTCCGTCACCACGCCCTGGATCAGGCCAGGGGCGCGGTCCGGCTGGCCGGCTTCCAGCGCGGCCGTGGAACACGCCGTGATGAGCGCGGCGATGCTCGCCTCGTTCAGCTCGTCGGTGGTGATGGGAATCCAGTTGGGCACGGTTCAGTTTCGGGTTGGGAGTTTTGCGTTCCGGGTTGAGAGGCGCGGCGGCAGTGGGGTTGCGCTGCCGCCGCGCGAGGCGGGCCTGGTTATGGCGTGCCGATGGCGACCCAGTTCACCACCACGCCGGCCGTGTTGACCCGGCCGATGAACGCCGTGGTGCTGGCACTGACCACCGTGTTGGTGGCGGTCACTGAGTTCACCGGTGTCATGATCACCTTGGGCGTGCCACCAAAGGCCGTGCCGAACGTGTTGGTGAAGGTGCCGTCCGCCGCACTGGTCGCGCTGCCGGACTGGATGCCCAGCGCGAGCAGGGTGTTGGCGATGCTCTTGCTGGTGATGCCCTTGGCGGAGTCGCTGAACAGCGGGAGGCTGGCGGTCAACGAGGCGCTGGTGATGGTGCCGTTGGTTTCCACGCTGAGCACCGTGGTGCCAGTGTGGTTGAACTTCGCGAGCTTGCTGACCGAAGCCGAGGACTTGCTCACCGTCAGGCCAACCGTGTCGTTGGCGTTGGTGACGTGGAGGTCCTGCGAGACCGGGGCGGTGGCCCGCAGCTTTTGCGTGGGCACGTCGAAGTCGGCGGCGTGGATGACGACTGCGGCGACCGCCGCAATGGCCAGGGTGAGGAGGAGTTTGATTTTCATGGGTGGTTTCGGGTCTGGGGTCTGGGGTCTGGGTTCTTGGGTCTGGGGTTCAGGAGCCGGCGGGGATCGGACCCGCCAGGCTCCAGGGGATGGCTTACACGCCGGTGACGGTCAGCTCGCACGCGCCGGTGGTGTGCTGCACGGAGAGCAGCTCGTAATTCTCCACTGTGAGGAACGTCTTCTTGAGCTTGCGTTCGATGTAGGTGGCGTAGTTGCCCCCGCCGAAGTCAGCGTTGCTGACGTGGCGGACGATGTTGCTCGCGTCCTCGGGCGACTCTTGGTCCTGCGCGGTGAACAGGAACAGGCTGTTGCCCAAGAACGTGTCCTTCGAGCCGTTGTTGTTGTAGCGCTCCGCATTGCTCAGCACGCGGTCGAGGCCCATGCGGGTGGCCAACTGCTGGTCGGTCTGGGCCAGCGCCCCGGCGACACCGCCGGGGTCGTTGCGGGCCTCGTAGGCGAGCTGGCGCAGCAGCGTGACATCCTCACCAATGAGTGCGCGATTGGCCTTGAAGCCCGACACCGGCGCGAGCACCTGGATGTTGGTGGACTTCACGTCCATGTCCGGGTTCGCCAGCGCGTCCCACACCACCGGCGAGCTGGGGCTCATCGCCCGGAAGAGCGCGACCGCTTCGATGATGCTGGCGCGGGTGAGCAGGTCCACGAGCCAGAACGCGTTCATGGTCTCCCAGTTCGGCTTGTCCTTGAGTTGGTCATTGTCGAGCACCAGCGTCAGGCCGCGGTTGGCGAGCTTGCGCGTGACCTTGGTGGACGTGCGCTGCTTGACCTCGGGGAAGTCCGCAAGCATTTCGCGCTTCACCTTGGCGGGGTCCACGGCCTCGAACGGTTCATCCTCGTCATAGACCGTGACGATGGCGTTGCGCGGGCCGGGGCGGGTCGGAGCGAGGAACCCCAACAGCCCAATGAGGCGGTTGCGGTTGGGATCGGTGTAGCCGATTGCGCCAGTCGTGACCTCCTGGGAGAAGGTCGCCTGGCTGAACAGGCTGTCGTTGGCGAGGTGGACGGTGCCATGCGGCACTTCGCCAGGGTTGCGGTCAGGGACAATGCCGAGCGAGCGGCAGATGTCGTTGCCAAGGGCGGTGAGGTTTTTCATGGTTGGTTCGGGAGGCTGATTGCGGTTGGTGGTTGGGAACCGGGCGGGTTACGCGATGACGCGCTGGACGGGCGCGAAGGGAATCCACACGAACGTCCCGCCATCGGCGGCGGCCGTGAGGGCGCGCCCACAGACATAGACCGTCGTGCCGCTGAGCAGCGTGATGTCGCGCAGCGTGCCGTTGTTGCCAGGGCAGACCAGGTTGCCGGCCGTGACCGCGCCGGAGGCCGTGCCTTGCGTGGCCTTGTCGCTCAGACCGAGCAGGTCCTGGGCGAGCGATTCCTCGGCGACACTGGCCGAGGAGTCGCGGGTGAAGCCGAGCGGGATGTCCGCCGCATCGCACAAGGCGATGTGGTTGGCGTCGCTGCCGAACTTGGTGAGCTTGAAGCGGCCGATGGCTTCATCGGCCAGCTTGGTGTCGCCGCAACGCGGCATCACCTGCTCGTAGTTGGCGAGGGCCACGCTGTCCGGCGTGGCGAAGGTGCGGTGCAGCGCGGCGCACAGGAGGCTGCCGAGCACCGCGAGTTTGAGGGTGAGTTTCTTCATGGCTGTTTCGGATTTGGGTTCTGGTTGATGGGGAACTGGGCGTGCGGACTTACTTGCGCTTGTTGCGGGCTTCCATCTCGGCACGGTTCTTCTTGGTCTGCTCAGCCAGGGGCTTGAGCTTCTCCGCGAATTTCTTCGCGCGGGCCACTACAGCCACGGCCTGAGGACGGCTCAGACCGGCGGCCATCTTTTGGCGGATGAGCGTCTCGTCGGCGGTGGCCGCTTCTTTCGCGGCCTTCAACTCGGCGTTCTCCTTGCGGAGCAGTTCGAGTTCGGAGGGCGGCTCGGGGGCGGCCGGGGGTTGCGCGGCGTTGCCAAGGGCAACTGCGTTGGTCCGGCGGTGCGCCCGCGCGTCGAGCACGCTGGCGAGCACCGCGATGGTGAGGAGGAGTTTGTTCTTCATGGGTTGGGTGGGGTCTGGGTTCTTGGGTCTGGGGAACGGTGGTTACTTCGTGGCGGCGGGCGGCTGGTTGAGCTGCTGCTTGAGCGAGGGGTTCTCGTCGAGAATCCGGGCGTAAAGTTCCGGCGTGAAGGGCTTGTCCTTGTAGCGCGCGTCCTCATTGGCGAGGGCGAGCACCTGCTCGGAGGCCGAGCGGTTCGCGTCCGCGCCCGTCTTGCCTTTGGCCCCGGCGTCGCCGTTGCCGACCTTGAACTTCACGGGCCGCGCGCCCAGGTCAGTGACGGCTTTGGTGAAGTCCGTCTCGTTGCCGAGGGCGACCAGCTTCGCGACTTCCGCGTCACGTTCCGCCACAGCGAGCTTCCCCTGATTGATGTGGAGGTCCACGGCGAACTCGCTGCGGCTCTTGTGCAGCGCCTTCGCAGCGGTCTGCTCGTTGGCCAGCGCGGTTTGCGCGGTCGTGAGCTGCGTCTTGAACTGGTCGCGTTCGCCCGTCAGCGCCGTGATGGTGCTGGTCAGGGTGACCTTTTCATTGCCGAGCGCCGTGGCGCTGGTCGTCACGGTCTGATGCGACTTCGTGAGCGCGTCGAAGACCTGTTGATCCGTGGCGTCGTTGGCGAGGGCCACGCCCTGCGCCGCGAGCCAGCCGATGAGGAGTTGTTTCATGGTGTTGTCTGGGGTTTGTGTGTCGGTTTGCTTCGCAGCGCCTTCCCGGGCGTTCGCCAGGGAGTCCACGCCGGAAATGTTGGGGAAGGCCGTCAGCCCGATGCTGGCCACCTTGAACGGGCGGACCTCGATGTCGCCGTTGTCGCGCACCTTGCCGGTCTTCTGGAGGAGGAAGAGCGCGCTGGGATACTTGGAGCCGTCGCGGACCGCCTGCGCGCCGTCAGGCACGAGCAGCGGCTTGAACTCCAGCCCGCGCGCCGTCTTGCGCAGGCCGTCGTTCAGCCCCAGGGGCACCAGCTTCTCGTTGCCAAGCGTGACCGTCTCCGGCGCATAGAGCTTGATGTCGGGGTGGCCGTTGTAGATCGGCCGCTTGATGACGGCGCGCTTGAGCCAGGCGAAGAGGCCGCTGCCGTTCTCATTGGCCAGGCAGGCATCCGCATCCGACTCCGTGAAAATCTGGACGAAGGTTTCTTCCACGGCCTTGCCGTTTACCATGGCCAGCCGCGTCTTGCGGTGCTCGCCGAACGGCGCGAGCAAGGCCCAGCCCTCGTTGTCCAGGGCCAGCTCATTGCCGAGCCCGAGGAAGTCGGCGAGCTGGTTGGCGGCGAGCGGCTCGCCGTCGTTGGCGAGGGCGACTTCCGAAAACTCAAATGGCGTCTTGGCCAGATGCTTCCGCAGCTTCTCAGCGGCCTGCTCGCAGGCGGCATCTCGATCCACATCCTGTGCCGTGACAATCTTCCTCTCAGCGCCGCCACGGTTGTCCCAGACATGAACCATCCAGTCGGTTGGGCGCGTGTATCCCAGCTCGAACCAGAGGAAGGGGTTTTCGTTGAGCGCCTTGTCGAAGACTTCCAGGAGGACGGCGCATCCGGGTTTGGTTTTAGTTTTCATTCTTCCTTTCCGTCCCGGTTTGGTTCAAGAGCGCCCGGGCGAGAGCGGGCGCTATGCCGAGGTCGCGTTGCACGCCGGCGAAGAGCTGGTCGAGCCGGGCCGTGCGTAGGGTCGCGTCCTCAATGCCCTGGATGGCCGCGTATTGCTCCTTAACCATGCGGACGGCGTGCGCCAGGTCTTCGGCCAGCAGGGTGCGCAAGTCGCCCACGTTGCCCAGGCCGAGCGGATTCATTGGAGGCGGGACACTGAGCTGCGGCGGCGCGGCGGGCGCTTTGAGCAGCTCGGTTTCCGCCGGATCAGCCAGCGGGATTTGCAGGCGGTCGTGGGCGGCCTGGATGGAGACGCGCCCGCCGTTCTTGGCGAGGAACTCCATCGCCTTCACCTCGCGGTCCGTTTCTGGCTTCTTGGGCACCTGCACTCGCAACCAGGCCTTGGGCCGGCGGTTGAACAGGTAGGCAACGACCGGCTCGTCAATGTTCGCGTTGCAGTTGTCGGTCAGCCATTGGCCATCGTCCGCCAGCTTGATGTCACCCTCGCCGCTCTGCGCATTCGACCCGACCACGTCGCCGCCCTCACGGCTCTGCGTGCTCAGGTCGCCGCCCCGGAACAGGCGCGCGAACAGCCGGTCGCTGCGCTCAATCAATTCCTTGAACGGCAGCGTGCCCGCACCGCCCTTGGCCGCTTCGATCAGCGTGATCTTGTTGCTGCCCGGTGCGCCACTGGTCGCCGAGACCCAGTCATTGGCGAAGGTGCGAAGCGCCTCCACAAACGCGAGCCACTCCGCTGAGCCCTTCGCGGCGCTGGTCTCGCCGTGGATGCCAGGGACACCGAACCGAAAGCTGAACAGCAGCCAGTCCGCCAGGGGCCGCCACTTGGTGACCCAGGCCACGCTGCACGCCGGCATGGCAGGGAACCGCTCGACCGCCGCGACCCATTCGCCGCGCTCGCACGGCACGCCGTAGGCCGCGAAATCCTGCCGGAGGAAACCGAGCCGGCCGCGCCGGCACTCGAAGAACCAGACCGGGCAGTGCCGCAGCTCCGCCGTCACCTCGCGCCGCGCCGCGCTGTTCACGCGCAGCAGCATCTCGTGGACGCTGTAGCGCATCGCCTTGGCCGTCATCATCTGGCGGAAGAGCAGGCTGACCCCGCCGACCTCGTTCTGCTCCAGCACGCTGGTCGCCGTGAGATTCGTGTAGAAGAACATCAGCGCGTCGTGATCCTGCTGCGCCTCCTTCGAGTCATCGTCCTTCTCAATAATCCACGGCAGCCGGGCCGCGTCGGCAAAGCGCTGCGTGGCCGGGGCGGACAGGTCGCCGTCGCGCTCCATCATGATCTCCCAGGTGCGCGCCGCCGGCCGCAGCTCGCCGATGCGGAAGGCGTTGAGCTGCGAGTTGAGCAGCTCCATCGTCATCGTGGGGAACGGGCTGTAGCGCTGCTGGATGGCCTGCTCGATCTTGGCCGGGTCAATGATGGAGTCTTCCGTGTTCACAAGCTCACCTCCATCGCATCGGCCCGGCGGATCGAGTCGCGGGAAATCTCGACGCGCTCGTGCGCGAAGGGCGTAGGCTTGGCGATTGCCCCCACTGTCACCGCCAGGCGTGCGTAAGCGGCGGCGAGGCCGAGATGGTTCTCCACCTGCGTGGCCCAGTCTTCCTGCTGCGTGCGCGGGTCGCGCTCTTTGCGCAGGTTCAGCAGGTGCGTGTCCATCAGCGTCAGGGACACGCCGGGGCCGATGCAGGTGTGGGGCAGGCGCGCACGGGGTTCCTCGCGCAGGCGCTTGGCCGCGCCTTCACCAATCATCTCCAGCACGCCCTCGCGCGGCGTCAGGAAGTCATTGACCGTCGCCTGGATGCTCTCGGCACGGTTGCACTTGATGAGCGGATAGAGCCGCCCCTCCTGAGTGAAGCCGATGGTCTGCTCAATGCCGCGCGCCTCGCCCGCCACGAACAGCACGGCAGCGGCCTTCAGGCCTGTCCAGCGCCCGCGCTCGCCGTCCCAGGCCAGCCCGTGGCCCAGATTGCTCAAGCGGGCCTTCAGCAGCTCGCTGCGGGGCATGGCGGGCGGGGTGAAATCCGCCAGGCCGTTGAGCGAAAGCACGAGGCGTTTGGTGAGGTCGGGTTCGCCGCCGGCGTCCAGGAAGACGCAACTGATGTTCAGCGCCTGCATGAGCAGCGGGAGGCGGGTGGGCGCGTTGCCGCTCGCGATGAGTTCCGCCCACACGCAATCGCTGGCCTCGGGGCCGGTGACTTCGTTGGCCCAGAGCCAGCAGCGCGGCCCCATGTCCATGCCCGCGAAGCGCGGAGCCGAGCCGCGCGTCAGGGACATCGCAGCGGGCGAGACGTTCCGCGCGCGCTGCAAGACTTCCACCGTGATGGGCTGCGCCGCGCCGGCGTTGGGCAGCGCCAGGCGGTCACAGCAGAAGGCCACCATCGCCTCGCCGCTCGGGTCTTCCATTGCGGCATACCAGGCCCCGACGATTTCCTGGAGCGAGATGGCGGAGACGTTGAGCTGCGAGACGCGGATGCCGAGCCGGGCCTGCGCGATGCGTTCGGGGTTGCGGGCGACATGATGCCCGGCGTCCCGATCCAGCTCCGTGCCGCACTCGGGGCACGCGACGTAGTAGCGCGCCGTCCGGTCGTGGCCAGCCTCAGGGGTCAGCACGGGATCAGCCGGGCGCGCGATGCCCTTGGTGGCCACGCGGACAATGCGGGGGAAGTGCTCTTCGAGGTTCCACTCGCGGCCGCACTGGGCGCATGGCACCAGCTTGACGTGCGAGCTGCTCGCCTTCAGCCGTGCGTGCTGCCCGGCCCCGGCCGCCCGCTGCGTGCCAATGAAGCACGTCAGATGGACCGGCGAATTCGTCATGCGCGCGTCCACGTAACCAATGTTCCGGTCGGGGATGTCATCCACCTCGTCGAGCACCGCCAGGTCAATCGTGATGCTGGTCGGCGGCTTGTGCATGCCGCAGAAGTTGCCGAAGGCCTTCCGCTCGCCACAGGTGACCTGGTAGCTCTCCTTGCGGTCCGAGGTCTTGCCGCTCGCGTTCAGCGTCTTGCCGAGCTGGATCATCTCCGCAAACCACGGATACACATCCAGCACGTTGGGCCGGAACTTCTGGCCGACGATCTCCTCCACCTTGGGCCGGTCGGGCAGGTAGCAGCCGACGCTCAGGAACTTCACGCCCGTGAAGTAGGCCATCAGGTTCAGCTCCAGGATCGTCTTGCCCCACTGCGCGCCGCCGGCCACGGCCACGGTCGCGCCCTTGAGCTGGCCGGGGCCGAACTTCACGCCGTCAATCTCCACGGGCTGGCCGTGCAGGGTGTTGGCGATGATCTTGTCCAACCACTCCACGCAGAGGCGCAGCGGCTCGCGCCCTGCCATGCTGAACGGCCCGGCCGTGCCGTCGCGTTGCAGCACGCGGGCGTGAACGTGGAGGAACTCGGCAAAGGTCGCGCACTGCGGCGCGTTCCCGTGGCGCGTCTCGACCACCAGGCGCTGGTCGAGCGCCGCGAGGGCGCTGGCCCCGTGCGGGGCGGCGGGCTTGGCGAAGGCTGGGCGGGCGCGCTTCATGGGGCTTGCAGGACAGCGGCCAGTTCGGCGCGATACTTCGAGTGCAGGGCCAGCGCCGTGGGGTTCCCTTTCAGTTCCTCGGCAAAGGCGTCCATCACCTTGTCGAGCGCCGAGGTGACCGAGTCGCGATACTTCTGCTTCTCGAGTTCCAGCGCCTCCTGCTTCAATTGCCCCTCGCGCACCTTGCGCTTCTCCGCCATGGCCTTGAGCTGGCCATCCTGACGCGACAGCAGCACCTGGGCGGCCTTCACCGTGAATTCGCCCACTTGATTTTGCGCGGCCTGGGCCAACGCTTCCTCGCCCACCACGGTGCAGACCGCGTCCGTCAGCCGCGAGTCCAGGCCCAGCTCGCCGCAGCGTTTCTTCGCCGCCGATTCGATCAGCGACTGCCGCTCCAGCCGGCGCAGCATCCACGTCTGACGCATGGCCTGTTGCAGCTCGCTCAGGCAGCGCACGCTCGGCAGCTCCCCATCCAGGCTGCCACCCCGGCGAGGCGGGCAAAGCACCCGCTGCTCGGCCAAAGTGCCCGAGGCCGACAAGGCCAAGCGCAAGGATTCCAGCTCCGAGGCATCGAGCGAGTCGAGGTAGTGATCGGGCCGGAGCCGCTTGCCGCCGGTGATCGTGTTCACGACCTCCGACCAGAACTCGTCGGCTTCCCAGGCTTTCGGTGTTGGCTGTGCGCTCATTCATCGGAGGGTTGCAGCGGCGGAGACGCCGGCGGCGGTGAGCCCACACTGGCGGGTGTTGAGCACGGGCACGCGGGAGGACACGACCAGGCCGGCATCATCCAGCGCGGCCAGCTCGTCGCGCACCTCGCTGGCGGAGCTGTCCAGGAAAGCGCCCATCGCCATCGTGGTGAGCTGCGTTTCGGACACCGGGCCGCCGTTGCGCTTAAGCGTGCGGAGGAGGAAGGCTTGGAGGTGGGCGTTCATCGGCGGTCGAGTTTTTCTTCGATGCGGGCGAGGTGCTCGGTGTTGAGTTCCACGGCGGTCTTCAGGCCGCCCACTTCGCGGTTGAGCGTGTTGAAGTTGTGCTGGGCCTCGTCACGCGCCTCTTTCACTTTGGCTTCGATGGCCTCGCGGCGCTTGTCGCCGTTGTCCTTGATCTCCTGGCGCAGCTTGCGCACGTCGTCCTGGACCGACTTCAGTTCCGCCTCGACGCGGTCCAGCTCATCCTCGGTCGCGCACGGCACATGCCTGCGCACTTCAAACGGCTGCGGACCAACCTCGCGCTTCTCCGCACTGGGCACGCCCGGCACCAGCGCCTGCTGGATCGTCTTGATCGAAGACAGCAGCTTGGCGACCAGCGGGATCGCGCAGAGGACCAGCACGACGCACAGCACGCCGAGCCCGAGCAGGATGTTGGTGAGGTCGTTCACAAGGTTTGGGCTAGCGTCATCTTCGGATACACGGGTTCAGGCGGGAGCTTGGGGCCGGGCGTGCTACACCCAGACCCAGTCAAGAGAGCAGCTAGGGTTGCGAGGGCGATCAGGGTCTTCATGGGGTTTGATGAGATCGAGCGCCTCGGTGGCGTCGGTGATTTCCGAGTTCTGCGGTTCCACGAACAGGGCTCCGTCGGGCGTGATGGCGAGCAGGGTGGCGTGCTTGCCATCGCGCACACCGTTGAGCGAGTGGCCGGGCAGGATGCTCACCTCCGCGTAGCAGATGCCGTGGCCGCTGCCGATGGCCTCCTTGTTCTCCACGAGGCACCGCGTGGCGGCGGCGAGCGCGAGCTTGGCCTTGAGCGCCGGACGCATCAGCGCCACGACCTGGCTGACGAGCTGCTCGATCTCCGCCTCGTTCTGGCCTTCCAGCGAGAAGTCCTCGCAGTCGAACTGGCCTTGGATGTAGGCCCGCATGTAGGCCCAGTATTTCTTGGCCAGGAACGGTGCGAACTGACCCTTGACCCAGGCGGTGTCCGGCAGGAAGTAGCTGGCGTCGCGCAACACCTTCACGTCCCGCGCATCGAGTGCGCCGACACGCATCAGCATCTCGAAGCCTTGAACGATTTTTCCAGTGGCGAGCATGGGGTGTCAGAGCTTGGCGGCGAGGGCGGCGTTGAATGCCGACTTGCGATTGCCGATTGCCGATTGGCCGGGGGCGGCGGCGGTCGCACCTGACTCGCGGGCGAGCGCATCCTTGAGCGCGGTCGTGACAGCAGGCCGATGCTCGGGTGGCACGACGGACTCGACATGGGCGCGGAGCTGCTCGCCGAGCGCGCCCGCCTGGCTGCCGGGCGCGGCCTGGCTGAACGTGGCCTCGAAGAGCGGCGTGAGTTTCTGCGTGAAAGGCTTCAGCTCATGCACACTGTCGCCGAGTTGCGACAGGCCAATCTGGAGCGCGGCCTTGGCGGCGAGCTTCGCACCGTTCTCCAGCGCCGTCTGTGTCGCAGGGCTGAGGCCGTCCCATTTGTCCTGGAACGCCCTGCAGCCAGTGCCGAGTAAGGCGAGGAACAGGAGCGACCCCACAAACAGCTTCGTGGCAAGCGGGCCGGTGCCCTTGATCAGCTTGATGGAGGCGGTGTAGTCGAGCAGGAAGGCAAACACCTTGAACGCAGTGCTGTGCTCCACGCGCTCCAGTGCGGCATCATCTTCCAGGCTACTCGTTTCAGCGACGACCTTGTGCATCCAGCCCATTGCCGGCTTGAAGACCATGCGCAGGAAGCCGACCAGCGTCCACGCGGCCACCACCCACGGATAGCGCCCGGCCAGCATCTGGATGAACGCGGTGACCGGGTCCGGCGCGGCGGTGAGCACGGGGACGGGCTCGCCCTGGGCGAAGGCGAACGGGGTGAGCAGGATCAGGATCAGGATGACGAGCAGGTGCATGGCGGGATGGAGGTGCAGGCCGGAGGCTTCGCGGCCCGAGTTGGTTTGGAGGCCGCGCAACAGGCAGCCGCGCCGGGAAGCACCGGCGAAAGTCGGAGACGACACCTCACCCCAGCCCTCTCCCCGAACGAGGCGGAGAGGACGGAGAAAAGCGGAAAGGAACACGCGCGCAGCCGTGAGGCGGGATGCGACTCCGAAACGCTGGTCAACGGCCGCGCGCGCGAAGGGGGAAGGCAGGCCGAAACCCTGGGAACCGGCTTGCTGGTTAGACTTGTGTCGCATCACGCCCGCATCCTGCGGGGGAGGAGCGCAAAGCGTTATGGTGCGGGACCAATTTCAACGGACCGGCAATTTTGCCGGTGAACGATAACGGGAAATTGGGAAACCTGTTGACTCCACGGTGAAGGCGTTGGTAGTGCCTGTCCTTATTGGTCGGAGTGCGTGTTGTTGGACGGAACTATTTTTCCGGCTTGGATTTTTGCCGGTGGCAAACGGAGCCGTTTGCCAGGCGCATTTTGCCCGTTTTGCCGACGACCGGCAATTTTGCCGGTCGGCCCGGAAAGAGCCGCATTGCTCAGTTCCAACTCGGGTCTCCGGCGCGCATCATGACCAGCCCGGCGTCATGCGCCAGGCACCAGTCGAGCGCCGCGTGCGGTGTGGGGAACTGCATCGTCCGCTCGCGCATCTTGCCCTTCGTGCGCGTGACGAGCACGGCGGCGGGGGACGCTTTTGAGGCGGTGAGAAACAGGGTTTTGCCTTGCCCGGAAAAATCGGGCTCAGGCACGCTGGGGGCGTGTGGATGACTCATGTTGCTTAGCGGCTGCTGAGTTGTCTGCACGGCCCGGCGTGCTTCGAACACGTCGGGCCACTAAGCCTCCTCTTAACGCAAAGCCCTTCGCGCCTGCAACCCTTAACGGGTTGAACAGTTGAAGCGTTGAAGGGTCCTCCGCTCCGAACCCCAAACTCGAAACGGACATCCGCCAGGGCGGTGGGCCAGCCTGAGCAGCCAAGGAGCTCGCTCTCACCAGCCCGTCGCGGAGACAACCGCGCTCTGCCGCCCCGGCGGAAAGTTACTCTGCAAGGTTGAGCATGTTGCGATTGCTCAAACGAACTTCTGACGTCGAATTCGGACCGACGGTCTCAGCCCATCCGAAGCGCTCCGTTTTGTTAAGGACCAGCCTCTTGGCTGAGGCGACAAGCAAGACCTGCCGACCGGCCGGAACCGACACCTTGAAATTACCATCCGCGTCAGTGCTTGTGGTGCGCAGCAAGCCTGGCCAGTTCGTCTTAAAAGCCAATGAGGCGTCGCGCATGGCGGAGAGCTGCTCGTCTTCAAAGAAGTTCTGCGTCTCCAAGTCCCTCTCAGCAACCGAAAGACGCTCGTTCGCCAACCTCACTCTATCAATGAATGGTTTTAGCGCATCGGAGTTGGAAGTGTTGCTTTGAGCGGTTCGCAGCGACTTCAGCTCACTGTCTCTAAACTCACGGAGTTTGCTGGCCTGCTGTGCGCAGGTCATGGCATTGGAGCGGACGGTAGCCAACCGAAGAACCGCTTGCTGCCGGACAGAGTCGATGTGTTTAGCCCCCTCATTAAATTCAACCACGGCCACCTCCACTGAGCCAAGCTTCACAGACAGTCCGTTACGTTGGGTGATGAAGACTTGCCCAGTTATCAGCCGATCAGCCGCCGGTGCGGGTGACTTCAGTTCACTTGCGGGCGGTGGCGATTGGTTGCAGCCTGCGAGCAGGGCGGTGAACAGGCAGAGCAGAATGATCCTCATAGTCAGTCCTTCAGTGTTGCAGCAAAGGGAAGCGCGGGCGGTGTGGCTGGGCAAGTGGAAATTGCCGCGCCTTTTTGTGCCGCTTCCCGCCGGGGTCGGTTCTTGGCCTTCGCATAAACCCTGCGTGCCTCCTCGCGGGTCCAGCCGTAGCGGCGCGCGATCTCCTTGAACGGCAGTTGCTCGTCTTCGCGGGCCGCGACGACCTCCAATTCAAGCTTCGCCGTCTTCAGGGTAATGCGGACGATTGTTGGCTTTGGGGCTGGCATCGGCTTGGGGGCAGCCAGTTTCGGGAGGGCAGCCGGACCCGGCTCCAAGTGGCGCAGGCCGCAGTGCGCCAACACCCATTCAGCAGCCGCCTTGCCGATGGCTGGAGGGATGGTCTCGGGATCGAGATTGATCGTGCTGGCGATGGCGTGTGCTTCGTGCTCGCTGCTGCCTCCAGCGCGCCCTATAGCGCGGCTGACCAAGGTGCGGAAGGTTTCCAAACGGTTCAGTTCTATTCCTTGCATAGTGACTCCTGTGTTCTTGTTGGAGCCATCGTTGCAGGCGTGCCCGGACAATGACTGTCCCGGCACCGGAAAATCACCGCCGCCAGCGCCGCATAAGCGAGTGCATTGGGTGGATGAAGCGGAACTCCCGGCGCGCAAACTCCAAGGGCGGGTAGGCCGGGTTAAAACTGGTCAGGCGCACCATCTCCCCCTTGGTTCCAAAGGTGTGGAAGAGCTTGAAGAACACATCGCCAGACCTCTCAACACGGGCAACGACCACGTCGCCGTTGGCGGGCTCCTGGTTCGGAAGAAAGATCACGCGGTCGCTGGCGCTGAACTTTGGTTCCATCGAATCGCCTTCGATGATGAGGGCGTAGGCGTTTGGGTCTTTGCAGTCACTGTCGATCCACTCGCCGAGCTGCTCGGCAAGGTCGCCATAGTTCCCACCCTCTCCTGCGTGCGCCCAGCTCACAACCGGCACCCTTTGTGTCTTCCCTAGTGGGACGATGGTGACGTTACCCTTCACTTCCCCATTCAGCAGGAAGGTCAGAGGCAGTTCTAGCGCTGCGGCAATTCTGCGTAGTTTTGCGCCTTGAGGGTTTTTGAACTCGTCGGCCTCGTAGTTCTGGACGGTGCGCAATGAAAGGCCTGATTTCTCAGCCAATTCGCGCTGGCTCCAGCCCTTGGCGATCCGCGCCCCATAGATGCGGCCGGAAAGATTCTGCTCTTTTTGTGCGGTTTGCATCTTGACGTTCTGCGTAGTTCTGCGTAATCGTTACGCAACACTATGGCAGACACGGTGCAAAACGCAAACAAGAGCTACGCAGAAACCCGGGCCGCACTTTTGAGGCGTGGTTTCACCCTCGCGAGCTGGGCGCGCGCTCGTCGCCATCGGCCTAGCACGGTGTATGACTCGGTCAAGGGTCTGCGCCACGGTTTGGTGGCCACCAAAATCCGCTATCAACTGGAGAAGTTTCTCAATGCTTAAAAGCCGCCAGATTGTCTTTGATAAGTTCCTGCGCTTCGTAGAAGCGGAACCGATCCGGGAGCGCATCGCGAGCTACCGGGCGCTTGCTGACATCATTGGCACCGTGCCGGAGAGCAGGCGGTTGAACCAGCTCGCCGACGACATGGAGTCCGCCGACCGGCGCTGCCGCGAGTTCCATTTTCAGTTCACCCAAGGAAAGGCGAAGCAATGAGGACTGTTCGCGTAGAATTCACATCGCTGGTAGCCGGCCTGATGGCTGACTACGGCTTCAACCCCAGCATCTCGACGAGAGTTGAGACCGAGCACGGATCAGCCGCGCTGATAGCCAGCGCCGAGACCATGCTGGAATCGTCACGCTCGATCTCGAAGGCAAGCTTGCCCGTGCTCCGCGCCCGCACCGCGAAATCAAAGAGGGAGAGCGTGGCCCAGTCCGCGCGAGGCAACTCCTCCACCAGCGTGATGTGCCGCAACAAACGTGGAGCCTGATCCCCGGTTATGCACGCCACCAACATCAATCTCGGCCCGCCGGCCACGCGCAGCGCATCGAAGGCGATGCCGGTCTTTTCGGCCCGTGCTTCGTCACGAAGCTGGGCCAGGGTTTTGTGGCACCAGTGGGCGGCCGCCTTGGCGAGGCTTTCATTGGGAATCATGGTCGGCAGCCTAGCCAGAGCTGCTGCGATGGCAAACGGAAAGGCGACGCGATGAGCACCCGAGAGACTGTAGATCGCAAACCACAGACCGAAGCCCGGATCAAACGCACCAAGCTGGGCAAGGGGCTTTGGCGCGTGGGATACCTGACGGTCCGTTGGAACCCGCCAAAGACGCAGCGCCAGACCGGGCACACAAGGACAGTCGGCACATGGGTGAATGAGGCAGATGGGCGGATGGTTGGCTATACCTTGCAGGACGTGGCCGAGGCCAAGGTGTCGCAGGAAGCCGCGCGCCAAGCAAAGGGAGCGCAGTCATGAGCTTTGCCGCCCAACTGGAAGCGAGAATCTGGGCGCGCAGCGCAACGCGCCGCCGCGAGAAGCTGGAAGCCGCCCGCAAGCTGGTCTGCCCGTGCGGTGGCAAGAAGGGCGCGGACAAGGTGGTGTGTCCGGCCTGCTTCCAGGCCGCGCCGCTCGCGATGCGCGTGGATGCCTACTCCCGCGTGCCGGCCATCGCCCGCACGGCCATCCGCCAGCTCATCTCCCGCGCACAATCGAAGGCAGCCGAGCGGATGCTGGAGCCCAAGAACACTTTCCCCGGCGGCGAGCCAACCGCTGCGTGCAACCCGCCGCAAAGGCTGAAGGCTGTGCCCGCTCCCGCCGGGGAATTCCTGCCATGACCGCCACCGCACCCCAGCAAGCCGTCCTGCCGCTCGCCCGCGCCACGCTGCGCCGGCCCGTGGTGAACCGGTCGGGTGCGCTGGCAATCCTCGGCATCGAGAGCTGGACACTGGACGGCCTGATCGAGTCCGGCAGCCTGGGATTCGTCGTTGACATCGCCACGGAGTTTCCGCGCACGCCTGGCAGCCGGAGCGAGCTGCGCTTCCTCGCCGGACAACTGGAAGCCTGGGCGGGCAAGCAGCCCGTGGCCGACCTCGACGCGGCGGCCGTGGCCCGGCTGGTCTTCGGCACCGAGCTGCTCATCCGCAGCCGCCGGCTCCTGCGGGGGCTGGCCTGCACCCACCACCATCTCTACGCGCTCGCCGAGGCCAGGGCGCTGCCGATGGCCGAGGGCGCGACGCGGCGGCGCGGCTGCGGCGGCGGAGGCGTCTGGCGGCTCGCGGATGTGGTCGCCTTCCTGGAGGCGCGGCGCGTGTGAAACTTTTCGGAAACCCAACCATGAACACCCAAGCACTCACCCTCTCGGAACCGGCGCGGCTCGCGCTGCTCGACCAGAAACGCAACTCGAACCTGGTCAAAGACCTGGTCGGACGCATCACTCAATCCGGCAAGGCCGCCGAGGTCGCGCTGGCCAGTCTCTTCGGCGAGATGGAGGCGCTGGGCGAAGTGCTGCGCATCGAGAAGGCGGCGCGGGCCGGGACGTTCCAGCAGTTTTGCAAGGAGGCGCTGACGGGCATTGATGAGCGCGAGCTGCGCCGCTACATGGACCTGGCCACGGCCGTCCACAACCACAACCAGGGCGTGGCCGAGAAGATGCAGGCGATGCTGGCGGATGGCCGCTTCAACGAGGCGGTGATCCTGGAGATTGGCGAGACCATCCGATCCGCCAGCGAGGCCGACAACAAGAGCGGGGCCTTCAAATGGGCGGCGGAGCTGGCCCGGCCCAAGCCCGCGCCGCGCGAGCGCCCGGTGAAAAGGCTGACAACCGAGGAACGCCTGGAGCAGCGCAAGGGCGAGGTGCGGCGGAACTGGCAGCATCTGGAGACCGCGCACAAGGGCTACGGCATCCAGTTCACGCTGAAGGATGACCTGGAGGTGCAGGCGGAGACCGCGCTGCTCGATGCCCAGAGCGCCGTCCGCAAGGCGTGGCTCAAAACCCCGGCCAAGAAGCGCGACCCGCGCGCCCTGGAGAAGATGCTGGACAGGCTCCTCAACGCCACCGCCAAGGACTGACGCGACCCAAACCCAGACCCCAGACGCCAGACCCAAACCATGTCACACCTCGTCCTCACCACCGACGCCGACTTCGCCGAATACGGCCTGCTGCCGGTCAATGTGCGCCTGGAGATGGAGGCGTGGCACAACGCGTTCATGGCGGTGACCAAGCCCTACACCAAGGCCCTGGCGAAAGTGGCGGCGGAAATGGGTCTCTCCTACGCCCGCACCTACGCGAAGTTCCACGCCTGGAAGCGCGCGGGCCGGGACTGGCGCGCGTGCGTGAACTGGGCCAAGGCCGGGCGGCCGAGCGAGACGGTGAACGACGAGTTCGTGACCTGGTTCCTGGCGCTGGCGGGCAAGCACAAGCGCAACACGGAGGCCGCGTGGCGCGTCTTCGCCCGCGCGTGGAAGAACGGCGAGGAGATTCCCGGCCTGGACAACGCGCTGCCCCGCCATCGCATGCCGGAGGGGTGCAGCTACAAGAACCTCGCCCGCCACCTGGAGAAGAAGCGGACCGTGCTCAAGGCGCTGCGGCAGGGCCTGGGCGCGGCGAAGTCGCAGGGGCCAATGGTCTTCACCACGCGGGCGGACCTGTGGGTGGGCGGGCAGCTCTTCATTGACGACTTGTGGCATGACAACTACATCACGTTCCAAGGCCAGCTCGTCCGCGTGCTCCAGCTCTCGGTGCAGGACTGCTTCAGCGGGGCGCTGACGAGCTGGGGGTGCAAGCCCCGGTGGGAGAAGGCGGACGGCAGCCACGACCAGCTCAAGGAGAGCCACGCGCGCCTCGCGCTGGCCAGCCATCTCTACGACCACGGCTACTCGCCGCGTGGCACGACGATCTTTGCGGAGCACGGCACGGCGGCCGTGAGCGAGCTGATGGAGCGCATCATGGCCCGCTACACCACGGTTGACGGCAAGCCGCTCATCACCGTGGAGCGCAGCGGCATCACGGGCGAGCAGCAGGCCCTGCTGGGCATCGGCAAGGGCAAGGGCAAGGGCAACTTCCGCCACAAGTCCCACCTCGAATCCCTGCACAACCTCATCCACAACGAGCTGCAATCCCTGCCGGCGCAGACCGGCAAGGACGTGGACCACCGCCCCGAGTTCACGCACGGCCAGCTCCGTGAGGAGAGCGACCTGCTGCGCGTGGCCAAGATGCTTCAGCGCGTCGCGCCCCACCGCGTGGCGCTGCTCCAGCCGCGCCTGCTGCAATACCACGCGCAGTTCCTCCCGCTCCTGGCCGCGACCTATGACGCCATCAACCGGCGCGGGGAAGACCCGGACATCTGGACGCACGAGCTGCAAGGCTGGCACGAGGCCGGGCATGTCATCGCCGAGCTGCGCTTCAGCGCCGAGACGGACCAGTGGCTGGACTCGAACGCGCTGGACCGCATGGAGCCGGCGGCGCGCGAGGCCTTCCTGGCGCTGGCCCGCACGCGGGGCGACCTGCTGCGCGACCGCAAGCTCTCGCCCAAGGAAGTCTGGACGCCGGGGCGCAAGCAGCTCGTGAAGCTGCCGGACATCGCCTTTGCCGAGATGCTCGGCGACGACTTCGCCCGCGAGGAGAAGGTCAAGGGCGGCTACTTCATTTTCCAGGACGCGGAGCTGAACCCCGAGCCGCTGCGCTTCGAGGCGCGGATCACGACGCCCGCCGGCCACGAGGTGGAGCTGGACGGGGACACGTTCAAGCTGCTGGTGAATCCCTTCAACCTCTCGGTGGTGTTTGTCCACGACGCCAAGGGCCGGTTCCTGGGCACGGCCCGGCGGGACGTGCGCGCGGGCCGGGCGGAAGTGCAGGCGCTGGAGGAGAAGCACAAGCGCGTGGCCGTGCGCTGGGACGACCTGCTCAAGCCCGTGCGCCGGGAGCACGCCGCCGAGCTGGCCGCCGAGACGCGCCGGCTCAACGCCAACGCGGACCTGGTCGCCACCACGCTGCGCGAGCAGGGCATCCAGACGCCCGCGCAGAAGAAGCGCATGGCACAGCCGGAGGCGGAGGTGCCCGAGGTGGACGTGGCCGCGCTGATCCGGGAGCGGACGGCGCGCGAGGAACAATTGCCCGAGGCGGCCGAAGTGCCGTGGCAGGGCTGACGGTAAACCCAAACAGAGAGATGCGACTATGAGTGATGCGACACCCAAGTTCACGTTGACGGACGGCCAGCGCCGGACGTTGGAGGAGCTGGAGGAGCTGCGGACCCGGGAGTTCAAGCTGACCCAGGACCAGTTCGCCCGGAAGTTCAACTACACCGGCCCGAGCTGGAGCAAGATGGTCAAGGCCCTGGAGGGCGCAGAGGGCCATTACTTCGAGCTGGTCTCGGATGCGGACCGTGTCTTTGCCCAGCTCCAGCTCGCGCACCGCCGCCTCCGGCAGGAAGCGGCCCAGACCCGCGCGCAGCGCACGCGGCCCATCATCAAGACGGCGGTCTTCGAGAGCGTCATCTCCGCCATTGAGACGGCGGCGAAGCGCACGGATGAAAAGCGCGCGGTGGCCTACCTCGCGCCCTTTGGCGGGGGCAAGTCCCAGCTCATCAGCCTGCTCGTGCGTGAGCACGGCGCGCGGGCGGTGGAGACGCGACCGACGTGGGAGCGGAGCCACCGGACCTGCCTGACGGACACGGGCGCGGCACTGGGCCTGGTGTTTGAAAACACCACGGCCATCGCGACGATGGAGAACGCGATCTTCGACGTGCTGAAGACACCCCTGACGCTGTGCTTCGACGAGGCGGAGTTTTTCGGCAAGGACACGATCAACTTCATCAAGTATCTGCTGAACCGCACGCCGGTGGTGCCGTTCTTCTGCGCCACGCAGCAGTCGTTCGAGACCTGGCTGAAGAAGTATCCGCACGAGGCACTCCAGCTCCAGCGCCGCTTCCAGGACGTGGTCCTGATGCCGGGCGTGGACCCGGACAAGGACGTGCCGGAATTCGCCAAGGCGGCGGACATCCACCTGGACAAGAACGGATGCAACCTGATCGCGAACGCGGCGAGCCAGTTCGGGGCCTACTCCACGGTGGCCGGCGTGCTGGAGGAATTGAAGCAGGGCCGCCACACGCGCCCGGACCTGGGCGAGGTGGACGCGGCTATTGACACGCTCTTCGCCCGCCAGCGCGTGCCCCGCGTGAAGGCGGACAAGGGCGGGAAGGCGGTGGCGAAGTGAACGCGCTGGCCTCCCAACCCAAGGTGAAGGACTGGATTGAGTCGCGGCTGATTGATGCCACGGCGTCGGCCAACAACTGGATTTGCAAGCACGTCGTCTCGAAGGGCGAGAGGATTGCCTGGCAGGACCAGCTCCGGTGGTGGATCGAAGGCAAGCTCGATGCGGTGTTTGCCTGGGCTTACGACGGCAGCGAGGCGGAGATCAGGTCGGTGTTTCACGGGGAGATTCCGCCGATGCACATGAGCGAGCGCCAGCGCGCCGTGCTGGACCAATACGACCCGGCCAGCATCGACGCGCATTGCTGCCATTGCCGCTGGACGGGCAGCCTGGCGGAGGCGCTGGAAGACACCTGCCCGGCGTGCCGGGAGGCGGTCTGGATTGATGCGTTTGAAGACGGAGGTGTGAAGTGAACCCGCTGGAAGCGCAATGGGCCTCGCGGGGCTACAAGCCAGGGTTCCTGGGCGAGTGCGTGCTGGCGGCCGTGGCGGAGGCGCGGGCGCGGCATCCACAGCCCTTCACGGACATGCACCACGCGCTGGGCATCCTGCGCGAGGAGTATCACGAGCTGGAAATGGAAATCTTCAAGCGCCGGCCGCGCGAGGCGGCGCTCCAGGAGGAGCTGCTCCAGATCGCGGCGGTCTGCCTGCGCGCGATTGAGGACGTGACGTTCAAACCCAAGTGCCAACGCAAATGAGAACCCCCATGACCCCCGCCCTGGCCATTGCGCGATTGCGCGGCCTGCTCGCCGGCCTCGCCGGCATCACTCCGCCCGCGCCCGTCCTGCCCGAACTGGAGGATGCCGTCGCCTGCCTGGCGGCCGTCACCCAGGAGGCCGAGGTGATCCACCCCTCGCCCCTGATGGCCAAGACGAGCGCGGTGCCCGGCAAATACGACGTGGAGTTCAAGCTAGGCAACCTCTCGCACGCGGAGCTGCAACTCTGCACGGTGCTCAAGGGGCTGCTGTGCGATCCCCACCTGGCCGCGCATCGCCGCCGGCTGGCGGAGGGCGGCCAGCTCCAGCTCAACGGCGACGGCTCGATGCTGGTCGCGCTGCCCATCCCCCAACTGCCCGGCAACCCCGCGCGCAACTGAGTTATGAAATCCCCCCCCCGACGCCATTTCCGGTTCGAGCACGACGGCCACAAGTTCACGGCCACGGTCAGCAATGCGGAGATTGTTTTCCGCCGCTACCGGAGCCGCCGCACCAAGGCCATCACGTTGACCGAAGCCTTTGAGGCCGCGCACGGCCAGAAACTCCTGCCCCTCCACTGATATGAGCAAGCACACCAAGGACATCATCCCCTCACAGACGGCCCTCAAACTCTGCCGGCATTCGCTGCGCTTCTGGCAGCACAAGACGGCAGGGGAGGCCATCGTCCACGACCGCGCCGGTCGGGTCGAACTGGCCAACGAGGCGGCGGGCCAGGCGGATGATTACGACCAGGTCGCCACCTTCCTGGAGAAATACATCCAGCAATAACCCCATGCCCAAACCCCGCATCAAGCCCGGTGCCGAAATGGTGGCCGCTGAGATCAAGACGCTGCGCAATGTGCGAGGGCGCGTTGTGGATCTGCCGGAAGAGAAGTTCCCATTCAAGCGCCTGATCGCCCTGGAGGCTCAGCTCGACGTGCTGGCGGATGGCCTGGACGAGGACGAGGTGCGCGAGACCTTTGGCGAGGACAGGACAGCCCTGCCCGCCGCCCTCGCGGCCTTCCGCTGGCTCAACGGCGAGATGGATGCGCCGAAGCCGTCCGCCGCCTACACCGATTTGTAAACCGCAGAGACACGATGAACGCAGAGAAAACACGAAAGGAAAACCTATGATCGCCAACACTGAAATGCCCGCCGCCCCCGCCACCACCACCAAGCCCCGCCGCGAGAAGATCACGGCCATCGCCTCGGCAGAAGGCATGGAGGCGCTGGTCGCCGAGATTGTGGCGCTGCAAACGGAGGCGGCCGGACTGGTCGCGGAACTGGCCAAGCGCCAGGCCGAAGCCGAGCTGGCGCTGGCCAAGGAGCAGCGGCCCACGCAGCTCAAGGTCGAGGAAATCACCAAGCGCGTGAAGGCGCGGCTCGCGAAGGTCGAGGTCTTTGTCACCGAGCACCGGGACGAGCTGATGCCGGGCGCGAAGAAGAGCTTCGAGCTGCCCACGGCCGTGGTCGGGTTCGCGCTGTCCAACAAGCCCAAGGTGGTGATGACGGGGGCGGATGATGACTGGGGCAGCGTGGCGTTGCGCCTGGAGGCGCTGCCGTGGGCGGAAAACTACGTCCGCACGCCCGAGCCCGAGGTGGACAAGGAGGAGCTGATCGCCAACCGCGACTCGCTCACGGCCAAGCAGCTCGCCGCCGCCGGCCTGCGCATCGAGCAGGCGGAGAAGTTCTATGTGGAGCCGAAGAGCCTGGTGGCGGCGACGGCGACGGCGAAGTGAGCCGCAAAGAAGCGCAGAAGGCACAAAGGCTATGAAGACCAAGAAGTTCAAACTCACCACTCACGACGCGCCGGACTTCTCCGCCGTCGTTGAGATCAAGCCCACCAAGGCAGCCCAGACTGACATGCGGGGGTGCATCGCGTTCTTCCACGACCTGGCCGAGCATCTCGACCAGTTCGACGGCAACCTCGAAGTCGCGTTCCTCGAAGTCATCGGGCCGGAGCTTTGGGAGTCCATCGTCACCACGCGCAGCATCGGGATGGCGATCCACGAGATGGCCCGCCGCGAAGGGTTCCCGCCGCTGGATGGCAGCCGGGGGATTCGCCTGGTCGAGTGCGAGGCGGGCCGCCCGGACAATCTGGACGTGGAGGAGCTATGAAAGCCTTCCTCAACCGACTCTTCCGCTACGAGACGATGAGCGGCAATGGCGCGTGCCCGGTGTATCTGGAGCGCTGGACGCTGCTGCTGGCATTCCGGTGCGGCGTTTACCTGCACCACTTCCTGGGCGACGACTGGGCGCTTGATCCCCACGACCATCCGCGCCGGTTCGTGAGCATCGGCCTCAAGGGCTGGTATCACGAGGACGTGTTCACCCCGGAGGGCACGCCGGTCTCAACGCGCCGGTATCAAGCGCCGTGGTGCCGCACCTTCCCGGCGGAGCACACGCACCGCGTGCGGGCTGCTGAGTGCGGCAACGTGTGGACGCTGGTCATCGTGCTGCCCAAGTCGCGTGACTGGGGCTTCGTGCAAAACGGGAAATGGGTCCAGTTCCGCCAATACGTCTTCGGCGGCAAAGCCCGGAAAGCCTGCTGAGTTATGAAAGCACTTCGCATCCATCCGCTGCCCGAACCTCAACGCGAGGTCGTGGGGAAGGTGGTCTTCGCGCCGAGCCGGGGCTTCTCGGATGTGGACGCGGAGCTGGCGCGGCTGGAGGCAGAGAAGGTGAAGCTGGAGCGGCTGATTGAACTGCGGCAGGCGGTGGCGAGGCTGCGTGTGGAGGCGGCGCTGATGGGCAGCCACATTGACCGGTTCCAGGTAATCCTCGAAGTGGTTGCGGCACGCACGGGCTGCCAGTCGCATCGCATCGTGGGCCGGGATAAACACGAGGACGCCACCTGGCCGCGCCATCTGGTCTGTCAGCTCGCGCGCCAGCACACAACCCTGACGTTGTCCCAAATCGGCAAAGCGCTGGACGGGCGGGATCACGGCACCGTGCTGAACTCGCTGGACGTGCTGCGCGACCGGCGCACCACGGAAAAGGAGTTCGATGCGCTGGCGCGCGAGCTGGACGTGGAGTGCCGGGCGCGATTGGGGGAGAAACGCAAATGAACTTCGACCTGCTCAGCTTCACGGTGGATGAGACGGAGACGAGCGTCCGCGTGCTGTCCTTCACGGGCGAGGATGGCCGCTGCTGGTCGCTGCTGGCGGCGGGCCTGTGGATGAAGGAAACCCACGCGGAGTGGAGCTTCGACCTGTTCTGGCTTGGACACCTGTTGAACCCATGACTGAGAAGCAAAATACGCTTTACTGGCGGGAGTGGGGGAAGGTTACGCGCGCCTGCAAAGACAATGGCGTGCCCGCGCCCGACCGGCACGAGCTGCATCGGCAGGCGCTGGATGGAAGGGACAAGAGCCATACGAAGTTCTCGAACGCGGACTTCGACAGGGTGCTGGCGGAGTTCCGTGCGGTGAGCCAGCCGGGGGACATCCGGGCGCAGCTCCGGCAGGAGGAGCAGCCGAGGTATCGGCTCAAGTTCCGCATCCGCGAGCTGGCGGATAACGCGCTGATTGCAAGCATCGTGCAGGACCGCTTCGCGTGGTCGGTCTGGCTGCGGAAGCATTACCCGGAGGCGGAGGGCGTGACGCTGGCGATGGCCCCGGCTTCCATCGTGGCGGAGTATCGCGAGGGCGGGCTCAGCGTGACGCTGGATGACCTGGCGGAGTGGCAGCTCGTGCAGCTCCGCGACACGCTGTGCGCGCGAAAGTCCGGTGCGACGCAAAGACGCGAAGACGTAGAGGGGGAACTGGTTTCGGCGGGCCCAGAGGAGAGGCCGTTCTGAACATGACCTATGAAAGAACCATTGGCAGCGTCTGCGCCGGCATCGGCGGGTTTGACCTCGGCTTCGAGCAGGCGGGCTGGGAGTCGGCCTGGCAGATCGAACTCGATGACGTCAACCGGGCTGTGCTTGCCGACCGATTTCCACGGGCCCGCCAGTTCAAAAACCTGCTCGACTGGCGAAGCCACAAGCTTGCCCGAGTCGGGTGCATCGCCTTCGGATCACCCTGCCAGGACATCAGCCAGATGGGACACAGCGCGGGCCCGCGACCAGGCCTTGATGGCAGCCGCAGCGGACTCTTCTTCGAGATCATGGAGATTGTCGGAGCGCTTCTCCCGCCATGGGTGGTCTTTGAAAACGTCCCGGCATTGTGGTTTAGCAATGGTGGCCGAGACATTGAGCGGGTCATCGCAGAATTTGCCCAACGCGGCTATCTGGGATTCCTCCGGGTGCTGGATGCTCAATATTTCGGAGTCCCCCAGAAGCGCCGCCGCATTCTCCTGGTCGCGGGTCTTGGTCGCCACCCCTCCGTTGAGTTCCTTTCTGACGCCGGGACAGTGGAGTCGCTACCTTGCGCGCTTGGTGAGGAGCAAGCGCGCCGGGGAGATGCTTGGGCTGGCTACACTCTTACGGCACCGGACAAATACCGGAGCTGCACCAGCCGGATCAATCTGGGCAGTGAGGTTCTCGTTGCTGAAGCGGACGGATGGGATGCGATGGCTGAGCGGGGACGAGAGGTTGAGCTACATGGGTTTCCCGCCGGACTGGATGACGCCAACTCTGAGCAGGCTTATGCGGCCGGCAACGCCGTCCCCCCCCCGATGGCAAAATGGATTGCTGAAATTCTGAACCGGTCATGAGCCGCCACCCCACCTTCTTCGACAGCGAGCGGACGAGCCTGGAGCGGTCGCTGGAAATCACGGCGCAGAGCTTGAATGCCTATGGCTCGGCTTACGAGCACTGGGCTATCGCGTTCAGCGGGGGCAAGGATTCGAGCGCGACGGTGGCGGCCGTGGTGTGGCTGATTCGGACGGGCCAGGTGCAAGCGCCCAAGAGCCTGACGGTGCTTTACGCGGACACGCGGATGGAACTGCCACCGCTGCACGCGACGGCGATGACCATTCTCCGCGAGCTGGAGGCGCTGGGGATCAAGGTGCAAGTGGTGCTGCCCAAGATGGAGGATCGGTTCTTCGTTTACATGCTCGGGCGCGGGGTGCCGCCACCAAGCAACACGTTCCGATGGTGCACCGCGCAACTGAAGATCGAGCCGATGGTGGGGGCGCTGAAGGCGCTGCGGGATGCTTACGGGAAAAAGTTCCTGATGCTCACGGGCGTGCGCGTGGGCGAGAGCGCGCAACGGGACGCGCGGATCGCGCTCTCGTGCGGGAAGAATAATTCGGAGTGCGGGCAGGGCTGGTTTCAGGAGGCGACGCCGGAGGCCGTGGCGGACACGCTCGCGCCGCTGCTGCACTGGCGGCTGTGCCACGTCTGGGACTGGCTGACGGGATTGGTGCCGGCGGGCTATGAGCACGGGCTCTCGACCCGGTTCATCGCGGCGGTGTATGGGCAGGATGAAGACCTGGAGACGCACGCGCGCACGGGCTGCGTGGGCTGCAATCTGGCGAGCCGGGACTTCGCGCTGGAGGCGATCATCCAGCGGCCACAGTGGGCGCAGTTCGCGCCGCTGATGGAGCTGCGTCCGCTGTATGCGGAACTGAAGAAGCCGGGCAACCGGCTGCGCAAGGACGGCACGGAGGCGCGCAGGGATGGCTCGCTGGTGTCGAACCCATGCCGGATGGGGCCGCTGACGTTTGCGGCGCGGCGGTGGGCGCTGGCGCGCGTGAAGGACATTCAGGCCCGGGCGGGCGTGGACCTCGTCAATGAGGAGGAGGAGTCGAGGATTGGCGAACTGCTCGACGCGCGGACCTGGCCGCGTGGTTGGGATGGGACGGAGCCGCTGGCGAGCCTGCCATTCGACAACGTGAACCCGGATGGCAGCGTGCAGCCGGTGATGGAGGAACTACTCAAATGAACCCTGAAATTATTGCCAAGCTGAAGGCGATGCTGAACCGCAACGGGCGCACCGAGGCGGAGGCGGACACGTTCCAAATCATGGCGGCGGCGTTCGCGGAGAAGCATGGCGTGGACATCGCGGCGCTGGACGCGGCCGAGGAACGGCAGGCGTCCGCCATCACGCACAAGCAGGTGGGCGAGTGGGGCAAGTGCCCGCCGGAGGCGGACTACGCGGCGGCGATCTGCAAGGGGTTCTTCGAGGTGGACCCGATCACGAGCACGGGCTGGACGCAGCGAATCCAGTTCGTGGGGACGGCGCATCACATCGAAGTGGCGGAGTATGTGTTCAATTTCCTGCTGCGGGAGTTTCGCTGGCAGTGGAACCACCGCCGGGGGCGCTGCCGGAACCGGAAGGCGTTTTTGTATGGGTGCATGATCGCGCTGTTCACCAAGCTGGAGCGGCGGTTCACGAAGCCGGCCACGGGGAGCGAACTGGAGGTGTCCTGGAAGGCGAAGCGGCGGAGCTACATCGCGGAGAAGTGGCCGAAGCTGACTTCCAATCCGCTGGAGCCGAAGAAGACCGGCGTGGCCACCTCGCGGGGATACCAGGCGGGGGTGAGCATTGAGATCAGGCCGGGCGTGAACGGGGGCGCGCGTAAGGAGCAGGCGGCGCTGGCCGGGTCGGGGCGGAAGCTGATCGGGGATCAGGCGGCGCAAATGGAACTGCTATGAGAGGCCGCTGCGATACGTGCCGTTACTGGTGCCGGGTCCAATGGAGCCGACCAAGTGACGAGCGCATTTGCGGACGCACGCGCAACGCGGCGGTGGGTGTGTATGGGCAGGACGGCAAGGCCATTATCACAGCCGCCTCTTTCGGCTGCGTTGAGTGGGATGAAGATAACCGTCCGCCGAATCCGAACTGGCCGAATCCGCCAGGGAAATCATGAACGTCGTCACCTTTAGGAACCGGTTTGAGCCGCTGATTTTGGCGGGCGCGAAGACGTTGACCATCCGCGCGCCGCGCAAGGATGGCCGTCCGCGCGCGAAGGCGGGGGAGCGCGTCTCGCTGCGGGTGTGGACAGGGAAGCCGTATTGGAGCAAGCAGCGGGAGTTTGCGCAGGCGACGATTGAGCATCTGATCCCGATGCGCATCACGACCCAGGGTGTCAGCCGCACCGACGCCGCGCCACCGAATGCCCCGTTGGACCGAGGCTATATCGCCCGGCGTGACGGCTTCGCCAACTGGCGGGAGATGCGAGCTTTCTTCGATGCCAATCGTGGGCTGCCGTTTGAGGGCGTGATGATCGTGTGGAGGGATTTGACCCCGACAAAAGCATGACTGCCATTTCCGATTCCCAGCTCTGGAAGAAGCGCCTCGGCGACCGCGTCATCAATCCCTACGTGGGGTGCGAGCACGGGTGCCTGCACTGCTATTGCCCGGCGATGCCGGGGGTGAAGTTTTTCAACGGCGGGCGCGCGCAGTCGGAGTGGGGCGAGTATCTGCTGCCCAAGGCGGGGATCGTCGAGGCGTTGCGCCGGCAGCTCAAGTCGTTGACGCCGGACAAGGCGAAACGAACGGAGTGGGGCGACGGCTGGGTGCTGATGTCGTTCCTGACGGATTGCTACACGCCGGCGGAGGCGAATCTGAAGCTGACGCGGCAGTGCCTGGAGCTGCTCCTGGAGGCGGGGCACAAGGTGCGCGTGCAGACGCGGTCGTGCCTGGTGGAACGGGATTTTGATTTGCTGGCGGCGCACAAGGATCGCGTGCGGCTGGGCACGTCGCTGCCGTATCTCGACGACAGCGTGGCGCGCATCCTGGAGCCGCGCGCGCCGGGGCCGACGCGCCGGCTGCGGATGCTGGAGCGGGCGGCGGCTCGGGGCATCCCGGTCTATGTGGCCATCGCGCCGGTGATGCCGTGGACGGAGGCGGAGGAGCTGCTCGGGATCGCAGCGCGAGCGGGCGAGCTGGGGGCGACGGAGGTGTTTTGCGAGGTGCTGAATCCGAAGGGGGAGAATCTGGCGGGGATGGAGCGGGCGTTGCGCGAGGGCGGGCGGGCGGACCTGGCGGACCGGATCAGGAGCTACGACGCGGGGGCGTGGGCGCGCGCCACGGGGGCTACGCTGCGTTTGTTGGCGGGGGGCAGGGCGTTCGTGCCCTGGCCGGACACAGGGCGCGCGTGGGCGAAGCATTTGCCCGAGGTGGAGGTGCGCTGGCTGGAGCGGTTCTTGCCGACCGCCTGAACGGGGCTTGCAGACGGCCTGCAAAGGGCTAAATCTGTGTCGAACCGGCGTCCATAAGCCTCCCGAGCGGGTCTTTTGGGCGCTTTTTTGGCCGCCTGTGTCAAACCTTGCCACCGAAACCCCTCAACTGACGCAACCCGTTGATTTTCCGCCTTCTTCCGCGCTTTTCCGGCTTCTTCCCCCTGTGTCAAACCCCTTGGGAACAACCGCTCCCTTCCTCGGAGGAGGAGAGGGTTGGGTGAGGGGTAATGTCCGGTGAAATTCTGCCGATTCATATTTGGAAATGGCTTCAACCCGAACTCCGAAGCAGCGGCGGCGCAGCCGCCGGGTAGCACAGGCTACC
>CAZCBE010000058.1:0-41656 GCA_964496695.1 uncultured Klebsiella sp.
AGCCTTTCCCTGCTGCCAGCCGCTGCGGCCCAGCGGGCCGCGCTCCGCCGTCGTGTGGGGGCAGTGTCGAGATACGCCCGCTTCCGGCCTGGAGGCGAAACTCCCTTGCTCCGACGCCCGATTCAGTGAAGGGTATGCGCTGAGTTCGCTTCACCACGACCATGTCTGACACCGCCATCCTGCCCCTCCGCCGGCCTTCCGCGCCGTTTCCTGAATCACTGGTCGCTGGACCGAGCGCCCGGCCAGCCCTTGCAGACCGGCTGACGATTTCGCCCGTGTCCGCGACTGTGACCCGGCTCGGGGAGCAGTATGACACGGACGCCGCCACCATCACGGTCGAGGTGCCTCGGCTTATCTTGGAGCTGGGCCGGGCAGGCTTGTTCGTCCCCGCCGCAGCTTCGGAGGCCGTGCGCGCATGAGCGGCATCGGTGGCTTCATCGCACTCGACGGTTCACCAGCCCGCACGGAATGGATTCCGGCCATGGCCAAGGCGCTGGCCCGATACGGTCCGGACGGGGTGAATCATTGGTCCGCCGGTCCGGCCGCATTGCTCCATGGCAAGCTCATCACCACGCCGGAGTCCGTCACGGAGCATCAGCCACTGGTGGATGAGGCCGCGCAACTGGTCCTCATCCTCGACGGCCGGCTCGACAACCGTGCCGACTTGCTCGCCTGGCTGCGCACGCGCGAGCCGCTGCCAGAAACCGCCTCCGACGCAGCACTGCTGCTGGCGGTGTTCAAACAGGAAGGCGACGAGTGCGTGCAGCGGCTGGTGGGTGATTTCGCTTTTGCGGTCTGGAATGCCCTGGATCGCCGGCTCTTTTGCGCGCGTTCCACAGTCGGCTGGAAGCCGTTTCACTGGCATTGTGACGGACGGACCTTCGCCTTCGGCACGGATGCGGGCGTGTTGCTCGCCCTCCCCATCCCGCGACGGGTCAACGAACCCATCATCGGCGAGATACTCTCGCAGCGCTTCACTCATCCGACCGAGACGCTCTACCGCGACGTGTTCCGCCTGCGCGCTGGCTGGGCGCTCGTTGTGCAGAACGCCGCGCCGCGCGTCTGGCGCTGGCAGACCGGTCCTTTTCCCGAGCAGGATTTCCCCTCGGACGAAGCCTATGCCGACCGGTTCCGGGAACTCTTCGACCAGTCCCTGCGAAGCTGCCTGCGCGCCAGCGGCCCCGTGGGGGCGCATCTGTCCGGCGGGCTGGACTCCTCCTCGGTCGTCTGCCGCGCCACTGAACTGTTCCGCGCCGGCAGCATGTCGCAGCAATTGCGTCCTGTGTCCGCCGTGTTCCCCGGCGAAATGCAGGACGAATCCCCATGGATTGAAGCGGTGGAGCAGCATCTCGGATTGCCCTCCGCGAAGGTGAGGGCGTCCGCCTACGACTGGGAAAAAGCGGGAAATTGGTCCGCTGAGACGCTGCATCTGCCGCTGCGCCCGAACACCAACGGCACCCTCGTGGCCGCCTGTGAGCATCTGAACGCCCAGGGCATCCATGTGCTGCTCACCGGAGAAGGGGGCGACGACTGGCTCAATGGCTCGCTGTCCCACTGGCCGGACCTCCTGCGGCATGGCCGCTGGCTCCAGCTTGTGCGTGAGGGCCTGGCCTATAATTCCGGCCGTGGTGTCTGGCGGTCGCTGCTGAGCACGGCGGCCGTGAGTCTGAAGCCATGGCTCGTCCCGGCCCGCCGCCAGCGGATCGCGTTTCCCGCCCACCAGCTCGGTCCCTTGGCAGCGCACATCCGCCCGGAATGGGCGGCACGTCTCCAGTTGTTGGACCGCCTCCCGCCGGAGGAACCGCTGGCCGGAGTGCATGACCTGGCCCAGCTCGAACGGTCCATCCGCTTCGACTTTGCCCGGACCTATGTGAACTATGAGAATGTGCTGGCCCACGCCGCCACGCGGGGGATTGAGCTGCGCCACCCTTTCCATGACCGGCGGTTGACTGCTTTCATGATGGGCCTGCCGGGCCGCCAGTTGCGCTGGCTGGATGTGAACAAGCAGATCCTCCGCCGGGCCATGCAAGGCACCTTGCCGGAATTGGTGCGCACGCGCCGCACCAAGGCCATGTTCGTGCCGCCCATGGTGCGCGCCATCGAGGACCGGCTGCGGCAGCGACCGATGGCGGACCTGATCTGTGTGCGGGAGGGCTGGGTGGATGGCGCTGCGTTACTGCGCACGCTGGGCGCTTTTCAGGCCTGGATCGCCAACCACCCCACCCGGGCCAACATGCCCAAAGACAGTCTCAATCCGGTGTGGATGGCGCTTTCGTTAGATGTCTGGCTCCGCCGAGCCGGGGTGGCTTGAGCATGGCTCGGTAAGGATAAAGCTGGGGCGCGAGCGAGTGCCTGCCAAAGGTTTGGACGTCGGTTCTCCGCTGCTTCCAATGGAATGGCGTGAGGAAGAAGCTCCCAATCCCAAGCGCCAAATTCCAAAGAATCTCCAACCTTCAAATTCCAAAGGGAGGCGTGACCCGGCACTGGCGGACCTTCCCAATCCTTAAATCAAGATGACACCCAAGGCGGAAGGGCTGGCATCGAGGCGCGCTGAAAGATCGGAATTTCTTTGGAGCTTGGGCCTTGGAACTTGGAATTCCCCCGCTGCCTCCCCGTTCCACTGGAAACACCGAAGAACCTGGATGTCATTTATAAGTAACTTGATTCGAGCGACATAGAGCAAGAAATGTTGTGCAATATTTTTTGACGGATAGGGAATCACGAGTAGTTTAGCCCATGATTTCGAACGACCAAAATCACCTCGATCAGTCCGTCTCCGCAACCGCAACTCCGGCGAGCGAGCCCAAGCGAGCTTGGCACCCTCCCCAGCTCGTCAGCTACGGCGAAGTGGCCGAGATGACCCAAGGAATCTCCTACCAGCCCCTCGACGGCATCAGCAATTTGACATTTTGACCGGCTCGCCTTCTGACTGACAATTACCATTTCGGGGGCATGGTGGTCAGGTCGCCGTTTCCCCTGCCGGGATTGAGCTTTGGCAGTCGCCGGTGTGATGTCGGACAGGCTTCTCTGGATACGATCGACGTGCGGCTGGCGTCATCGTCGGCACCCTCCTCCCGGAGCTTCCGGTTCCGATGGCCGGGGAGATACGGCCTGGAGCTCTACGAGGCCGGTAACGAGTGGGTGTTTACCACGGCTTCCGGGGCTGAGTTCACGGTGGATTACGGTGGGCGGACCGTAGCCTGTCATTTTGATGCAAGTAGCTGGCTGGGAGTAGCTTCCGAGGCATTTATACGGCGGGTGCTGCCTCGGATCGTGCAATTGCGCGCGCGGACGGTGCTCCACGCCGCCGCCTTGGACACTGGCGCAGGTGTGGTGCTCTTGTGCGGTGATTCGGGTGCCGGAAAATCCACCTTGGCAGCGAGCCTGAACCAGCAGCTTGGCTGGGACATCCTGAGCGACGACATGGCAGTCCTGGAAGAACGGTCCGAAGCATTCCAAGTGCATCCCGCAGGGAATGCCGTGAGCCTATGGGCGGACTCCCAGGCCGCACTGGCGGGCGGGTTCCAACAGGTGGAACCCCTCGCGGTCCATGACGGCAAATTCCGGTGTCAGCCGCCGCCCTCCAGCCGTTCAACCGGCCAGCCGCTGCAGGCCATCTACCATTTGGCCGCGCCTGAGCCGGACCGTGACCCGGCGGTGCGTGTGACCGGGCTTAGTCCCATGCAACGCCTCGCCCTCCTCGCCCGCCAGACCATCCGCTTCAACCCCGCCGACCGCCTGGCCGAAGCCAGGACCTTCCAAGGGCTGGGCCGGCTGGACCGCCGGGTCCAGGTGCGCGCCTTGCACTACCCCAGAAGTTACGCCGCACTCTCCCAAGTCGCCGGCCTTTTGTCCGCCCAGCACGCATCCCCGGCCGCCTTGGCCGCCGCATGAATCAACCGATCACCGAATCAGGCGCCGCCTCGCCCAAAGTGTATGATCTGGCCACGGCGGCTGCGGACTATCCTGGCTGGGCAGGCCCGCCCCGCCGCACGCTTCTGATCTGCACCCATCCGCGATCCGGCAGCACACTGCTCGGGGAAGCCTTGCATGGCGCGGGCGGTTGGGGCTGCCCGATCGAGTATTTCCACCGGGGTTTCCAGCCGGCGCTCGAGCAACGGTGGGGCACGCCAGCGTTTCCCGACTACTTGCAGGCCGTTTACCGCCATCGCACGGACCCCTCCGGCACACTGGGAGTGAAGCTCTTCTGGCATGATATAGAGGACCTCTGCGTCAAGTTGCTGCCAGCAGACCACGCTGAATTGATGGATTCGTTGGCGGGGCCTTCCGCTCCCGAAGCTTACCGAAGAATCCACGCCCTGCTGGCGACCCTGTTCCCGAACCCGACATTCATCCACCTTGTCCGTCGGGATTCCATCCGGCAGGCCATATCAGCCGTGGTCGCCACCCAGACCGGAACCTGGCGCTCCATTCCGGACCAGTTGAACGCACCGCGGCAGGATCCTGCCTATGATTTCGACCGCATTCGCCGGGCGCTGGCCTTTGGCACCCACTGCGAGCGGCGGTGGCAGGGGTATTTCCAAGCCAGCCAGATCACGCCGCATCGGCTGACCTACGAAGATCTGGCTGACCGCTTCGAGGCCACCCTCCACAAGCTGTTCGCCGCCCTGGACCGTGCGGACGCGCCCGTGCCGCCGCCGCGCATGCGCCGGCAGGCGGACCACCGTTCTGACGTCATGTTGCTGCGATTCCTGCGGGACACGGCGGCGGTGCGCGCCCGGTCCGCTTCCAACGCCGGCCTGGTTCCGGCCTGATCATCGCGTGTCGGCCACCGCCCACTACTTTCAGAGGCTCGGCGATCTCATGCGGGAGCGCCTGGGACCACATCACCCGGGTGTGCCGGCCGCGTTCCCGGACATCGCCACCGCCGTGCTGCGGGAAGTGCCCCGGCCTGCCATTGATGTGGTGGCCATGACGGATTGGGCGGCCAGCCAGCGCACGCTGCCCAAGCAGGTGAACTTTCAATCAAGCTTCGGGGAGCCGCCCCTGGTGGTGTATGAGACCCCGGAGTTTTATTTGGAGGTGCTCTTCTGGTTTCCCAGCCGCACCGAGATTCACGGCCATGGTTTCACCGGTGCGTTCCAGGTGCTGGACGGCTACTCCCTCCAGGCCGAATACGAATTCGTCCAGGACGCCGCGCCGGAGGAAGGCCTGCGGCTGGGCCGGGTCATCCCGCGCACGCTGGAACTGATCACTCCCGGCAAGGTCTGCACGATCAGTGGTGATGAGGCGTTCATCCACTGCGTGGCCCACATGGGCAATCCCTCGTTGACCTTGGTGGCCCGCACCTATGGCTCTCCGGAGTTCACGCAGTTTTCCTACTACCGCTGCGGGCTGGCGGTCCGGCCGCACTGGCATAACCGCTCCCTCATCCGGCAGGCGGAGGTGTTTCGCGCCTTGCTGCGCAGCCGCCCCGACCTCTTTCACGACCGGCTCATGGACTTCCTCGGGCGCACCGGCCGTCTCGGTTTTTTTCACCTGCTGGACCAGTTGCGCACGCGGCTCAAGCTGGATGTTTTCACCAAGCAAGTCCTTGCCCCCGTGCGGGCGCGTTACTCCGCCGGCCACGCTCAGGAACTGGCCGCGCTGGATGAGGAGACCCGTTCCAGTGCGCTCTGGGCCATGCTCAACGCCACGCCCGACCCACGCCGCCGGCTGCTGCTGGCATTGAATGAACTGCTGCCCGACCCCGCGGAACAGGACGCCGTGATCTCGCGCTCGCACGGGGGCGCGCCGGCGGGCCAGGTGATCGAGCAATGGGCTGCGGGCACGCACGCGCTGTGACGGGCAGGGCAGGGTGGCCACCCATGAACGCATCCACGGTCATATCGTCTGCGCCGGGGGAAAAGCTTTGCCCCTCGCCCGAGTTCGGCTTCCTCGTCGCCTGCCTGCGGGCGCGTCTGGCCGGCCCGCGCGCGCTGGCGGAAGTCACGGTGCCCCATGATCTCAACTGGGACACCTTCAAGGAACTTTCCTCCCTGCACCGGGTGGTGCTCTTTGCCGGCCGGGCGGTCGCGGAAATCCCCGCCGTGCCGCCCGCCATCCGCCAGCACTTCCAGGCATACATCACGCAAAATCAGTTCCGCGCGATCCGCCGGCTCGTGGAACTGGAGGCGGTCGTCGGCACCTTGGCCCGCGCCGGGCTCCGCGTGCTGACCCTCAAAGGTCCGGTCCTCTCCGCCCAGGTCCACGGCGATTTCTCCTGGCGGCAAAGCACCGACTTCGACCTCGTGGTCGCCCCGGAGGATATTGCCGCCGCCGACCAGTTGCTGCGCGCGCGCGGCTACGAGCGCACCATCCCGGCCGCCGACGTCTCCCCCGCCCAGCACGCCCGCTTCCTCCGCCGCAGCCCGCACTACACGCACTATCATCATCAGCGCCAGATCGGCATCGAACTGCATTGGCGGCTCCTGTCCAATCCGGGCTTTCTCCCGCTGCCGTTCGAAGAACTCTACGCCGCCCGGCAGACCGTGCATGTCCACCAGACCGACTTCGCCACCCTGTCGCCCGTCCATCTCGTGCTGCACCTCTGCTGCCACGGCGCCCATCACGAATGGGAGCGCCTCGCCTGGATCAACGACCTCGCCGTGCTGCAAAACACTGGCCGCCAAGACTGGCCGGCGACCCTGTCCGCCGCCGACCGGCTGGGCCTCACCCGCGTCGTCGCGCTGGGCGCGAGCGTGGGCCATGAACTGCTCCAGTGTGAACTCCCCCCCGCCGTGCGCGCCGTCTGCGAGCGAGACCGGCGGGTCGCCCGCCTGGTGAAAACCTGCCTGAACTCCGTGGCCACCTACGACCGCCCCGCGCCCACCTCCCGCTGGCAGCGCATCGCCTACCGGCTGCAACTCGTCCGGCACCTGCGCTACTGGCAGGGGATGTTCATGGAAGATGTCCTGCAAGTGACGCGCTCGCCGTGCTCGACTGCGCCCGGAGCCCTGCTGCCCCTCTACGCCCTCCTGCGCCCATGGTTCTGGCTCAAACGCCGGCTCACTGCGCGGCCTGGCTGATCAGCACCTCACTATCACCGAGGCCGCTCATAGCGTAACCGGCTGCGGTGGCTTTGCAGGTGATTCATGCACGGCGTCCGGGTTGAGGGCATCACGCCATCTCCCCCGCGACGGCGGGTTGGCGCTTTGAGCCCCGTGCTTGCGGAGGAATTCAGCCGTGGGGCGGGCCATGGGGAAAGTTATCCTGACTGGCTGGAACAGCACCTTAATGCGCCACGGCAACAGCCCGTCCTTACCAGGCGGATGCTCCAACGCGATTTTCAACTCCGGCATCCGGCTGCCGGTCGTCCACTCTTGGCCTTTGAACTTCATGGCCGGGGCGAAGACCCTAGGACGGTTGCCGGAGCCTGTCTAGCTTGCCCACCAAACAGCCACCAGCGCGGCAAGCCGGCAGGCAGCTTGAACGGGTCGTTGGCGGGGTGCCCGCCATCTGGACTGAATAGGACAAGGGCGAAATCGCCGGGGAATGCTCGCTCACCTGAAATGTATTTCTCGATTCGTGACACCGCGCCTGCCTCCGTGTAAAAACCACCCATGCCGTCAAAGGAAAAGCTCTCGGAGTTCGTCGCCTGGACGAAAAAGCACATCACGGGCGACGAGAAAGGTCAGGCTCAAATTTTCCTCGACCGGCTCTTTCAAGCGTTCGGCCAGCCGGGTTGTCTCGACGTGGGCGGCTCGACTGAATTCCGCATCCGCAAAGACAAGGAAGACGGTGGCGGAACGGCTTTCGCCGATTACGTCTGGAAACCGATCGTGCTCGTCGAAATGAAGAAGCGCGGCGTGGATTTGCAGAAGCACTACCGCCAGGCCTTCGACTACTGGACTCGCCTTGTTCCCAATCGCCCACGCTACGTCGTCCTCTGCAACTTCGATGAGTTCCGCGTCTATGACTTCGACACCGATCTTGATGCGCCCAAAGACACCGTTGCACTGAATGAGCTGCCGGAGCGCTGGGGGCCGCTGGCGTTCATCGCTCCCGGCTCACCGACACCCACGTTTGACAACGACCGCGAAAAGGTCACGCGGGAGGCGGCGGATCGGCTGGCTGAGTGTTTCCGCACGCTCCTCAAGCGCGGTGAACCCCGTGAACTGGCCCAGCGCTTCATCCTGCAAATGCTTGTGGCGCTCTTTGCCGAGGACATTGATCTGCTGCCCAAGTATTTCGTTTCGAACATCCTGAAAGAATGCACCAGCCCGGCGGACGGCTACGATTTGATTGGCGGCCTGTTCGAGGCCATGAACACCAATCCACCCAAGTCCGGTGGCCGGTTCAAAGGCGTGAGTTACTTCAACGGCGGCTTGTTCCGGGAGCCGGCGCGCATTGAGTTGCACGAGATTGAACTGAACTTGCTGCGCAAGGCCGCCTCCTACGATTGGTCGAAAGTTCAGCCGGAGGTCTTCGGCACGCTGTTCCAGCACTCGATGGATGACAAGGAAAGGCACGCTTTCGGCGCGCACTTCACGCACCCGTCTGACATCATGAAAATTGTCGGGCCGACCATCGTCGAGCCGTGGCGTGAGCAGGTGGAGAAGGCCAAGACCCTCAAGGAACTCTACGCGCTCACCGACCGCCTCCATCATTTCCGCGTGCTTGATCCGGCGTGCGGCTCGGGCAACTTCCTCTACATCGCCTACCGCGAACTCAAGCGCGTGGAGGCGCGCATCTTTGAGCGCCTGGAAACGGAATTCAAACGCGAGGCGAAGAAGTCCGACCAGATGCGGCTCTCGTTTCTCAGCGCGCAAAATTTCTACGGCCTCGACATATTGCCCTTTGCCGTCGAGATCGCCAAAGTCACGATGATGATTGCGCGCAAGCTGGCGATTGACGAACTGCACATCACCGAACAACCGCTCCCGCTCGACAATCTCGACCAGAATTTCATCGCTGCCGACGCGCTGCTCACGGCCGAAGGTCTGCCGGCCCAATGGCCCAAGGCCGATGTTATCATCGGAAATCCGCCATTCCTTGATGCACGGAAAATGACGTTGGAACATGGCCGCGAATATGTCGGGAAACTGGAGAAACAATATCCCGAAGTTCCACGCAGAGCCGATCTTTGCGTTTATTGGTTTCGTAAGGCTGCTGACCACCTGCCAATATGCACCGCAGCCGACCCTGTAACTGGTCGCGCCGGACTTGTCGGCACGCAGAACATACGCAACAACGAGTCGCGCGAAGGTGGACTCGATCACGTCGTAAAGTCCGGCACGATTTTGGAAGCCGTCGAGAATCAGCCCTGGTCGGGCGAAGCAAATGTTCATGTCTCGATCGCCGACTGGGTGAAAACTCAAGAAACAGCGTTGTTGCCAAAAACGCGAAAGCTTTGGTTTAAGGTTGAGCCATCGGCTGGCACAAAAACACTTCGCAAGCGCGGCACTGGTTCAGCATCGAAACATTATGAATTAGACTTCCGCGAATGCGACTCCATCAGTTCTTCACTGTCAGATGCAACCGATGTCAGCACTGCGAAAGTCTTGACCTGTAATACCGAGCCCAAGTGTGTGTTTGAAGGTGTTCAGACCGGTCACAAGGGATTCGTTATAGATGAGAGTGAGGCGCGAAGCCTCCTGACGAATAATCCCGAACACGCGCCTTTTGTAAAACCGTTCTTGAATGGAACAGATTTGCTGTCTTCAAAATATCTCACCCATCCTGAGTTTGTAATTGATCTCAGCGAACTAGATTTGCTCCAAGCCTCGGCATTACCAACCTTGCTCCAAATCCCAAAGGAACGCGTCCTGAAAAAATGGGAGGACAATGCCAAATCGGAACATGAAGAAACCGGCAAGGAAAGCGGTGAGCATCAGACGCGCTTGGAAACGTGGTGGGCTTTAAAACGTCCACGGCAGGAATTGCAGTCTGCTTTGAAACAGATCTCGCGCTATATCGCGTGTTCTGCACTTACAAAACGTCCAGTGTTTGTTTTTATTTCCAGCGCAATTCTCCCAACGAACGCCTTGAAAGTGTTCGCTTTCGCCGATGATTATTGTTTTGGCATTATTCAATCCGGCTTGCACGCATCTTGGTTTCACGCCAAGTGCAGCAATATGAAAAGCGACCCTCGTTACACTCCTGAATCCGTCTTCGACACGTTCCCGTGGCCGCAGTTTGACGTTTCGCCCAGCGCCACTAGGCGCGACATCGTTGTAGAACCACCCGCGAAAAATCGTCCCAGCTCCGTAGGAGCGACATCACCCGACGATGCCGCTCCTGACGGAGCTAAATCAGAATCAACCACCGCCAGTTACAAAGATTCCGCCCCTGACGGGGTTGCGGCCAAAAACGCCGCGTTGTCCCGTGACGCCATCGCGAAAATTGACGCCGTGGCGGCGGCGGCGCGCGAGTTGCGCCGCGTGCGCGCCGAAGCGTTGCCGAAACTGAAGGGCGGCTTGCGCGCTCTCTATCGCACCCTCGAATTGCCCGGCGCGAATCCGTTGAAGGACGCCCACGCCACGCTCGACACCGCCGTCCTCACCGCCTACGGCTTCAGCGCCAAGAAAGATTTGCTCGCCCAACTCCTCGCCCTTAACCAGGAAGTCGCCGCGAAGATTGAAAAGGGCGAACCCGTCACCGCCCCCGGCGTGCCCAAGCATTATCCCGACGCGAAGCAACTGGTGACGGAAGATTGCATCCGCCCCGCCGGCTATCCGCCGTATCAGCAGCCGAATCCCACGCCCTTGCGCAAACCCATCCCGGAGCAGGCCGAGGCGGATGCGGCGCACTACTATCTGGTGAAAGAGGAACCACCGCCCTATGGCAAACATGAATGAAACTACCGCGCTGTCTTTTGAGCAGCATGATAAACTTGCACTCAAAGCGTTCTGTCAAAAGCTTGAGCGCTTTTTGATAGTCGAACATGGCTTTGTGGAGGGAGGTTTGGTTGTCAGTCTGAATGCCCCGTTCGGGGCGGGCAAAACGACATTCCTATCCATGTGGAAAGGAGATTTGGATGATCGGCGTCAGAAGGATGCAACGACTCCACAGGTCATAATGTTGAACGCTTGGGAGAGCGACTATTGTGGCGACCCTCTCCTGTCGATCGTGGCGGAGTTGATAAAAGCTGCCAAAGGCGATGCGCCTGATAGTGAGCAATCTGCAGCCCACCGGCTGCGAGAAGCAGCCAAGGACGTGGCATGGTTTAGCATCGGATTAGCCAACAAGGTGGCATCGAGCTGGATCGACCTCGACCCATTGGCTGCCGGGGAACTGGCGGAAGCCAAGAAGAAGGAGAGGAATTCGAAGAAGCCCGACTTTGTTGGGCTTTACGAAGACCGGTCCAAAGTGCTCAAAACCCTGAAGGACACTCTGAAAGACGTCTTCAAGGACGAGCATCCGAAAGCCTTCGTCTTCGTTGATGAATTGGACCGGTGCCGTCCTGACTACGCAATCGCTTATCTTGAAACCATCAAACATGTGTTTGACGTTCACGGTCTGGTCTTCGTTCTGGCCGTTGATTATGAGCAACTCGCTTCCTCAGCGAGGGCGCTTTTCGGACAGGATTTGAACTTCGCGGAGTATTTCCGTAAATTCGTCCAGCGAGGATTCACCTTGCCAGAGCCCACCGAAGCTAGTTTGCGCACATTGGCACGGCATTTTGCGGCAAGCTACTTTGAGAAGGAGGGACGGCGCGTCACATTGCTGGGCGACACACATTATCGGGTTGAGAACTGCATCGAACTGATGAGTGCGCTGCAAATGACTCCAAGACAGGTCCAAGAGGCATTCCGCATTATCGGACACGCAGTAGAGGCTGGCGACGTCGCCCGGAGGGGCCAACTTCTTTGGGGCTTCGGTGTCGGAACAATTTTGATGGCTGCGCTAAAGGTTTCAAAACCGAAGTTGTATCGCTCTATCGGTAGCGGGCAGCTATCGCATCTGGCCGTTGGTCGCTTTCTCGTCAAACTGTTCGGGCTCCAAAAAGGGGAATGGTGGTTCATTATCTACGTTACGGGGGCTGGAAGGGAAGACCCTCAAGAGAAGGTCGACTTCGCAAAACTGTTCGTTGATCTGGGACTTCGTCCCGACGTCAATGGATTCGATTCACAAAGAGTTTTCCAAGGTTTCGGTGACTGCTGGAATTCCTCAGGCAATGCGGCATTCCGGCGGATTTACAAGTCGATTGAGACTGCAACGACTTTCTGATGCTTTGGCTCGGCAAGGACTAGTGCAAATTATTGGATTGGAGTATCTTACGAGACTTTCCCGCTTGAAACTTCGATGTTTCAGCGTTCCGGCACAATCGGGAGAGGCAAACGACTGGCATTTGGGCGTTCCGGCACGTCCGGGAAGGGCAAAACGGTGGCGTTTTGCCAGTCCGCTTCGTCCGGGAACGGTAAAACAGCGTCATTTTGGCACTCCGCCACGTCCGGGAACGCCAAACGGCTGGCATTTCGCCATTCCCGGACGTCCGGCATCGGCAAATCAACGGGATTTTGGCTCTGCCGGGCGGGGGTTTCTTCTCCAACGGAACCCCTCCCCATGAACCCGTGCCGGCGGCTTGCAGCCGCCGACCGTTGGCCACAGCAGGACGAACCGGCTGCTATCCACCCGCACGCGGTTCAGGGGTTCAAAGCACGAGACATGCGTTCGGGGAATTCTTACCCTGGTCCTTTGCCCCTAGGGGTGCAGACCACAGAAATTCCCTCAGGTTACGGCGCTCGGCCCCGCAAAACCTCGCTCACCAGCCGCGCGTTCTGGCCGTCCACGAGGGACATCTCCTGGCCGTTGCGCTTGAAGGTGACCTTCTTGTAGTCGAGGCCGAAGAGGTGCAGCAGCGTGGCGTGGTAGTCGTAGTGATTGACGATGTCCTTCACCGCGTGGTGGCCGAATTCGTCGGTCTCGCCGTAGGTGAGGCCGTGCTTGAAGCCGCCGCCGGCGACCCACATCGAGAAGCCGTAGGTGTTGTGGTCGCGGCCCACCTTGGCGGCTCCCACGTCGTTTTGGATCACCGGGAGCCGGCCCATCTCGCCGCCCCAGTGGACGACCGTTGAGTCGAGCAGGCCGCGCGCCTTCAGATCGGTGACGAGGCCGGCCGAGCCTTTATCAATGTATTTGCACGCGGCGGGCAGGCCGGTGCGGATGCTGCCGTGATGGTCCCACGTCTGGTTGCCGGTGTAGAGCTGCACAAAGCGAACGCCGCGCTCCACGAGCCGCCGCGCGATCAAGCAGCGCGTGCCGAACTCCGCCGTGGCCGGCACATCAATGCCGTAGAGCGCCTTCGTCGCCGCGCTTTCATTCGTGATGTCCATCGCCTCCTTCGCGGCGGTCTGCATCTTGGCGGCCAGCTCGTAGCTCGCGATGCGCGCCTGCAAGTCCGTCTCGCCCGGATGCTCGCGGAGATGGTCGCGGTTCAGCTTGTCGAGGAAGGAAAGGTAGTTGTCCTGCGCCGGGCCGCGCAGGTGCGGGGGCGCGTCGAGGTTCGGGATGCGCGGCTCCTTGGAGCGGACGGGCGTGCCTTGGAAGAGCGAGGGCAGCCAGCCGTTCTCCCAGTTTGCCACGCCCAGCACGGGCAGCCCGCGCGGGTCGGTGAGCGCCATGAAGGCGGGCAGATTGCTCGTCTCCGCGCCGAGCGCGTAGGTGAGCCAGCTTCCGAGCGTGGGGCGGCCGCCGAGCGCGCGGCCGTTCTGCAGCGCGTAGATGGACTGGCCGTGGTTGTTCACCCCCGTGTGCATTCCGCGCAGCAGGCAGACGTCGTCCACGATGCCGGCGAAGTGCGGCAGCAGCTCGCTGACGTCCATGCCGCACTGGCCGTGCTTCTGGAACTTCCACGGGCTGGCGAGCACCTTGGGGCTGGCCTGCGCGGCGTTGTCGAACTTGATCTCGCCGGGGAACTTCTGGCCGTCCAGTTTGTCGAGCGCGGGCTTGGGGTCGAACAAGTCCATGTGGCTGGGCCCGCCCTGCATGAACATCGAAATCATCGCCTTCGCGCGCGGCTCGAAGTGCGGGCGGCGCGGCAGCAGGTCGAAGCTCTTTGGGTCAAGATCGGGCCGCGGTGCGTTGGCCAGCAGGTTGTCCTGCTTCAGCAGCCACGCAAGCGCGACCGAGCCAAGGCCAAAGCCGGACTGCGCCAGGAAGTGGCGGCGGGAGTTGCAGGCGGTGGAGTTCATGTGGCGGCCACCTTCAGGATTTCAGTGACGATGCGTGCCTTCTGGCCGTCGGTCAACGAAGCGTTGGCGCCGTTGCGCTTGAAGGCGAGGCGCTGGTGGTCGAGGCCGAAGAGCCGCAGCACGGTCGCGTGATAGTCGAAGTGGTTCACGACGTCCTTCACGGCCTTGTGGCCGAACTCGTCCGTTTCGCCAAACGCGAGGCCGGCCTGGAAGCCGCCACCGGCGACCCACATCGAGAAGCCATAGGTGTTGTGGTCGCGGCCCATCTTGTCCCGGCCCTCGTCCTTCTCGATGACCGGCAGCCGGCCCATCTCGCCGCCCCAGTGGACGATGGTGGAGTCCAGCAGACCGCGCGATTTCAGGTCCGTCACCAGCGCGGCGGCCGGCTTGTCCACATAGGCGCAGGCGGCGGGCAGCTTGCTGCGGATGAGGGTGTGGTGGTCCCAGGTCTGGTTGCCGGTGAACACCTGGACGAAGCGCACGCCGCGCTCGACGAGCCGGCGCGCCAGCAGGCAGCGCGTGCCGAAGTCGCGCGTGGCCGGGTGGTCAATGCCGTAGAGCTTCTGCGTGGCCGCGCTTTCCTGGCTGATGTCCAGCGCGTCCTTCGCGGCGGTCTGCATCTTCGCCGCCAGCGCGTAGCTGGCCATGCGCGCCTCGAGGTCGGCCTCGCCGGGATGCTCCTGGAGATGCGCGTGGTTCAGCCGTTCGAGGAAGCCCAGGTAGTTTTCCTGGGCGGCGCCCTTGAGATACGGCGGCGGGTCGAGGTTGAGGAGGCGCGGCTCGCGCGGCCGCACCGCGGTCCCCTGATAGAGCGAGGGCAGCCAGCCGTTGCCCCAGTTCTGCACGCCCTCGACCGGCAGCCCGCGCGGGTCGGTCAGCGCGACAAACGCCGGCAGGTTGCTGGCCTCGCTGCCCAGGCCATACGTCACCCAGCTCCCGAGCACGGGCCGTCCGCCCATGACGCGGCCGTTCTGCATGGCGAAGACCGACTGGCCGTGGTTGTTCACGCCCGTGTGCATCGAGCGGATGACGGTTACATCGTCCACGATGCCGGCGAAGTGCGGCAGCAGCTCGCTCACCTGGATGCCGCTCTGACCGTGCGGCTGAAACTTCCACGGGCTGCCGAAAATCTTGGTCGTCGCTCCGGCGGCATCATCATGCTTCAGCTCGCCGGGGAACTGCTGGCCGTCGCGCCGGTTCAACTCCGGCTTGGGGTCGAACAAGTCCATGTGGCTGGGCCCGCCCTGCATGAACATGGAAATCATCGCCTTCGCGCGCGGCTCGAAATGCGGACGCTTGGGCAGGAGGTCGAAGCTCTTTGGGTCGAGGTCGGGCCGGGAGGGGTTGGCCAGCAGGTTGTCCCGCTGGAGCAGCCACGCGAACGCGACCGAGCCCAGGCCGAAGCCGGACTGCGCCAGAAAGTGGCGGCGGGAATTGCAGGCGGTGCGGTTCATGATTTGGCCCGCGAAACACGCGAAACAGCGCCAAAATTTTTCAGGTCCACAGTTTCGGGTATTTGGAGGTTGCTCCGGGTGTTGGCAATTCGCTCCCATTCCAGGAGCGGATAGTGCCCAAAATTCACAAGCAAGCCGAGTTGAAACCTGGTGGCGTTCAGGTAGTTCAACACCTGAGCACGATGCTCGTCGGTCAGAGCGTTCACTGCCTTCAGTTCGAGAACGATCTTCGAGTAGCAAACGAAGTCTGGCTCATAGCCTTGAGTGAGCTTCCTTCCGCGATACTCCAGCGCCAGTTTCGATTTGGAGACCGCCGGGAGGCCGAGATGGGCGAACTCAATCTCCATGCACTCATCATAAACCGGTTCCAGAAATCCACAGCCCTTGTCTTTGTAAACCGCGAAGCACGCTCCCATGATCGCATAGCACTCGTCCTCGAAAATGAGATCCACCTTTCCGTTTTTCATTTTCGTGTCTTTTCGCGTGTTTGGCGGGCCACTCACTCCACGTAGAGAAACCGGTTCGCCGTCAGCAGCGCCTGGCACAGGCTCGTGAGCGCGTGCTCCTCGGCGTTCGCGGGCGGCGGTTCCTTGCCCTTCGCCACTGGCGCGGGCGCGGCCTTCGGCGCGTTGGCAGTGAAATGCGCGCGTTGCTTCGTCAAGAAGCCCAGCGCATCGGACATCTCCGTTGTGTTCGGCCGGCGGCAGAAAGCGAGCTGCCACGCGCGGGCGACCTTGGATTCGTCGGTCGAATCGCCCGCTTCCTTCACCACGCGTTCGGCGAAGTATTTGGCCTGCGTGAGCGTGAACTCCCCGTTCATCAGTGCGAGCGACTGCGGGGCCACCGTCGAGGCGTTGCGCAGCTCGCAGTTGGGCTCCATGCGCGGCGCGTCGAAGGTTTCCATCATCCCCAGCGGCTTGCTGCGGCGCACCTGCACATAGAGGCTGCGGCGGAACTCCTCGCCGTTGAGCGGCACGAACTTGCCGCTGGGCCGGCCTGCCGTGTCGTCCGTGTTCACGCCCACGACGATCTGGCCGGTTTCGTCGGTCATGATGGGCACCGGCGTGCCGCCGAGCTTCGGGTTCAGCTTGCCGCCGATGGCGAGCTGGGCGTCGCGGAGCTGCTCGGCATCAAGTCGGCGGAGCGGAAAACGCCAGAGCAGCTTGTTGTCGGGGTCGAGGGTTGAAGGGTTGAAGGGTTGGAGGGTTGAAGAGGCCGAGGGGCCGGTGCCTTTCCCCCCTTTAACACTTAAACTCTTCAACTCCTTAACCTGCGACGTCTGCTGATACGCCGCACTCGTCATGATGGTCCGGTGCAGTTTCTTGAGGCTCCACCCTTGCGCCACGAATTCGCTCGCCAGCCAGTCGAGCAGCTCGGGATGCGTCGGGCGCTCGCCGAGCGTGCCGAAGTCGGCGGGCGAGGCCACGATGCCGCGCCCGAAGTGGTGCATCCAGACACGGTTCACCAGCACGCGGGCGGTGAGCGGGTGCTGGCCGTCCGTGAGCGCGCGGGCGTAGGCGAGCCGGCGGCCGGTCGTCGGCAGCGCCTTGTTCTTCTCCGGCACGTCCACCGGGCGCAGGGAGGCGAGGATGGTCAGGTCCCCGGGCTTCACCGCCGCCGCCGGCTGGTCCGGATCGCCGCGATGGAAGACGAAGGTGGTGGTGTTCGTGGCGGCGGCGGGCTCGGCCAGCGGCTGAAGGAAATCTTCCACGGGCTTTTTGGCCCGCACGGCGGCGGCTTCGGCGGCCAGCTTGGCCAGCTCGTCGGCCATCTTCTGGTTGTAAAGATACAGCGAGCCGGGCGTGAGGCTGGCCACGGTGGGATGATCCTTGAGCAGCTTCACCTGCGCGGGCGTGCGCTTGGCGACGACGGTCTTGTAGGCCTCGCGGAGCTTCTCGCGGAGTTCCTCGGGCGCCTTGGCCGCTTCCTTCTCAAGGATCTCGTTGATGCACTCATCGAGCCGTTTCTGGCGTGCCGCGTCCAGCTTCTTGGCCTCCACCTCGATCTCCGCGCCTTTGGCCGCGTCGCTCTCGGAGAGCAACGGCACCAGCCGGCGCGAACCGGGCGAATCCAGGGCCGGCTGGAAGACGGCGCGCAGCCGGTAGTAGTCGGTCTGCAGAATCGGGTCGTGCTTGTGGTTGTGGCATTGCGCGCAGCCGACAGTGACGCCCAGCAGCGAGCTGGAGACAATCTTGAGCGTGTCCGCGACGGCCGCGTTGCGCGCGGTCTTCTGCTCCGCCCCGGCATTCGCGGTGCCGTCGGGCCCCATGCGCAGGAAACCGGTGGCCGTGAGCCGGTCCGCATCGGCCGGAGCCAGGTTCTTGTGCGGCAGCTTCACCAGCTCGTCCCCCGCAAGCTGCTCGATGATGAACTCGTTGAACGGCTTGTCGGCGTTCAGCGAGCGCACGACGTAGTCCCGATACTTCCAGGCGTAGCGCCGCACGATGTCCGCATCGTTGTAGCCGTCGGAATCCGCGTAGCCGGCCACGTCCAGCCAGTGCCGGCCCCAGCGCTCGCCGTAGTGCGGCGAGGCCAGCAGGCGGTCCAGCAGCTTCGCGTAGGCATCCGGGGACTCGTCCTTCACAAACGCATCCACTTCCTCCGGCGACGGCGGCAGACCGTGCAGGTCAAAGCTCGCGCGGCGGATGAGCGTGGCCCGGTCGGCGGGCGGGGAGAAGGTGAGCTTGGCGGCGGTGAGCTTTTGGAGAAGGAAGGCGTCGATGGGAGAGTAATTAGTAATTAGTGCGGGAGTGCTTGGTGGGGCGGACTTGCCCTGGGCGCCGCCGGGCTGACTGCTAATTACTTCCTTACTAATTACTGGAATTTGCGGCCTCCGCACCGGCTGATACGCCCAATGCTCCCGCTCCTCCGGCGTGAACTCATCCGCCGCGCCGGGTTTGGCCGGCTCCGTGCGGGCGACCTTCGCGCCGCCCGCGATCCACTGCCGGACCAGCTCCACCTGCTCTTTGGAAAGCTTCTTCTCCGACTTCGGCATTTCGCCATCACGGACCATGGTGAAGAGCAGGCTCTTCTCCGGTTTGCCGGGCACGATGGCTGCGCCCTGCTCGCCGCCCTTGGCAATGAGATGCCGCAGCCGCACGTCCAGCCCGCCCTTCACTTTCCCCTCGTCCCCGTGGCAGTGGAAGCAGTTCGCCTTGAGAATGGGCCGGATGTCCTTCTCAAACGTCAGCGCACCGGCCACGGGCTTGGGCGCAGGAGCAGGGGCGGCGGAAAGTGAAGCCGCCGCCAGGACGCCGACGGCAGCGAGGCCATTCGTCAGGAAACGACGCGAGAATTTGGCAGTGCAAAACACGAATAAAAGACTGCCCGACGGGAGGGTGAATTCAGGGACGAAGCTGATCCGCCGCAATCAATGGAGCGCGGCTGTGTCGCGGAGACCAGCCGCAGCCGGCGCTTTGCACGGCTAGTTTGACGTGGCGTCGAAACCGTCGTTGAGGAAGCGGCTTGCTGCGGCTGGTGCTTCGCACACAGCCGCGCTCCGTGCCTATGGCTTCAACACCTTGTCCCGCCACCGCCGCACGCTCATCACGTCGAACCGCTCCCCGGTGAACACGATTTGCTTCACCGGCTTCTTACCGTTGTCGCTCGCGTGCTTCAGCCAGTCGCGCACTTCCATCCAGCGGACTTCGCCTTCGGAATTGCGAATCACCAGCAGCACCGGAAACGGTGACGCCATCCAATAGCGCGCATGGCGCTCGTCTTTGATCGTAAAGGTTTCGGTCCCATCCTTCTTGCTCTTGCGAATGTAGGAATCACCCGACTTGAGTTGTAGGTAAAGCCTCCGGTTGGTCGCCTCGTGCGCGTCGTCATTGAACTCGATCTCCATGTCGATGCCCTGATCGCTCACATTGAACTCCCGGCTGATCTGGTCCGCGAGCGCCACGGTGGAGATGACCTCGCCCACCAGCGCGCGTTCCTTGCTCTGGTTGCTCAGCTCGATGGCGGACTCCTCCTGCATGTCGCGCACCCGCTGCTGAATCTCCGGGCTGGCGAAGCACTGCTCCATCTCATCCCAAAGCGGCACCCGCTGCTCGCAGCCCACGCAGATGATGCTCGGCGTCTCCTCCTTCTTCTTGCGGAGCTTGAACAGGCCCGTCGCCTCCGGCTGCGGTGGCCGGCCCCGCAGCCATTCGTTGAGCCGTTTCATCGCCACCTCGCGATTGCCCACCGGCGTGCCGCACTGAGGGCAGACATAATGCCTCAGCCGCTCCACGTCGCGCGCGTGCTGGAGCAGGTGCTCGTGGACGTATTTGCTGAAGATGATCTTCTCCTCCATCGAGACCGCCGGGTCGAAATACACCTCCAGATCGCCCACGCCCGGCGCGCGCCGCGTCAGCTTGATGCCGAGCTGCTTCCCGGCGTTCGTCTTGAAATCGGCGGCGTAACGCCACAGTTCGTCCTGCTCGAACGTGTCGCTGTGATGCAGCCGCACGACCAGCGTGGCATAAAGCTCGTCGAGGAATCCCGTGAAGCGATAGTTCACCTGCACCGCCGGATACTGCACGATGTCCGGCCGCTCCTTTCGATAGTAGCTGGGAAAGACGAGCAGATTGCCCTGTGCCGTCGGCTGCCGCAGGCAAAGGCCGCGCTCCACGAGCGTCTGGTGCATGGCCAGCAGGACGAAGCGCTCCTCGTCGCCTTCCAGCCGCGTCATGGACGACTCATACATCAGGTCGCCTTTCAACACCCGCTCCTCCATCAGGCAGCCGCGCTGATGCTCGTCCGCCTGCAAGGTCCGGATTACCGCCTGCGCGTAGGCGTTGATGCGTTCTGGCTGGAGCAGCACCCAACTGCCGAACGCCAGTTCCCACACCACGCCGGGACCGGCCAGCAGCGTCAGCACCGCGCGCAATTCCTCATCGCTGAACCGGCCCCCACGTAGCTCGACATTCCAATGTCGAGTCCTCCCGTAGTCGCCATCCTCGCTCTCGACATTGGAATGTCGAGCTACGCCTGACCCCGCACGTTGTGCGAGGAGCAGTTGCAGCGTCTCGCGCAGTTCGTTGAAGCGCATCAGCACCCGGCCTTCGTCCTTGAGCGCGATGATCTCCTCCTTGAGCCGCTTGAAAAGCACCTCCGTGGTGCGGCAGGGAAGCTCGTCCCACGGGATGGCGTCGAGGATGGCCTGCCTGAGTTCCTCGCAGCCCAGGTTCCTCTTCGCGCTCGTTTCCAGAAAGCCTTGGAACTTGCGCTCCGCCGCAAACTTCTCGACCTCGCTCCGGCTGGCGCGCAGGCCCCCGGCATCCACGCGCCCGGCGACTAGCAGCTTGGCGAACTCCTTGCGCGCGGCGCGGGTGAGATCGCGGTCCCACTGCCCCAGCGTCTCGAAGAGATCTTCCCTCTGGCCGTCGAAAACCAGCACCGCCAGTGCGGTTTCATCCATGTAAAGCTGGTGGATCAACCGCTGGTCCGCCTGCCCGCCGAAATCCCACAGCCAGATTTCCCGCTCGACGCCCTTGCCGCCCGACACCGGCAGCTTCCACTGCGTCGCCCACGCGCCGACCGTCGAGTCGCTGGGCTGCCAGTCATCCAAAGCCAGCCGCTTGGAAAGCCCCGTCTTACCCGCGCCACTCTCGCCGACGAGGAGGACTTTGGCGTTCGTGTATTGGACTTGGTCCGGCGCGAGCGGCAACGCTGGCCCGGTGACTTTCGGCGATCGAGGCTCAGTGACAAATTCCGACAGATCCCACACCCGGAGGCCGCCCTTCGCGTCGCCGGAGAAGGCGCGGCGTCCATCTGCGCTCCACGCCGCGCGCCTAACATACGCCGTGTGCCCTCTGAGCACATGTAGGCACCGCCCCGTCTCCAGGTCCCATAGCCGTAGCGTCTGGTCGCCGGACGACGAAATAGCGCTGCGCCCGTCGGCGTTCCAAACAACCCCCCACACTTCTTCCGTATGACCTTCGAGCACACGTAGACACCGACCGGTCTCCACGTCCCATAGTTGAACAATCCCTCCGTAGGTCCCTGCAAGAGCACGGCGTTGATCCGGGCTGAATGCCACGCTAAAAACCATGTCTTTGTTCGGTGTTTTCATCACGCGCAAACAATGCCCGGTTTTCACGTCCCACAGGCGTATCGTGTGGTCGGTGGAGCCTGAGAGCACGCGCATTTGATCGGCGCTCCAAGCAAAATTATAGACGTGCCCCGTGTGGCCCTCAAAGACGCGTAAACATTCCCCCGTCTCCACGTCCCACAGCCGCAGCGTTTCGTCTTTGCCGCTGGACATGGCCTCGTTGTTAAACGCGCGCCACTTCACATCCCAGACTTCATCTGTGTGCCCTTTGAGCAAACGTAAACACTGGCCCGTTTCCACGTCCCAGACCCGCGCGGCGTTATCACAACCTCCTGACAGGACACGATGTTGATCAGCACTCCAAGCCACGCACCTAACGGCATTCGTGTGTCCTTTGAAGGCTTGCACACATCGTCCTGTCTCGACCTCATGCAGCCGGACAGTGTGGTTTTCGTCGTCGTTGATTAAGACACGCCTTGCGTCTCCTGCAAACGCGTAGGCCCAGATTTGCGCATGTGAATAGTCGAGTTGGATGGCCTTTTCTGCAACCTGCTCGCCTGTGTTCTCTCCTTCCGACACCATCGCTTTCGCTGGCGACTGACAAGCTTCAACGAGTTTCAGATACTCCTGCTCGCGCTCGGCCGGCCGCCAGTTGATGTAAAGGAATTGCGCCAGGGAGCCTTTGATGGGGGCGTCGTCGAGGCGCAGGGGAAGGAAGCGGCGCTCCTTGTTCAGCGGGTCGCGAAAGCGGAACGTGCCGGACTCCAACTGCGCCCAGTCCGAGCTGAAGGCATTCGCCGACATGCAGAGCACCAGCACGCGCGAGTGCTCCAGCCCCTCCTCGATCTTCGCCGGGATGCTGTCGCCGGGCTTGAGCACCCACTCATCAAGCCACACCTTCAGCCCGTCCTTGCGCAACCGCTCCGCCAGCGGGCGCACGATGGCCTTGTCCTTGCCGCTGTGGCTCAGGAATACGTCGTATGAGAAGGAGTCGTCCATGCCCCGGGAATTGTCAGGCGGAGTTTTCTACGCACGCCCGGCGGCGGCAAGCCATTAGTGGCCAGGGAGTAAGCGCAGGGGGCAGCTTGACACTGCCCCTGAAAGCCCCCGGAGCGCGGGTCTGTGACCCGCAGCCACGTCCGATCCTCCGTCCTGCTGGCCTATACGAAGGGCAACGGACGGAGGCAGCCGCTGCGGGTCGCAGACCCGCGCTCCGGGACGCTGGCGCGAGTTCCGGGCGCCCACCCTCAAGCCGTCCCTTGACTCCCGCGTTTCCTGCGACAACCTCTCCCCATGCGCTTCAACCGCCGCAAACTGATCCTGACCGGAGGCGTCGCCGCCGTTGCGGGAACGGCGGGCTGGTGGTGGCTGCGCGGCTCGAATGTGTGGGCTGCGCGCTTCCTGCGTGAACGCTTCCGCGAGGGCGAACGGGAGATCGCCGCCGCACCGCACAAGCCCGTCCCGGCCGGCTGGTCGGCCAATGGCATCACGCTCGCGTGGCTCGGGCACACCACGGTGCTGCTCAATTTCCACGGCCTCACCATCCTCACCGATCCCGCGCTGGGCAACCGCATTGGTCTCGGGCTGGGCTTTGGCACGCTGGGTCCGAAGCGCTTCATCGCGCCGGCCCTGCGCGTCGAGGAACTGCCGCCGATTGATGTCGTGCTGCTCTCGCACGCGCACCTCGACCACCTGGACATGCCGACCTTGAGCCGCCTGCCGGGCCGGCCGCTGGTGGTCTCGGCGCACGCGACGGCGGACATCTTTGGTCCGAAGCGCTTCGCGGCGACGCACGAGCTGCGCTGGGGTGAAAACGTCACGCTGCGCACGGCGAAGGGCGAGCTGCGCGTCGAGGCCGTCGAGGTGAAGCATTGGGGCGCGCGCTGGCGCAGTGACACGCATCGCGGCTACAACGGCTACATCCTCCGCCGCGAGGGGCGCGCGGTGCTGTTCGGTGGCGACACGGCGATGACGGACACCTTCGCGGCGTTGCGCGGACGCGGGCCGTTCGATGTGGCGATCATGCCGATTGGCGCGTATCGCCCGTGGGTGCGAAGCCATTGCACGCCGGAGGAGGCGCTTCAGATGGCCGATGCGGCCGGGGCGCGGCACATCGTCCCGGTGCATCACGCGACGTTCAAGCTCAGCGAGGAGCCAATGAACGAACCCATCGAACGCCTCTCCGCCGCGCTGGCGAAGGAGGCGGGGCGGCTGGCGCTGAAGCAGGTGGGAGAGACCTTCCGCCTGACGTAAGCCCCGCAGCCTCCCCGGAGGCGACGGGCAACGCTCCAAGCTTGATTCCAAGCGGTTGGCCCGCACAATTCCGCCGCTGACCCATCCATTCATGCGTGCCGCCTTGCCCGCCGACGAACCTGCCCGCCTCGCCGCCCTGCGCGCGACGGAGATCCTCGACACCCCGCCGGAACAGGAGTTCGACGACACCGCCCGGCTCGCGGCGCACATCTGCGGGACACCCATCGCGCTGGTGACTTTGGTGGATGAACACCGGCAGTGGTTCAAGTCGCACGTGGGCATTCCGCTCACCGAGACACCGCGCGACGTGTCCTTCTGCGCGCACGCGCTGCTGAACCCGCACGAGCCGCTGGTGGTGCCGGACACCACGGCGGACGCCCGCTTTGCCGACAACCAGTTTGTGGTGGCGGCGCCGCATGTCCGCTTCTATGCGGGCATGCCGCTGTTGAACGGCGAGGGGCACGCCTTGGGCACGCTGTGTGTGGTGGACCAGACGCGGCACGACCTTACCCCCATGCAGCTTGATGCCCTGCGTGCGCTCGCCCGGCATGTCCAGGCCCTGCTGGAGATCCGCCAGCAGGCCCGGCGGTTGCAGGCGGAGATTGCGGAGCGCAAGCGCGTGGAAGTGGAGCGCGAGCGGCTGATCACGGAACTGCAGACCGCGCTTGCGGAAGTGAAAACCCTCAGTGGCCTGCTGCCCATCTGCGGCTGGTGCAAGAAAATCCGCGATGACCGCGGCTACTGGGACAGCGTGGAGGGTTATCTCCGGAAACATGCCGCCGTCCAGTTCACCCACGGCATCTGCCCGGACTGCGCGGCCAAGATGCTGGCGGATCTCCCTCGGCTGGCCGGTGGCGGGCAGGGATGAATGCCGCAACTCCACCGTCGCCGCTCCCGGGGAGGGAGCAACGGGCTGGCAGAAATGGCGCCCCATGCGTTGGTTCAGGCGCGGTTGCTTTGGCTGACATTATCGCCGCTGTCTGATGAATGATTCTGAAACAGTCGAAAAATTTCGACACATCCTGTTTCACGGGACTGATTCCGAATTTAGAACCTACCTGCTCGGATTGAACAGTGCCGGCCTGAGCAATGCCGATGCCTATCGGCTGTTGCTGCTGATTTGGGAACAGCTTGACCACGTGGCAAATGAAAAGGAGTTGGACAGGTTGGCGAATTGGCTCGACGAAGTTACCCGAGAGTAACACTGCGGTGGCAAATTGGGATAATTGGACCCGTGAGCCTCAGTCGCACTGAAATCCACCGCGCGATGGTGTTAAGCACCCGGTTGGTGCATGGCCAAGGTCGAAGCAGGTGCGGGGTCGTAGGGCGCATCTTGACACTGCCCCCGCACGACGGCGGAGCGCGGCCCGCTGGGCCGCAGCGGCTGGCAGCAGGGAAAGGCTTGGGAAGCTCCGCAGCCCGTTCTGCAGGGTGGCCGCTGCGGCCCGGAGTGCCGCGCTCCGGGGGCAGTGCGCGAATGCGCCCGGGGTCGTAGGGCCAGGACGGGCGGGCTTGCATCCGCGCCCCGCTGGGAACATCTTTCCGGGCAAATCTCCAAGGCGCCTATGACCGAGTTCTTTGAACAGCTCTTCTCAGGCGGCGGGTTCATGCCGCACGGCCACTGCTACTTCTGGAAGCCGGAACTCATCGGGCTGCACGTCGCTTCCGATGCGCTCATCGCGCTGGCCTACTACTCGATTCCGCTGACGTTGCTTTACTTCATCCGCAAGCGGCGGGATGTGCCGTATCCGTGGATCTTCCTGATGTTCGGCGGATTCATCGTGGCGTGCGGCACGACGCACCTGCTGGAGATCTGGTCCGTCTGGCATGGCAGTTACTGGCTGTCCGGCTCGATCAAGGCCGTCACGGCGCTTTTGTCCGTGGTCACGGCGGTCATGCTGGTGAAGCTGGTGCCGCAGGCCTTGCTGCTGCGCGGCCCGGCGGAACTGGCGCGGCTCAACTTGGAACTGGAGGCCCGCATCCGTGAACGGGCGGATGAACTCGGGCGGACGAATACCAGCCTGCAAACCGAGATCGCCGAGCGCAAGCGCGCCGAGGAACTGGTGCGCCGGCTCAACACCGACCTGGAACGGCGCGTGAAGGAACTGCAGGCCGTGCTGGATTTGCTGCCCGTGGGGGTGGGCATCGCGCGTGATCCGCAGTGCCGGGACATCCGCATGAACCAGACGTTTGCGCGGACGCTGAACCTGACGACGGACATGAACGGTTCCATGAGCGCGCCCCCCGGCGAGGCCCCGCGGACGTTCCGGGTGCTCGTGAATGGCAAGGAGCTGGCTCCGGAGGAACTCCCCATGCAGGTGGCCGCGCGCGGCGTGGAAGTGCGGGAGGCGGAGGAGGAGATCATTCTCACGGACGGGCGGACGCTGCATGTGCTCGCCTACGCCACGCCCCTCCGCGACGAGGCCAACCAGGTGTGCGGCAGCGTCGGCGCGTTCGTGGACATCACGGAGCGCAAGCGGGCGGAGGCGGCCCGGCAGGCCAGCGAGGCCCGGGCGCGCGCCATGCTGGAATCCGCGCTGGACTGCATCGTGAGCATGGACCACGAGGGGCGCGTCATTGAGTTCAACCAGGCGGCGGAGCAGGCCTTCGGACGCAGCCGGGCGGAGGCGCTCGGGCAGCCGATGGCCGCCTTGATGATCCCGCCCGTGTCGCAGGAATGGGATCAGCTCGCCTTTGACCGGCGCCTCGCCACCGGCGAGCCGAACATCCTGGGCCGGCGCATTGAGCTGACCGCTCTCCGGCACGATGGCGGGGTGTTTCCGATTGAGCTGTCCGTCACCCGGATTCCCGGCTCCGAGCCGCCGAGCTTTACCGCGTTTCTCCGGGACATCACCGCGCGCAAGGCCGACCAGGAGGCGCTGCGGGCGGCGAACGAGCGCGTGACCCGCATCCTCAACAGCATCACAGATGGATTCGTGGCGTTGGATGGTCAGTGGCGGTTCAACTACGTGAACCACTACGCGGCGGGCGTCATCGGGAAGCTGCGGAAGTCCTCCGGCGAACTGCTGGGCCGGACACTGTGGGAAGAGTTTCCGGATCTCACGGGCACGGCGCTGGACCTGGATTTTCGGCGGGCCATCCGGGAGCAGGTCCCCGTGGGGCTGGAGTTTTACTATCCGCCGGCCAAGGGGTATTTCGAGGTGCGCGCCTATCCCAATCCCGACGGATTGGCGGTCTTCTTCAAGGAGATCACCCAGCGCAAGGAGATCGAGGAGGCCCATGCGCAGTTTGCGGCGATCGTGGCCTCCTCGGCGGACGCCATCATCAGCAAGACCCTCGCGGGAGACATCAGCAGTTGGAACCCCGGGGCGGAGAAGATCTTTGGCTACCCGGCGGAGGAAATCGTGGGCCGGTCCGTGCGCACACTGATTCCGCCGGATCGGGCGGACGAGGAGACGGGCATCCTGGCCCGGATCGGGCGCGGCGAGCGCATTGACTCGTTTGAGACGGTGCGGGTGCGAAAGGATGGCCGGCAGATCGCGGTGTCCGTGACGATCTCGCCCATCAAGGACGGCACCGGCCGGGTCATCGGCGCGTCGAAGATCGCGCGGGACATCACGGCCCTGAAGGAGGCGGAGGAGCGCCTCCACGCCTCGCTGCGCGAGAAGGAGGTGATGCTCAAGGAGATCCATCACCGGGTGAAGAACAACCTCCAGATCGTGTCCAGCCTGCTGCGCCTGCAGGCGCGGAGCCTCAAGGGCCCGGAGCCGACCACCGCCTTCGAGGAGAGCTGCACGCGGGTCCAGTCCATGGCGCTCGTCCATGAGAAGCTGTATCAGTCGAGCAGCCTCTCCGAGCTGGACTTCGCGGCCTACACCGAGAGCCTTACCGCCAGTCTGCTGCGCGCCTTCGGCACCGACCCCGCGCTGATCCGCCTGAAGCTGGACATGGACAAGGTCCGCCTCGACATCAACCAGGCCATTCCCTGCGCGCTGGTGCTTAACGAACTGGTCTCCAACGCGCTGAAGTATGCGTTCCCCGACGGGCGGGCCGGTGAAATCTGGGTGCGCCTGCGCGTCGAGCCGGACGGCACCGTGCGGATTGTGGTGGGTGACAATGGTGTGGGCGTCCCAGCCGGCCTGGAACTGGAGCGACCGGAAACGCTCGGCCTCCACCTCGTCGGCACCCTCGTGCGCCAATTACGCGGCCATTTGGCGGTCCGCCGGGAGACGGGCACGGAATTTGCGCTTTCGTTCATGGCTGCGAAGATTGAGGAAGAGAACCTCGCGCGATGAAACACCACCGTCATTGCCGGACGAGCTACCTGGCTTCGGGGCGGCTGGGTGATCGTTCGATTCCATGAGCACAGCGCCCAACGCGAATGCGGCTCTGCCTGAGGGCGCGTCCCCGCCGCCCGCAGGGCCGGCCCCGGACCGGTTTGGCTTTCACCTGACGCTCTTGCTGCTGCTCACCATTCTGCCGGCCCTGGGGCTGGCGATCCATACCGGGTTCGAGCAGCGGCGGGCCGGGATTGAACAGGCGAAGGAGCAGGCCGCCCTGCAGGCCCGGCTGGCGGCCGCGAAGCAGGACCGGCTGTTCGACAACACCCGCCAGATGCTGGCCGCGCTGGCCGACCTGTCCGCCATCAACAGCACCAACGCACTGTTCTGGACGAGCAATTTCAAGAACATGCTCCTGCTCCAGCCGCAGTATGTGAATTTCGGCCTGCTGGAAACCAACGGCCGGCTTTTCGCCAGCGCCCTGCCGGTCAGCGGCCGGCCGGACCACTCGGGCACCAGCTATTTCCGGGAAGTGATTCGCAAGGGTGAATTTGTCGTCGGGGGGTATGAGCCGGGCCGGCTGACCAACCGGGCCACGCTCACGTTTGCGCATCCCGTCCGGCGGGGAAAAGAGCTGTCGAGGGTTCTGTTCGCCACGGTGGACATCAACGTGATCGCACGGCTGGCCGCCGAGATGCCGCTGCCCAAGGAGTTCAGCCTGCTGGTGCTGGACCGGACCGGCCAGGTGTTGAGCTATTCGCCCAATCCCCAAGGCTGGCTGGGGCAGGCGGTGGGTGAATCCGTGCTGTTCCAGACCATCGCCGCCGAACGGGAGGGCACGGCCGAACTCCCCGGGCTGGACGGCGTCCGCCGGCTCTACGCCTTTGCCCCGTTGCGCACCGAGGGTGATCCCGGGCTGTTCATCGCCGTGGGCGTCTCCAAGGAAGTGGCCTACGCGAGCGCCAACAAGGCGTTGTCGCGCAATCTGGGCCTCATGGTGCTGACCGCTGTCCTGGCGCTCGGGGCGGCGCGCCTCTACGCGCGGCAGTATCTCCTGCGGCCGGTCCGCGTGCTGACGGAGTCCGCCCAGCGGCTGGCGGCGGGTGATCTCAGCGTCCGCACCGGCCTCAAGGGCGAGGCCGACCTGAACCAGCTCGCGCAGACCTTTGACCACATGGCCGAGGCGCTGCAACGGCGGCAGGCGGAGATTGACCGCGCCGGCCAGCAGATCCAGGCCATGAACGCCGACCTCGAGCGGCGCATCGCCGAGCGCAAGCAGGCGGAGAAGCAGATCCGCGCCTCCTTGCGGGAGAAGGAGGTGCTGCTCAAGGAAATCCACCACCGGGTGAAGAACAACCTCCAGGTGGTCTCCAGCCTGCTCCGTCTGCAGGCGCACAGCCTGAAGAATCCGGACGCCCTCGCTGCGTTCGAGGAAAGCTGTATCCGCGTCCAGTCCATGGCGCTGGTGCATGAGAAGCTTTACCAGTCCAGCGACCTTTCGGAACTCGACTTCGCCACCTACGCGCCCAGCCTCACCGACAGCCTGATGATCGCGTTCGGCACCGATCCTTCCGTCATCTGCCTCCGGTTCGACGTGGAGCGGGTGAGCCTCGACATCAACCAGGCCATCCCCTGTGCGCTCATCCTCAATGAACTCGTCTCCAACGCGTTGAAATACGCCTTCCCGAATGGGCGCCGCGGCGAGATCCGCCTCCGGATGCACCGGGACGCCGCCGGGCTGGTGTGCCTGGCGGTCAGCGACAATGGCGTGGGCCTGCCGGTGGACTATTCGCCCGACAAGGCCGAGACTCTCGGGCTCCAACTGGTCCACACGCTGGCCCGCCAGTTGCGCGGGAACATCGAAGTCAGCCGTGCCGAGGGCACCCAGTTCACCCTGACCTTCACGGCGGAGCCTCCCGCCGGGCCAGCCAAGGAGTTTGACGCATGACCATCCTCGTCAGCGATGACAGTCCCGCCATCCGCAAGCTGCTCCGCCGGGCGCTTGAATTCGACGGCCACCGTGTGCTCGAAGCGGCGGATGGCTTGGAAGCCCTCGCCCTGCTGGAGCAGGAGCCGGTGGATGTGATCATCTCCGACATTCTCATGCCGCGCATGGACGGCTACCGCCTGTGCTACGAACTCCGGCGGCATGAGCGGTTCCGCACCGTGCCGTTCATCTTCCACACCGCCACCTACACCACGGCCAGCGATGAGAAGCTCTCGCTCGACCTCGGCGCGGATGCGTTTCTGCGCAAGCCCGCGTCCATTGATCTGATCAAGGAGACGCTGGACCGCGTCACGGTGCGCCCGCGCTCCATTCCGCTGGAGGGGAGCCCGGCGGCGGAGATGCAGGAGGCCGACGTGCTGCGGCAATACAGCGACCGGCTGGTGAGCAAGCTGGAGAAACGGAACCTCGAACTCGCGGAGGCGGAGATCAAGTTCCGCACACTCGTGGAGCAGTCCATCACGGGCATCTACATCCTCCAGGGCGACCGGTTCGTGTATGTGAACCCCCGCATGGAGGAGATCTTCGACCGGTCGGCCGCGGAGCTGACGGCGGGGCCGCTCTACGAGTTCATCGCCCCGGAGGACCGCGCGCTGGCGGCGGAGAACATCCGCAAGCGGATCTCCGGCGAGGTGCCCAGCATCCGCTACCAGTTGCGCATGCTCCACCGGTCCGGGGCCGTGGTCCAGGTGGAGGTGCATGGCGGCCGCGCGGACTACGGCGGCCAGCCGGCGGTGATCGGCACGCTGCTGGACATCACGGAGCGCAAGCGCGTGGAGGAACGCATGCACGCCGCCCTGCGCGAGAAGGAGGTGCTGCTCAAGGAAATCCACCACCGGGTGAAGAACAACCTCCAGATCGTCTCCAGCCTGCTGCGCCTCCAATCACGGAGCATGAAGGCGCCTGAAACCATCGCCGCCTTCGAGGAAAGCTGCGCCCGGGTCCAGTCCATGGCGCTGGTCCACGAGAAGCTTTATCAGTCCAACAGCCTCTCGGACCTGGATTTTGCCACTTACGCCGAAAGTCTCACCGACAGTCTGCTGCGCGCCTTCGGCACCGACCCGGCCGTCATCCGCGTGCGACTGGACATGGAGCGGGTTCGGATAGACATTCACCAAGCTATCCCATGCGCGCTGCTCCTCAACGAACTGGTGTCCAACGCGTTGAAATACGCCTTTCCAGAGGGCCGGCCGGGCGAGATCCGCATCCGGCTGCGCACCGAGGCGGACGGGACCGTCTGCCTGATGGTGGGGGACAATGGAGTTGGCCTGCCGGCGGACCTGGACCCGCTCAACTCCGAGACACTGGGCCTGCAACTGGTCAGCACGCTGACGGCGCAGTTGCGCGCCAAACTGGAGATTCGGCGGGCTCATGGCACGGGATATGCGATTACTTTCATCGCTGCGAAAACTGAGAGTCACCCGCTTGTATCATGAGTCTTGCGCGCATCTTGGTTGTGGAGGACGAGGGGATCATCGCCCAGGACATTCAGTCCACCTTGGAGAAGCTCGGCTATGAGGTGCCGGCCATCGCGGTGGTCGGGGAGGAGGCCATTGAGAAGGCCACGGAACTGCGCCCTGACTTGGTGCTCATGGACATCGTCCTCTGGGGCGGCATGGACGGGGTGGAGGCGGCCACGCGGATTCGCGACGAACTCCGCATCCCGGTCATCTACCTGACGGCGCACTCGGACAGCGCCACGCTCCAGCGCGCCAAGGTGACCGGCCCCTACGGCTACATCGTCAAGCCGCTGGTGGAGCGGGAACTGCGCATCGGGATTGAGATGGCCCTGCACAAGCACGCGCTGGAGAACCGCCTGGCGGAGCAGGACAAGTGGTTTGCCACCGCGCTGACCAGCATCGGCGAGGCGGTCATCGCCACGGACACGGACGGGCTGGTGCGGTTCATGAACCCGCTGGCCGAGAGCATCACGGGCTGGACCCAGGCCGATGCGCACGGCCAGCACCTGGACAACGTGATGGTGCTCTCCGCCGAGGTGGCCACGGGCGGCACGCACGGGCCGTTTGCCGAGGCGGTGCGCAAGGGCCTGGTGATTGACTGGGCGAACCGGACCTGGCTGTGGCCGCGGAACGGGCCCAGCACGCCAATTGACTATACGGCGGCGCGCATCCGGGAGGCCAATGGCGAGGTGGCTGGAGTGGTGGTGGTCTTCCGGGACATCACGCCGCGACGGCAGTTGGAGGAGGAGCGCGAGCGGCTCATCCGGCAGCTCCGGGCCGCGCTGGAGAACGTGAAGACCTTGCGCGGATTGCTGCCGGTCTGCGCCTCTTGCAAGAAAATCCGGGACGACAAGGGCTACTGGGACGCGGTGGATTCCTACATCGTGAAGCACGGGCTGGGCGAAGTCTCGCACAGCATCTGCCCCGACTGCATCCGCCAGCTTTACCCCAGTCTCGCGGAGACCATTCTGGCCAGGATCGCCGAGGCGGAGGGCAAAGCGAAACCGCCGCCGGAAAACCCGGCGGCGAACTAAAGCCGGGCGCGCGGCATTCATGCCGCTTCAGCGAGCTGCCTCCCTTGGTGTTCCCACGCCCGGCTGCGTTCGCACGCTGAAGCGGCATGAATGCCGCGCGCCGCCTGCATCGCTGCCCCATGGGCCTCGCTGCGAAATTCTCTCCTTTCCAACCCCGGGCATTTTTCTAAGCTGCCGTCCACATCGCCATGAAACGACTGCTGCTCCTTGCTCTCTTCACGCTGGCCACCACCGTGACCACCCTCGCGGCGGACGCCCCGCGCAAGCTCATCATCATCGCGGGCAAGCCCAGCCACCCGCCGCTGATGCACGAGTTCCGCGCCGGCTCGCTGCTGCTGGAGAAGTGCCTCAAGGGCGTGCCCGGCCTCACGGTGGAGGTGCATACCAACGGCTGGGTGCGCGACGAGAAGGCCTTTGAGGGCGCGAGCGCGGTCTTCATCTATGCCGACGGCGGGGGCGGCCATCCGGCCGTGCAGGCCAACCACAAGGAGACGCTCGCCGCGCTGATCGCCAAGGGCGTCGGCTTCGGCTGCGGGCACTACGGCGTGGAGGTGCTCAAGGACAAGGGCGGCGCGGAGTTCAAGGACTGGATCGGCGGCTACTACGAGAATTCCTATTCCTGCAATCCCATCTGGGAGCCGGACTACCAGCAGTTCATCACGCACCCGATCACGCGCGGCGTGCAGCCGTTCAAGACCAAGGACGAGTGGTATTTCAACATGCGCTTCCGCGATGACATCTCGGGCATCAAGCCGCTGCTGGTCGCCAAGCCCAGCGACGCCGTCCGCGATGGTCCCTACGTCTATCCGCGCGGCCCCTATCCGCACATCCAGGAGGCGAAGGGCCGGGACGAGACCATGATGTGGGCGGTGGAACGGCCGGATGGCGGGCGCGGCTTTGGCTTCACCGGCGGACATTTCCACCTGAACTGGGGCAACGACAACCAGCGCAAGATCGTGCTCAACGCGCTGCTCTGGCTGGCGAAAGTCGAAGTGCCGAAGAACGGCGTCGAATCCAAGGTGAGTGCGGAGGAACTGATGCAGAACCTCGATCCCAAGCCCGCGCCGAAACCGCCCCAGCCGAAGAAGACGGAAGAGAAGAAGTAGCGGTGGAAGCGGTGCGAGCTACGGCGTGTTCAGGCATTCCTGCACCGCCTGCTTCAATTCCTCCAGCGAGAAGGGCTTGGCCAGGGCCTTCATTGCCCCGACGCGCTGAGCGATGGGCAGGTAGGCCGCCGGGCTGTTGCGCCCGCCGCCGGACATGGCGATCACTTTCACGGCGGGATTGAGCCGGCGCAGGGTCACGATCAATTCCACGCCCTCCATGTCGGGCATGATCAGGTCGGTGAGCACGAGGTCGGTGGCGTCCGGCTTGTAAAGCTGGAGGGCTTCCAGTCCGTTCTTGGCGCGCACCACCGTATAGCCAAAGGCGACGAGGGCGCGCTGTGTCATTGCGGCGAAGTGCTCGTCGTCGTCCACGAGCAGGATGGTGGGAGGATTCATTTGGTATTTCTCGTTTCGGCAAGCAACCGGCTGACGGCTTCGCTCAAGCCTCGGATGTCGTATGGTTTGTGCAGCAATTCGCTGATCCCTGCTTCACGCACGGCCTCGCTCGTGAGGGTCGCACTATAGCCCGTGGTCAGGATAATTCGCAGGCCGGGCCGGATTTCCAAGAGTTTTCGCGCGAGTTCGAGGCCGCTCAGGCCGGGCATGTTGAGATCGGTGATCACCAGATCAAACGCGTCGGGCTGCGCGCGAACCAAGGTCAGAGCCTCGACCGGGCTGAGGCTGCGGGTGGCGATGTAGCCCAGCCGTTCGAGCACGTTCTTGCCCAGATTGGCCAGTGGCTCCTCGTCATCCACGATGAGGATGTGCTGGCTTTCACCGCGCACGAGCGGGGCGGGCTCCGCCGGCGCGGCGACGACCTCGGCTTCGAACACCGGAAAATAGAGCATGAACTTCGTGCCCGCCCCGGGCCGGCTCTCCACCACGATGCCGCCATCGTGGTTCTTCACAATGCCATGCACCACGGCCAGGCCGAGGCCGGTGCCTTCGCCGGGCGGCTTGGTGGTGAAGAAGGGCTCGAAGATCCGCGCCAGCGTGGGGGCGTCCATGCCGCAGCCGTTGTCCGCCACGGTCAGGCGCACGTAGCGGCCGGGCCGGAGGTCGGGATGCCGGCGGGCGAACTCCAGGCCGACCTCCGTCTCGGCCAGCTCCACCTGGATCAGCCCCGAGCCGCCCCGCATGGCGTGCCAGGCGTTCGTGCACAGGTTCATCGTCACCTGATGAATCTCGGACGGATCGGCCAGCACGGTGGGGGCGATGGCGATGCTGGCCCGGAATTCCACCACGGCGGGGACGGTGGAGCGCAGCAGCTTCAAGACTTCCTTGATCACGAGGTGCAACTGCATGGGCTGCCGCTGCTGATCCTGCCGGCGGCTGAAGGCCAGGATCTGGCGCACCAGGTCGCTGGCGCGCAGGCTCGCCTTGAAGATGGCGTCCAGACACTCGGGCAGGCCGGGATCATTGGGCGGGACAATGCGGGCCAGTTCCACGTTGCCGATGATGGCCCCGAGCAGGTTGTTGAAGTCATGCGCGATGCCGCCGGCGAGCTGGCCGATGGCCTCCATCTTCTGGGCCTGCCGCAACTGGTCCTCGAGGTGTTTGCGCTCGGTGATGTCCTGCACCACGCCGACCATGCGCACCGGCTGGCCGGCGGCGTCGCGCTCCACGTCCGCCTGCTCATGCACCCAGCGCACCTGCCCGTCCCGGCGCACGATGCGGTGCTCCAGATCATACGGTCGCCCACCCGCGAGGGCCGCTTGCGAGGAGCGCGCGACGGCGTCCCGGTCCTCGGGATGCACCAGGGTGAAAAAGGTGGCCACCTGGCCATCGAACTCGCCCGGAGCGAAGCCAAAGATGCGGGCGGTCTCCGCCGACCAGACCAGCCGGCCCGCCGGGCCGGGATCGGACACCCAGCTCCCGATCTGACCGATCTGCTGGGCCTTTTCCAAGAACTGCTGGCTTTCGCGCAGCACCGTTTCGGCCTGCTTCCGCGCGGAAATGTCCCGCAGGAAGCAGAAGTAGAATTCCTGCCCATGGAAGCTGACGTAGTTGGCGTTGACCTCGATGGGATAAATGTGGCCGCCCTTCGTGCGGTGCCGGGTTTCCAAAGTGAGCGTGCCGCGCCGTTTCAGTTCCTCAAAGTGTGTGCCCCAGATGCCCGGTTGATAATCCGGGTCGAGATCGAAGATGCGCATGGCGAGCAGTTCCGCGCGGGCATAGCCCCGGGTCGTGCAGCCCGCGTCGTTCACGTAAAGAATGCGCCCTTCCCGATCCAGCCAGAACACGCTGTCGCCCGCGTGATCCACGCTGAACTTCATCCTCTCCAGCGCTTCCTCGGCCACCCGCCGTTGCCGTCGCTCCTCCGCCTCCCGCAATTCGCGGCGGATGGCCGGCGCCAGGCGGTGCAGCTTGTCCTTCATCACATAGTCATTCACCCCGATGCGCATGGTTTCCACGGCGACCTCCTCGCCGATGGTGCCGGAGACGATGATGAACGGGACATCCGGCAGGCGCTCTCGAACGAGCTTCAGCGCGGCCGGGCCGCTGAAGTCCGGCATCCGGTAGTCGGAGATGATGACCTCCCACGCCTGCCGGTCGAGCGCTGCAGTCAGTTCCGCCGCCGTCTGGACGCGCTCGTGGACGGGCGCGAAGCCGCCGCGGCGGAGTTCCATGAGGACGAGTTGCTCGTCATCATCCGAATCCTCGATGATCAATACGCGTAGCGGAGTTGGGTTCATGTGACTGTCTGGCCTTCCAGCACCTCGTGGACCGTGCGCACCAGGTCATCCGCGCTGAACGGCTTGCGCAGGAATGCCTGCACATCCAGTTCCCTGGCCAGCGCGTCGGCCACCGAGTCCGAACCGCTGACCGCGATGATGGGCAGGCGCGGCAGGATCGTGTGAACGGCGCGGATGGTTTCTTTGCCGCCCATGATCGGCATGGCGATGTCCGTGATCAGCAGTTGCAGGTCCGCCATGTTCTGGGCGCAGACACCGACGGCCTGCGCCCCATCGTTGGCCGTGAGCACCCGGTAGCCATAGGCCTGTAGTGTTTGCGTGGCGATGCTGCGGATGGCCGCCTCGTCGTCCACCACCAGGACCAGTTCGCCCTTGCCCATCGGCAGCGCGCGTGGCAGGGCTTTCACGTCCATCGGCTCGCTGGCGTCCTGAGCGCGGAGATAGACCCTGAAGGTGGTGCCTTTTCCGACCTCGCTCTCCACCGTGAGAAAGCCCTGGTGCTCCTGGACGATGTTGTGGACCGTGGAGAGGCCCAGGCCAGTGCCTTTGTCCGGGGCCTTGGTGGTGAAGAACGCTTCAAAAATGCGGGCACGCACTTCTGGTGTCATGCCAGTCCCGGTGTCCGTCACGGTCAATTGCACATACTGGCCGGGCGGCATGTCAGGGGCGGGCGGCGTGTCCCCCGCCGTGACGCAGACATTGCCGGTGGCCAGCGTGAGCGTGCCCCCGTCGGGCATGGCGTCGCGGGCGTTCACACAGAGGTTCAACAGGATTTGGTGCAGTTGCGTGGGATTGCCCAGCAGCGAGTGCGTGTCGTTGGCGATGTCGGTGCGGATCTGGATGGACTTGGGAAAGGTGTGCCGGGTGATGTCAATCATCTCGCGGACCAGGTGCTTGGGCTGGACGCTGCCGCGTTCGCCCTCGCTGCCGCGGGCAAAGGTGAGGATCTGCCGGACCATCCCCGCGCCGCGTTTGGCGCTTTCGTGGATCGTGTCGAGGATGCGGTCATTTGCGGGGTCCTTGCTGGTCAGCTTCAGCAGTTCGCTGGCCATGACGATGGGGGCAAGGGCGTTGTTGAGGTCGTGGGCGATGCCGCCGGCCAGCGAGCCAATGCTTTCCATGCGTTGCGCGCGGAGGAATTGCTCCGCGAGCTGCTTGCGGTCCGTGATGTCCTCCGCCACGCCGGCGATCCGGTAGAACTCACCCGCCGGGTTCCGCACCATGAAGCTGCGGTCATGGATCCATCGCACCGCGCCGTCCGGCCGCAGGATGCGATACTCCGCGTCCGTCTCCTCGCCGCGCTTCTGCTGTTCCATCCGGGCAACCGCCTGGTCGCGATCGTCCTGGTGGATGGAGTCCGCAAACGACGTGGGCCGGTCATACAAACTCTGGCAGGTCCGGCCCCAGACTTTTTCATACGCCGGGCTGATGTAGAGCATCCGGGTGATGTCCTTGTCGGTCATCCAGAACACCTTGTTGATGTTCTCCGCGAGCTGGCGGAACCGTTCCTCGCTCTCGCGCAGCTCCGCCTCCGCCCACTTTCGCTCGGTGACGTCCGTGAACATGGAAACCAGCACCGGCTCCTTCGCGGTGGCGAGGTCAATGAGTTCCAACGAAACCAGCGTGTCCCGCATTTTGCCATTTTTGCGCCGGAACCGGATTTCCCGCTCCCGGACGGAGCCGGTGGACCGCAGCGCTTCCATGAGCAGCAAGCGGTCCGCCGGGTTCTGATAGAGGCCCAGTTCGGCGATGGTCTTGCCAACCATCTCTTCCCGCGTGAAGCCGAACAGCTCGCAGTAGCGATCATTGGCGGCGAGGATGCGGCCATCCCGCACCGTGTTGATGCCCATTGCCGCCGGGTTGGCCGCGAACGCCTTGGCGAAGCGTGCCTCGCTCTCGCGCAGGCTCTTCCCGGCCTGCTGCTCGTCCTCGAGCACGCTCAGGAGGGCGCTCCGGGACTTTTCCGCCAGGGCCAGCAGCCGGCCGGTCTCCTCCTGGCTGCGCGCCAGGTCCGCGTTTTGCTCGCGGAGGCGGGCTTCGACCCGCTGGCGCTCGGTGACTTCCTCCTGCAGCTTCCGGCCATGAAGGCGCAGTTCCAACTGGGTGACCACATGGCGGCTGAGTGCGCGCAGGGAGGCGCTTTGCTCGGTGGACAGCACGCGCGGCGTGCGGTCCAGCACGCACAACGCACCCAAGGCGTGCCCGCCGGGAGTGACCAGCGGCGCGCCCGCATAGAAGCGGATGTGCGGATCGGTCGTGACCAGCGTGTTGTCGGCGAAGCGCGGGTCCGCCTCCGCGTCGCGCACTTCCATCACCTCGCTGTGATTCAGAATCGCATGGGCGCAGAAGGCAATGTCCCGTGAGGTCTCCGTGGCCGTCACGCCGATCCTGGACTTGAACCACTGGCGGTGCTCGTCCACGAGCGAGACCATGGCGATGGGCGTCTGGCAGATCTGCGCGGCCAGCAGGGTGAGGTCGTCGAACCCCGCCTCCGGGTCGGTGTCCAGGATGTCGTATTCGCGCAGGCTGGTGAGCCGCTGCGTTTCGTCGGGGGGAAGAGCGGCTTTCATGGCGGGGAGGGGTGGGCGTAACGGGGCGGTTCACCCTGCTTCACCAGCAGTTCATTGACTTCGGTCTTGAGTTGCTGGACCCGTTCCTCGCGGTTGACCATCACCTGCTGCCAGCGGAGCAGTTCGTCCAGTTGCGTGCGCATCTTCTGCTCCGTGCGTTTGCGCTCGGTGATGTCCATGACCACCACGACCACGTTGGCCACGGTCCCATTCGCCGCCGTCGGCTCGTAGTTCACCTCATAATGGCGCTCGCCCGCTGGCGTGGGCCGGTGCAACTCGTAGGTCACCTGTTCCCCAGCCAGCCCGCGGTCCAGTCGCGGTCGAATTTGATCCTCGTAAACGGGGGCGAGCACGTCCGCCACTTTCCGTCCAACCAGATCCGCGACGGGCAGGTCGTAGATCTCGGCGTAAGCGGCGTTGGCGAAGAGATACCGCCGTTCCGGGCTGACGACCACGAGACCGACCCGGGCATTGTCGGTCACAATGCGCAGCCGTGCCTCGGTTTCGCGCAGCGTGGCCTCCGCCTGCTTGCGGTCGGTGATGTCACGGGAAATCCCGATGGTCCCGATGATGTTTCCGTGCGCGTCGCGGTAAGGCGCTTTGGTGGCGAGGTAGGTGCGCGTCGCGCCTGCGGCGGTCAGCCGTTCCTCGCCGGTTTGGGCCTGGCCGGACCCCCGCACGGCGCGATCATTGGCCATCACCTGCCTGGCGCCCTCTCCGTCAAACAGCGCGCGGTCATCTAGTCCGATGATCTCGGCGGCGGGGCGGCCCACGAAGCGGGCGGCGGCCTCGTTGACCAGCAGGTAGCGGCCTTCGAGGTCCTTCACAAACACTGCGTCGTCCGTCCCGCTGGCCACGGCGCGCAGCAGATCGGACGTCCGCCGCAGTTCCGCCTCCGCCCGTTTGCGCTCGGTGATGTCCTCGCCGATGCTCGCCGTGCCAACCACTTCCCCGTTGACCGAGCGCAGCACCGAGTTGTTCCACTGGATCAGCCGCCGGTCACCGGAACGGGTGAGGATCTCGTTCTCGTGATGCCAGGCGGTGGGCGCATCCGCGAGCAGGTCGGAGAAGACCGTTCTCAGTTCGTCCATCCCCGGCGGGATGAACACCTCAAAGTAGTCCCGGCCCCGGACCTCCTCAACGGTCCAGCAGGTCAGCGTCAGCAGGTAGTCGTTGGCGTAGATGATCCGGGCGTTGCGATCCAGCATCAGCGAGATCAACTGCACGTTGCCCATCATGTCGCTGAAGCGCCGCTCGCTCTCGCGCAGTTTCAGTTCCAACTGCTTGCGTCCGGTGATGTCCGCCCACACACCGGAGATTTCCACCGGCCGGCCGGTGGCGTCCCGCACGGTCCGCCGGCTGTCTTCCACCCAGAGATGGCGGCCATCCTTGTGCTGAACGCGGTATTCGATGCTCAAGGCCTCACGCGCGAGTGTTTCCGGCAGGCTGGCGAAGACTCGTTCCCGGTCTTCCGGATGCAGGTGGCTCGCCCACCAGTCAAAGCTGCACGCTTCGGCCGCGGTGAAGCCAAGCAGCCGGGTGATGTTCTCACTCACCAACTGTGGGATCATCTGCTCGCCTTCCACCTTGAGCGAGTAGATCACCGCCGGGCTGTGCCGGAGCAGGTGCCGGAGCTGTTCGTGGGTGGCGTGGAGGTCTGCTGCCGTCTGCCGGGCGGCCACGCGCAACCGGTGGTGCTCCAGTTCATGGGCCACCGCTGAGCCAAGCCGGGCGATCCGGTCCTTGAGCAGGTAGTCGTTCGCGCCAGCCTTCAGCATCTCCACGGCCATGTCTTCGCCCACGGTGCCGGAAACGATGATGAACGGGAGGTCGTGTCCGGCGGCCCTGACTAGCTTCAGCGCCGCCTGCCCGCTGAAGTCCGGCATCCGGCAGTCGGCGATGACCACATCCCAAGCCTGCCGCTGGAGCGCAGCCGTCAAGGCGAGGGCGGTTTCCACCCGCTCAAAGACTGGCGCATAGCCGCTGCGCCGCAGTTCCGCCACGACGAACTGCGCGTCGTCCTCGGAATCTTCAACGATCAATACGTTGACAGGTGTCTTCATCGGAACGGGGTTGATCTCCAGCGGGGTCCAAGCCTGAACGAAAATGCCTCCCGTGAGTTCACGCTATTTGATCGGACCAACCTTGGCAAGCCGTCGTGCTGGGAACGGGCGCATGCCTCCCGCCAGCCTTTCGGCCCGGCCTCTTTCCGCTCAACCAAATCGTCCGTGATGGACATAGCCCCTCACCCGCAAGGTTCCGCAGTCCGGTGTGGGCGTGAGACTAGCACGGTTCGCAACAGACTCCCAGTGACATGCCTTTTGGCCCTACTGGCCGCGCCTTCCGCCTCCAGGGCCAGTCCGGCCCTCCGACCGCCCCCGGCGTTGATCCTGCGCCCCAATCCCAACGGGATTGCGTCACTCAGCCCTGGGTTGGCGGAGCAACGCGACGCCTACCCTGGGTCGCCGGCCCCTCAAATCGGTGAACCCTGAAGGGGTTCCGGCACCTCGGACCGGAGCGCCGCAGCCCCGCTGGGGCAGGGCAACGGCAGCGGCGCGCGGGCTTCAGCCCGCTTCAACGCGATTTGCCGAACGGACGTTGAAGCGGCCTGAAGGCCGCGCGCCACGAAGGGCCGTTCCCTCTCCCCCATCGGGGGAGAGGGTTA
>CAZCBE010000059.1:0-41174 GCA_964496695.1 uncultured Klebsiella sp.
CCCCGGCCCTCTCCCCCGATGGGGGAGAGGGAGGGGACGGTCCGGGTGGATCGGAGCATGGTGAGAAGGGCGGGCGTTACTTCTTCCCCAAGCTTGTCCGCTTCACCGCGCCGGAGGATGTGGACGGGTGAAGGCTTGCCGGTGTCATAGACCGCGTGGAGTTGCGGCGGGAGCTTGCGCCGGGCGTTGATGCTGGCGATCTCGCGGTCGAGGCGATCCCACTCGACCTTGTCCGGGGGAGTCAGTGCCGCCTTCACCTCGTCCGTCGTCACGCGCAGGAGGCGTTCAAAGCGGCCCACGAGGCGGCGCTGCTCCTCCGTGCGCTTCTCGAAAGGCGTGCGCGCGGCGGTCTTCGCCTCCTCGCGTAGTTCGCTTGGCACGCGCGGGAGCCGGAGCTCCAGGAGCAGGTCGCGGTAACGGTCGCGGAGGGTCTGCTGCTGCTGGCGGAACGCTTCCGCCTCCTTGTCGAGGGCGGCGTTATGCCGGTCGTAGTCTGCCTTCACCGGCTTGGCCACGTCAGCCAGCACGCGGTCCTTCGGTTGCAGCCACGCGGCGGGATTCAAGGCCGGGGCGAAGTGGCTCAGGAAACCGTAATAGTCCGCCTGCGAAATCGGTTCGTATTTGTGGTCGTGGCAGCGGGCACAGTTGAGCGTGAGCCCGAGCAGATTGCCGCCGATGACCTCGGCCGTTTGCTGGAGATGCGCGTGCCGGATAGCCGGGGTGTTCAGCTCCGGCTCATCGGTATCATCCGCCGCCACGCGCAGAAAGCCCGTGGCGATGAGCAGCGGGCGCATTTCATCGGTAAGCTCGGATGCTCCGCGCCAGTCCACCAGTTCATCACCCGCCAGTTGTTCCAGCAGAAAGCGGTCGAAGGGTTTGTCGTCGTTGAAGGACTGAACGACATAGTCGCGGTAGCGCCATTTGCCCTCGCCGAGCTTGATGAGGGCGGCATCGTTATCAATGCCCATCACATCCACATAGCCCACGGCATCGAGCCACCAGCGACCCCAGCGTTCACCGAACTGCGGTGACGCGAGGAGCCGGTCAACCGCATCGGTGATCGGCGATGGTTGATTGGCGATAGGAAGCATCGTCGGCGGCAACCCGGTCAGATCAAACGCCAGCCGACGGAGCAGGGCAGGGGACGGCGCGGGGGAAGACAGCCGGAGACCCGCCGCCTCCAGCCGAGCCAGCACGAAGGCATCCACCGGAGTCGTCACTCGCGCGGTCCCTTGGACGGCAGGAACAGATCGCACGGCGAGCGGTTGAAAGGCCCAGTGGTTGGTGGCCGTGGTCGCCGCCCCGCCGAGACTTTGCCCGAGGCAGCCCAGCAGCAGGCCTAACGCGAAGCGTGCGAGTTGTTGCCGGAGTCGCATGGTGGCCAGAGTCGCGGCAAGTTTCGTCAGCACACGCACGAAAGCAACGGGAGTTTTGTGGCCCGCCTCAAATCAACGATCGTGTCTGGTTGGGTTCCCGGAGTTGGACTAGGATAGGGATCAGGATTACGAGCAAACGCCGCTGCGTCCAGGGCTTCTTACTCTTAATCCTACCCTCCTTTGGGCCCCCGGTTAGAGCGGCCACGAAGGGCTGCACACTGCGTTTGACGAAACATTTCTCGCCGTCGCTATTGCTTGCCCCGCTTCGGTGCCAGCTCCGCCGCTTCCCGGCAGGCATCCGCCACGGCCGCAAGGTGGGTGAGGAAGGTCTCCCGCTCAGTTTCCGGCAGCACCGCGAGCACGCCTGATTGCAGATCAATGGCGAGCTGGCGCAGTTCGAGATACAGCCGCTTGCCCGCGGGCTTCACCCGGATGCGATAGGCCCGGCGATCCTTCTCGTGCGGGCGGCGTTCCACCCACCCGGCGGCTTCCATGCGCTCAACGAGCGACGCGATGGTGTTGGGATCGCTGCTCATCATCTGCGTCAGATCGCCCTGCGTGATGCCTTTGGGATCGGACTCGGTCAGGCAGCGCAGGGCGGTGAACTGATCCGGCGTGGCCCCGGTGTGGGCAATGCGGCGGCGGAAGGCCTGGTTCAGTCCATACCACGCGCGGCGGAGCAGGGGCGGCAGCCGACGACGCTCCGGCGAGTCAATCGCAGGGGCGGATTTTGAATGATTCCGGTCGGGCATGGGTCGGATGCTGTGTGTGCGGATAATACGTGTCCGTAGTATTTGGTTGCTTTCCGGGCGTCAGTCTGGAAAATCCAACCAACGCTGGGAAGAAAATTAGTTGCGCCCCGGCGTGCGTTTGCCAATTTAACCGCCTCTTTGCCAGACCAACTTTAGCCGCCCAGGCCATGAAACTGATCCCTCCCTTCGCCCTCGCCCTGCTGTGTGCGTGTTCCCTGTCCCAGCCTGTCGCCGCCGCCCCTGCCGCCACCGGCCCCGTTAAGGGCTGGCTCGCCTGGCGCGGTGCCAACCAGAACGGCACCTCCGCCGAGAAGAACCTGCCCAGTTCCATTGATCCCAAAAAGCCCCTTTGGACCGCTGATTTCCCGGGCCAGTCCGCGCCGGTCATTGCCAATGGCAAGCTCTACATCATGGGCTACCTCGGCGAGGGCGCAGAGTTGCAGGAAGGTGTGCGCTGCTACGACGCCGAGACTGGCAAGCTGCTGTGGGAAAAGCGCTACACCGACTTCCTCTCGGACACCATCTACCTGCGCTACGCGACCAGCAGCCCGGCGGTGGACCCCGAGACGGGCAACGTGTATATGCTCGGCACTCAGGGCATGCTGCAGGCCTTCACGGCGGACGGCAAGGAACTCTGGGGCTACTCGATGATGGAGCAGTTCGGCCGGCTCACGTTCCCGAACTCCCGCACCGCTTCGCCGGTGATTGACAAGGATCTCGTCATCGTGCGCGGCATCACCTCGAACTGGGGCAACCAAGGTGCGGCGGGCGACCGCCTCTACGCATTCGACAAAAAGACCGGCGAACTGGTCTGGGCAACCTGGTCCGGTGAGCGTCCCAAGGACAACTCCTTCTCCCACCCGGTGATGACGTGGTTCAAGGGCAAGCGCGTGCTCATCACCGCGACCGGTGACGGCAACGTCTTCTGCGCCAACGCCCGGACCGGCGAGCCCATCTGGCGCGTGCCGCTCTTCAAGGCCGGCATCAACTCGACCACCGTGGTTCACAACAACGACAAGGTCATCGCCATCTTCGGCACTCCCTACGAGCCGGGCCAGATGGTGTGCATGAAGATCCCGCAGGTCGAGCCGACCCACGCGACGAACGCCCCGGTGGTCGTCGAGCGGCAGGCGGTTGAGCTGTGGCACACGCCGGAGATTTCCACCTCCACGAGCCATCCGATTCTGGTGGGCGACCGCGTGTATGTCGTCGCCGAGAAGGGCGACCTCTGCTGTGTGGACGTGAGCAACGGGAAGATTCTCTGGCGCGTGAAGCTGGGCATCGAGCAGCGGAACGCCGGCCTCGTCCACGCGGACGGCAAGCTCTACGTCCCGATGCTGGACGATCCCGCCAGCAAGGGGACCGGTGACAGCGAGGCCGGCACCACCGGCGCGTTCTACATCATCGAGCCCAGCGACAAGGAAGGGAAGATTCTCAGCCACGTCGCCCTCGAAGGTCGCTGCTTTGGCACGCCGTCCGTTTACAACGGGAAGGTGTATATGCAGACCACCAAGAAGCTCTATTGCTTCGGCAAGCCCGGCAACAATCCCGGCCTGCCCCCCGAGCCAGCCGCCGAGCCGTGGCCCACGCCCGGCAAGGCGACGCAGCTTCAGGTCATCCCGAGCGAAGTGCTGTTGAAGCCCAACCAGACCGCCTCGTTCCGCATCCGCACGCTGGATGCCAATGGCTTCGTGGTGCAGGAGAACATTGACCCGAAGACGGTGAAGTGGGTCGGCTACATCCCGCCGACAGCCCGCGTGCGCGCCAGCATGAAGGGCGCGTTCAATGCCAACGGCCAGCTCGTCGCGGGACCGGAAGTGGTGCCGAGTGCCGGCGCGTTTGAGGGCACGCTGAACGGCCTGCATGGCTACATCCGCGGGCGCGTGCTGCCCGGCCTGCCCATCAAGGAGAACTTCGAGGGCTTCGACATCTCGGTCGTGCATGAGACAGAGGAAGGCGTGAAGTTCGCCTACCCGCCGCTGCCGTGGATTGGACCGCGCTTCAAGTTCGAGGTGCGCGAGGCGGGCGACACCAAGGCGCTGGTCAAGGCGATTGACAACAAGTTCTTTCAGCGCGCGACCGTCTTCATGGGCGAGCCGAGCCTGAAAAACTACACCGTGCAGACCGACGTCATGAGCGAGGGCAAGGCGCGCAAGATGTCCGAGGTCGGCCAGATCAACCAGCGCTACCTCGTCGTCCTCCGCGGCAACGCGCAGGAAATCGAGATCAATTCGAACCAGGAGCGGCTCAAGGTGTCCGCGCCGTTCAAGTGGAAGCCGAATGAGTGGTATGTGCTCAAGTCCCGCGTGGACGTGAAGCCAGACGGCTCCGGCGTGGTGCGCGCCAAGGCCTGGAAGCGCGGCGAGCCCGAGCCCGCCGAATGGACCATCGAGGTCCCGCACAAGGTTGCGCACCAGAGCGGCTGCCCCGGCCTTTACGGCTTCTCCCCGCAGGAGATGCGCGTGTTCATTGACAACGTGAGCGTCACCGCCAACTAATAAGCTTAAGCTCTTGAAGACTCTGGGACTGTTGATTGTGCTCTCGCTTGCGGGGGGCATTGCTTATCTGTTGCTTGCTCGCAGCCCAAAGCCACAACGTCCTGCTGGACAACTTGAAACTGAAACGAAGACTGAACCCATGAGAACAAACTCAATTGTAGCCACAGCTCTGGTTGCGACAGCCACCGTGCTTACCGCCCCCGCCCAGGACTGGTCCCAATGGGGCGGCACGCAATACCGCAACATGTTTTCCACGGCCAAGGGCCTGCCGGACAAGTTTGACCCCGGCAAACTCGTGAAGGGCACCGAGAACTACGACCCCAAGACGCAGAAGAACGTGAAGTTCACCGTGAAGCTGGGCTCGCAGAGCTACGGCAACCCGACCATTGCCAACGGGCGCATCTACGTCGGCACCAACAACGACGTGCCGCGCGACAAGCGCCACCTCGGCGATCGCTCGATCCTGCTCTGTCTCGACGAGAAGACCGGCGACCTCAACTGGCAGCTTGTGGTGTCCAAGCTCAAGTCGGGCAAGGTCAATGACTGGGAGAGCCTCGGCTTGTTCTCCTCCGCAGTCATCGAAGGCAACCGGCTTTACGTCGTCACCACGCGTTGCGAAATCCTTTGCCTCGATGTCGAGGGCATGGCCAATGGCAACGACGGCCCCTACAAGGACGAGGCAAAATACGTCGTGCAGGACGTGCTCGGTGCGGACGGCAAGCAGGCTCCGCCCATCCCGCCGGGACCGAAGGACGCCGACATCATCTGGCGTTACGACATGATGGACGAGCTGGGCGTCTTTCCCCACAACGCCTCGAACTGCTCCATCCTCATCGTCGGCGACGTGCTCTACGTCTCGACCTCCAACGGCCAGGACTGGACGCACGTCAACATCCCTTCGCCGCTCTCGCCCAGCCTCATCGCGGTGAACAAGAAGACTGGCGAACTGCTCGGTGAAGACGACGCCAAGATTGGCTCCCGCCTCTTCCACGGCCAGTGGAGTTCGCCCTCGACCGGCAAGGTCAACGGCAAGGACCTCATCTTCTTCGGCGGCGGCGACGGCTTCTGCTACGCCTTCGACGCGGTTCCGAAGAAGGAAGGCGACGGCGCGTTCCTCAAGACGGTCTGGAAATACGATGCCAACCCGCCCGAATACAAGGCCAAGGACGGCAAGCCCATCAAGTATCCGGCCGCCGAAGGCCCCAGCGAAATCATCGCCACGCCGGTGCTCTACAAGAACCGCATCTACGTCGCCACCGGCCAGGACCCCGAGCACGGCGAGGGCGTGGGCCATCTCGTCTGCCTGGATGCCACCAAGACCGGGGACATCACCAAGACCGGCGTCATCTGGGAGTTCAAGGGCATCAATCGCAGCATCTCGACCGTCTCAATTGACCCGACCAGCGGGCTCCTGTTCATTGGCGATTTCTCCGGTTTCGTGTATTGCCTGGATGCGGAGACCGGCAAGCCGCACTGGAAGTATGACATGAAGGCGCACATGTGGAGTTCCACGATGGTGGCCGACGGCAAGGTGTATGTCGGTGACGAGGATGGTGATTTCGTGGTGCTCGCCGCCAAGGGCGGGCCGAAGGCCGAAGTCCTCAGCGAGTGCAACCTCGGCGCGCCGGTCTATTCCACGCCGGTCATCGCCAACGGCGTCATCTACATTGCCAGCAACACGCACCTGTTTGGGCTGCATGACTCTGCCAAGGCGAAGGCGCCCAAGCCCTGAAGCATCAGTTCCCCGCGTGGGAAATGCTCCGTTCCCCGAACATCGCGCTCGCGTGCCTGGCGGTTCTCACCGCCACGGCACCGGTGCTGGCGGCAGAGAACTGGCCGCAGTTTCGCGGACCGACGGGGCTGGGCTACACCACGGAAAAGCAGCTTCCACTCACCTGGAGCGCCAAGACCGGTGAGAACATCCGGTGGAAAACGCCGTTGCCCAAGAGCGACAACGGCTATTCCTCACCCGTCGTGTGGGGCGACCGGATCTTTGTCACCAGCGCCATCAACAATCCTGTGGAGCATCACGTCCTGTGCTTTCAGGCCGGCGACGGCACGCTGCTCTGGGATGTCACGGTCGCGCCAGGCCCATGGCTGCTGAAGGACTTGCGCGGCGGCTACGGAGCGCCCACGCCGGCGACGGATGGCAAGCAGGTGTTTGTCGTGTTTGGCTCCGCCGTCGTGGCGGCGCTCGACTTCGATGGCAAGGTTGCCTGGCGCAAGGAACTGGAAAAGTTTGCTTTCGACGTGGCGCTCGGGGCCAGTCCCGTGCTGCACGGGGACACGGTGATCCTCGATTGCGACCAGACCGGGAAGAAGTCCAGCATCATCGGCTTCGACAAGCAGACCGGGGCCATCAAGTGGGAGGAACTGCGTCCGCAGGCTGGCTTCGCGCACAGCACCCCGGTCATCGCGATGGTGAAGGGCAGGGCGCAGATGCTCGTGAGCGCCTCAAATGCCATCCAGGGCCTCGACCCGGCGAACGGGAAAATCCTCTGGTGGTGCTCCGCCCCGGGCGATGCTTCTTCGCCAGCCTTCAACGGCAGCCTGGTATTTGCCGACAGCGGTCGTGGTGGCCGGGCCGTCTGCGTGGACCCGACCGGGGAAGGGGATGTCACCAAGACGCACCTGAAGTGGACCTTCCCACAAATCCCGGAAGGCCTTTCCTCCGCCATCATCGTCGGCGACTACGTCCTGCGGACCCACAACCCGGAGACGCTCCGCTGCATCCGGCTCTCGACCGGTGATCCCGTCTTCAACGAGCGGCTGGTGGGCGTCTCGACCTGGGCCAGCCCCTTCGCCACCACGGACGGAAAAGTGTATTTCGCCAGCGCGGGCAAAACCTATGTGGTGCAGGCGGCGGACAAGCTCGAACTCCTCGCGACCAATGAAATCGGCGAGGAAAGCCGTGCCTCGGCGGCGATCAGCGGCGGGAAAGTCTTTCTTCGCGGGAACAAACATCTCTACTGTATTGGCCAGCCATGAAAGCAACGTCGTTATTCGCTGCCACGCTCGCGTTGATCGCGCAGTTCTCGCCTGCCGCCGAGTGGGTCAACATCTCCGACGCCTTCACCGCAAATCTGAAAGGCACCTACGGCCCGACGGCGGGAGTTGTCGTGGACCGGGCCAATGGCGACGTGTTCATGGTGGTGAGCGACAACGGCATCTGGCGCAGTTCCGACCACGGCAAGACCTTCGCCCGCGTGGATGAGAAGACCATTGGTGGCCGCTGCGAGACCGGCTGGGCCTTGCAGGCGGACCCGGCGGGCAAGCGGCTCTTCTGCTTCATGATCTACGGCAGCAGCGCCATGACCTCCGATGGCGGCAAGACGTGGACCAAGTCGAAGCTCAGCCACCTGGATTTCGGCGGCGTGGACTGGGAGGACACGGGCAAGCGCCTGCTGGCTCATCGCCATGAGAGCGGCGGGATGCTCGCGACCAGTGACGATGGCGGGCTCACGTGGAAGGACTTGGAAAAAGGATTTCTCAACTGCGGCGTCATTGATCGCAACACCTTCCTAGCCACCAAGGCGAAGGAAAAAGGAATCTGGCGCAGCACCGACGCAGGCGCGACCTGGGCTGAAGTCTCCACCAACACGCCGCCCGCCGGCACCCCGGTGGTCTTTAAGGGCGTCGCCTACTGGCCGACGGGCAAGGGCATCCTGACCAGCAAGGACAAGGGCGCGACCTGGACCGACCTCGGCGCACCGGTGGACGCGCTGTTTGGACCGATGATCGGCAAGGATGCCGGCCACCTGGTCGTCGTTGGCAAGGCGGGTTTCCAGGAGAGCAAGGACGGCGGGAAGACGTGGCAACTCGCCGCGCCGCTGCCGGGCGGCATCGGTGCGGGGCGCGTCGGCCCGAATTTTGCCTGGGACAGCAAGGCGAACATTTTCTATGCCTCAAGCATGGGAAAACCGACTTTCAAGTTTGAACGGTGAACTCGAAATCCGTAGAAACACCTCGCGCATGAGCAATCCGCCCGCCAATGGCCGCTAGTCAATCACCCCGGCCCCCGGCTCGCCCAATGATTTCCGTCTGATCAACCCATCCACATCACACCATGCCCATCCCCACCGTTGCCCCCGAACTCGTCGCCCAGGCCAAAGCGCAGCTCGACGCCCACCTGCTCGAAACCATCCAGTGGCATTTCAGCCCGGAGACCGGTTGTCCCTTCTGGCTCGACTGGGCCGCGAAGAACTTCGACCCGCGCAAGGAAATCACCAAGTTCGAGGACATGCTGAAGTTCCCGCACTTCCAAGACGAGTTCCTGCGCGACCTGCAGCCCGAGGTCTGGGTGCCGGCGCAGTTCAAGGGCAAGCCCTTCAACATCTTCGAGACCGGCGGCACCACCGGCATGCCCAAGCAGCGCATCGGCTGGAACGACTTCCGCGTGGACTACTCCGAGTTCAGCGACAAGATCTCGGACGAGCACTTCCCGCGCGGCGGCGCGTGGCTGATGATGGGCCCCACCGGCCCCCGTCGCCTGCGTCTCGCCATCGAGCATCTCGCCAACGTGCGCGGCAGCTCCTGCTACTTCATTGACCTCGACCCGCGCTTCGTGAAGAAGCTCATCTCGAACAAGCAGTTCGATGTCGCAAAGCAATACATGGCGCATGTCGTGGACCAGGCGGCGACCATCCTCCAGCACCGCAAGGTCAGCGGCCTCTTCACCACGCCGAAACTCCTCGAAGCCCTCGGTGAGAAGGTGAACCTCTGGGACGCCGGCATCCGCGGCGTCTTCTGCGGCGGCACTTCCATGAAGCCGCAGGAAATCCGTTTCATCATGGAGGAACTGCTCGAAAACCGCATCGGTTTCTACCCGACCTACGGCAACACCCTGATGGGCCTCGCGGCCAGCGTGCCGCTCCAGCCGGAGGACAACTTCAGCGCCACCTACTACGCCCCGCAACCCCGCGCCGTCCTGCGCGTGGTGAACCCGAACAAGACCGACGAGACGGTGGACTACAACACCTGGGGCCGGGTGGAGCTCACCACGCTCACCAAGGAGTTCTTCATGCCGCGCTTCCTGGAGCGCGATGAGACCGTCCGCCGCGCCCCGCGCCCGCCCTATGCCTGGGACGGTGTCGGTGACGTGCGGCCGTTCGGCGCGATGGAGAAGAACATCGTCGAAGGCGTTTACTGATCCGGTTTCACACCCGCGCGCCGACGGCAGCAAGTCTGCTGTCGGCGCGTTTGCTTTCATCAGCCCAATGCCGTATTAGCTCCCGCGCATGACGGAACCGGTGGTCAGCATCCGCAGCCTCTCGAAGGTCTATCAGCAGGGCGACATCCAGGTGACGGCGCTGAACGGCGTCTCGCTGGACATCGCCGGTGGCGAATTTCTCACGCTCATGGGCCCCTCCGGCTCGGGGAAATCCACCTTGCTGCACATCATTGCAGGCGTGGATCGTCCCACCGGCGGGCAATGTCTCGTGCAAGGCGTGGACGTCGGGAGACTGGACGAGTCCAGCCTTGCGGACTGGCGGAACCAGAACGTCGGCTTCGTGTTCCAGTCGTTCAACTTGATCCCGGTGCTGACCGCGTTTGAGAATGTCGAACTGCCACTGTTGTTGACCCGCCTGGGAGGCAGCGAACGGAAACGCCTGGTGACCACCGCGCTGGAACTCGTCGGGCTGGCCGACCGCTCCCATCATCTACCGCGCCAACTGTCCGGCGGCCAGGAGCAGCGCGTGGCCATCGCCCGCGCGCTCGTCACGGACCCGCGCTTGATCGTCGCTGATGAACCCACCGGCAATCTCGACGCCCAGTCCGCGCAGGACGTCCTGGGAATTCTGCGCACGCTGAGCCGCGACGCGGGCAAAACCGTCATCATGGTCACGCACGATCCCAAGGCGGCCGCGTTTGGCTCCCGCTCGGTGCATCTGGAAAAGGGCGAGCTGACCAATTAGCGGAAGCATTCCTCAACCACGGATGAACACGGATTCACACGGATGGGGCAGGGCAGGGCAGGAGCGCGGCCTTCAGGCCGCAGCACCGCCCGTCAGTCCAGCCTTGTCCGAGCACCCCGGCACGGACGGAGCACTCCGCCGGTTCAGCCCATGACCATCGCGGGCTTCATCGCAAAGAATGCACTGCGGAACAAGCGGCGCGCGCTGCTGTGCGTGATGAGTGTGGCCGTGAGCCTGTTCCTGCTGGTGATGCTGCAGGTCGCCTTGCGCGAGATGACCATCCCGCCGGAGGACGTCGGCGCGGCTTTGCGCGTCTTCGTGAGGAACAAAATCTCCATCGCCAATCTGCTGCCCGCGCGGCAGCAGCAGGTGCTGGAGAAGATCCCCGGCGTCGAGGCCGTGACGCCCTTCACTTACTTCGGCGGCCAGTTTCGCAACGAAGAGTTCATGACCTTCGCGCAGTTTGCTCTCGACCCCGTCGTGATGCCTGCGCTGGTGGCCGAGATGAAGACCCCGCCCGACCAGCACGAGGCGTGGGTCAAGAACGTGCGCGGCTGCATTGTGGGCAAGGTCACCGCCGAGAAGTATAAGATGAAGCTCGGCGACCGCCTGCCCTTCACCGGCACGCTCTGGCCGTGTGATTTGGAGCTGACCATCATGGGCTTCTACGAAGGCACCATTGATGACCGGAACGTCTTCTTCCACCACAAGTATCTGGACGAGGCCTCCGGCAGCTCCGGCCAGGTGGGAACCTGGTGGGTGAAGGTGCGCAGCATCGAGGAGATGCCCACGGTATTGGCGGCGATCAACAAGACCTTCGAGAACACCTCCGCCGAAGTGCGCGCGGAGACTGAGCGGGCGTTCCAGATGAGCATGGTATCCATGTGGGGCAACATCAAGATTCTGATCGGCTCGATCTCGACCGTTGTGGTGTTCACCCTGGTCCTGGTGTCCGCGAGCACCATGAGCATGGCGATCCGAGAACGGTTCCGGGAGCTGGCCGTGCTCAAGGCGCTGGGCTATCAGCGCTGGGAGCTGTTTGGATTCATCCTGGCGGAGAGTTTCGGCCTCGCGTTCATCGGGGCTGCGGTGGGCGTGGGTGGGGCCTGGCTTTTGTTTAACCACGTCCTGGACGTTTCCAAGCTCACCGGCGGCTTCTTCGTGGTGGCGGAAGTCACGCCCCGCATCGCCGGGATCAGCTCTCTGGTCGCCGCCGGCCTCGGCCTGATTTCAAGCCTGGCGCCGGCCTTGGCCGCAGCACGCATGAGCGTCGTAGAAGGGCTAAAGACCTTGGATTGAAGGGGTTTGGTGGGATGGCTTTATTAAACATAACATACAGCTACTAATTCCGCATAATAAGAAGGTTTTAGAAGCTGTAGTTAAAAGGGGCAAGGAGAAAAAACTCGGGGCGGTATACGGCCGGGGGCGTCCAATACAGGTCAGTCTCAAGGCAACTCGGGGAGGTAAGCGGTTGGTCTTTCGGCAAAAGTGGTCTCGGACTGTTCACGAGGTCAGTTTGACGAAAATTTGGCTGACTCACTGCGAGGCTCAAACCACGAACCAGCAATGAGCCATGACCTCTCCAATCTTGCACCTGGAACCGCAGGAACCGGAACAATTCGAGTTCCCATTTCTTGGGACACACACTCAGGCGTCCGGGTGGACTGCGGAGGAATTGTTCGCGAGGTCCGCGACGGGGGACTGCATCGAATCGGCTATCGAGCGACACGCGAGGAACTGGAAGCCGCCCGAGAAATTGCAGCGCACGAGGCCCAAGGATTGGACACGCCTGGCGGCCCTTGTCCTCTTGTGGAAGGTGACTCCCAAAGGCACGCCGCAAAAGTTGACTATGGTCAACGTGAGGATGAGGCGGGCGAAGCGATGTTCCGTTGGGCGTGGTTCAAGGCGGGTAAAGGTGGAGGTGTATCGTGACTAGTCTTCGCGTGCTCGTCGCGTGTGAATTCTCCGGCCAGGTGCGCGACGCATTCGCCTCCCTCGGCCATGACGCATGGTCCTGCGACTTGCTCCCCTCCGAACGTCCTGGACAGCACTTCCAAGGGGACTGCCGCGACCATCTCGACAAAGCGTGGGACATCCTGATCTGCCATCCTTCCTGTCGTCGTTTGGCCGTCAGCGGTGCGCGATGGTTTTCTCTGTATCGTCAAGAGCAGGAAGAATCCTTGGACTTCGTCCGCCATCTGCTCGCTGCACCGGTCCGCCGCATCGCTCTCGAAAATCCTATCAGCGTGATTTCTTCCAGGATCCGCAAGCCCGATCAAATTATCCAACCGTGGCAGTATGGCCACGGCGAAACGAAAGCTACTTGCCTGTGGCTCAAGGGCCTCCCTCTGCTGCAGCCGACTCAAATCGTTGCAGGCCGTGAGCCTCGCATTCACAAGATGCCTCCCGGCCCTGACCGCTGGAAGGAGCGCAGCCGCACGCTGCCAGGTATTGCAGCCGCCATGGCTGCACAGTGGGGAGGTGCTTCGTGACTGATGCGTTTCAGAATCTCCTCGTTCTGCTCTGCGCCGGAGGGTTCCTCTTTATTTTCGGTTTCATCCTCGGCTCATGGGCAAAGCCCGACAAGGGAGGCCAGCCGTGATTCGGTTTCATCTTGGGCGGATCCACAAAACCTGGCCAGCGAGGCCAGCCGTGAGCCTTCCGCGCACAGTCTGGGTCCTGCTGGGAGAAAAGCCGACACCCGCGGGGCGTTGGACCTTCACTATCTTCCGAACTGGCGAGCAGTGGTCGGTCCACGCTGCCAGCCAAAAATCCGCCGTCGAAAAGTTCAAGAAGCAGGGGGCCAAGCCACATTTGGAATACGTCGTTTTCACGCCTTTTGCGGTCGTAGAAGCCGCTAGGCCAGCCGCGTCAGCGGCAGTCCCCCCGGCCGGGGAGAGGCCTAAAGGTCGGGCGGGGAAGCGGGTCGGATTGCCGAATCCGGTCTCCGACGCAACCACGGGCCACGCAGGCGGCAAAGAATGCCATCCTAAAAGCATTCCCTGAATTTCCCCCGTAGGGGCAAACGCCACGCAGAGGCCCGGCTGCGCTGGAAGACACAAGGGCCAGAAAACCAAAAATCAGTATGAAACAGACAGACATCCTCCCTGCCGTGCTCAAGGGCGACGTGCTTGCCGTTGGCGAGCTGCTCAGTTGGGACAAGGCTAAGGAGTTCCCGGCGAAAGATAACAAGGGCAATGTCATCCCCGACAAGTTCAACGTCAGGAGTTCCGGCAAAGTCCTTATCGGAACTGAAACCTACGAGGTCGGCAGCTTCATCAAGGTTGCTCGGGCCGACAACGGGCCTGAGCGGCCCAAGTGGGCCACCGACCGCTGCAAGGTTGTCATCCGCGCCAAGTCCATCGAGCAAACCAAGTGGGGCAATCGCATCGACGGGGAAATTCTCCCGTTCGAGCAGTAAAGGGCAGGGGGGGAATTCCTCCGCCGGCGAGGCTCGCGAAGCGAGCACGCCGGCGGGGGATTCCCTTCCTTGTCTTTTTGTATCAACTCAACCGAACCGCCGCAGCTACCTCGCGAAAAAGGCGGAAACTCTCTACCGGAATTTGGACGATATGGTCGCACGCAACGGCATCAATCGGATTGGGTTCGTAACCCTGACCTTTCGGGAGAACTTGACCGACTTCAAAGAGGCTCAACGGCGGTTCAACTCCCTGCGCACTCACGTCCTCGCAGATCTGTGCTTGGAATTTATCACCGCCGTCGAGCGGCAGGGCAGGGGAGCAATCCATTACCACCTCTGCGCCGCTTTCGCCGATGACATCCGGACCGGCTTCAACTTCGATGCCTGCTGGGCTGCCAGCGACGAGCGCGCCACCAACGGCCAGACCCCGCTGTTCTACTCCTACCAGCAAGCGTATTTCGCCAGCGCCAGCCCGTCCCTACGCGCGATCTGGAAGCTCTTCCGTGACAAAGCACCGGAATACGGCTTCGGACGCTGCGAGACCTTGCCAGTCAAGAGCAACACGCAAGCTGTGGCGCGTTACGTCGGCAGCTACGTGGGCCGGGAAGCTGCCAAGCGAGAGAAGCGCGACAAGGGAATGCGATCACTCCGCTATAGCCTCGGTCGAACTGAGTTCCTGGACTCCAACGGAAACCAGAGCTCCTTTTCCAACCGCAAAGTTTCCGCCCGGTTCTCTTGGGTGGACGGGGCGGGGCGGTTCTGGCGGCTCGGCTGCGCGGTCTTCGCCCAAGTCCTCGGTCACTCCGATTTCGAGGCCGCACTGGGCAAGCGTTGGGCGTGGTCAACGAAGGAAATCATCGGTGAACTGGGCCGACACTTCGACCGCGCCTGCGAGCTCCTCCCGGAATACCTCGCTCGTTCTGAGGGCGGCTTCGCTCGGGACCGTTTCCAATCCGCGTGCCTGCTGGCACTGCGCCTGCGCATGGAGGCCAAAGATGTATAGGACTTCCATTTTCATTCGTCACCGCGAGGACGGTCGCAACCACGCCAAGTGCTGGCTTTTCTTCAAACTCGGCGGTTCACCGGGAGAGCGTCCAGACGTGGCGAGGATGTTCGAAAAATTCCACTTGCAATGGGCCATCGAGGCTCGCGACCGCAAACAATGGGAGGAGCGTGCATGCAAACCCAACCGATGATGATTGTGGAAACGGAACCGGGTTTTTCGGATATGAACCGGCGATTTGTGGCTATGCCTGTGCGCTTGGCTGCGATCTTTGACGGCGTAACCACTCAAGCTGTATATGATCGCTTGAACCGGGGAACTGAGCAGTGGGCCAGCGTTTGGGGGGAAATTTGGGTTCTCAGAAAAGATAAACACACACACAAATGAAACTATATTGGCTTTTTTGCTCAATCAGACCCGGCCATCGTCGTAGAACAAGCGGACGATGCTATGATCGCAATTGCCGCGCTCCTTGTCCTGATCTTGTCCCTGACCGTGCTGGCCAGACTTATCAAAAAGGGCGGCGGCCTTCTCAGGTAGGCCTTTACTACCGGACAAGTAGGCAACTCTCCGATTTCTGCCACCATCTCACTACCTAGTGTGTCGCTAGGTGCAACACAAAACACAAAATGACGAAACTCCTAAAAACGGCTGGCGGCATTGCGCGCCAGATTTCCAACCCCGTGTTCGCCAAGGTGCGTTCCGGTGCGCTGGCATTCGCGGCGTTCTGCATGGCCATGGCCATGTTCCTCCTCACGTTCGTCCAGCGCGTGGCGTTCCTGATCGTCTTCCTCCTGATGTCCATGGCCGTCATGGCGGCGGACCCCGTGACGGATCCTGCGACCGTGGTCACGACTGCAACCACGGTCTGGACTGCGGTCTCCGCGCTGATGGTCACGATTCTGGGTTTCTTCGTGATCTATCGGCTCGTGCGCCGCATCAAGTAAACGGCTCGTCAACGGGGCCGCTCCCTTCGCCGGGGGCGGCCTCTCTTGTTTGTGAACGAATTTACCACCTACATTCTATGGTTCGCCATTGGCTGCGCTGCTGCGTACTTGGTTACCTCGCCCTTGCGACGGTAGTCAGTGGACAGAACTATTTTTACATATCCGGGGGTTCTCTGGATATGTCCCAAAACATTGGCTCCGCCACCATCGTCGGGCAATTCGAGGCCATTGGACAGGCCTGCCAAAATGTGGCGGTGGCAATCAACAACTATAACTCGGCATGGGGTGCAACTGCCAATGCTCTCAATGCCTCTGCCAGCGTCAACATGCAGGCCTCTGTAAGTGTCCAGGCTTCCCTCGCCTCTGCTGCTACCGCTCTTAACGGCTTTGCTGCATCTGCGGCCACTATGGCCGCCGCATCTACAGCAAACACCACAGCCGCCACGGCCATCGCCAACTCTGCCACGGCTATCGGTAACAGTCTCTCCGCCGTCAACACCAGCTTAACCGGCGTCTCCTCCGCGATGAATATTTTCCGCGTTGCTTTTACTAACGCGTTGGTGAATCAGGACAACCAGACCAAGGAAATGCTGGCCACTAACATTGCTCCGGCCCTATACGGAATCAAAGACATACTGGCTACTAACGGCCTGGCTCCTCAAGTGACTGTGATGACTACTAACGGCGGGACTGCGGTCAGCATCACTAACATTATCAATTCCAACGTCGAAGTTCCCTCAATGACCAATATGGAAGCGTTTGCCATCCGCGCCAATGCGGGTGCTCTGAACGTTTATACGAATCCAACTACGCTCCCGAACTTCGCCACGCTGGTTTCCGACGCCGTTGCTGCTTCGCCTTTCACGACCGTTACCGTAACCCCTGCCATCGTGGAAGCTACCGTGTTGCCGGATGATTTCATGCGGGTCCGTATTCCCGGCACGGACCTTTGGATTGATATGAACCCAATGAACCGTTTTCCGCAAATCGTGAACGGGTTTCACACTGTTTTCGAGTGGTTCTGGCTGGCGGGATTCCTCGCAAGCTGTGGGAAGCTCGCGTATGAATACATGGTCGGCGTTGGAACGGTAGCGCAACCAAAGGCACCGGAAATCCTGATTCTCGGCAACAGTGCTGGGGCCGTAACGATTGCGGCTTACGTCGTGATTTACGTCTCTCTGGCTGCGATCTGGGCCACTGCCCTGGGCGGGCTTTACAACTTTTCCGGCACGCCCATGGCCGGTATCTCGGCCATCTTGTCCTCAAACCCGTTCGCCGGGTTCGATAACGCCATTGTGCATCTGACGACGATGTTCCTGCCCTTGCAACTCATTGTTGCAACCACCGTCTGGATGATCACAAACCGTTGGACACTGCTTGGCACGCACTGGATCACGCTCTTTATCATTCGGAGGCTTCCGTGAATGCTATACAAATCATCAATGCTGGCGGCAAAGATGCCGCCTTCTATCAGGCAGGCGCACCCGTCGTTATCGTGCCACAAGGATTCACCGGCTCCCTTGGTCTGACAGGAACTTATGAGGTTTACATGGGGGGCGGATCAACTAACGGCCTTGTCGTGGATTCGGTTGTTAGTTCAGGTGTTGTCCATGCTGATGGGTTTGCTGGTTACACTCTGCAAGTGAGCGGGCCTGAGCCAACCGTGGATTTTCCGAACCGATTCTTGGCCAACGGCACAAACGTTGCACTAGTTGCCGGGCGTGGGTTTCTGGTCTGGCCGGGGGCGCATATGGAGCGTGGTTACATTGGCTACCCGTTGCAGTCCATGGGCTACGCCACCTCTTGGTCCACCAACAAAATATTCTCCACGTGGCGGACCAACTACTCGACTGGCACCCCTCTTGGCTCCTTCACTTCCAGCAGTCTCGTGAGGTCCGTTGAACTGTATCCTGCCAATATGCAAGTTACGGACTATGCTTATGAGATTGCAGCGTTCACCACCGGCTTTGGCTTCGCCTTCACCATTCTGATGTTCAAAGCCGTGGTCCGCATGATTCGGTCAATTCCTACCGGGGGAGACTGGTAGCATGGCCGTCCGTTTTATCACTGGGGTTCCGGGTGCTGGGAAGTCAATGACTGCCGTTCAGACGGCCATCCGTGAGCTTGTGAGCGGCAAGCGTCTCATTATCACGAATCTCGCGCTATACCCCGGAATTATTTGGGCCTTTATCAAGGCTCGCTACGGTGTGGAAATAGACATTTCGCGCATCTGTATCCTTGATGAGGATGACATCAAATACTTCTACCTGCACCGGGGCAGGGGATGGCGTGCTCCTCAACCAGTCGAGAAAAAAGACGGCGGCGACGGTCGGATTGACTACTCAAAACTGACTGGGGGAACTGCTGAAGAGTATGCGCGTCTCGTAGCGGAGAGGGCGCAAACGGAACTGGATCGCGCATCGGCGGACCCTGCCCGAATCATGGTCAACGCGAAGGATTTGCCTAACGTTCTTTACATTATCGAGGAGGCCCACGTTCACTTTGGTTCGCGCCAATGGCAGGAGACTGCTCAAAGCGCACTGTTCTACTTGTCGCAGCACCGTCACTTGGGCGATGAGGTCTTCTTCGTCACCCAGCACGTGGAGCAGACCGACAAGGCTCTTCGTCGTCTGACTCAAGAATTCTGGCGGATGACCAACTATGGTTCGGCCTTCCCGTTCGGCATCAAGCTGCCTGATTATTTCGTGCTCGACGTCTTCACCTCGCCCCCGGGCCTCCTGAGTCGGGCCATTGACACTCGGACCATCAAGTTGGACATCGAGGGCTTGTGTTCCTGCTACGACACGGCGGCAGGCGTGGGCATGGCGGGCGGTCTGGCTGACACTCAAAACAAGCGCAAGGGATTCCATTGGCTGGCGGCTGTTGGCGTGGTCATTGCGATTGGCATAATCACCGTTCTTGCGATGAGCCAGATTCCGAAAGCGGCGGCGGCGGCTGCTGCTCCTCCAAAGCCCGTTCCTCCTCCGCCCGTGGTTGCACCCGCTCCCGTTGCTCCGGCTCCTCCTGCACCCCGTCCAGCACCGGCGTTGGTGCCAATTCCTCTTAATGACGGCAAGGTGCATCCGGTGATGACCAATGCAACCCAGAAACTGGTGTTTGGTCCACCCATCGAGCCGGAGAACGGGCAACGGCTGAAGTTCTTCATTCGCAAGCCTGACTCCGTGATTCTGGGCCTTGCCAATGGAAGTGTTTTCGCGGTCGGCGACGGACGCCTGACAATTGTCGGCAAACTCGCGATCTTGGATGGCAATCAGGTGTATCGCCTGCCGGACTGATTGGCTTCTCGGCGTCGGCTAATCAAACCGTGGAGTTAAGTTGCCTGAGTGAGGATTCGCAAAAGCATTTGCCTAGCGTCGGGGATGGAGTAGGAGGTCTGTTGCGGCACGCGAATCACCTGGATTCCACACTCTGAAATCGCTGCATTCACGAATTCGTCACGTTTCATTTGGTTGACGCTTTCATGGCTGAGACCGTCGAGTTCAACAACTGCAACGGCTTCGAGGGTGCTGCTTTTGCAAAGCACAAAGTCCACGTGCTTCGACTGGATGCGGTTGAATGCGCTGCTCCAAGCTGAGCTTTTGTATGGATGGTCAGGGGTGATGAGGTCCGCAATCCTGATCTTGGGGAACACGATAAACTCCGGATAAACCGCGTGAGCAAGGGCGAGGTAGAATTGTGCTTCGGGCGGGCTCAGCGGGCCACGTTTGGACTTGTAGCTGGGGCGATCTTCTTGGGGCAGGGGAATGACGACTTTGGAAATGGCGCTCATGTTGTGGAATCCTCTTGGGTGCTAATCGGCTTGACAGGGTCCGGTATGGACGGCGGTTTTCCGCGTTCGAGGTTGGTGTTGTCCGCTTTCCGGTTGTAAGGGCCTTGGGCGGCGTAGCCTTTCGGCATGTGCTTGGGTGGCATCCAGTCGCGTTCTTTACGAGCTCCTAATTCCTGTAGTTTTTGCTCCAGTAGCGGATCCGCAACGTTTTTGTAATACTTTCCGTCCCGGCCGCGCTGCACTCGCAGAAGTGATTCCAAGGAAACGCCCAGAGCGTTGGCAAGGGCCGGGATGAGTTCCTTTCCGGCGACGCCGCCTTTCCTTTCCCATTGGCACACCGAAGCGCTGCCGACCACATGGTTGCCTAGTTCAACGCGTAGTTTCTCCGACAGTTCTTGCTGCGAAATTCCTGCGGACTTGCGGAGGTAATGCAGCCAAGCACCGAACGGATCACGTTTTGCTTCCTTCGGTCGCCGACCCATCTTCCAAGAGTAGTGGAAAAGCCCCCCCATGCGGAAAATTTTCTATTGAATGTAAAAAAGCCTTGCAAGCGAATTATTAACTGATAGAGAATTCCACCCATGCAAAACAAAATCATTCAACAGAAACAGGGCTCCGCGCCTACTTTGCCGGTCGGCGAGTGTGAACATAACATACATTGTGCATTTGTTTCTTGTCGGTAAACCGAGAAGCTGCGGCCGCATGGCAACCCTCAGTTCAGGCCGGAATCGGAATCGGTTTGAGCCGGGATCGTCCTCAGTTGACCCCCCTGATCCTTCAGCACGTCTGCGCAAGGCCCGCTGGCTGTGATCTGGCCGGCATTCTCCCGGATGCCAAGGCATGTGACGCGGTCGCACACGCGCCGCGCCTGCGCCAGATTGTGGGTCACCAGCACGATCGTGCGCTGCGATTTGAGGCGTAGAATGAGTTCCTCGATGGCTTCGGTGGACTTGGTGTCGAGTGCGCTGGTCGGCTCGTCCATGAGAATGATTTCGGGGTCCACGGCCAGCGTGCGCGCCAGGCAGAGCCGCTGCTGCTGGCCGACGGAGAGCTTGCCGGCAGGTTCATGAAGACGGTCCTTGATCTCGTCCCAGAGCGCAGCTTCGCGCAAAGCTTTCTCGGCGACGGCTGACAGCTCACCACGCGGCACACGACCCAGGTGGCGGGCACCGAAAAGCACGTTCTTCTGGATGCTCGTCGGAAACACCACCGGTTGCTGAAAGATGACGCCGATGCGAGCGCGCAAGGCATCCACGTCCACATCCGGGGCAAAAATGGATCGGCCATGAAGGAGGATGTCACCCGTGAGCTTGAGACTGGAATCCAGTTCAATGAGCCGGTTCAAGCTGCGCAGCAACGTGCTTTTCCCGGCGCCGGACGGACCGAGGAGGCCAAAGACTTGATGCGCCGGAATATCAAGGCTCACATCGCGCAGCAACTGTCGCGCACCGGCAAACACGTTCAGGCGGCGCACTTGCAGGATCGCTTCCGCACCAGCCGCATTAGAATCACTTCGCTCAGGCATGGCGGGCCTCCTCGTGGATGCGCAGCCGGGCTGGCAACGCGGCCAGGCTGAGGCTCAGCACCATGCCCAAGAGGACCAGCGCCGCCCCCCAGACTTTTGCGCCGGCGGCCGGGTCGAACGAGTCCTGCGACAGGATGAAGATATGGTATGGGAGTGTGAGCACGGGATTCTCGATCACGCCGTTCGGCAACGTCGCCCCGGCGAAGATGGTGGCAGTGAACATAATTGGGGCGGTCTCCCCTGCCCCGCGCGCGAGGCCGAGCAGCGCGCCAGTGATCAATCCATTAGTGCATTGCGGCAGGATGACCGACCACACGATCTGCGACTCGTGCATGCCCAGCCCGGCGGCAGCCTCCACGTATTTGCGCGGCAAGGCCTGGATACGTTCAAGCAAGGCCATCGCAACCGTCGGCACCATCATCACGCCCAGCAGCAGGCCGCCGGTCAGCCAGGATTTCCCCCAGCCAAAGAATTTCACGAACACGATGAGGCCGAACAATCCGAAGAGAATCGAAGGCACGCCGTTGAGCACGGACAGGAGCAACCGCAGTCGTTCGCGCGTCCTCTCGCTGCGCAGATACACCCCATGCACCAGCGCGATGCCCACCGCCGTCGGCACACTTACAAGCAGCGCCGTCGTCACCAGGATCAGCGTGCCGATGATATTGTAGAAAACCCCGCCCGCCGCGCCGACGAGCCGGATTTGTTCCGTCAAGAATTGCCAGGACAACGCCGATCCGCCGCGCCAGATCAGCGCCGAGACGATCAACACGATGACACTCACCGCCAGCGCGGCGCAGAGCGTCGTCCCGAGGGTGAACAACCGGTCAAGCGTGCGGCGCATGGGCCTCCTTTCGGCGCATCAGCCATGCCCCCAGCCAGGTGATGCCACCCGCCATCGTCAGCAGCACGAGGCCGAGGCTTACCATTGCCGCCCAGTGGAGCGGGTCGCCGTAGGCGATGTTCGTCTCCGCGCTGACCAGCTTGCTGTTCAGCGTCTGGCCGGCCTCGACCAGTGGACGCAGGGAGAACAGATTCGCCGGCCACTGGTTGTCCTGACGCCCCACGACCATGAAGACCGCGATGCCTTCGCCGAGCGCGCGGCCGAGCGCGAGCAGCAGTGCCGCGAGCATCCCCCGCCACGCCTGCGGCAGACACACGGTCAGCGCGGTCTCCGCCCGGGTCAGGCCGAGTCCGCGCGCTGCCTGGCGCTGCGCGGCCGGGACGCCCCGCAGCGCGTCGTCGCTGAGCGTCATCATGGTAGGCAGCACCATTGCGGCGAGGAGGATGCCGGCGGTCAGCAGCGTGTCCCCGCTCAGCGGATCGAAGGGTCGCAGCGCGTCATACACCCACTCGCGCAGGAAGAGGATGCCCAGCAGGCCGTAGATCACCGAGGGCACGCCGGCGAGCAATTCCACGGCGGCCTTCACCGGCAGCCGCCACCGGCCGGGCAGAATCTCGGCCGTGAACAACGCCGCCCCCACTCCGACCGGCGCGGCCAGCAGCAGCGCAATGCCCGAGACCACGACCGTCCCGTAAATCATCGCCAGCGCGCCGAACTCATGCTGACGGAAGAACCAGCGCTGCCCGGTGAGATAGCCGAATCCCTCCTGCCGCCACACCGGAATGCTCTGCCAGACAAACAACCCCACCATCCCAACCAGGAAAAACCCCGTCACCAGCGTGAACGCCCAGCTCATCACGCGGGTCAACGGCCATGCGCCCCTGCGCCGGCAAAAACCAGCGAGAGGCGCATTCGGTGATGCTCCGGCGGAGGCGGCCACGATGCCTCAGATGATAGTCAGCGTGCCCGGCGACGGGAACTGAATTGCGGGCGTTACTGCCCGGCGGCCTTGCCACCGGTCTCGGCGGGCAGCGACTTGCCGTTCAGCCAGACGTATTCCTTCCACGCGCCCTCGTAGAGGCGCACGTTGGGGTAGCCGGCCACATGCTTGAGGTAGAAGAGCAGCAGGCTGCCTTCGCGCGAGGTGCCGCAGTAGGCGATGATGCTCTTGTCCTTCGTGATGCCGGCGGCCTCCAGTTCAGCCTTCACGGCGGCGGAAGGCTTGAACTTGTGGGTGTTGTCCTTCTCCACCAGCCGCGCCCAGTGGAAGCTGATGGCGCCGGGAATGTGGCCCTTGCGCAGCCACACGTCGTCGTTGCCTTGGAATTCATTGAGCGGGCGGGCATCAATCAGGAGGTTGCCCGCCTTGCCCACATGCTTTTGCACGTCGGTGACGTTGGCCGAGACACCCGGGTTGCCCTTAGCCGGAAGCTTGCCAGCCGGGTTCCCATAGTAATCACGCGCCCCCTCGAACCCCTGCTTCCGCCACTCGGCGAAGCCGCCGTCCACGATCTTGACGTTGGCCACGCCGAACTTTTCGAGCACATACACGACCATGGTGGTGCTGAGGATTTCGTCGTTGGGCAGCTCGGCGCCGGTGGCATAGACGAGATGCAGGCGGTCCTTGTCTGCGCCGGCGCGAGTCAGCAGCGCCCTGGTGATGTCGTCCGGCAGATACTGGACGGGCACGGCCTTGTCGGTGCCCCGGAGCGTGTCAAAGTTGATGTGATGCGCGGTCGGCAGGTGGCCCCGGAAGTAGTCTTTGTAGCCCCCGCGCGTGTCGAGGACGATGGGACGCTTGCTGGCATCCGGGCTCTCGATGAGCTTTTTGGCGTCCGCCGCGGAGATGAGGCCGATTTCGGCGCGGGCGGAGGTGAGGACCGCCAGTGTGGCGGCCAGGATAGTGACGGTGTGTTTCATAGGGACAGGAGGATGAGGTTGATCAGATGGCGGTGGGGGCGGTTACTTCTTCTTCCAATCAAGGACGAAGTTCAGCTTCAGCGTGATGCTCGGCTTGCCCGTGTCGGTCGGGAAACTGGCCCATGACTCCCACACCAGCCAGGAGTTGATGGCATAGAGGAAACCCACGCTGGCCAGCCACTGGCCCTGGTCCTGGATCTGGGTCGCGTCACTGCGCAGCATGAAGTCGCGCTCGAACACCTTGAAGGTCTTGTCCGCGCCCACGAAAGCGGCGTTGCCGCGATGCTGCACGCCATAGCCGGCATGCGCGCGCAGGAACTTGAAGTCATGCGTCAGCACCGCGTAGGAGAACGGCTGCCCGGCCCGTGCGCGGTCGGCGCTGTCCACGGCGATGTTGGCAGAACCCAGGCCGATGGACGGACCGGCTTCCCAAGGCTGCACGGCATACTTCGCTGAAAACACCGCGGGTCCGGCGGTGCCCGGCGCGTAGTGACCGTCAATGCCCGCCTCGAAGCGCGAGTTAAACGCCGCCTTGTCCCACGGGCCGAAGCCGATCTTCATGCCCGCCGTGTGGTCCGGCTTCCGGTCTGCGCCGAACGTGGTGTAGGCCTGAATCACCGGCACCAGGTCGGGCGCGGTGTCGGCCGTGGGGATGTTGTTCAGGCCGCTGGGCGAGGCAAGCGCGCCCAAGGGCAGCGCCAGCAGGCACAGGGTGGAGACGAGGGACGAGCGACTATTCATGGGCGGTGTTTGGATGCAGTGATGGCAAGCGCGACCTACTTGAGCTGGTCCAGCGAGAGATAGCCGTGTTTACGCACCAGCTCCTGCCCGCGTGCGCTGAGCAGGAAATCCACTAAAATCTTGGCCGTGCCCGCCGGCTCGCCATTGGAAAATAAAAACAGCGACCGGCTCAACGGATACTTGTGCGCGGCGATGTTCTCCGGGGTCGGGCTCACGACCTCGCCGGCCTCGTTCTTCAAGCCCAGTGCGAACACCCGCTTCCCATCCGCCCACGAGGCGGAGAGCTGGGAGAGCGCGCCGCGCGTGGAGGCCACCTTGTTGCGGGTTTCCTCGTTGCCACCCACTTCGGGGAAGTTCACCGGCGGTGACTTCTTCGAGTCACCATAAACCCAGTGCGTGAACACCTCCCAAGTTCCCCGGCCCGGCTCCTTGTTGAAGAACACGAGCCGCTGGTCCGGCCCGCCGACCTGCTTCCAGTTCTTGATCTTCCCCTCGTAGATGTCGCGCAACTGCGCCTTCGACAGCGCACGCACTCCCCCGTCCCACACGTCCTTGGCCACAATCATCGCCACCGCATCTTCCCCGATGTGGATGGGCTTGAAATTCACCTTGGGATACCTGGCCCGGTCGTCGTTGCTCAACGGTTTCGACGACATGCCCAGTTGGATCAGTCCGTCCCCCAGCATCGAGATGCCACCCGCACTCCCACCCTGCGTATCCACCTGGATGGACAGTTTTTTCTCCGCGCGCAGGATCTCCGCCGCCTCCGCGACCGGCAGGTTGACCGTCGTGGAGCCGTTGAGTTTCAGCACCTCCGCCGGTGCGGCCAACGCTGCCAAACCAGCGGCCAGCAGAGTGGCAAAGGCAATCCAAAAGGGGCGGTTGACTGCAGCGTCAGGCTTCATGTATGCGTGCAATGGAATACGTTGACGCGCGCTCGCAAGAAAAATTCGGTCTTCCCCAATAATTCTTTGACCTTGCTCCCGGCGCGGATTGAAGCCAAACGAACCGCAGCAAAATCCAGCCGGTTCTTGCTTCGGCTCAGCCGCGCGGATAATCCTTGAATCAAGCAAGCATGCGATCCGGTCTTCATTCCCTCCTTCGTGGGGTTCAAGCCAGTGCTCTCCTTTTGTCATTGTGCAGTCCCTTGACCGCGCAAACTCCACCCCCTTCCGCTCCCGTTGCAGCCACCAACAGTGCGGCCGCTTGGGCGTATTTTCTGGAAGACGCCTTTCCTGACCTCAAGTTCCACCAACCGCTCGGAATTGTGAGCGTCCCGGGTGACCGTGGCCGCATTTTTGTCGTGGAGAAGAGCGGACGCATCCAGTCAATCACTGGCTTGGACAGTGGCAAAGCTGAGAAGACCGTGTTTCTCGATCTGACGGCACCGCGTGACGGCCAGTTGGAGGCCGGCGGGGAATGCGGGGTGCTGGGGCTGGCCTTCCCGCCGGATCATGCGAAGAGCCGTCGCCTCTTCGTTTACTACAGCTTGAAGCTGGGGGGCAAGCTGTGCCAGCGCATCTCCCGCTTTGAGACTCTGCCCGACCAGCCGGATCGAGCGGACAAAGTGACCGAGCAGCCGCTCTGGACACAGGAAGACCCGGCCAGCAACCATAACGGCGGCGATCTGCATTTCGGGCCGGATGGCTATCTTTACATCAGCGTGGGTGACGGGGGCGCGGGGGGTGACACGTTCAACCAGTCGCGCTTTATTAACAAGGGCTTTCATTCGGCGATTCTTCGCCTCGATGTGAACAGGCGGGCCGGCAGCCTGCCGCCAAATCCTCATCCGGGGATTGCTCGCGACACCTCTGGGGCAGCTTTTTACTCGATCCCCGCTGACAACCCTTTCATCGGCGCAACTTCCCACCATGGCCAGCCCATTGATCCGCAGACGGTCCGCACCGAGATTTGGGCGACGGGTTTGCGCAACGTCTGGCGGTTCTCCTTTGATCCCCCGACGGGACGGCTGTTTGCGGGTGACGTGGGACAGAATTTCTACGAGGAAGTGAACCTCATCACCAAGGGCGGCGACTACGGCTGGAGCTACCGGGAGGCGATGCATCCCTTTCCCATGGGGCCGGGCAAGACCAATGAACCAGCCGGCTACCAGCCCGTTGCGCCGATTTATGAATACCCGCGCAAGGTGGGCATCTCCATCACCGGCGGCGTCGTGTATCGGGGCAAGGGTCTGCCCGCGTTGCAGGGGGCGTATGTCTTTGCGGATTTTGGCACGGGGGTCGTCATCGCCTTGCGGGAGAAAGGGCCGCAGTGGGAGGCGGAGACGCTGGCCAAGGACGCCGCGATTGCTGGCATCGGTCTGGACCCGCGTGACGGAGAACTGCTCTTCGCCAACATCGCCCAAGGCAAAATCAAACGGCTCAAAAAGCTGCCGCCCAAGTAATTGAACCATGAAACGGCTCGCCCTTTTTCTCCTGCTTCTCGCCGTCGGCTTGCCTGCTGCGGAGCAGCCCCTCACGCTTTCTGATTCCAACGGCAGGACGCATGTCCCGCTTGAGGTTGGCAGTCGCAAGGCCGTGGTGCTGGTCTTCCTCTCGCCGTTCTGTCCCACGGCGAACGCCTTCACGCCGGAGGTGAACCGCATCGCCGCCGAGTCTGACGACCGGTTCTCATTCTTCCTCGTCGAGGCGGATGCTGACCTCACGGTGGCGGATGCGAAAAAGCACGTCGAGACGCTGGCGATCAAAGTTCCGGTCTTGCTCGACCCCCAGCAGCGGCTCGCCAAGCTGACCAAGGCCAAAACCACGCCGGAAGCCGTCGTCCTCGCCGCCAACGGGAGCATCCTCTACCAAGGCCGCATCAATGATCTGTATGCCACGCCGACCAAGAAGCTGAAGGAGCCTGCCACGCACGACCTGCGCGCCGCCCTCACCGCCATTGCAGCCGGTAAACCCGTGGCCGTGCCGAGCACCAAAGCCATCGGCTGTTCGATCCTCCTGGGGCCCTAAGTCCGCGCCGTGACGTGTCCCGAGTTGAACGGGCAGCCTAGTGATGCAAAACCGGGGTCCCCTGCCCTGTGTGGATCTGTTACCGGCGGGCAGAATTGAAGTCGAACGAGCAGCAGCCCAGATCCAGCCGGTTCTTGCTCCGGCTCAGTTCCGCACGAAACGCTTCCGCGATGGTGCCGCGGACTTCCTTGCCCACCCGCTCGGTCACCACGATGCCCGCCTCGCGCAGGATGCGCAGGTGCTTGGAGACGTTGGGCTGGGTCATCTTCAACCGCTCGCCGAGCTGCGAGACGTTCAACGACTCGGCGAACAGCGTGCGAACGATGTCCCAGCGATGCTCATCGGCCAAGGCTTTGAGCATTGAGACGCACCGTTCGGCTTCGACCTTCTGCTTCGCCATGTGCGAAGCATGGCAAAGCAATCCGTGTTTGTCCATTCGGGATGCCGTTCCTCGCGCATCTGGGAAGCATCTCAGCTTTTGAGCACTGCGCCCGGCGTCATGTCTCGCCAGGGCAATGGGTGGCCGCTCTCCCTCACCCCGGCCCTCTCCCGCTGGGAGAGGGGGCGACGCCGTCCGCACTGGTTGGCAAGGGCACGCTACGATTACGCAGGAGGGCGGCGTAGTGTCTCCCTCGCCCAGCGGGAGAGGGCCGGGGTGAGGGTGAACGGCTACGAAGGGCAAGCCTGCGCCATCCCGCCGTGCCCTTCAGGTTCACTGCTCAAAACCTGATCTGCGCCCCACGCATCTGCAGATGTCGCGTGCTTCCCCTGCCCTATTCCGCCTCGTTGGTGATGACCCCGTAGAGCATGCCGCCACTGCGTCCGTCGGACCAGGAACCGGAGTAGGTCCGCCCATGAATCAGCAGGCGCGCGGAGTAGATGCCGCCGTAGGCGAACGTCAGGTCGTCCACAATGAGCAGCGTCGTGTCGCCAGCAAACTTCACCGTCACGGGGATCGGCAGAACGAACTCCTGACCGCGATACTTCATCTTCGCGTGGATGATCCAGCCTTCACCTTTGCCCTTCGTGACGCTGACGATGTTGTATTTGTCCCCGCCCTTCTCCTCGCCCAGCTTGCCATCCTTCAATGGGGCCCAGCGGCCGGACAGATAGCACTTCGTGAACAATTCCTTGAACCGATCCTCCGGGTTCGCCGCCCACGGCTTCGGTTCGGCTTTCGCCGCAGTGGCGGCTTTGTCCGGCGCAACAGGCTTGCTGTCTTGGGCCGGGGCACGTTGACCTGCGAGCAGGCCGAGAGCGAAGATGAGGGGCAAGGCTGATTTCATACGGTGGGCAGTTTGCACAGGTTGCAGTGGCAATTTTATGCCCTGACTGGAATATGTCCACTCCATTGTCTCGACCGCCGCCTTCTCGTAGCGCCAGCCTGCGGCCAGCGGTGCCGCAAGCGTCTTCGCTTGCCCGAGCGAGGGCGGTGCAGATACGCCCATCCTTCCCCTTCTGCGTTTTCCATGGTTCCTGACAGCGGTCCCCCACGGCATGCCTCACGCCGTCGCAACCGTGGCCGGCAGCTTCACGCGCCACGCGGCCACGGCAAACAGGAAGACAATCGGTGCCAGCGCGAAGAGCACCGGCGAATAGGAACCCGTGGCAGCGTGGCACTTGGCAAAGATCAGCGGCCCCACCGCCGACGCCAGGACCGTGACCATCTGGGCCGCCGCCTGAATGCGACCGAGCTGCGCACCGCCAAACGCCTGGCTCCACACGGCGAAGAAGACCACGGTGACAATGCCGCCCGCCGCCCCCATCAGCGCGGCGAAGCTCCACAGTTCCAGCCGGCTGCCCACGAACGGCAGCCAAGCCAGTGCCACCGCGTAGAGGAACAACGCCGCTCCGGTCAGGCGACCGATGGCGATCCGCAGCGAGAGCCAGCTGCAGGTGAGCTGGGAAACCAGGCTCAGGAGGCTCGTGCCCACCAGCAGTGAGTGGTAGGTCTTCTGGTCGAAGCCGCGCTCCGCCAGCACCGCCTGTTGAAAGAGGCCGAGGCCGGATGAGACGAGTCCGTAGAGCGCCGTCCCGCCGGCGAACACCCAGAAGACCGGCGTCCGCAAGGCGGCCTGCAGCGTGGTGCCTGAGGCCGGCTGTGCTTCCGGAGCGGCTGATTCCACCTTCGGGGCATCGCGCAGAAAAAGCAGCACCAGCGGGGCGACGACGAAGACCAGCGCCCCGGCGACTGCCAGCCACGCCACCCGCCAGCCTTGCTCCCGGACCGCCTTGCCGACGACACCAAACGCCGTCGCGAACATCAGCCCCATGAGGAACGCAAACACCCCCATCGCCGGACCGGGGCGGTGCGTGAACCACTTGCCGACCGCCGTGATGCTGCACACTGAGAGCGCGCTCTGGCCAAACCCGCGCGTGAGCGTGACGATGACCAGCAGCGGCAGGAAAGCTCCGGTGGAAAACCCAACCGCCCACGCGCTCGCACCCGTGGCGAGCAGCATTGCAACCGTCACCCGCCGCACTCCGAAGCGGTCAATCGCCCAGCCCACGGGCAGGCAGAACGTCGCACCCAGCAGCGTCGCCCAGAGGTTGATGTTCGCAAAGGCGACGCGGTCCAGTTGCAGTTCCTTGAGCAGCGGCTCGGTGATGAGACCAAGGCCATGCGTGCGGCCCGGGAGCGTCGCCAGCATCACCAGCGCGCTGAGGACGACGATGACCGCACCGTAACGCGAGGGACGGACCGGCTGACTTGGGTCGGCGGAATTCACTGAGCCGTAGTCAGTTCCAGGTGCCAGCCTGCCGCGGCCAGGCAAAGACGCTTACCGATGCGACCAGCCGAACCGGCCGGGGCGCTCGCCCTGGCTCATGAAGGGCCAGTAAACAAAGGCGGACTTGCCGATGACATTTTCCTGCGGGAAATCTCCCCAGGCCCGCGAATCCAGGCTGTTCATCGTGTTGTCGCCCATGACGATGTAGTGCTTGGGCCGGACACGAAACTCCTGCTTCTCGTCCTCGAACAACGGGGCCAGCGTGCGGTTGTTATCCCGGGCAACCTTTTCGTTCACATGGCCGGAAAACTCGCTGTCGCGCGGCGGGCCGGTCAGGTGATAGACGTTCTCAAACCGGGGCGTGCTGGCGTCGAGCCGCTGCTCGTTGATCCGCAGGTGCCGGTCATCGCCGAGGCGGACCCGCTCACCACCCATCGCGACCATGCGCTTGATGTAAAACTGGTCCTGCGGGAGCGTCGGAATTCCCTTCGTCTCGAAGACGATGATCTCACCCCGTTCCGGGCGGCGGAAGTTGTAGGAGAGGCGGTCCACGAACAAGTGATCGCCGCTGATCACCTTGAGCTTGATGATGTCCTCGCCTTTGCGGAACCGCTGGCCCGGGAACAGGCCTCCTCGATTCACTCCGCCAAACAGTTGGTCGGGAGGAAAATAAACTGTGTAAGCCTTCGATCCAACTTGGAAGCGCTGCCGCTGAAGCGAGCCGATCTTGGGTATGAACGGCAAGATTCGCTCGACAGGTTCAATCCCTCGCAGTTCACCGTCCTCCTCGCAGACCACATGGTAGTAAGTGACCCCGCGAAACCAGGAATCCACAAACTCATCCATGCCACCAGGAAACTTCACCTCGGGCTGGTTCCGGAAGCTTTGGTGCGTGATGCCGTAAAGCGTCGGCTGCATCGAGCCGGTGGGAATCTTGAAGGGCTGTAGGAAGAACGTGCGGATCGCCATGGCCACGGCAATGGCCACCAGCAAGACCTCCACGTTCTCGCGCCAGCTTGCATGTGGATAGGGCTTGAGCCACTTGTTCGCAACGGTCTCGACATTCGTCATCTCGGCCGTCAGCGCGGCCTTGTCCGCCTTGGCCACGACCGCCGCCCGCAGCTTGGCGCACGCTTCCTCAATGGCCGCAATCTTGTCCGGCTCCAGAATATCCCGCTGCGCCGAGACGATTCCCAGCACATGCTTCCGCAGGTCCAGCGCGTGGCGGACGGTGCCGGAGAGGAACCATTGGAGGAGGAGGCTCATGGGTTGGTCTGCTCCGTTGAGGTGCTGCGTGTTGCGTGTTGCGTGTTGCTAACCGGGGACGTTCTGCCACCGCTCGGAGACACGCAACACGCAACACGCAACACGTTCAGGTTCAACTTTGTCACACGTCTTCGCACTTCCTCACGACTTCAGCACCTCGATAAACGCCTCCTGCGGGATGTTCACTGTGCCGAACATCTTCATGCGCTTTTTGCCTTCCTTCTGCTTCTCGAGCAGCTTGCGCTTGCGGCTGATGTCGCCGCCGTAGCACTTCGCCGTCACGTCCTTGTGCATGGCACCGACGGTTTCACGCGCGACGATCTTGCCGCCGATGGCCGCCTGGATGGCGATGGCGAACTGTTGCTTGGGAATGACTTCCTTCAGCTTCGCGGCCAGGGCGCGGCCCCGGGACTCCGCCTTCTCGCGATGCACCAGGCAGGAGAACGCATCCATCACCTCGGCGTTCACCAGCATGTCCAGCTTCACCATGTCGCTGATCTCGTAGCCGATCGGCTCGTAATCCATCGAGCCGTAGCCGCGCGTGATGGATTTGATGCGGTCATGGAAATCAATGAGGATTTCGTTCATCGGCATCTTGGCCGTGAGCATCACGCGGCGGGTGTCGAGCGTCTCCGTGTTGTAGATCTCGCCGCGCTTCTCCTTGATGAGGCCCATGATGTCCCCGATGTTTTCGTTCGGGCAGATGGCAAACGCCTTCACCATCGGCTCCATGATGTGCTCGATGTAAGTCACATCCGGCAGGAACGCGGGATTGTCCACCTGCAACTCCCGCCCGTCCGTCATCTTCACCTGATAAATCACGCTCGGATACGTCGCGATGATGTCCATGTCGAACTCGCGCCGCAGCCGCTCCTGCACGATCTCCATGTGCAGCAGGCCGAGAAAACCGCAGCGCAGCCCGAATCCCAGCGCCGCGGAACTCTCGGCCATGAAGGTCAGCGCCGAGTCGTTGAGCTGAAGCTTGGCGATGGCCACCTTCAAGTTCTCGTAGTCCGCCGTGTTGATCGGGTAGATGCCCGAGAACACCATCGGATGAATCTCCTGGAAGCCCGGCAGTTCCGGGGCCGGCTGGCGCGGGTCGGTGATGGTGTCACCCACCTTCACCTCGCGCGGCGTCTTGATGTTCGCCGTGAAGTAGCCGGTCTCACCGACGGTCAGCTTGTCGCGGACGTAGGGCTTGGGCCGGAAGGAACCAACTTCCTTTACCTCGACCGTCTTGCCGGAGTGCAGGAGCTTCACCTGCGTGCCTGCCTTCAACTCGCCGTTGGTCACGCGCACCAGGATCACCACGCCTTTGTAGGTGTCGAAGAACGAATCGAAGATCAGCCCCTGCAACGATGGCACGTCCGTCGGCTTCGGCGCGGGCATGCGGTGGACGATGGCTTCGAGGATGTCCTCGATGCCGATGCCCTCCTTCGCGCTGGCCAGGATCGCGGACTCGCCCGGGATCGCCAGGATGTCTTCGAGCTGCTGCTTCGCCATCGGGATGTTGGCGTGCGGCAGGTCAATCTTGTTGATCACCGGGATGATCGTGAGGTTCTGCTTCATCGCCAGGTGGACGTTCGCCACCGTCTGCGCCTCGACGCCCTGCGCCGCGTCCACGATGAGCAGCGCGCCCTCACATGCGGAAAGCGACCGCGAGACCTCGTAGGCAAAGTCCACATGGCCCGGAGTATCAATGAGGTTCAGCTCATACTCCTCCCCGTTCTTGGCCTTGTAATACATCGTGACCGGGTGGGCCTTGATGGTGATGCCCCGCTCACGTTCGAGGTCCATGGCGTCCAGGAGCTGGTCCTCCATGTCCCGCGTGGCGACCGTGCCGGTGCGGTGCAGCAACCGGTCGGAAAGCGTCGTCTTCCCGTGGTCAATGTGGGCGATGATGCTGAAATTGCGTATGTGTGCCGCGTCCATCAGTTCAAATCTTACTCTTAATCCCAATTCTGCGCTGAATCTCGCTCTCAGCCGACTCCTCTCCCCTGCCCTGCTCTGCCGGGTGGAGAGACGAACGAATCGGACCGCTGCGAATGCAGCGACCGGATGAAGATACCGGCGATGCTCCTGATGGGAAGGGAAAAGTCCGGCGTTGGCGCGTCTCGCCGGGCGGGCTGTGCTCGTAGCGCAGACTTGGATCTTGCTGGGTCGCGGGGTTGCAGTCCGCAGATGACCGCGCTTTTCTGAAGCATGCAGCGCGGTCTGACGACAGCAAGGCGGTGAAACAGCGGACCGCAGGTCTCCGCTACAGTTTCTGGCGACTCGACTCCATAGCCCGGGTTGAACGCAACGGCACTTGGTGAGCGCACTCATCTGACTTTTCAAGGTCGAGACGGTAAACCATTCTCCATGGGTTTCACCCACGGCTATTCATGTGACACCCCTCCGGAGTGTTCGAAGTCTGTGCCGGCAACTCTGCAGGAATCTGAGCTGCGCCCCTCGTTTCATGGCCCGTCCGCGACGGTTGCGGCGGGCGGGCGGGTGACGTTCAGGGTCTTGGCCACGGTCCGCAGGAGGGCCTCGGCGGTGAAGGGCTTGGCGAGGAAGGCGCTGTAGCCCTCGGTGGCGGCGTGGGCGGTCTTCTCGTTGTGCGCGAGGCCGCTGACCGCGATGAAGGGGACTTCGGGCTTCAGGTTGTTGATGGCGCGCATGAGCGCCGCACCGGCCAGCTTGGGCATCATCATGTCGGTGATGACGAGCTTCACGGAATCATGGTGCTGGATGAAGAGTGTCAGGGCATCCGTGCCGTCGCGGGCGGTGAGCGCCCGATAGTTGAAGCTGGTGAGCGTCCGCTTGATGAGTTCGAGGATGGGCTGCTCGTCGTCCACGACCAGGATGCATTCGCCATTGCCACGCGGGATTTCGGCCGGCTTGGGGGCAGTCGGGGGAGCAATCGCGGCGGTCGTGGCGGGCAGATAAACCCGGAAACGCGTGCCGTTGCCCACCTCACTGTAAACATTCATGAACCCGCCGTGGCCCTTCACGATGCCGGCCACGGTGGCCAGCCCGAGGCCGGTGCCCTTGCCCTGGTCCTTGGTGGTGAAAAAGGGTTCGAAGATGCGCTCGAGAATCTCCGCCGGGATGCCGACCCCGGTGTCGGCCACGGTGATGGAGACATAGGGGCCGGGCTTGGCGCCGGGGTGGGCGGCCAGGTCCGCGGCCTTGAAAACAATGTTCTCCGCCTGGATGTCGAGCCGGCCACCGTCGGGCATGGCATCGCGCGCGTTCACGCACAGGTTCATGAGCACCTGGTCAATCTGCGTGGCGTCGCCCATGACGGGCATCAGCTCGGGGCCATACTCCAGCCGCACCTCAATGTTGCGCGGCAGCATCTCACGGATCATCCGGTGCATCTCCTTGATGAGATGCCGGAGCTGGACCTCGCACTTTTCCCCTTCCGCCCCGCGCGCAAAGGTGAGCACCTGGCGCACCAGATTCGCGCCCCGCTGGGCGCTGGATTCGAGGGAATCAATCAGGTCCGTGCAATCGCTCTTGCCCAGTTGCATGCGCAGGATCTGCGAGGCCATGAGCATGGGCGCGAGAATGTTGTTGAGATCGTGCGCGATGCCGCCGGCCAGGGTGCCGATGCTCTCCATGCGCTGGGCGCGGAAATACTGCGCCTCGATCTTCTTCTTCTCCGTGATGTCGGTGTTGATGCACAGGGTCAGCGGCGGCTCGCCGTTCGTTCCCCGCACCAGGGTCCAATGACTTTGGACGATGACTTCGCGGCCGTCCTTGGTCTTCTGACGCAGCTCGCCGGCCCAGTCGGCGGTCTGGTGCAGCGCATGCAGGATGGCCTGCAATTCGGTGGGGTTGATCTGGAGCAGCTCATGCGCGGCCCGGCCCTGCGCCTCCGCCCGGGTCCAGCCATAGAGCCGTTCCGCACCCTGGTTCCAGTAGGTGATGCGGTTGTCCGCATCGCGCACGATGATGGCATCGGTGGCGGCGTCCAGCAAGGCGGCCTGCTGGCGGATCTGCTGCTCGGACTGGCGGCGCGCCGTGATGTCGTGGGCCACCATCACGGCACCCTGCCTCGCTCCCTGCTCGTCGGCGATGGGCTGGGCGTTGACCAGCAACGCGCTGGCGGTCCCGGAGACACCGGGGACCAGCATTTCAAAATTGCGCACCGGCTCCCCGTTCAGGGCGCGGAACAGCGGGAAGGACTCGGAGCGGAGCGGGCTGTGCGTGTCCGGCGTCGTGAGCCTCAAGCCGTCGCACCAGGACTCCAGCGACCCCCCGCGTGGGGGTTTGCCGATGAATTCCTGCATGACCCGGTTGAAGAGCGTGATGCGGCCCTGGGCATCGCAGGCGGCGATGCCGGCCTGGGCGTTGTCCAGCACGGCCTGGAGCAGTTCACGCTCGGTGGCCAGCGCCTGTTCGGCGAGGATACGGTCGGTGATCTCCACCGCCACGCCGCCAAGCAGCCGGCTGCCGAGGGCGTCCTTCATCGGGAAGCGCGAGACGAGCCAGTGGTGCTTGCTGCCGGAGGGGGTGAGAAACTCCTCCACGGCCGTGGCGGGCTGGCCGTTGATCAGCACGCGGGCGTCCGCCTCCCGCAGCGTGCGGGCAGTGTCCTCGGGCAGCAGCTCAAGGTCGGTCTTCAGGTGCGCGTCCGCCTTCAAGCCGAGCAGTTCCTCGAAGCGCTTGTTCCGATAAACATAGCGGCCCAGTTCGTCCTTGATGAAGGCGGCGGCGGGCGTGTGGCCCATGAAGGCGTGGAAGCGCGATTCGCTCTCCAGCAGCCGTTCCGCGGCCCAGCGCCGTTCGAGCGCGTGGCGGATGGTGCGCTCCAGCATGGGCCCGGTCAGGGTGTCCTTGGTGAGATAGTCCGCCGCTCCGCTCCGCATGGCCTCCTCGTCCACCACCTCATCCCCCTGCCCCGTGAGCAGGATCACCGGCAGGTTTTTGCCCAGGTTGCAGACCTCGCGGAGGATCTCCATGCCCGTGTGCGCGCCCAGGCGGTAGTCCACCACGCAGACATCGTAGTTGCCCCGGGCAATGGAACGGAGCGCGGCATCGTAGGTCGGCGCCCAGTCCACGACGTGCTGGCGGCGGTTGGTCTCGCGCAGCAGATCGGCGAACAGGACGAAATCGTCCTGATCGTCTTCGACCAGCAGCACGCGGATGACGCCCGGAGTCATCGCCTGACCTCCCGCGATTCAGGCGGCAACTGCACGAGCTGCACCCAGTAGCATCCCAGCCCGCGCATCACCTCGACCAGGCCTTGAAAGGTCACCGGCTTGGTGACGTAGGAATTCACGCCGAGGTCGTAGCTGCGGAAAATGTCTTCCTCCGCCTTGGAGGTGGTCAGCACCACGACGGGGATCTGCCGCAAATTGGGATCGCCCTTGATTTCCGCCAGCGCCTCACGCCCGTCTTTGCGCGGCATGTTCAGATCCAGCAGGATCAAGTCCGGGCGGGGCGCGCCGCCGGCATACTTGCCCCGGTGGTGCAGGTAATCCATCAACTGCTCGCCGTCCTCCACAAAACCGATTTCATTGAGGAGGCGGCTCTCCTCCAGCGCCTCCTTCGTCATCTGACGGTCGTCGGCGTCGTCATCGGCCATCAGCAGGTGGATGGATTTAGGCGGATGGTTCATGTTCGGCAACAGGTTGTGCCTGCCGCATCGGCAGGTTGATGGTAAAAGTTGAGCCAACGCCCGGGGTGCTGCGCACGGTGATGACGCCGCCGTGCCGTTCGGCAATTTTCCGGCACACGGCCAGACCGATGCCGCTACCTTCGTATTCGCCCCGTCCGTGCAGCCGCTGGAAGACCTGGAAGATGCGATCTGCGTATTTCTCCTCGAAACCGATGCCGTTGTCGGCCACCGACAGCCGCAACTGGCCGTCACGTTGCTCGCCCGTGACGGTCACGACCGGCGGTGCCTCCGGCCGGCGGAACTTGAGGGCATTGCCGATCAGATTCTGCAGGAGCTGACGCATCTGCGTGGCGTCGGCGTCGAGGGTCGGCAAGGGTCCAAGATCCACGCGGGCTCCGACCTGCTCCAGCCGGATTTCCAAGTCGGAAACCACCTCGCGGGCTACCTGGGCGAGATCCACGGGCTCGAAGGGCTTGGCCTTCGAGGTCACGCGGGAAAACATGAGCAGATCGTCAATCAGCCGGCGCATCCGCCCGGCGGCGCCGAGCATGCGCTCCATGTAATCGCTGCCCGTGGCATCGAAGGCCGGTCCGCAGCGGGACTTCAGCCGGTCGCTGAACGCCTGGATCTTGCGCAGCGGCTCCTGCAGGTCATGGGAGGCGACGAAGGCGAAGTCCTGTAGCTCCCGATTGCTGTTGGCCAGCCGGGTGGCGGCTGTTTTCAACCGCCCGTTGACCCGGGAGAGTTCGGCGGTGCGCTCGGCCACACGCTGCTCCAGTTCCAGATTGAAGCTGCGCAATCGCTCCTCCATCTGCTTGCGCTCGGTCACATCGCGCGCGGTGGCATACATGAGTCCGCCGGGCTGCGGGACCGAACGCCAGGACAGCACCCGCCAGGAACCGTCCTTGTGCCGGAAACGGTCCTCAAATTGCAGCACCTTCTCCCCTCGGACGAGCTGTCGCTCCACCTCGGCCTGTGAAGCGGTGCGGTCGTCGGGGTGGATCAATTCCATGAAGGGCTGCGCCATGAACTCCTCCGGGGTCCAGCCCAAAATGTCGGTGACCGCGGGGCTGACCCGCTTGAAGTAGCCATCGCCACTGGCAATGCACAGCAGGTCCAAGGAAATGGTAAAGAAACGATCCCGTTCCGCCTCCGCCAGCTTGCGGTCCGTAATGTCCACGGTGGTGGACCGGCTGCGGACGAAATTGCCGTCCGCGTCCTTGATGGCCGTGGCGCTCAGCAGCCCAGTGAAGGTGGAGCCATCCCGCCGGACAAAGTCGAACTCCAGATCCACCATATGACCGGTGCGGACGAACGCGGGGAACTCCCGGTGGAAGATGGCTTGACTAGCGGGGGTCAGCAGCTCGGTGATATGCTTGCGGCCAACCACCTCTTCCCGCCGCCAACCGAGCATGGCCAGCTCGGTGCTGTTCATGGCGATGACCCGCCCGTCCTTGTCCACCGAGCAATAGCCGCACGGGGCGTTGTTGTAGAGATCTTCCACCTCGTCGGCGGCCCGGCGGGCCACCGCCTCGGCTTGCTGGCGGGCTTTGATCTCGGCGTAGCTCTTGTAGTTCGCCACCCCCACGAGGGCAAAGCCCGCCGCACTGCCGAGAAAAATGATCCCCATGGTCCGCTGGGCACCGGTCCGGGAGGCGGCGTTGCGCTCCTGCAACAGCGACTGCTCCACCTGCCGCATCTCCGCGACCAGCAGGCGGATGTGCTCCATCGTCTCGCGGCCCTGGATGACCATGGGCGACAGCAAGGCCACGTCCAAGCCCCGCTCCCGGCGGAGGCGAACCAACTGGTTGACCAGGTCGGTGCGCCGGGCGATCAGCTTTTCCAGATCGGCCAGGCGCTGGAGTTGAGCAGGGTTGTCACGGGTCAATTCGCGCAAGGTGGCCAGTTGCCGAGGCAGCGCGGCCTGCGCAGCGACGGATGTTTTGAGAAAATCCTCCTCGCCGGTGATGACGAACCCACGGGCGCCGGTCTGCATCTCCAGAGTTTCGACCAGCAGCCGCTCAATGGCGGCGATCACCGTCTCCGTGTGGGTCACCCATTCCTGCTCGGCAAGCAGGGTCTTCAGGCTGCGCCACGACGCGAAGGCCGTTGCGGTAAGGATTGCCAGTGCGAGGCCGACGGCCCCGAACAATTTTACTTTGATGGACAGCGGCTTCATGCCGTGGTGTCTAGCTACAGCCCACACGCCAGCGCATCGGAATGCGGTCTGGCTCCTGACCGCATCAGCTCTGCAAGGGTGGCGCAGTTTATCCTATCAGCAGCAAAACCGCAACCCCGGCTCCGGGTGCCGTCCATCACATGCCGCGCAGGTCAACTGCCGCTACGTTGCACGGGCGTTAATATCCCACCAAGCTGTAAAACGGATGACACTCGTGTCATCCAAATGGATGACACCGGTTGGGGCACATCCGCGCACTGCCCCCGGAGCGCGGCACTCCGGGCCGCAGCGGCAACCCTGCAGAACGGGCTGCGGAGTTTCCCAAGCCTTTCCCTGCTGCCAGCCGCTGCGGCCCAGCGGGCCGCGCTCCGCCGTCGTGCGGGGGCAGTGCCAAGATGCGCCCCACCGGCTGGCCGGCGGACACTTGCAATTCCCCCTGCCCCGCCGCACGGTTCGCCGGCTGATGAACGACGATTACATTGCACGGAAGGAACGCTGGGCGCGCAAGATGGCGGGCCAGGAAAAGCCAGTGGTGCGCTCCGCCGACCGGCTCCCACTGGGCCAGCGGCAGGTTCATAACTTCCCCGTGCTCGATCTGGGAAATCACCCGGAGGTGCCAGTGGACAAGTGGCAGTTGAAGATTCATGGGCACGTCGAAAATCCGGTCACGCTGGGCTGGGAGCAGTTCATGGGCCTGCCGCAATTTTCAGACACGAGCGACTTCCACTGTGTCACGACTTGGAGCCAGTTCGACATGGCGTTCACCGGTGTGGCGTTCTTCACCCTTGCCGACCTCGTCAAGCCCAAGGCCTCCGCCACCCACGTCTTCTTCAAGAGCCATGACGGCTACTCCACGAACAACCCGTTGGACGTGTGTCTCGATGACGACGTGCTCATCGCGCATTCGTGGAACGGCCAGCCGCTGCCGGTGGACCATGGTGGCCCGGCCCGGGTCATCGTGCCCAAGCGCTATGCGTGGAAGGGGGCGAAGTGGGTGCGGGAAATCACGTTCCTCGACCGCGACATCCTGGGCTTCTGGGAGGTGCGCGGCTACTCGAACACGGCTGATCCGTGGACGGAAGACCGGTTTTCCTGAGCCGCGTTGGCAACCACTAACCGGCACTGACCCGCACTAATCCGAACTCCCATGACCCCCACTGAAGCCGCTGACTCGATCAAGCAGACCTGCGACGAGATGTCGAAGGCGACGTTGAAACTCCAGCCGGCCATCCGCGCGCTGAACAATCAGGCCGCGCAGGACGAACTGCTCAAGGCCACCTACGAGCTGACGAAGAACCTGGAGACAGTGAAGAAGATCGTCCGCAAGTCCCTGAGCGGGACTGCCACGCCGCTGACTTGAGGGGAGGGCATCGGAGCGATGGAGTGAGGTGGAGAAGGAGGGCTTTCCACCCTTGATTTTCCTGCCAAAATTCCGTCTGGCCCTCTGATTCAGGGGTCCACGGCATTCAGCTTTTGTTCCGCCGGCACCCAAATTGACCTAGGGCGAAAGCCCGAAATGACCCGATCATGTGGCCTTGGAAAAGCGACGGCTGCAGCGGTGAAACTCCTTCTGGCCGAGTTGACCAACAGCGAAATTGCGCGCCAACGGGGCGTCCCTCGGGGTCTGACGGGCTAAGCCCGAACTCCGAAATGGAAAAAGGGTCGCTTTGCGGAAAGGGTTGTGGGCA